>RDXN01000019.1 GCA_004292855.1 Cytophagales bacterium
TTTCAAACCTTAGTAGATGGATACAGGATGTCAAAGAACGAGTACTTAAAAACAAACCCCCAGACTTGTGGGTAAACCTCACCCCTTTAGGGCGGGGGGCGAAATGCACCACAATGGAAAAAGAAATTCTCGAACACGGCCTGAATTTTAACCGCCGTCGGTTTTTGTCCCGGCTCAGTTTGGGCCTCGGCAGCGCGGCTTTGGGATCATTGCTGATTCCCGACCTGTTCAGCGGCAACGGGGCCGACGACGATGGACTTGCTCCGGGCATTCCGCACTTCGCGCCGAAAGCCAAACGGGTAATTTATCTGTTCCAGAACGGTGCGCCCTCGCAGCAGGAACTGTTTGATTATAAGCCCAAACTGCGCGAACTGATGGGGCAGGAATTGCCCCCGTCCGTGCGCGGAACCCAACGTCTGACGGGCATGACTGCCAATCAGAAGTCGTTTCCGATGGTCGGTTCGTTTATCGATTTCAAGCAATACGGGCAGTCGCGGGCGTGGGTCAGCGACCTGTTTCCGTACACCGCCGGGATTGTCGATGACATTTGTATCGTGAAATCCATGTTCACGGAGGCCATCAATCACGACCCTGCCCTCACGTTTTTGCAGACGGGTTCGCAGCAGGGCAACCGCCCAAGCATGGGGTCTTGGTTAAGCTATGGACTTGGTAATGAGAACAAAAACTTGCCCAACTTCACGGTGTTGCTCTCGCGGGGCATTGGCAACGGGCAGGGCGTTTACTCCAAATTGTGGTCGAACGGGTTCTTGGATTCTGTTCATCAGGGCGTGCAGTTCAGCAAAGGCGAAGACCCGGTTTTGTATCTCCGCGACCCCGATGGCATGGATCGGCAGGCCCGGCGGGACATGCTCGACAACCTTGCCCAACTCAACGACCTCTCGTATCAGGAATTTGGCGACCCCGAAATTACCGCCAAAGTGAAGCAGTACGAAATGGCCTACCGGATGCAAACGGCGGTCCCCGAAGTGATGGACCTCTCGAAAGAGCCGGACGACATCATCAAACTCTACGGCCCCGACTGCTTGGTGCCGGGTACGTTTGCCGCTAACTGCCTACTAGCCAGAAAACTATCGGAAAACGGCGTTCGGTTTGTGCAATTGTATCATCAGGGTTGGGATCAGCACGGCAACTTGCCCTTCGAGATTGCCCGACAAGCCAAAGACGTGGATCAGGCATCGGCGGCAATTGTTACGGACCTCAAACAGCGCGGTTTACTCGACGAAACCCTCGTGATCTGGGGGGGAGAGTTTGGCCGCACGAGCTACACACAAGGCAAACTCACCGCCGACAATTACGGTCGCGATCACCACCCGCGCTGCTTCACGATCTGGATGGCGGGCGGGGGCATCAAACCCGGCATCGTCTACGGCGAAACCGACGACATGGGCTATAACATTATCAAAGATCCCGTGCATGTGCATGATTTCCAAGCCACTGTGCTAAATCAAATGGGCCTTAACCACGAGAAACTGATTTTCAAGCACCTCGGTCGCCGGTATCGGCTCACGGATGTTTCGGGGAAAGTGATACACGATATTATTTAGAAAAGGATGGGAACACGGATTTGACGGATGCAACAGATTACAACAGATTTTTCTTTTTGCGGGTCAGACAAAAATCCGTGTTAATCCGTTCAACCCGTTCAACCCGTTCAATCCGTGTTCCTATTCAAAGCATCATGAACAAACGAATAATCCAGATAGCCGAGCAGGCTCTGTTTGCCATCGTAATTTTTGTGCTGGTTCTGTTGCTGTTCGAGGACCGGATTGTGGTGCCCGTTTGGTTGCAACCCCTGGGCCGAATGCACCCGCTGCTACTGCATTTTCCCATCGTGCTGCTGTTGCTGGCGATGGTTATGGAAGTCTTTCGGTTTGGGCGCAATTCTTATGGTGAATTCCTGAGCAGTCTGCTGCTTGTTGGCACGCTCTCGGCGGGGCTGACGGTGATTATGGGCCTGTTTTTGTCGCGGGAAGACGGCTATACTGGGTCGGTATTGCAATGGCACAAATGGACGGGCGTGGGTATCTTTTTCCTTTCCGCACTGGTCTATTGGGCACGTAAAAAAGCGTGGTACACCACCCGAATCGCTCAGTTTGGCGCGTTGGCAACCGTAGTTTGCCTTGTTGGGGCCGGTCACTACGGGGCCACGCTCACCCACGGCGACAACTTCCTGTTCAAACCCCTGAGCAGCAACGCACAAGCCGAACCCGTCCCCCTTGATCAGGCCGTCGTGTTCAACGATGTGATTCTGCCCATTTTCGAGCAGAAGTGCATGAGTTGCCACAATCCCGACAAGCTGAAAGGACAACTGAGTTTGGTCGACGCCGAATCGATTAGGAAAGGCGGCAAAACGGGGAAGTTGTTCGTGGCTGGTCGACCCGACATCAGTTTGCTCTTGCAACGGGTTCACCTTTCGCTAGACGAGAAAAAACACATGCCGCCATCAGGCAAAACCCAGTTAACACCGCAGGAAATTCAACTGTTAACCTTATGGGTGAAAGGTCGAGCTGAATTCGATAAGCGCGTGGTCGATTTGCCCCCTACCGATTCGCTCAGGTTTGTGGCTGCATCATTGTTCAAACCGGTACAGGCCGTAGAAGAATATGACTTTGAAGCTCCTGACGAAGAGGTAGTTAAAGACTTAAACAACGATTACCGGACGGTGGCATTTCTGGCCAGAGAGTCGCCTGCGTTGGCTGTAAACCTCTACAGTCGAGCCGCTTATAATCCCGAACAATTAGACGAACTCAGCCCCGTAAAAGAGCAAATCGTTTCGCTGAGTCTGAACAAATTACCCGTAAAAGATGCCGATTTGAAGCGTGTTAGACCGTTTGAAAATCTGCAAAAACTCGACCTCAATTTCACCGACATCACGGGCAACGGACTGGCCGAACTGACTTCGTTGAAAGTGCTAAAAACGCTGGCTTTATCCGGTACGAAAGTGAGTTTCGCCGATCTCCAGAAACAGATTGGCGGGTTTAAAAACTTGAAAACCGTTTCGCTCTGGAACACTGCCCTAACACCCGCGCAGATCACGCAACTCCAGAAAGCCAACGCCGGTATCCAGTTTATTAGCGGCTTCGACGGGGCGGCAAGCAAACCAATCACGCTCAATCCTCCGCAGTTAAAAAACCCGTCGCCTATCTTCACCGAGTCAATTTTGGTGCAACTGAAACACCCGATCAAAGGCGTGCAAATTCGTTACACCACCGACGGGACCGAGCCTGACAGCGTCAATTCACCCATTTTGGGTAATCAAACCGTCATTAGCCAGCCAACCCGAGTGAAGGCACGAGCCTACAAAGAGGGCTGGTTTGGCAGTAACACCGCCACGTTCGATTATTATAAAAGCATCCATAAACCCGACAGTGTCAATCTGTTGTTCCCGCTTAACCGGGTTCATCAGGTGGGCGGTGCAGCCGCTTTTTTCGATGGCATCCTCGGCACGTTCAGTGCCAATAGCCCCGCCTGGGCCAACAACTGGCTGGGTGTTCGGAATAACGACCTGGCCCTGGTTTCCGAGTTTCGCAAACCCGTCAATGTTAGTTCGGTGGCGTTGCGGATTATGGTCGAAGAAGAAACCAATGTGCTGCCACCCGCCACCGTGGAGATTTGGGGAGGTAACAGTCGGGATCAGATGAAGTTGCTTGGCAAGCTTAAACCTGCGCAACCGGCCAAGCGAGAATTTCATGAACTGAAAGCCATAACTTGCTCGTTCAAGCCTCAAACCGTCTCGTTTCTGAAAATCGTCGCGAAACCCGTTGCCTTCCCCCCCGACGAGAAAACGGGCAAACCAAAATCCGCTTTAGTACTTGTTGATGAGATTTTCATCAATTAATCCTCAACTTATGGTATCTCTCCGCTCCATCTTACTGCTCATTACGCATTACTCATTACTCATTAGCGTTGCCCACGCCGACGGTATTAAGTTCTTCCACGGCTCATGGGCGCAGGTAATGGCCGAGGCCCGTCGGGAGAACAAGCCGATTTTTGTCGACGTCTACACAACCTGGTGCGGCCCCTGCAAGCTAATGGCCGCCAAGGCCTTTCCCGACGCCCGCGTGGGGGCTAAAATGAACGCTGGGTTCATCAACTACAAGATCGACGCCGAACGGGGCGAAGGCGAAACCATCGCCAAACGCTACGGTGTGCAGGCCTTCCCGACCTCGCTGTTCGTCGGCTCCGATGGTCGGCTCATTCGCCGGACAATGGGCTACAACGGCATCGACTCGTTTCTGGCCGAGGCCCAACGCGCCCTCTCCGACGCCAACGCCACCAACGCCATGAACGTCTGGAACAAGCGGTTCGACGCGGGCGAACGCTCCCCCGAATTTTTGCGGGGCATGTTGCAGAAACAATTGGAATACGACCGCCCCACCGGCGACGTGCTCGATGCGTACGTCCAAACCCTGCCACAAGGGAAAACCGACACCCTCAGCAATGAGCAAATTGAGTTTTTGAGCAAAACGCTATCCACAACCTACACAAAAGCCTATCCCTTACTGGCCAAGCAAAGCACACAGATGATACTTCATCCGGCCAAACGGCATCTAACAATGAATCTGGTTAAGGCTCAACTCCGCGCTGAAGAGAATGATTTCAAAGACGCTGTAGCCACGCAGGACGAGTTAGTTTTGGAAGGTCTGATCAAAAACGTAACAGCTAAAAAACTAGCTCTTAATCCATTTGTAACAACGCCATCGCCCGAACAGAAGGCTCAATTTGATCGCGATGCCGACGATACCCGGCTGCGTTTTTACAAAGCCTCCCGCTTACCAAATCACTACGTTGCACTGGCCAAAAAGATTGCGGAAACCCGCCTGATGACCAAAACCGACGCCGAACTGGATAGTCTGAACCGTGTGGTAGGTCAACGGATGAAGCCCATGATGGCCATGATGAACGACATGTTCAAGGACTCCACCATGCAACAGGCCAACAAGGTCATGGCCGACACAACCCTCGATTTGAGCAGACCTATGTCGAAAGTCACAGCCGCTCAACTCCGCGATCTGGTCGACGGTCTGTCGGGGCAAACCATCAACAAAACAGATCTGACGCAGGCCCTGCGCTGGTCTCAACGGGCTTCCCAACTTGACCCATCCCCTTTAAACTTGATCACTCAGGCGCGGCTGCTCACCAAGCTTGGGCGCAAACCCGACGCCCGAACGTGTTTACAGAAAGGCATTGCCCAACAGGCTAAAGAGGCCGATAAAGCCTGGTTGCAAGTGGAGCTGAAGAAGTTACCATAAGCTGCTCCAACGCCTGCAAACCCCATTCTTCGCTCCGTCGGTGCCCCACGGCGATCATATGGATGCCTGTTTCGTTAACGGCTTCTTTAGCTGATGGCCTGTACTGCCCTGTCAAATACAGCGTGGCTCCACGCTCGGCGGCTTCATGCACCAAGGTCTCGTTCATGGCTCCCACCACAGCAACGCGGTTGATGGGTTGGCGTTGTCCTTCTCTGGCCTCGTCGAATCCACCAAACACCGCCCGAACGCGCTCCTGCCATTCGGCAAACGTTTGTTCGGGCGCATTGGCTAGCATACCGATGTGGCGTTTGGGCAACGGCGTTCCATCAGGATTTTGACCCTGCTTAAAGCCAATTGGTTCGAGTGTTTGCAGACCTACAGCTTCGGCCATCGCGGGGCTGTAGCCCATCGTCAGGTGCTCATCGAACGGCAGGTGATGGTAGAGAACGCCTATGTCGTCGGGCAGAGCATCGGGCGGGAGTTGCCAGGGACGGTGGAGCCAGAGAGCGTCAAATTGGTTCTCTCGCGCCCAGTTGTCGATGCCGGAGAACGGCTCCAGGGCCAACCCCAGCCGCGCAATGGGTCGGGCGGAGGGTTTGTAAATACCACCTTGTTCGTCGGGCGGGTAGCGGTCAGTGGCAAATTTTTGAGCCAGAAAATGGGCGAGGGCTTGTAAGGTTGTCATGTCCAGGTAACACAGTGATGTGGGTTGTTGGGGGGAAATGTTAGCGAAATTGTTGCTGACGCGAGGCCCTTCGACAAGCTGTTTGACTTAATTTTCGTCGCGTAGCCGCACCGGCGGACCGGACCCAATGTTTGTAGCCAAAATTTGTCTTCCACAATAAACTCCGTCGCGTAGCGACCGAACCGATTGGCAAATTGTTAAGTCGCTAAGCGACGTTTAGAAACCTAAGAACCTGTTTTTCTACAAACATTTGGTCCGGTCCGCCGGTGCGGCTATGCGACGGCTTCTCCAACTCAGACAGCCTCTGAGCGTCAGCAATGTTTTATTAAAAGCACCAAATAGTCGATATTTGTAAGCGGTAATGCCCTTTTTGTCAGCCACTTCACTCCTATTCCAATGAAGCTCCTTTACTCTGCCTTGCTCCTTTCGGGCCTTGCCGGTTGCCTGCCCACTACGGCCCAGCCTACCCCGGCAACAACAACCGCCAAACGCCCCATTGGCCCCGCCGACGTTCTCCGGCTTCAGAGCATTGCTGATCCGCAGGTGTCGCCCGACGGCGGCTGGGTGGCGTTTGTGCAGTCGAGCGTCGACGTCGCCAAAGACAAACGCAATGCCGATATCTGGATGATTAGCTGGGATGGGCAGCAGTCGGTTCAACTCACCAACAGCCCCGACGGGGAAGCCTCGCCCCGATGGAGTCCCGACGGTCGGTATCTGTCGTTCGTGTCGGGGCGCAGTAATTCGAGCACTCCAGCCACACCCCCATCGGCCCAGCTTTGGCTGATGGATCGGCGCGGGGGCGAGGCCAAAAAACTGACCGACCTCAAGGGCGAACTGGAAGACTACGAATGGTCGCCGACGGGTAAGCAAATCGCGCTGGTAATCCGCGACAAGGACTACTCAGACTCCGCCAAAACCAAAATTCGCCAGCCTTACGTGCTTGATCGCTACCAGTTCAAGACCGACGTAAAAGGCTATCTCGACCGCCGACCCGCGCATCTGTATGTGTTCGATGTGGAGAAGAAAACCCTCGACACGCTCACCAGGGGCATACAAGAAGAAAGCGGCCCCACTTGGTCGCCGGATGGAAAATGGCTGGCTTTTGTGAGCAACCACACCGACGACCCCGACCGAAACGAGAACACCGATCTGTATCTGATCGAAGCCCGTAAGGGAGCCACCGCCCGACAACTCACCGATTGGCCGGGTCGCGATGGGGCACCCATGTGGAGTCCCGACGGCAAGCAACTTGCTTATCTACGCTCGACGGGGTCGGGAAATTTCCTGATGTACGACCAGCCCGTTTTGGCCCTGCTCTCTGTCGACGGCACAACAATTCCCCAGCCCCGATTGCTGTCGCTCGCGCTTGATCGGCCTGTGCGGAATGCCCGCTGGGCGGCAGATGGCAAATCGGTGGGCGTATTGGTCGACGATGATCGCCGGACGCACGTAGCCGAATATCGCGTTTCGGATGGGCAACTCACCTATCTGACCTCCGGCGACCGCGCCTTTGCCGACCTCGAAACCAACCCCAAAGGCGGCTGGGTCACCCTGATGAGCGAACCCCAACTACCCACCGAAATCTACGCTCTCGACCAAGCCAAACCCCGCCGACTGACCACCGTGCAGGACGAATTTGTGGCCCCGCTCACGATGGCGACCGTAACGGGCTATACCTCGAAAAGTAAAGACGGCGCGACGGTCTCAAACCTGTTGTTTCTGCCACCCAATACCCCGGCCACCAAACTACCGACAGTATTTTTCATTCACGGTGGACCAGTGGCTCAGGATACGTACGGCTTCGACCTGACGCGGCAAGTGTTGGCCGCTGGGGGTTATGCCGTGGTGGGCGTCAACTACCGGGGTAGCAACGGGCGCGGCCTTGAGTTCACCAAAGCCATCTACTCCGATTGGGGCAACAAAGAGGTGCTGGATATTCTCGGTGCAGCCGACGCGCTTGTGCAGCAGGGCACCGCCGACCCCGCCCGGCTCGGAATTGGCGGCTGGAGCTACGGCGGCATCCTGACCAACTACGTCATTGCCTCCGACACTCGATTCAAAGCCGCAGCTAGTGGAGCCGGGAGTGCGCTCCAACTAACCATGTACGGCTCCGATCAGTATATTCGGCAATTTGAAAACGAACTAGGTGCGCCCTGGAAAAACGTAGACAAGTACCTGAAACTCTCCTACCCGTTCCTGAAAGCCGACCGGATAAAAACGCCCACGATGTTTATGGCAAGCGAGAAAGATTTTAACGTGCCGGTGGCGGGCAGCGAACAACTTTATCAGGCCCTCCGCACGCTCAACATCCCAACGCAATTGGTCATCTATCCGGGCCAGTTTCACGGCATCACTACCCCAAGCTACCAGCAAGACCGCCTTGTTCGTTATCAAAAATGGTTTGATACCTATTTAAAAGTGAGCCAATCTCCTTTGCAAGCCGAGCGATAGTTATACCAGTTTTCCTACAAAATTGGAACGCGGATGACGCGGATGCAAGCAACGCGGGTCGACACGGATTCTTAAAAGATCTGTGAATATCCGTGTTGCTTGCATCCGCGTCATCCGCGTTCCAATCCTTTTGCATTGAAGTTAAAGAATAACGATCCGCCACAACATTTTGCAAATCAAAAACTTTCCCCTACGTTTGCAGCCGTAAACGCGCCCATTCTCCGTGGGCCACTCTTGCCGATGAAGCTGTTCATCCTTATCTAAAGCCCCTGGGCTTCTTCTAGTTTTTTTCTTAGTCCGCTGCGGACGACTCTGTTCCATTTTTCTGGCTTTTGCGTGCTCAACCATCAGGCTTTGTTATGCCTTCGCTGGTTCGTTACGCCCTTGATCCCTTTTTCAAATGAAAAAGTTTTTCACTCTTTTTCTGGCCGCACTACGCGGTTCTGAATCCAATTTTACGTCCGGCAGTATCAACCGGGCCATCTTTCTGTTGTCTGTCCCCATGATTCTGGAGATGGTGATGGAGTCGCTGTTTGCCGTGGTCGACGTGTTTTTTGTGGCCCGCATCGGCACCGAAGCCGTGGCAACCGTTGGCCTTACTGAGTCAGTCCTGACGCTCGTGTACGCCCTGGCTATCGGCATGAGTACGGGTGCAACGGCCCTTGTCGCACGTCGGGTGGGCGAAAACAGCCCCCGCGAGGCCGGGCGGGCTATTGGGCAGGTTATCCTGGTGTCGTTGGTAGCGTCTCTGTTACTTGGCATACCGGGTTTCCTGTTTGCCGAAGACATTCTGCGGCTTATGGGTGGCAGTGAGCGTCTGATTACCAACGGTGTGGGCTTTACGCGCATGATTTTTGCCAGCTCGCCCGCCATCATGTTGCTTTACACACTTAGTGGCTGTTTGCGCGGGGCGGGTATGGCCTCGGCAGCCATGCGGTCACTATGGCTTGCCAACGCGGTCAACATCGTGCTGTGTCCGGTGCTCATTTTTGGTTGGGGACCATTCCCCGAACTGGGCGTGATGGGGTCGGCAGTGGCTACCACCATAGGCCGCTCGCTGGGGGTTTTATACCAACTTTACGCGCTTACCCGGAGTACTGGCATCGTGGAAGTTCGCTCTACCGACATGGCCCCCGACACGGGTGTTATTCGCAACCTGTTGAGCATTGCGGCAGGTGGTACAGCCCAATTCCTGATCGGTTCGGCGAGTTGGGTGTTCCTGACGCGGCTTGTGTCTAGCTTCGGCAGCGACGCCGTTGCGGGCTACACCATTGCCATTCGGATTCTGATCTTCACTATTTTACCGTCGTGGGGCCTCGCCAACGCGGCTGCGACGCTCGTGGGGCAGAACCTCGGCGCGGGCCAACCCGACCGGGCCGAAACCTCTGCGTGGCGGGCAGCAGTCGGGAATATGGTGTTCCTGGTTTTGGTAGGTATTGGGTTTTACGTCTTTGCCGCCGAAGTGGTGGGCATCTTTAACAAGGAACCGGCTGTGGTAGCCACGGCGGTACAGTGTCTGAAAATCTTCTGCCTCGGCTATGTGGCCTTTGCCTACGGAATGGTGTTGACGCAGGCCCTCAACGGCGCGGGCGATACCAAAACGCCAACGCTCATCAACATCGTTTGCTTTTGGGTGATCGAAATTCCGTTGGCTTATTTCCTCGCCCAAACCCTGAATTGGGGGCCGGAGGGAGTTTTCTGGTCGGTAGCGTTCAGCGAAACGTTGCTGGCGGTATGCGCCATTCTGGTCTTCCGCCGGGGCCGCTGGAAAACTGTTAATGTGTGATGAATAGGAACGCGGATTGAACCGGTACGCCGGGGCGGAATCGAGCGGGTTGGCACGGATTTTTTGTCATCCCGACAAGGGAGGGGTCTAACACCCTTACCCTCAAATTGAGCATTTACAAGCTAGATCCCTCCTGCGTCGGGATGACAAAAATCCGCCCAATCCGTTCAATCCGCCTGCCAATTCAAATCGAAACTTTTACTAACACTGACTCGTTATTTTTTTATGATCGAAACCCAAAAACCATCAGAAACCGCCGTTCTCGTTGCCCTGATTACACAAAAGCAATCGGCTGATCAGGCCAAAGAATATCTGGACGAACTGGCGTTTCTGGCACAAACGTCGGGGATCGTAACCAAAAAGTCGTTTACCCAGAAACTCGAACGGCCCGACACCAAGACCTATGTGGGCAAGGGTAAGCTGGAGGAAATCCAGACGTACATCATCGACAACCCCGTTGATACGGTCATCTTCGACGACGATCTGACGCCCTCGCAGGTACGTAATCTCGAAGCGTCGTTTAAAGACATCAAAGTGCTCGACCGGAGTCTATTGATTCTGAATATTTTCTCGATGCGGGCGCAAACCGCACAGGCGCGTGTGCAGGTCGAACTGGCACAGTACCAGTACATGTACCCCCGCCTGACGCGCATGTGGAGCCACTTGAGCCGTCAGAAAGGTGGCGTGGGAATGCGCGGTCCGGGTGAGAAGGAACTCGAAACCGACCGCCGGATTGTGCAGGATCGGATCGCGTTTTTGAAGGAGAAGCTCGAAAAGATTGACAAGCAAAGCCAAACCCGGCGCAAAGAGCGCGACCGGCTTGTGCGTGTGTCGCTCGTTGGCTACACGAACGTGGGTAAGTCAACGCTCATGCGCACGATGGCCAAAGCCGACGTATTTGCCGAAAACAAACTCTTTGCCACGGTCGATTCAACCGTGCGCAAGGTGGTGCTGGGCAACATCCCGTTCCTGCTGACCGACACCGTTGGATTTATCCGTAAGCTACCCACCACACTGATCGAGTCGTTCAAATCGACGCTCGACGAGGTGCGCGAAGCCGACATCCTGTTGCACATAGTCGACGTATCACACCCTTCGTTTGAAGAGCACATTGATGTGGTAAACGCAACCTTAGCCGATATCAAAGCTGCCGACAAACCGACGATATTGGTCTTCAACAAGATGGATCAATTTGTACCGAAGGAAGAGTGGGCACCTGAGTACGACGAAGAGGGCGAAGAGCCGGTGGCCGTAGCAACGCGCCGTAAAACTGCTCTCGAATACCTCAAAAAGACGTATTTGACTCAAAAAGCAGATAACGTGGTGTTTATCTCGGCACAAACCCGCAAGAACGTCAATGAACTCCGCAACATCGTGTACAAGCTCATCCGAGAGCGTCACTTCCAGATTTACCCCAACTGGCTCGATATTCCGCTCACCGATTTCGCGGAAGAGGGCGACGGTTACGGACTGGATGGAGTGACAGCAGAAGTAGTAACAACGGCTTAGTTGCTGAACTGGCCTTTTTTGCTCAATTTTGCACACCTTCAGCGGGCAGTGTTCTCACTGCCCGCCTTTTTGGCACTGTAGTTCAACGGATAGAATAGGCGTTTCCTAAACGCTAGATCCGGGTTCGATTCCCGGCGGAGCCACCATAAGCTTTAATATATCGTTGACAATCAATATTATAAAATACTATTCTTAGGTAGTTGACGGATTAGTTGACGGTTCAGACGAATTTACCCCTCACCTCCTGTTCTCGTAGCCATTTCTTTCAATTCATTGATGTAGCGTTGGAATAGACCTACATGTAACTTTTTTTTGATATATGGGGTTGGTGACTTATTATTGCCTAATAACATTGAGTTTTTACTTTTGCTTGACAAGCCTACTGTTTTATGAGACTAGCTTACACCCTTTTTGTATTCCTTTTGCTAATAGTGCAACCATCTTTTACAAACGCGCAGTTTTGGTCATTTGGCCAGAAAGATATACCTCAAACACCTCCCGGCAATGGCTTTAGAGGTTATCCGTGGGGTACACCGAAAAGTTATATAGAGAGGAAGGAGAAACAAAAGGGAAGTAGAATGATTCACGAATCATTTGAGAAAGGGGACTTTATACAATACGAAGTCACCATATCTGACGACATATTTGGACTCGCTTCTTTTTACTTTAATGACAGAGATGAGTTAGTAGCGTCTATGTGTCATAATTTAGGATTTCATAATATGTACAATCCGAAAATTTTTGAAAAGAGAATTTTAGAACTATATAACCAGTTAGTAAGTATATACGGTAAGCCATATAAACGATACATAGACAACTATAGCAGAGATGAATACATTTACTTTAGAAATCGTACTAATCATGTTGATTTACAGATAGCCCACAACCACCACAATCTCGGCTTCGGTTTCTCCATATCAAGTATTCCTGAATGGAACAAACAACAGAGAATAGAGGCACAGAAAGAAGCACAGCGAAAAAATCCTGCCCTCAAAAAACAGGGTTTATAAGTTGTGTTCTTAGTCATCACTTTAATCCTGCTCCTCAGTAAATCTGTTGAAACTTTTAACCACTTTGCTATGATCCGAAGTCTTGCCTTTTTACCTCTCTCATTTTTCATCATACTATTCTGCGATGGTGATAGTATAGCCCAAGAGTCAACTTTCCGTTGGGCTTTCCCAAAGACCTCACTATACACTTGGGATGTGGGCAAAACGAACAATGTAGTTAGATTAATGCCAAACAAACAAGAGGCTAAACAGCTTATAATCTGCACTTTGGACGAACACCAACTCTCTTTTGGCTCCTCAATTCTTATTAATATCAAGGATTTCAAGATTTACGTCTCTAAAACTCCTCGACTTGGGGTTAAAAAGGCAATATTAGAAGGTTATGCTTCTGTGACAGACCCAATATTAAGAGAGGCATTGGGCATGAAAAACAAAATTGACCACGGCATCAAGATTACCATGTGGCTAGGCCATCAAAATCAACCCACGGCTGTAATTATGGTTTTTCCTAAAAAGTACCAATCATTGTGCATTTTTCAGGACGAACAATCAGCGAAAGCATTTTGGCCAGACTTATAGCTGATGTTACGCCAAGGTCATTTCTGGATGTTGACTGAGTTGATTTTTGAGGACGGTCAGTTCGGCAAAAGCCGCTTGCATGGCTTTCAGGTACAACCG
>RDXN01000066.1 GCA_004292855.1 Cytophagales bacterium
TGGCCAAAGCTACTGAGCAAGTAGTCGGTGTAGAGGTCTAGAGTGGTCTGCATACTCAAAATTAAACTAGCCGCCGGAATGGTGGCGTAACATCAGATCCTAAAAAAGCTTAATGGGCCGTTAACCTGTTCAAACGGGCTGGGGCTTGTGGGGTTTTGATTTACTTTTGTGGGGTCTCGCGAAATTAATTTGAACAGTTTGATACAGCAGTCTGGCGTTTGCCGATTCACATACTACGCCCTGATGGGGCTGATGACCCTTTTACTGGTAGACGAAATTCGGGCGCAGGGGTTCCCCGGCACCAACCTGCCCGGTCGACCGGGGGGGGGCGGTTTTGGGGGGCAGTCGGGCGGGCGTCCGGGTGGTGGTGGCTCATCGTCGGGGCGGGCCGGTATCGACGACTCGACCAAGGTGATCTACGGCCCAAAAACAACGCGGTATTTTCTGGAGTCCGACGTGCTGAACAACCGCAAAACCCTGTACACAACCGATACCCTGCTCGACGGGGTTCACCTGTATAATTTTGTGCAGCGGAACGGAAATCTGTATCAGGACTTAGGCAATCTGGGTACGGCCCTACGGCCTACATTTTATCAGGCACCCACGCAAATTGGCGCACAAACGGGGTACTCGGTGTTTGCGCCCTATGCGTACCAAACCAATGGTGTAAAGTATTATGACACCAAGTCGCCGTTTACGCGGGTGTATTTTGTGTTGGGCGGGCGGAATCAGAACGTTCTGAACTTCGATTTTAGCCAGAATGTAAACCCGCGCTTCAACGTGGGCTTCAACGCGCAACGGGTCACCTCGCGAAAGCAGTACGGCATTCCCGACCGGCAGGGCAATAGCTCGACCGCCCTGTTTTTGGTGCAAAGCTGGGCGTTTGTGGGTCACATGAACTACCGCACCAAAAACGAAAAGTACACCCTGCTCGCCCATTTCAACCACCTGAACCACGAACAACCCGAGCAGGGGGGCGTGTTGCCCAATCTCCGCTCCGACGGTACGCTCGACCGGTTTTTCTATCAAGGTAGCCCCCGTTTGTTTGATGCCGTTGGCAAAGAACGAAGCAACCGCTGGCATATTTACCAGCAATTCAAGGCGGTAGAGGGGTTTCAGTTGTTTCACCGACTCGACTATTTGCGGCAAATCAATAGCTTCGATGATTTTACGATACGGACCGATTCAGTTTTGACGCGTTCGTTCCCGCGCCTGAACCGTGCTCAATTTGCCGACGCCACCCGCCGGGTCGAGTTAGATTCCCTGGCTACCTTTCAGGACAATCAGTACCGATTGCTCGAAAATCAGTTTGGTTTGAAAGGCGATTTCAAGGGATTCAACTACCGGACCTACCTGCGTAACCGCGTTTACGGGCAGCAGGGGACCTATAACCGGATAGCCACGCGGGCCGATTCGGCCTTGTTTGGGAACTACACTAACCCCCGGCTGCGGCAGGAAACCATGTTGGGCCTGTGGCTTGGCTACTACTTCCCCGACAGCCTGACCCGACTTACCGCCGAGGGCGAATACCTGCTTGGGCGCGACCTGCGGCTCGAAGGTCAGCTCGAAACCCGGTTTGCTACCGTCGGCTACCGGAGTGTGTTTGCTTCGCCAACGCTGTTGCAGCAACGGTTTGAGAGCAATCATTATAGCTGGTCGAACAGTTTTGGCCTGCGTGGTACGCAACATGCCTACGGGGTGCTGAACCTGCGCTATAAGAACGTGCGTATCACGCCGGGCCTGGATTATTTTCTGCTGAACAACTACATCTATTTCGACGAAGATGCCCGCCCGCAGCAATTGAGCAGCGCGTTCAGCATGGTGCGCGTGGGGTTGGGAGCATCGGCGGGGGCCAAACGCTGGAAAGCGCAAACACAGGCCTACTACACCGTGATTTCGCGCAGCGACATTATGCGCGTACCTACCCTGTTTGTGAACGCTCGCGGCACGTACGACTTTATTTTTAAGAAAGTGCTCTTCATCCAGACCGGCGTTGAACTGCATTACAAGTCGGCCTATTTTGCCGATGCCTACATGCCGCTGACTCAACAGTTTCACCTGCAAAACCGGCAGCGCGTGGAGGGCTACGTGATAGCCGACGTGTTCGCCAACTTCCGCATTAACCGGACCCGTTTGTTCGTAAAAATGGCCCACGTGAATGAGGGCGTGTTTGCCCCCGGTTATTACGTAACGCCCGATTATCTGGCCATGCGCCGAAGCTTCGCCTTCGGCGTAGACTGGTATTTGTTTGATTAAACGAGGTCTCTCTCTTCTCAACGCATATGGCAAAAACTGCTTCGAGTGCCGATTATTACGGTATTGACTTTCGGCAGCATCCCGAAAAATACCGGGTGAGCGTGGGCGAGATGGGCGTGCTGACAGCCATGCCCTACAAAGCCGAAATCTTGCCCCATTGGCGGTTCAAAACGCCCGAGATTGCCCGCGAGTCGTCGGAGAAAATTTACCAGATGTTCTCAGACTACAAAGCGCAGGGCGATTTTGTGGGCATGGACATGGCCAGGAAATTTTTGCAAATGGGGTACACCCGGGCAAGGCGGTACGCTAACCACGCCAGTGGTAAAAAATACGACGGTCCCGTTCCCGACGACAAAAAAGGGCAGTCGGGCGCACACGGGCGCGAACAGTTGCCGCGTGTGGAAGACCCCGTTAAAGCCGAGTCGGCCCGGATTTTCTACGCGAAATATCTGGAAGCCCGCGAAGACCCCGACTACAAAAAAAAGCGGGCCGAGTGGCAGGAGAAATACGGCTAGTGTTTATCGTGCATCGGGCTGTGAGGTCCGGCGTTTTTATTTATCTTTGGACAAATACACGCGCTATGGAAACGCTGACGATAGCTTACGACGAACGATACGGCATCCCCATCTACACGGGTCACCGGATGGCAAAAGCCGATTTTTTGCAGTGGAAATCGGACGACAACTACGTTTATGAGTTCAACGACGGCGTGCTCGAACCCACCACCGGAATGCGACAGGACGAAGTTTTATTATTTAAGCGACTAAACCGCCACTTTGCCCAGACCAACGCGTATCGATTGGGGGGTGAACTACTTGCTGAAGTAGATGTTTGGCTTACGCAAAAACAAATGCGTCGCCCGGATGCTGCTTTTTACTCAGTAGAGCAAATAGACCAACTGGCTAACCATACGCAGGTTGTTCCGTCTTTCGCCATTGAGTTTGCTTCTGTAAGCGACAATGAGCACACAAGCATCACTAAACGTCACGAGTATTTCGACGCGGGTGTTCAGGTGGTTTGGTGGGTTTATCCAGACTTTAAAGAGGTACACGTGTATACTTCCCCTAAAACCGTCACGATTTGCACGGATGATGATGTAATGAGCGCGGCCCCTGCTTTGGCCGAGTTTCAGATGACGGTGCGGGAGTTGTTTAGAAAATGATGTGGCGGCATAAAGTCAATTTCTTATAAAAATGGATAAAGAGATAAGCGGAACACGTGACAGCTTCTTCTAACAAATTCAGAATGATTGCTTTACCCTATGGAATCCCAAAAAACGAACCTCGGATTTGACTCGGTCGCTCTGGCTAAAGCGTTTGCTATTCAGCGGTTTGAAGCGAACGAACCGGGCGAACTTATGAGTCATTGGCTTGGGGCAACGTACGAACTTACACCCGAAGAAGCCAAAATTCTGGGCGACCTCCACGCCAAAGCACAGGTTGAGGGTGACTATTGGAACGAAGAAGAACTGAAAATCAACCTCATTGGCTTTCTGTTTTATCTGTCGAGAATCGAAGAGCCGAAGCAGATTAAGGTTTTCTATGAGCGAAAATTGTCCGCCAAGATAAACGGCTATAACCTGTCGGTGATCAGCGATTGCCTGGTGGCAACCCCTTTGTTCAATGCCCCCGGTCAGCCGTACTTTTTCTTGCAGGAGTATAAGAAAAGTAGGGGCGACAAAGTAGATCCAGAGGCACAGGTCCTAACCGCTATGCTTATTGCTCAGGCGCAAAATGAAGATGGAAAGCCAGTGTATGGCAGCTACGTGCTGGGCACGAATTTGTACTTTACCGTGCTGCACGGGCACGATTACTACCACAGCCGAAAGTATGACTTGCTTCGCTTGGACGACCTGCAACGGTTCGTGTTCGGGATGCGCAAGCTCAAGGAGGTAATTTTGAGCTAGCCGATTGCTTTTATCCTCATGCGTCTTTACCCCGTTCTGTTCTCCCTGTCTCTTTTCGCCTGTCAGCCCGATGCGCCCAAACAGTTTGCGTATGGGCCAACCGTTACCGTGTTCGAACACGAACCCGCCGAGAAACCTGCTTTTGCCAATACCAAGCTACCAACCCTGCCCGAAGGCATGATCTACGTGCCGGGGGGCTACACGCAGATGGGTTCGGAGGAGGGGTTGGACCAGGAGAAGCCCCTGTTTTGGGTGAAGGTTGCCCCGTTTTTGATGGATAGAAACGAGGTGACGGTGGGGCAGTTTCGGGCGTTTGCAAAAGCTACCGGCTACCAAACCGAAGCCGAAAAATTCGGTGATGCGGGTGTTTTCAGTGACGAAACCAAAGAATGGACACTTGTCAAAGGCACCAACTGGCAATTCCCCTACGGCCCCGCCAATGGCCCTGCCCCTGATAACATGCCCGTTACGCAGGTCTCGTGGAACGACGCACAAGCATACGCCAAATGGGCCGGGAAACGCCTGCCCCGCGAGATTGAATGGGAACACGCGGCCCGCAACGGCACCAATAGTCGCATGCTCTACCCGTTTGGTAACGAGACGGTTATGGGTGATAAATTCATGGCCAACATCTGGAATGGTCGCTTCCCCGACCATGACCGTGTGAGCGACGGTTACCACCGTGCGGCCCCCGTAGGCACGTTTGGGGCCTCGCCCCTTGGCCTGTCCGATTTGACCGGCAACGTGTGGGAGTGGTGCGAAGACCCCAAAATTTCGTACGACGATTTAGTAAAGCAAGCCCCCGTGACCATCACGCCCCAAACCGAGCGGGTGCAGCGGGGCGGATCGTATTTGTGCGAACCGGGTTGGTGCCACGGCTACCGGGTGTCGGGGCGGTCGGGTAGCACGGCGGAAACTTCCCTGATGCATGTGGGGTTCCGTTGTGTAAAGGACCTGTAAGCCACCGATTTCAATGCAACTTCTATACAGTTATTTACGCCGGTACTGGGGATTACTGGCACTTGCCTTATTGCTGGCAGCCATCAACCAGATTTTCTCCCTGCTCGACCCCTATATTTTCCGCAAGATTATTGACCAATACGTCGTCAAACCGGGTGGTGGCTTGGGTGACATCAATTTTTGGGGATTCCTGGAAAAGGGTGCGGGTATCCTGATTTTGCAGGCCCTGGGCGTGGCGATGGTCAGCCGGATTGCGAAGAATTTTCAGGACTATTACGTGAACGTGATCACGCAGCGGCTCGGTGCCCAACTCTACACCGACGGACTGCGCCACTCGCTCGATTTGCCCTATCAGGTGTTTGAAGATCAACGGTCGGGCGAGACCCTGGGCAAGCTACAAAAAGTGCGGTCCGATGTCGAAAAGCTCATTCAATCGTTTGTGAATGTGTTGTTTACGTCGGTGGTGGGTATCGTGTTTGTGATGTGGTACGCGGCTACTGTGTACTGGCCTATTGCCCCGGCCTACTTCCTGACCATCCCGTTGCTGGGTTTTGTGAGTTCGCTGTTGAGCAAAAAAATTAAGGTCGTCCAGCAAAAGATCGTGGCCGAAACCACCGCGTTGGCCGGGTCGACCACCGAAAGCCTGCGTAACATCGAACTCGTCAAGAGCCTCGGTTTGGCCCAACAGGAAACCGAACGTCTGAACGCCACAACGGGCAAAATCCTGAAACTCGAACTCAAAAAAGTGCGCTATATCCGGTCGCTGTCGTTTGTGCAGGGCACGTTTGTGAACCTCCTGCGTAACGCCATCATGCTGTTGATGTTGTTTCTGGTGGTGCAGGGCAAGATCACAGTGGGCGAGTTTTTCTCCTTGTTCATTTACTCGTTCGCCATTTTCGGGCCGTTGCAGGAACTGGGCAACATCATCAACATTTACCGCGAAACCGAGGCTTCTCTGGCCAATTACCAGCAAATTCTCGACACCCCCCGCGACGTGCAGCCGGCCCATCCCAAAGCTATTGGCCCCATCCAAACGCTGGCTTTCGACAATGTACATTTCAAGCACCTCACAGCGACTAACCCCGCCCTCGACGGCATCACGTTCGGGGCCAAAGTAGGCGAAACCATCGCGTTTGTGGGACCAAGCGGCTCAGGCAAAACCACCCTCGTAAAGTTGCTGGTGGGCCTGTACAAACCCCTGAATGGGCAGATTCGCTACAACGACATCCCAGGCTCCGAGGTTCGGTACGACGAACTCCGCGAGCAGATTGGTTTCGTTACGCAAGACACCCAATTGTTTGCCGGGACCATCCGCGAGAATCTGCGGTTTGTGGCTCCCAATGCCACCGATGAGGAATGTTTGACGGCCTTGCATCAGGCAGCCGCCGACTCGTTGTTGGCCCGCGCCCCACAGGATCTCGACACCGTGATTGGTGAAGGGGGCGTGAAGGTGTCCGGGGGCGAAAAACAACGCCTGAGCATCGCCCGCGCCCTGCTCCGCAAACCGGCCCTGCTCGTGTTCGATGAAGCAACGTCGGCCTTGGACTCGCTTACCGAAGAGGAAATTACGCGCACGGTCCGGCAGTTGTCGGGGTCGCGGAAACACATCACGATCCTGATTGCCCACCGCCTGAGTACCATTCTCCACGCCGACCGGATTTACGTGCTGGAGCGCGGCCACATCGCCGAGCAAGGCAGACACGATCAACTAATCGACCAAAAGGGCCTCTATTACGCCATGTGGCGGCAGCAAATCGGCGAACGCAAAGGGATTGGCGTGCCTCAAGTGGTGTAGATTGCCTCTCAGTATTCGCCCCTGTAAATGTGATCGGCTCGTTTTTGCTTTACGCGGTTTAAGGGAATTTGCATGCCGCCGGAGCCTTCGAGCCAGTCGAATACCTGACTGCGTAGGTCGCGGGCGATGTCCTGATGTTGCGGACTGCGAATCAGGTTGTTCACCTCACCGGGGTCGGCTTTCAGGTCGTAAAGCTCATTGGTGTCCCACACGCCATAGTTAAAAATATACTTGTACTGGTCCGTGCGGACGCCAAACATGGTGGGCGTGGAGGGGAAATCAATTTCCCAATAGTATTCATAAAAAGCCCGATCTTTCCAGGGTAAAGCTTGCCCCGCCAAAAGAGGCAAAAACGAGTTTCCCTGCATCTGAGCGGGTTTTGACAGACCAGCATAAGCCATCAGGGTTGGCGCAATATCGACGTTTTGAATAACCTGCTCAAGCACCGAACCGCCTTTCACCACGCCTGGGCAATGCACGAGCATCGGTACGCGCATCGACTCCTCGTACATATGCCGCTTGTCGATCAGGCCCCGCTCGCCGAAGCTGAACCCATTATCGCCCATGTAAACCACGAGCGTGTTTTCGAGTTGACCGTTGTCTTCGAGCCATTTCATCACCCGCCCCACGCTATCGTCGACACCCATCAGCGTTTCGGCGTAGCGGTGGTAGAAGTTGTTGAAATCCATTGAGCCGTGGTACATGTAGTCGACCCCGTGATGACTACCGCGTTGTTTTTTGACCCAATTGGGTATACCGGCCAAATTCACCGTGGGTTTAGGGGCCTCGGGGTTGATCCCCGCTTTTGGGCCAAACACCTTGCTGGTGTCGGTGGCCGTTAGGTACATCGACGCTGGGTAGTTGATCGGCATGGTAGCGTGTTGGTTCCGGTGCCGTTTGGCTGGTTGGAACATGGCATGCACGGCCTTGTGTGATAAATACAGCATAAACGGCTTCTTTTGGTCGCGCTTGGTGAGCCAATCGAGGGCGTAGTCCGTAAGCAGATCAGTGGTATGGCTACTATCGCCGTGCTGCACTTGCTTGCCATTGATGTTGAACGTGGGGTTGTAATAAACGCCCTGCCCTTTGAAACTCAGCCAGTAGTTGAAACCCGGTTGTGGCTCGTCGCCTGCGTTACCCATGTGCCACTTGCCCAAAAAAGCTGTTTGATAACCAGCCTGTTGCAGATATTGGGGGAAGAATTTCTGCCCTTTCGTCAGGGGCGCGAAATTGTCGACAACCTTGTGTGTGTGGGCATACTGCCCCGACAAGATACTGGCCCGACTGGGGGAGCACAACGCTGTCGAGACAAAGGCGTTGCGGACGTGTGCGCCATTGCGGGCCAGTCGGTCGAGGTTGGGTGTTTGCAGGCCAGCTATGGTGTTCATAAACCCCATAGCATCGTAGCGATGGTCGTCGCTTAAAATAAAAATAATGTTTTTTTGCCGGACAGCGGGCTTTTTAGCAGGTTGGGCCAGAGTCAGGCAGGGGAGGAGCAGGAATAGCAGTAGTTGCATGGGTTGAAATGTGCTGGAAAGGGTGTTAAGGTAATAGGGTTACTCGTTGATAATCAGATATATCTTCTAATATCCCCAATTAGCCGGATCGTCGCGCCAGGCAGCGAGTGATTCCAGTTGATCGGCCTGCACGTAGTTCATGCGTTGAGCCTCCTCAATCAGCGTGGCGTAGTCGCTCAGGCAAACGAGCGGGACGTTGGCCGCCCTGAAGTTTTCGGTAGCCAACGGAAATCCGTAGGTGAAAATAGCCGCCATGCCCAGCACCTCGGCACCGGCCTGCCGCAAAGCCTCAACCACCTTGAGCGAACTGCCCCCAGTCGAGATCAAATCCTCGATCACCACTACCCGTTGCCCAGAAGTAAATTTTCCCTCGATTTGATTGCCCATGCCGTGTTTTTTGGGTTCGGGCCGAACGTAGCAGTAGGGGAGGTTCAGTACGTCGGCCACCAATGCCCCCTGCGCGATGCCTGCCGTGGCGACGCCCGCCAAAATATCGACATCGGGAAACTGTTGCCGAATAGCATCGGCAAGGGCGTTTTTGATGAATGTGCGGACCTCCGGGTAGGAGAGCGTCACGCGGTTGTCGCAGTAAATGGGCGACCGCCAGCCCGAACTCCAGGTGAAGGGTTGGTCGGGTTGCAATTTAACGGCCTGCACATCGAGCAGGGATCGGGCTATTTCGTGTTTCATGTTTCAATGCCTATGGCGTTTCATGTTTCATGGCTACGCCGTTTCATGTTTCAATGGTTTCGCCGTTTCATTTATTGAAACCTGAAACAGCGCAGCCATGAAACGCCACAGGCATTGAAATCTGAAACAGCGCAGCCATGAAACACTTTATTCGTCTTCAACGCGGCTGACCAAAATCTTGTCGATTCGGCTCTTGTCCATGTCGATAATCTCGAACTTAAAATCCTGCCAGCGAAAAGTCTCGCCGGTTTTGGGGATGTCTTTCAGAATATGCAGGGCAAACCCACCGAGGGTGTCGAATCCGGTCAGGTCGCGCCGTTTCTGTTCAGACAATGTAACGTCGACGTGGTTCAGGAAATCGTCAAACGGGAGTTGAGCGTCGATGAGCAGGCTACCGTCTTCGCGCTCGTTGATTTCATAATTGAACTCGCTCGTCTCAGAAATATCGCCCACGAGCGCGTCGATAATGTCGTTGAGCGTTACCATGCCTAAGACACCACCATATTCATCGACAATAATGCCCACATACTGCCGCCGTTCGCGGAATCGTTCGAGCACCTGATACGCCCGATTATTTTCGGGCAGAAACAGCACATCGCGCTTCATGCTCTCCAGATTCAATACGGCGGTGTTCAGGTCTTTGCCCAGAAAATCTTTGGAGACCACCAGCCCCACCACCTCATCGACGGTGCCGTTGCAAACGGGGTACGTTGAATGTCGGTAAGTCGTGATTTTCTCGATATTCTCGTCGGGGTCGGCCTGAAGGTCCAGAAACACAATCTCCTGCCGGTTGGTCATGAGCGACGTAATCCGCCGGTCGCCCAGTTGAAACACGTTCTGCACAATCTCCTGCTCGATCTCTTCGATCACGCCCCCCGACGTACCTTCCTGAATAAGACTTTTAATTTCCTCTTCTGTTACGGCACTGTCGTTAGGCTTGATTCCCAGTAGTTTAATCAATCCGTCGCTCGATACGCCGAGCAACGTAATAAACGGCGACGTAGCCCGCGAGAGCAGATTCATAGGGGCCGCCATCGTTTTGGCGATGCCTTCGGGGTTCGACAGACCGATGCGCTTGGGCACTAGTTCGCCCAGCACAAGCGAGAGGTAGGTAAGCAGGAGCAACACGAGCGTTACGGCCACCGGGCGGGCGTATGGGGCCAGAAACGACACTTGGGCAACCAGATTCTGCGCGTCGGTAGTGAGTTGATCCCCGCTGAAGATACCGAGAAGAATACCAATAAGCGTGATACCGATTTGTACCGTTGATAAAAATCGGTTGGGCGAATTAGCCAAATCGAGGGCGGCCTGTGCGCGACGGTCGCCATTTTTGGCACCCGTTTCTAATTTAGCTTTTCTGGACGATACCAGCGCGATTTCTGACATGGAGAAAACGCCGTTCAGAATCGTCAATAATAAAATTATGAGTATTTCCACAAAGGGATTTATTGGCCTGTTGCAAAAATAGCAATTCGAGACGCAACGCAAACAAAAGCCGTTTTTTCTAATTTTGTGCGTAGTGCCGGATATCATCCGGCTCAGCCGGTAGGCTAAGCTGTGGTTTCCGTGAAAATGACTTGCCAACAACACAACTCCCCGGCCTTACGGCCATGCCGGAAATGATCCGGCATTACAAAAAATGATTGTATTTATTGACGACCGGCCTATTCGGTTGGTACACGCCAAAAAGGCGACCCAGTTTGACAACCTGACTCACTACGATCAAATCGTGGATGCCCGGCTCGAAATTCTTAAAGACGAAAGTCTGCGTGGGCACCTGCTCATTCTGAACGCGACGCCGACTATGCTCGAAAAGGTGGTGTATCTGGTACAAAACGTTAGCCTGACCGATCTGCAATCAATTACGCTCCTCTGCCCTGACAAAGAGGCCTGCGAAGCCCGATTTACGGGTCTTTTCAAGGTGGTAAAAGCGGCTGGTGGTGTGGTGTTCAACGGCGACAAGATGCTGTTGATGTTTCGCCGGAAGGTCTGGGATCTGCCCAAAGGCAAGCTCGACGGTGGCGAAACGTCACGCGAGGGCGCGGCCCGCGAGGTGGAAGAAGAAACAGGCTGTAAAGTGGCCGTTGAGGACAAAATCTGTACCACATGGCACACCTATGCCATGAACGGGAGCCGGATTCTGAAGCGCACCAAATGGTATCGAATGCGTTTACTGGACGATAGCAAAATGGCCCCACAGGAAGACGAGGATATCGAAAAACTGGCCTGGCTCGACCGGAAAGAGGCTCAACTAGCCTTGACGAACTCGTTTAGTTCGATTCGTTATGTGATGGAGCAAGTGTATACGGCACAAACGAATCCACATTCTGACCGTATCGGTGCAGGTCGCGAATAATACTCGAACTGATCGGGGCGAGGTGGGGGGACGTAATCAGAAAAACTGTCTCAACGTCCTCATACACGTAGCGGTTCACCTGCGAGATGCTGTTTTCGTACTCGAAATCGGTCGTGTTTCGCAGGCCACGAAGCAAAAACTTTGCCCCATTCTCACGGGCTATGTTGGCCGTTAGTCCATCGTATGAGAGCACCCGTACGCCTGAATAGTCGCGAAATGTTTCGCTGATCAGCTCTTCCATCACTTCGAGCGGGAAGTAGCGTTTCTTGTTGGCGTTGCGGCCAATGCCAATAATAATTTCGTCGAACAACTGAAGACCACGCAAAACAATGTCTTCGTGCCCCCGCGTGAAGGGATCAAACGAACCAGGAAACAGGGCGATACGTGGCATATGGTTTACTATTCACTCAATAGACAAAGACCGTACAGGCTCAAATAGCGATGTTCGGGGAGGTCGTCGAAGTCGCCGTTGAAGCGCAGGCCGTGAGGTACCTGCCCGAATGACATGTGGGGTAAAAATTCGCTCAACTGGGCGTACGTATCGGCAAAGGGCGTGATTTCGCCGTAGAGCAAAATATTCACTGAGTACGGTTCGAGCCGGAGTTCTTCAATTACATACAGGATGTAATAGGTCAGATCCTGCGGGTTTTTGAATCCAAATCGGTTGCAGAATCGCAACGCATGGTTTGAACGAAGAATAATCGTAACAAACTCATCCTCAAAATATAAGAGTAAATTTTGAGTGCTTACCAGCCGTTTTTCAAGAGCCGCCGACGCCCGGATTAGCGCGCTTGTTTGATGTACAAACGTGATGTTCTGCAACGGATAAACCCCTGCAAGGTAATTAGCCAACCGGTGTTCCACGTTGAAAACCGACACAATCTGCTCGTCGGTGTGAGCAAACGAGTGCGCGTATTCGTGTGGGGGGAGCGGAGTGCCGCGCATGAGGGTCATGTAGCTGCTGGCGTACTCTTTCCGAAACAGCGATTGTGGAACAAGGGTAAATGCGGGCGAATTGACCGTCACCAGTACTTGTTGCCACGGCCCTGCCGACAGAACCGGGTGGTCCTGAAAAATGGCGGGCAGATTGTCGGCCAGGGAGCGTTCGGTAAGCAGCGACGGAAATGAGAAATCTTCCAGTCCCGTTACGCGCTGTTGTTCGTTCAGATAGGCAAACCGCAAATGCTCTTTGCCAACTTCAACGCACAAGACCGACTGCTCTGTTTGAGCAGCGTCAAACGAGTCTTGACGAATGGCAACGACTGGCGACACGATGGCGGTGGTTAACACAGGTATAGTAGGGAGCTAATTAGCCCGGCGAATAAAGACAATAAACAGGTGTTAATCAAGAATGCCCCGTAAGGCAAACACATCTTCGAGTGAACGGCATCGCCCAAAAAGTGAGTGAACCTCGTTGGGTGGATACGATTTGATCTCTTCAAAAGTCATCATCCGAACTTCCTCGATAATCTGCCCGTCGAGACTCATTTCAGGGTCAAGCCCCTGCCGAATGGTGCCACTCAGCACATGAACCGCAAAAAACAGCTCAAGGGCGTGCAGGGGTGGCTCCCGAAACTCGTTGACAAACAGCATATCACCTGCGTCAATTTTCAGGCCAGTTTCTTCGTCAAACTCGCGAACAAGTCCCTCTCGGGTCGATTCGCCAAACTGAAGCCCCCCGCCGGGTGGGCACCAAAATGTGTCGGAAGCGTTGATGCCCCGGTGCCGTACCATCAGCAACCGGTTGCCCTCGCGGTGCAGGCCGCACACGCGCAATCGCAACCGATTTCCGTATAATTTCAGCACTTCGGTTCGTGCTTTGTCTGCCAGAACGCTCATGTTTTAAGAAAAATGACCCGTAAAAAAGAGGGCAAAGGTAATGATGAATGCGTAATGCGTAATGATGAATTTGCTGACGCAAGACTGAGACGCGTCAGCAAATTCATCATTACGCATTACGCATTCATCATTTCAATAGGGGCTTCCCGAAATATAGCTTTCGAGGGAGTTAATGCGGTTTTTCTGGTCGTGGATAATGGTTGATACCACGTCGTTGATTGAGATTATGCCAATCAGATTGCCCTCATCGAGAACGGGTAGGTGGCGGATATGCTTGTCGGACATAATTACCATAGCCGCTTCGAGCTTATCGTCGGGGGCAACGGTAATGAGTTTGCTAGTCATAACGTCGGCAACGAGGGTGTCGCTGGAGGCCCGGCCCTGCAAAATCACTTTGCGGGCGTAGTCGCGCTCCGAAAATATCCCCGATAGTTGTCCATCATCAATAACGAGAACGGCACCGATATTTTTCTCGGCCATTAGCTTGAGCGCGTCTAATACGGTGTCTGTCGATTTCGAGGCATAAATGGTATTGATGGCCTTTCCCGAAAGGATTTGTTTGATTTTCATGGCTGTAAGGAGACTGATAGGAGGTTGAAGGTAAGGAAAAAAAAGGAGATAGGAGCGAGGAGTGAGGAGATAGGAGTTGCTGACGCCAGTTTTTTTTTCTCCTCGCTCCTATCTCCTCACTCCTCGCTCCTTTTTTCGTATCTTTAAGGTATGAACGATACACAGACAGCCGCCGGGCTTTTAGCCAAGCGGTTTCCGTATAAACCGACTCCCGGACAGGAGGAATTCTTTGAAAAAATAGGCGCGTTCATCATTCGGGAAGATCTTGAACACTACCGCGATTGCTTTCTGTTACGCGGTTACGCCGGCACTGGTAAAACAACCCTCATCAGTACGCTTATTAAGGTTTTGCCCCGGTTTGGGTATAAATCGGTGTTGTTGGCCCCCACGGGTCGGGCGGCCAAAGTGATGTCGAACTACGCCAAGAAATCGGCGCAGACCATCCACAAAAAAATATACCGGCAAGTGGCCGATCCTGGCTCCGGTTCGCCGAGTTTTCAGCGGCAAAAAAATTACCACGAAGACACCCTGTTTATTGTCGATGAGGCTTCTATGATCTCCGATGAGGCCGATTTTGGGGGTAAGGGCTTGTTGACTGACCTGATTGAGTTTGTGTTCGAAAACAAAGGCAACAAACTCATGCTCGTTGGCGATACGGCGCAGCTCCCCCCCGTTGGGCGCGACGTTAGCCCCGCCCTCGACGGTGAGTTTATGGGTCGCTCGTTCGACATGGTCGTGCATGAGCAGGAGCTGACCGAGGTAATGCGGCAGGAGGAATCGTCGGGGATTTTGGCCAATGCCACTGAACTCCGCACCGAACTCGCCTACCCCGACCCGGCCATTCGGCTCGACACGCGGCCCTACCGCGATATGTTCAAGATGCCACAGGCCAAACTTGAAGACGGTATTCAGTATGCCTACAACAAGTTCGGGCGCGAGAACACCGTGATCCTGTGCCGCTCGAATAAATCGGCGGTGCAGTACAATCAGTTTGTTCGGCGGATGATTAATCAATGTGAAGACGAACTCGACGCGGGCGATATGATTATGATTGCCCGTAACAATTACACCACGCTCGAAGAGGATTCGCCTGCCGGGTTTCTGGCCAACGGTGAGTTTGCCGAGGTGCTTAAAATTCGCCGGAACGAAGAAATGCACGGCCTGCGGTTTGCTACGGTCACGCTCCGACTGGTCGACTATGAGGAGCAACCCGAATTTGAGGCCAAAATCATCCTGAACACACTCCATTCGGCCACGCCCGCCCTGAGTCAGGAGGAAGGTCGCGCCCTGTACGACAGCGTTCAAAAAGATTACCTGTATATCAAATCTAAAAAAGAGCGTGCCGAAGCCGTCCGGCGTGATGGGTATCTGAACGCCTTGCAGGTGAAGTTTGCCTATGCTCTTACCACCCACAAAGCGCAGGGGGGCCAATGGAGCGCGGTTTTTGTGGATCAGGGCTACCTCCCCGAACCCACCGTGACCCACGAGTTTGTCCGTTGGCTCTACACCGCTATGACGCGGGCCACTGATGAAGTATATTTGATGAATTTCAACCCGGCGTTTTTCGCTGGGTAAGGAGAAAAGATTGTTAGGGGAGTTTATGAGTATGCGACTTTTGTCATCCCGACGCAGGAGGGATCTACTCTGCTTGAACTCAAGTTGCGTGCGTGTAAACAAGATAGATCCCTCCTGCGTCGGGATGACAAAAAAACCTAAACCTGATGAATCAATCCCTCCGCCCGGCCTGGTACACGGTTATCGTGCTGATGATCGCCTATGTGTCGTCGTTTATTGACCGGCAAATTCTGAGCCTGTTGGTGGCCCCCATCAAGCGCGATATGCAACTCACCGACACCGAGGTAAGTTTGCTCATGGGCCTCAGTTTTGCCTTGTTTTACACCCTGCTGGGCCTTCCCATTGGTCGCTGGGCCGACCGCGCTAACCGGCGTAACATCATTATCGCGGGCATTGCCGTCTGGAGCCTGATGACGGCCCTGTGTGGGGTGGTCAAGAACTACGGGCAGTTTTTCCTGGCTCGTGTGGGTGTTGGTGTGGGTGAGGCCACGCTCTCGCCCGCTGCGTTTTCGATGCTTGCTGACTATTTTCCTCGTGAAAAACTGAGCACTGCCATTAGTATTTATTCAGCGGGGGTTTACATTGGGTCGGGCATTGCCGTCTTGATCGGGGCGTGGCTGGTGAGCATTGGGGGCGACGCCCGCACGGTTACGTTGCCGCTGGTGGGGGAGGTGTTTACGTGGCAAGTGGTGTTTTTTTACATCGGTTTGCCGGGCCTGCTTATCGCCCTGCTCATGCTGACCGTCCGCGAACCCGCCCGGAAGGGTATGTTGAAGGCGGCCGATGGACGAGTACAAGCTCTCTCTCTGGTTGAAGCTGTTGGTATAATTCGCCAAAAACAGACTGCGTTTATGAGTGTGACTCTTGGATACACGTTTATGGCGATGGTGGCCTACGCATCGTCGGCCTGGACGCCCACGTTTTTTGTACGGACCTTCGGCTGGAAAATTGGCGAAGCGGGAGCCGTGTATGGTCTTACGGTAACGATTTTCTCAACGGCAGGCATCATTTTGGGCGGGCGTTACGCCGACAAACTCACACGTCGGGGCGTAACGGACGGTCGATTGCGCATTGGGCTTTACTCGGCGGGAATTGTTGCGCTGAGCGCCTTTTTTCCGGTCGTGAGCAGCCCAACCATTGCAGCCGCGTTGTTGCCGATCCCCTGTTTCTTTGTGGCGTTTCCGTACGGAGCTTCCTCGGCAGCTATTCAGGACATCATGCCGAATCAGGCGCGGGCATTGGCCTCGGCGGTGTATTTGTTCTTCATCAATATCATCGGTCTCGGCTTTGGCCCCACGGCGGTGGCCCTCCTCACTGACTACCTGTTTCACGACGAAGCCGCCGTTCGGTATTCTCTGGCCATGGTCATGCTCATTGGTGCGATGCTCGCACTCGGTTGTTACAGTTGGGGATTGGGACCATATCGGCGGGCGGTAGCGAGTATGAAGCATGAGATAGCGGTAGTGTAAACTAACGCTGGTGATGTAATTTGCCCCCGAATTCTATAAACGACTTGGTCTACCACAGGACTTTTACAAACGAGATTACTACACACTCATTGGCCTTCTACAGCCCGACGAAGTGGACCCGGAAATCACTGCGAAGTTAGATGCAATTTTAGCGGCTCTCCAGTGGATTGACTCCATCATAATCTAAGCTAACAACGTGCTCACTTTGCCGGTTATACCGGTAACACAACGTTATCCGAAAAATCATGAGCAAAGGAGCACCCCAACCAACTGTCCGCGAAACTGCAGACAAGACCAAGAAGCACGAATTGAACACGAACGTCCCCGACGAGAAGCAGGGCAAAACCGCACGTGGAGTCCACAAAAGTAAGCAAAGTACCGAAGATGAGCACGATGCAACTGGCTCAGTGGAGGTGAAAAATAAAGGTGGTCACGGCCACTCCGGCCACAATACGGAGCGGTCGGGTAGCAACTCGAATGAGGAGAAGAACGAATAAAGGGAGGGGTCTCTACGACACCCGAACATAACTCCCCAGCCACTTAACATCGGCCGCGTGGTGATTCAGAATGTCCTGTAAATCAGAGTCATCGGCGTGGCCTTCGCATTCGAGCAGGAACCAGTATCGGAAAGTCGCCCCCTCGCGCAGGGGGCGACTTTCTATTTTGGTGAGGTTGATGCCTTTGGCGTTGAACTCCTGTAGGAACTCAGCCAATACCCCCGGCGAGGTCGAATTGGAGAGCCGCGCAATGAGCGTGGTTTTGTCTTTGCCGCTTGGCCCATTCCGAAAATCTTTGGCTAGTAATAAAAACCGCGTCCGGTTCAGGTTGGAGTCTTCGATGTTGTCGAAAAGCACTGGCACCCCGAATAATTTGGCTGCAATGTGTGAACAAATAGCCGCCGTGTTGGGCTGTTGAGCCGCTAGTTTGGCGGCTTTCGAGGTCGATTCAACCGGGACGAACTCGGCTTTCAGGCCGTCGAACGAACTGTTCAGGAACTTGCTACACTGCCGAAACGCAATGTCTTTGGAGTAGATGTGCGTGATGTCGGCGAGGTTTTCGGTTTGGGTGGCAAACGTGAAATGGACCGGAATTTCGGCCTCGGCGGCAATGGTGAGGTCTTTTTCGTTCAGCAGGTCGATGGTCTCGTTCACCACGCCCTCCTGATTGTTTTCGATAGGGACGACCCCAAACCGCGCCCGCCCTGTTTCGACACTCTCGAACACCGCCCGAATGGTGGGCTGGGCCGTATAGGCACTAATGGCCCCAAACCGACTTTCGGCGGCCTGATGGGTGAAACTGCCCTCTGGTCCCAGAAACGCCACACGCTCAGGTAGTTCCATGTTGCGGGCAGCCGCAAAAATCTCCAGAAAAATGGCTTCTATAGCCGCCTGATTCAACGGCCCCTTGTTCTGCTCGAATACCCGGTCCAGAATTTGCCGCTCGCGCTCAGGCCGGTAGATGATGGCGTTCGTTGAGCGTTTCAACTCACCTACCTGCCGCACGTAGTCCATGCGTTGATTTAGCAGTTGCAAAAGTTGATCGTCAAGGGCGTCGATATGATCGCGAAGGGATTGGAGCGTCATGAATGTGTAGGGGCGCACCCACGTGTGCGCCCATTAACTGAGCCGTGGGGATTACATAGCCGGTTTTCGTGCGCAAAAGTACAACCCTGCCTTTCAACTGCCAACTGTGGATGAATGAGGAATGGGCGCACACGTGGGTGAATGGGAATGGGCGCACCTATCGGAGCTTGTGGGCGCACACGTGGCCGGGCCGCCGGGCGGTGCGCCCCCCTACTGACCCTGCGACAGCTTACCCATTGGCTCATACACAATTCGCCCGCCCGTGTTGAAGTGTATGTGCAATGCGCACACCGCCTGCCCCGCCGGTATTGTTATTGCGTGACCAATCGAAACGGGATCGGCAGGGGTTGGCACCGATCCGCACGACCACACGGCGGGGTCGGTCCAGAGGCCGGACCGGAGGGTTGTGTTGAGGACACAAACGGGTGGTGCTGTCGACAGAATCCGAACGGCATAATCCTCGACTTGCCCGGCTCCGTAAGCAGCATTTCCCGGCAAATAACAGGCTGTGGGGGGCGTATTGCCCTCATCGACCAATATCCGCATTCGTAGGTAAGTACCTGTTGTTGAGATGGTTGGAAAATTGATGGTGTGAACGCTTGTGCCGCCGTAGACGGTTGAACCCACTACACGTTCGGTAGCTTCATCGAAAACTCCATTGTTGTCAAAATCTATATAAACCTGACGGTATGCGTAGGTATAAAGGGCCGTAATGGATAACTGATATGATTGCCCCATTACAACATCTGTTTTGTTTGAGCAGCTAAAATCCTGGTAGTACCCATCGTTGTGGGGACTATCGCCCGATTGGCGATTAATCTGTTCAAACTGCACGTGCTGAATGCCTTTTCGGTAGCCAACCGAAGAAGTCAGGCCAACCCCAACCTGACAGCTAATTGGCTTAAGAGCTTCGGCAGAACTGGGGGTAGTGAGGTATATGTTGTTTGCCAGGGTGGGGTAACTTGTCTGCAAAAAGGCCCGCATTCGCGTCACCTGTCCCGCCGAGAACACACTCCCGCAACTATAATTCATGTTGTTATAGACCAGATTACCAAACGGTTGGCCGGTACAGGTATTAACATAGCCGGGACTACAGAAGCCCGAATTCCCCTCCTTGTGGGGGTCGGTGTCAGCTACATAGTCGCCCTCGGTATTTGGGTTGGCGTTGGCGGGGCAGGAGAATGTATAATTAGACTGGAGTTGTGATCCATAAAACGTGTGGAATAAGGACAATACGTGACCTACCTCGTGCGCGAGCAGAAAATTGCCATCGGAGCGGTCTTTCATACCAGTAGCATTCACAAACACATTCCCGCCATTAATGAGTGCGTACCCCGACGCAAATGAGATCGTGTTTACCACCCGGATAACCAAAAAATTGTCGAACATCTTGTTCGGATAATCGGGAAAGGAGTTTGCCAGCGCGGTACCAACGTCGTGACTCGTAACGCCCTGATTGCTGTAGTTGGGCACCCCGCTCGCGTTGATACGCAGAATGCCCCCAAACGGGGCGCACCCCGGCGTCCGTTTCGCCAACTCAAACTGAATGTTGCTGTTCGGACTGTTGAACGGCGCAACGCCCGCATACCGGCGATTCAATAGGTCGAGTTGATAGCTCAAGTCGGCATCGGATACATTACTACCCGTACCGATGGCCTCGCCCACATGATACACCACAAATACCACCGGAATCCGGTACAGCGTTTCGTTGTCAACTTTTTCGGTTGGGGTGCTGCGCGTGGCCAACACAAAAGCCCGGTAGGCACTGTCGGCCTCAATGCGCTGGGCCACGTAGGGGTCGGTGCCGCAGGAGAGGCCTGTTTGCGTTTGCTGGCCGTTGGCGCGGGAGAGAAGCACCAGCAAGACCAGGAATAGAACGAGATAACGTTGAGTCATACTTGAAGAGGGGAGGGATAGAGGTTTATTAACGGAGCAGCGTGGAACTTTAGATAAGAGCCTTATCAACCGGAAAGGGTTGGAATTTGCCCGTAAATAAAAACGGGCGACCTGATGGGCCACCCGTTATGAATCAGTTTACTAAATGATTGAATTATACCAACGCCAAATCCTCAATATCCTTCTCCACCCGCAGGTTGTCGATGATAAACCGTTGACGGTCGGGGGTGTTTTTGCCCATGTAATAACTCAGGAGCTTCGGAATGGCCGTTTCGCGCTCCATAATGACCGGCTCCAGGCGCATATCTTCGCCGATGAACAGGCCGAACTCGTCGGGCGAAATTTCACCTAAACCCTTAAACCGCGTGATCTCAATTTTCTTGCCGCCCTTGGTCAGTTGAACCATTGCTTTTTGCTTTTCCTCTTCCGAGTAGCAGTATACGGTCTCCTTGTGGTTCTTCGGGTTGCGTACCCGAAACAGGGGCGTTTCGAGAATGAACAAGTGACCGTTACGCACAAGGTCGGGGAAGAACTGCAAAAAGAAGGTGAGCAACAGTAACCGGATGTGCATCCCGTCGACGTCGGCATCGGTAGCGACCACAATACGGTTGTACCGGAGCGTGTCCAAACCGTCTTCGATGTCGAGGGCGTGCTGGAGCAGGTTAAACTCCTCATTTTCGTAAACCACTTTTTTGGTCAGCCCGAAGCAGTTGAGGGGTTTCCCGCGCAAGCTAAACACGGCCTGCGTCTGCACGTTCCGCGATTTGGTGATAGACCCGCTCGCCGAGTCGCCCTCGGTGATGAACAGGGTTGTTTCGAGTTGGTCTTCGCCTTTCTGATCGGTCAGGTGCAGGCGGCAGTCGCGGAGTTTTTTGTTGTGGAGATTGGCTTTCTTAGCGCGTTCGTTGGCCAGCTTCTTAATGCCAGCCAACTCCTTCCGCTCCCGCTCCGACTGCTCAATGCGCTTTTTGAGAGCCTCGCGAATGGCCGGGTTCATGTGCAGGAAATTGTCGAGCCGTTCCTTGATGAAATCCAGCACAAACGACCGCACCGACGTAGCGTCCTGGTCGGGGGCCATGTTGATCGACCCTAGCTTGGTTTTGGTTTGCGACTCAAACACCGGCTCCTGCACCCGAAGGCTAATGGCCGCAATAATACTCCCCCGAATGTCCGACGCGTCGTAATCTTTCCCGAAGTGATCGCGAATTGTCTTTACCATCGACTCCCGCAGAGCTGCCAGGTGGGTGCCGCCCTGTGTGGTGTACTGCCCGTTCACAAACGAGTAGTATTCTTCGCCGTATTGATTGCCGTGGGTCAGGGCAATTTCGAGGTCATTGCCTTTGAGGTGGATAATCGGATAGCGGAGGGCGTCTTCGTCGGTTTTATTACGAAGCAGGTCGAGCAGGCCGTTTTGCGAAACGAACTTCTGTTTGTTGAAATTGACAATCAGCCCGGCGTTCAGGTAGCAGTAGTTCCAGATCATGTTCTCCAGATACTGCGGGATATAATGGAAGTTTTTGAACACCGTGTCGTCGGGTTCAAAGCTAACCATCGTGCCGTTGCGCTCATTGGTGGTTTCCTCGCCGGTTTTGGTGAGCATACCCCGTTCAAACTCGGCCCAAACAGACCGGCCTTCACGATACGACTGCACCTTGAAATACGACGACAGGGCGTTGACGGCTTTCGTACCCACCCCGTTCAGCCCCACCGACTTCTGGAACGCGCCCGAATCGTATTTGCCGCCCGTGTTGATCTTGGATACTACCTCAACCACCTTGCCAAGCGGAATACCCCGGCCGTAGTCGCGAATCTCGACCCGGTGGTCAGTTACTTTAATATCAATGGCTTTACCGTGGCCCATCACGTGCTCGTCGATACAGTTATCGACCACCTCTTTGAGCAAGACGTAGATACCATCGTCGGCAGCGGAGCCGTCGCCAAGTTTGCCGATATACATACCGGGACGTAGGCGGATGTGCTCACGCCAATCGAGTGAGCGAATACTATCTTCGTCGTATTGAACCGGCTTCGGCGTGTTATCAGTCATAGTGAATTGACGAATGAACAGAACACAGATAGGGATGCTGGATAATCGGCGTTCTGCTTAAAATACAAAATTGGTCTTAAGCGATTTTTGCAACGTAGCAATTTACGAAAAAATCCCGTGGAATAAAAAACTATTCCGATTGCCACTAAAGTTCGTTTACTTTGCTAGCGGAATAGACTAAAATACGAATATAGCGGCCCTAACGTTAGCCTACCAATACGGGTTTTCCCCGACGATGTAGATCATGCATCTAAAAAATATGCAAAACGACGTACACCATTCATCGGCATCCGGTCGAACTAGTTTCCTACGTACAGTTCGCCCAACACTCGCCTTAACCCTGTTCAGTTTGTTCGCGCAGGTGTCCCTGACGCAGGCACAGGTAGTGGCTCCATCGGCCCCGGCGGGCCAACCCGCGCCGACACAACCCGGCGCACGCTCCGGCACCTTACCGGCCGGTATTCCGCGTGGCGTTACAATTCCGGGCGGTGTTCAGCCGGGCCGGGGTAATCAGCCTGCCAACACCCAACCCGGCTCGAACAGGGGCACAACGCCCGCCAATATTCCCGCTAATGGGCAAAACCAAACAGGGCGGGGTGTGAATGGGGCCGTGCAAACCGGGCAACCGACCAATGCTAACGGACAACCGGGACAGGCAGGTCAACCGGGCGTCAACCCCGACGGAACGCCCACTAACCCAACCGATCCTAACGCGCCGGAGCAGCAGGGGCAGGAGGTCCAGAAAACGCAGGAGGAAATTCTGGAAGATGGCTACAAAGCAGCACGCGCCCGTGAGCGTGAGCAACTTCGCTCGAAGATCTTCGGCTACGAAATTTTCAACAACCCTCTCTACGTCAACACGTTTCAGCCGAATGGCAATGTAGCCACCCCGCGCAACTACGTGGTTGGCCCCGGCGACGCACTGAATATTGTGATGTATGGATACACCGAGGGCGATTTCAGCCAAACGGTGTCGAAAGAAGGGAACATTTACATATCGGGCAACACGGGTATTGGTCCCATCAATGTGAGTGGCTTAACCGTTGAGGTAGCTAAAAATCGAATTGTAAATCGCTTAGCTACCAAGTTTGTCGGTTTGAAAAGCGGGTCGTATGGTGCCCAAAACACCTATTTGGAAGTGTCGTTAGGAGCACAACTTCGTAGTATTCGGGTGTCGGTACTAGGCGAAGCATTTAAGCCGGGAACCTACCTGATGTCGTCGCTCTCGACGGTGCTCAATGCCATTTATCAGGCGGCTGGCCCCGATCTGCTGGGTTCATACCGACGGGTAAACCTCATTCGCGGCAATCGGGTAATTTCTACGCTCGACCTATACGATTACCTGTTGACGGGTATCCAACGCAATGACACACGCCTGCAGGATGGCGATATTATCCGCTTCGGCAAATACGTGAGCCGTGTGGAGATCACCGGCACCGTAAACCGCAATAATATTTTCGAGATGCTGCCCGGCGAAACCCTCGACCGGCTCCTGTCTTACGCGGGCGATTTTGCGGCCAATGCCTATCGTAACCGCGTGAAAGTGACCCGGTTGACCGGCCGCGAACGGAAGGTGGTTGATGTGACGCAGGATGAATACAAAACATTTGTAATGCAGGATGGCGATCAGGTCGATGTGGAGCAATTGCTCGACCGGTTCGAAAACGTGATCACGTTGCAGGGGGCTGTGTTTCGCCCCGGTCGGTACGCGCTCGATCAGAACCGGACGCTTCGGCAATTAATTGACAACGCTGAAGGATTAAAGGGCGATGCCTTTACGGGTCGTGTGCAGATTTTGCGGACTCGCGATGATCTGGCTATCGAAAATATTTCCATCAATTATGGTGATGTTATAAACGGGGCTGATCCCGACGTGGAGCTGAAGCGTGAGGATCAGGTGCTGGTGCCTTCGCGTTTCGATTTGGCCGAGGGGGCTAGTGTTTCCATCACGGGTGAGGTAAACGTGCCCTCCGATGGTGCGCAGTATGTCTCGAACATGACCCTCGAAGACCTCATTCTGCGGGCGGGTGGCCTGAAAGAGTCGGCGGCATCGGCACAGGTGGAGGTGGTGCGCCGGAAACGTGATGTGGATGTTAGCTCCAAATCGGCACAGATTGCCGAGACATTCTCCTTTAACATTGACCGCGACCTGACCATCAAGAGTAGCGACAGTAAGTTCTTGCTACAACCGTTCGATCAGGTGATTGTGCGCCGGTCGCCCAACTACACGGTGCAGACCTATGCCCGTGTAGAAGGCGAAGTAACGCTCCCCGGCTCATACCCGATCAAAACCAAAGACCAGAAAATCTCGGACATTGTTAAGCAAGCTGGTGGCCTGACGCCTTTCGCCTACGTGCAAGGGGCTACGCTGATTCGGACGGTTAGCTTGAGCGACGACGAACTGGCCCGGCGACAACGGTCGGTTGATGAACTCGCCGACGATAGCCGCCGGAGCCGGGTTCAGGTCGAAGCCATCACGCCGACCACGACGGAGTCTATAGGTATCAACCTGGAGAAAATTCTAGCCAATCCCGGTTCCGACGAAGACATTTTGGTACAAGAGGGCGATTTATTGCGGATTCCGAAACAACTCGAAACGGTGCGTTTGCAAGGCGAACTGATGTTGCCTACAACGGTGAAATTTCGGGATGGCCAAACGTTCCAGGACTACATAGCACAGGCGGGTGGTTTTACGGACCGTTCGCAACGCCGGAAGTCGTTTGTAATCTATGCCAACGGCTCGGTCGATAAAACGCGCAAGTTTATGTTCTTCAACATTTACCCGCGTGTAGCTCCCGGTTCCGAAATCGTGGTGCCCGAGCGCACCGCCGTTCCGTTGACCCCACAACAAATTATTCAGCAGGCAACAGCGATCACCTCGTCTATCATGACGCTCATTTTGGGGGTTCTGGCCTTCCGATCTATTCGTTAATACCGATGACACCCATTCAAAACAACGCCAATCCACCGGCCCCTTTGGTGCGGCCCGTACCCCCCGATCAGATATCGCCCAAGGCGGTTATGTTGCAGGTTTTTAAGCTCCGCACCGTCTTTAAGCGGTACTGGAAACTTCTGTTAGCACTGATGATTGTCGGAGGTATTATCGGCAAAATCATCGACGTCTCCGAAGACCGTCAGCCTATTTACACAGGCGGCATTACGTTTAACCTGGGGGGCGGCAGTTCGACGGGGGGCGGTATGGGCGATCTGGGCGGGTTAATGAGCGCGTTTGGCATTGGCAGCAGCGCACCCGAAGCCAACATTTTCGTCGGCGACAACTTTATGATCTACGCCAAATCACGGCCCGTGGTCGAAAAAACCCTGATGAAAACAGTGAAGATTAAGGGCGTAGACACGCTCCTGGTCAACTACTACATTCAGCATAGTGGTATCCGTGACAAAGAATGGGAGGAGAACGATTCACTACGGATGTTTTCGTTCGACCGGGCCAAGACCCCGGAAGAGATGACAAGGCAGGAACTCATTGCGATGGGGCAGATCTATACCAAGATCACAACCGGCGAGATGGGCGTTACGCAACCCGACCGAAAATCGTCGTTTATGCGCTTGCAGGCTGGTATGCAGGACGAAGACATGACCAAAGCGTTTGTAGAAAATCATCTGGAAACGATTGAGGAAGATTACAAGTTTAAGCAAACCAAGAAGTCACGTGAGGTACTTAAGTTGCTTCACCGCCGGACCGACTCACTCTATGCGGCTCTAACCGGTACCGAAAATCGACTGGCCCGGCAAATTGACCAAAATCAGCAGGTCGTTGTTGCTCAGGCGCAAATTCAGGAAACAAAACTTACCCGTAACTCGGCGTTCCTTAGTCAGCAATATTTCGGTGCCGTGCAAAGCGAAGACAACATGCGGATGTCGATGATTAAAGAGGCCCCGTTGTTCACGGAGATCGAACCGGTTTCGCTGCCGTTGTACAAAGAAGTAAGAACCTCCATTGCCATGCAGGCAGGTATTTTGTTGGGGTTGATTATTAGTATCGTTATTATTTTCTTCCGAGAGACCTACCGGTCGATTATGTCGGAAGAATGATTCCGGTAGGCAGTGAGCAGTGGGCAGGGCTGACGCAAGTTGCCAACTACATACTGCCTACTGTTCACTGTTTACTGCCTACTTTAATGAGAACGCAAGAAGTCATTATACAACCCGGTCGCTCGGAGCGGCATTACTGGCGCGATTTGTGGCGCAACCGCGAGTTGCTGTATATTTTGTCGATGCGCGACGTGTCGGTGCGGTACAAGCAAACCGCGCTCGGAGCCGCGTGGGGCCTTATTCGACCCCTAACCACCATGCTCATCATGGTGTTTGTGTTTAGCAAAGTTGCCAAACTCCCGCCCGATCCGGGCATTCCGTACCCGCTCATGGTGCTGGGGGGTATTACAGTCTGGACATTCTTTGCCACGGCCTTCACGCAGGTGAGCAATAGCGTTACACTCAACTCGAATCTGGTCACGAAGGTCTACTTCCCTCGGCTTCTGATGCCACTTAGTTCGGTAGCGGTGAGCTTTATCGATTTTCTGGTGTCGTTGGGTTTGTTTGTGGTGTTGGCCATCTGGTACCGGTTCATTCCCGATTGGCATTTGCTGTTTTTGCCCGTTTTTATCGTGCTGGCTATGCTGGCCTCGTTTGCCTTTGGATTGTTTTTTGCCGTGATAAACGTGCGTTTTCGGGACATTGGGCAACTGATTCCGTTTATTGTGCAGATTGGTTTTTACATTTGCCCTATAGCCTACAGCAGTCGCCTGGTAAAGACTGAGTGGTACTATAAGTTTTATATTCTCAACCCGATGGTTGGAATTATCGACGGGTTTCGGTGGGCATTGCTCGGCGAACGGGCCTATTTCGACCCGCGCAGCATCCTGATTTCGGTGGTGCTGGTGTTGGTTTGCCTAACCCTGTCGGTGTACTTCTTCCGCCAACGGGAGAATAGTTTTGTTGATGATATTTAGAGGAAAGGAGCGAGGAGTGAGGAGTGAGCAATGAGGAGGTTAATGCCTTTTCAAACTCTACTCCTCACTCCTCACTCCTCACTCCTCAACACTAAATTATGTCTGTAATTACAGTTGACAATATAAGTAAGCACTACATTATCGACCATAAACGCGGCAAAGGGGGCGGAACCCTACGCGATATGGTCAGTGAAAATGTGCGGAGTTGGTTTGGCAAAAAACGCCCCGGCGACGAGCAGGTTACCCATGAGGAGTTCTGGGCCTTGCGCGACGTGAGCTTTTCCGTTGAGCAAGGCGACCGCGTGGGTATTGTGGGCCACAACGGCGCGGGCAAATCGACCTTGTTGAAAATCCTGAGCAAGATTATCGAACCCAGCAGCGGCTCGGTCCGAATTCGCGGACGAGTGGCTTCATTGCTCGAAGTGGGCACCGGCTTCCACCCTGAGCTAACGGGTCGTGAGAATATCTTTCTGAATGGCTCGTTGCTTGGCATGTCGCGCAGCGAAATTCGCAAACAGTTTGACGCCATTGTGGACTTTGCCGGGGTCGAAAAATTTCTGGATACCCCTGTAAAACGCTATTCGTCAGGTATGTACGTGCGGTTGGGGTTTGCTATTTCGGCTCACCTCGACCCCGAAATCATGATCGTTGACGAAGTGTTGGCCGTGGGCGATGCCGAGTTTCAGAAGAAGAGTCTCGGCAAAATGCGTGACAACTCGGCAAGTGGCCGAACAATTTTGTTCGTAAGCCACAACCTCACCGCCGTGCAGGCCCTCTGCAACAAGACGCTGTATTTTGAGAAGGGACAATTACTCGAGCAGGGCGAGACTAACGCCGTCATTGCCACGTATCTGAGCAAGGTTTCGCGGACGCGCCTGTGTCGGTCGTGGGACACGCCCGGAGAAGCTCCCGGCAATGACCTCGTGCGGATCAAACGTATTGAACTTATTCCCCAGTACCCTGACAACCTGACGCATATTGACGTCAGGACGCCCATGCGGGTGCGGTTCGAGTTTTGGAATATGATGGACCGCGCTAACCTGAACCTGAGCATGCACCTGAATTCGCTCACGGGCGAGTGCATTTTCAACGTGGGATCGCAGTCGCAATCATTTGAGAAGGGCGTGGTGTCGGGGGAGTGTGTTATTCCGGGCTATTTCCTGAACGACGGTTCGTACACGATCTCGATGATGATCGTGAAAGACACCGTAACGCCCTTGTTCAATATGGAAGAGGGCCTGACGTTCGACGTGGAAGACTACCGCGAAGGGGTGGCCTGGTACGGCAAATGGCCGGGCTATGTGCGGCCACAGTTTGGGTTTACGATGGATTCGCTCGTTGCCGAACCCCTCAATCAACGAGTATAGTATGACTGAGCCACTCTTCGTTACGAAATCGTACCTGCCCACCAAGGCGGAGTATGCGGCTGCGGTTGCCGAAATCTGGGATACCGGGATTCTTACCAACGACGGCCCTCTGAACAAGCGGCTGGAGGAGCAACTGCGGGTATTTTTGGGTCTCGACTACCTGCGGGTGACTAACAACGGTACGGTGGTGCTGCAAATGGCTCTCAAGGCCCTCGGTATTGAACCCGGCAGCAAAATTATTACTACGCCGTTCTCGTACGTGGCTACCACCAACGCCATTTTGTGGGAAAAGTGTATCCCCATCTTCGCCGACATCAAGCCCGACGATTTCAACATCGACCCCGACCACATCGAAGCCACCCTGCGCGAACACCCTGATGCCAAAGCGATCATGGCCACGCACGTGTATGGCAACGCCTGTGAGGTCGACCGCATCAAGGCTATCGCCGACGCACATGGCCTGAAAGTCATTTACGACGCGGCCCACACGTTCGGAGCCACTTACAAGGGGCAGGCTATTTTAAACTACGGCGACCTTAGCACGTGTAGTTTCCACGCCACGAAAGTGTTCCATACCATAGAGGGCGGTTGCATTGTTTCGCACGATGCGAAAATGGACGACGAACTGGCCTATCTGCGTAGTTTTGGGCACCGGGGCGATTATTACCACAGTCAGGGAATCAATGCCAAAAACTCAGAGTTCCATGCGGCAATGGGTCTGGTGATGCTTCCCAACGTGCCCGACCTGATTGCCAAACGCAAGCAGGTAGCCGGTTGGTACGACGCCCGTTTGAACTTTGACCAGGTTACGCGGCCCACCTTATTGGAAGGCATGGTCTACAACTACGCCTACTATCCGGTCCTCTTCCGCGACGAACCTACGCTCGAACGGGTGAGGGCCGCGCTCGAAGCGGAGAAGATTTTCCCCCGCCGGTATTTTTACCCCTCGCTAAACACGCTCCATTTCCTGCCCGACATGAGTAAGAAAGCCTGCCCCGTGTCGGACCGGGTATCGGTGGGGGTTATGTCGCTGCCGTTCCACCCCGAACTGCCCGAAGCTGAGGTTGAGCGGGTGAGTCGTATCATTAATGAAAATGTATGATTGCCCTTCACCTAACCCTGTTCATTCTCTTTATTGGTTACGTTGGGCGGCTTGCAACGGGGATTGCCCGCCGTTCGTTGGTGGAGTGGTTACTGACTTCGTTTTTGCTGTTTGCCGGTAGCGTTATTTTCACGGGCTTCGTGCTGTCGGCTCTGTACCTGACGGCCAACGCAACCGTTTGGGGGCTGTCGGTATTCATCACGGCCACAGCGTTGGGGTTTGCGTTGCGCAAACTCCTCCGCGTTTCGGGCGAACGTTCTGAACCCCGCTTCTCCGCCCGCCACCTCCTGACCGACCGCTGGCAAACGTTTCGCTCGTGGTTTAGGGGATTAAATGCCTTCTCTAAACTTCTGTTTGGCAGTATGTTAGCGACGATGACCGTCATTGCCACGACTAACCTGTTGCTCGTGTTGTTTACTGTTCCGAACGAATGGGATAGTATGACGGGTCACCTGAACCGCGTGATGCAGTACATTCAGCGGGGCACGATGCGGCACTTTGGCGGCACCAACTGGAACATCGACACGTACCCAAAGAGCGTTTGTACGCTCCAGATTTATTCGTTTCTGATTACGGGCCGGTTCGAGAACGCGTTCAAACTCATCCATCACCTGAGCTATTGGGTGGGAGTTGTGGCTGTCTTTGGCATCGTGCAACGCATTGCTACCTTGCGTAGACAGGTCCCCTCGCTGTCGGCAAGCCTGTTTTGCGCCCTCGCCTACGCGCTCCTGCCCGATTTTCTGATGCAGGCGATCACCACCGAAACCGACATTGTACTCACGGCCTACCTGAGTGTGTTGCTTTACATGCTGTTTGCCTACCGGGCGTCGACCCCACCCCCCAGCCCCCTCCCCCGTAGGGAGGGGGGGCGCGACAACCGCTACCTCTGGTTGTCGGCTATGGCCTTTGCTATGGCGTTTGGGCATAAAATCACGTTCGCACTGTTGCTGCCCTCAGTGTTTGTGATCATGATTTACACCGTGTTCTGGTCGGATTCCTGGAGCGTTACCATAGAAAGAACGGTACGGTTGGGAATCGCCATTGTCGTGGCTATGTGCCTGTGGACGTTTCCAACGGGCTATCTCAAAAACATTGAGGTATACGACCATCCGATTGGACCAAAAACGGCCCTCAAGCATCAGTCGATTGAACGGGCTGGGTCAAAAAAGAACCTGCTGGTGCAGGGGAGCCGCAACGTGGTTCGTTACACCTACGACCATTTCAACCTCGACGGCATTCGGAATCTGGAAGAGGGCAACCGGATTAATCACCTCATGCGAAAACCCGCCATATGGCTTGAAGATAAGCTCCGCATGGGTCTCGACGAGGTGACGGAATTCTCGATTCAGCCCTTTGCGTTCGACCGGCGGTTTGTGTTTTACAATGCCAACCCCTATTGGGGCATTATTGGGTTTGGGTTGATTTTTCCCTTGCTGGTGTTGGTCTTGCTGGGGATTGTTCGGTCGGTGCCGCACCTATTCCTGGGACTGGCCTTCGGGCTGCACTTTGCGGCTCTCTCGTTCTCAGCTCCTTACGATCCGTTTAAAGGCCGTTATTTTATCGAAACAGGTCTTTTTGGCATCACGTTTCTGTCGTTGCTGTTCCTGAGTCCGAAGCTGCGCATCGACACGCCGGGCCACGCTTGGCCGGGTCGACCAATATTGAAAGCCTATGTGGGCTTCGCAACGTTGATGGGCTGCGTATCGGCGTTGTTGTGTGTGTTTCTGAACATTCGCGCCCTGCCATTTGCCTGGCGTGGTTTCCCTTCGGCTTTCGAGGCCGACCGGGTGAAGATGATGACCATTGGCCGCCCCGATGTGTATGTGCCCTACAAACGTTTCGACGAACTCGTACCCGACACGGCGACTGTTGCCCTCGGCACCATCAACGACGACTACGAGTACCCGCTCTACGGCCCCCGGCTGTCGCGTCGGCTCATTGCTATTAACCCGTTCGAGAAAGGCGTACAACCCATCCCTAAAGAGGCCCAATACCTATTTTTTGCAAAAAGCGTAATCAAACCTCAACCCGGCGATATTCGCCTGGGCACCGACACCACCATGACCGAAAACGTAGTTGTGCCGGGAGAAGATTATTACCTGAGAAAACTGAAATGACGCTCGCCATCATGCAACCGTACTTCCTACCGTACATTGGCTACTTACAGCTTATGAACGCGGTGGATCGGTTTGTTTTTTACGACGATGTGGCCTTCATAAACCGGGGTTGGGTGAACCGAAACCGGATGCTGGTAAGTGGTCGGGAACACCTGTTTACGGTGCCCCTGATAGATGCTAGTCAGAATAAGGCCATTCGCGACATCAATGTGAGCAGTGACCCAAAATGGCGCGGCAAACTGCTCAAAACCGTTGAGCAGAGCTACAAAAAGGCTCCACTTTACGAAACGGTAATGCCGATGCTGGAGAAAATTGTCAATTTTACGGGCGGAGATCAAGGCGATCTTTCGGTGGCTGATTATATAGTTCATAGCTTTACCGAACTCACAGCTTATCTGGATATTACCACCGCACTCGTCCCCTCATCGACTATCTACGAAAACGGTCATCTTAAAGCGCAGGAGCGTATTTTGGACATTTGTCGGCAGGAGGGAGCCACCCGATACATCAACCCAGTTGGGGGGCAGGCATTGTATGACCGCAACTACTTCGCGGAAGCGGGTATCCAACTGAATTTCATCCAGTCGAAACGAGTTGCGTACAACCAACAGATTGGCAAAGTGGCCCCCGCCGAATTTGTGCCCTGGCTCTCAATCCTGGACGTGCTCATGATGAACGACGTGAATACAGTGCGGGGAATGTTGAATGAATTTGACCTTTTGTAGAGACGCAAAATTTTGCGTCTCTACATAGCCAACACACAATAAAATGGCAAACGTTATCATTTTTGGCGTTCTCGATACTGCCGAACTCGCCCACTTTTACCTGACCCACGACTCGGAGCATGAGGTAGTCGCCTTTACGGTAAATCGTGAGTTTATGAACAACGCAACCGAATTTCGTGGGCTTCCGGTGGTGGCCTTCGAGGACGTTGAATCGCTGTTTCCACCCTCCGATCACCAATTCTTTGCGCCGATGACGGGCCGGGGCATGAACAAAAACCGGGAGCGGGTCTACGAGCAGGCTAAAGCAAAAGGCTATACCTTCATCTCGTACATCAGCTCGAAGGCTACTACATTCGGCAACGAGATTGGCGAAAATTGCTTCATTCTCGAAGACAACACGATCCAGCCGTTCACAACAATTGGCAACAACGTGGTGCTTTGGAGCGGCAACCACATCGGGCATCATGGTCGGATCGACGACCACGTGTTTTTTACCTCCCACGTAGTCATGTCGGGGCATTGCCACATCGGCTCGTACAGTTTCTTTGGAGTTAACAGCACCATCCGCGACTACCTGACCATCGCTGAAGGGACGCTGTTGGGCATGGCGTCGGCCATCTACAAAGACACTGAACCCTGGGGCGTGTACATCGGCAACCCCGCCAAAAAACTCCCCAAACCAAGCCACGAAACGTATTGAGTGGCAGTAGGCAGTAGCAGTTTGCAGCCTTGAGGAAGCAAGCTGATCCTAATGTCTGCTACTGCCTACTGCCACTGCCAACTGCTACTTATGAATCTCCTCTTAATCGGTCACGATGCCAACCGGGCTGGTGCGCAACTGGTGCTGCTGCAACTAATGCGGCTCTTGCGTGAGCAAGGCGTGCAGATGCACCTGTTGCTGGGTGAAGGTGGTCCGTTGTTGGCCGATTATCAGGCACTAGCCCCCGTTACGCTTTGGCCTGCTGAATCTGCCCATGTGGCGGGTCCGGTAGCCGATAAAGTGCTGGGCAAGTTGGGGCTTTGGGAGAAACAACACCAAAAGCAGCAGGCCATCCGTCAGCAGGCCATTCGCCAGCAACTGAACCTCGACACGGTCGATCTGGTGCTGGTGAACACCGTGACGAGCAGCCGCTGGTTTGCGCAACTCGATCTGCCCAAACCAGTGCCCGTCGTTACGTTTGTACATGAACTGGCGATGTCGGTGCGTATCTATACTCGCCCCGACGAACTCAGGCACCTGCTCCAGCGAACCACGCATATGTTGGCCGTGTCGAAAGCAACGGCCTCATATTATGTTGATGAACAGGGCTTCGACCCGGCCCGCATCACGCTGTTTACGCTCATCGACACGCCAACCCTGCAACAGAACGTGGCCAAAGCCCAACAGGGCAACGGCCCCGCCCGGCTATCCCAACTGGGCATTCCGTCGGGGGCGGTGGTGGTGGGGGGGTGCGGCAACGCCGAGTGGCGCAAAGGCAACGATCTGTTCGTGAGCCTCGCCCGGCTGGTGGCTAATCGGAACCTCGCTGTACCGGTGCATTTTGTGTGGGTCGGTATGCCCGATGGCCCCTACCGCGACGATCTCTGGCTCGACGTGCAGAAGGCGGGCCTCACCGACCGCGTTCATTTCGTGGCCCCAACGCCCAATGTGCTGGAGTACACCACGCAGTTTACGCTCTTTGCCCTCACTTCACGCGAGGACCCATACCCGCTCGTCGTGCTCGAAGCGGGCCTGTGCGGGGTGCCGGTAGTGTGCTTCGACGGGGCGGGTGGCTCCCCCGAACTGATCGAGACCGACGCGGGTGTGGTGGTGCCGTACCTGGCCCTCGACGCGATGGCCGGGGCTATCGAAGCCCTCGCCAACGACCCCGCCCGTACCCGCCAACTGGGCACCCGGCTCCGCGAAAAAATCCTCGAACGCCATCCCGCTGAGCAGGGCGTGGCAACGCTATTAGAATTATTTGAACGGCTTTGAAAAATCACATGCCCCAACTCGACGCTCTCCGCACGTTTGCGGTGGCGTTGGTGATTATCTACCACTGGTTTCCGACGGGCGTCGGTATCAACTGGTTGCCAAACGGGACTATTGGGGTGATGGTGTTTTTTGTCATCAGCGGGTTTCTGATTACCCGCATCCTCATCAATAGCCGGAACGCGATTGAGGCCGGGAAAAACACGCTGGGCCATACCTATCGCAACTTCTTCGTACGCAGGGCGTTGCGCATTTTTCCGCTCTACTACCTGACCATCACCGCCGTTTGGCTGCTCATTCCTCAATCATCTGATATTGACGAATACCCGCTGTATTTTTATCTCTACGGCTACAACATTCTGCTGCATCAAACCGGCAACTGGGCCGATCTGCTCTCGCCGTTCTGGACGCTCGGTGTCGAAGAACAACTGTATCTGGTGTGGCCATGGGTGGTGTTGCTCACCCCGCGCCGATACCTGCTTTGGGCAATTGGCGCATTAATTGTTGGGGGGATTTTGTTCCGGGCCTACGGCTACAGCCGGGGCGACCTCGATGGGGTACTGACCCCCGCCAGTTTCGACGCGTTTGGATTTGGGGCACTCTGGGCCTGGTTTTCCGAAACGTCAGGCCGAACCAATGCCACGCAGCGCATTGATCGGTTTCGAGCGATATTAGCCTGGGTCGCGCTCTTGGCTACGGGTGCAATGGCCGCGCTGCTGTTTTTGCCCGGCGACGCGCTGGCAGTGGTGTTGTTTCAGCGAACGTTTATTTCAATCATAGCCCTTTACTTTGTGGTAGGGGCTAGTTTTGGGTTCGAGGGGGTGCTGGGTGCTGCATTGAATAATGGCGCGTTGCAGTACATCGGGCGGATTAGCTACGGTATCTACGTGTTTCACATGATTGTGCCGGGGTACATTGTGCCGTTCGTTCTGAAAGTTCTCAATAAATTGACTCGCAACCACGTGCCGGATCTGGGCTATTGGGGGCACCGACTGTTTAGCTTGGCCGTTCTGCTACTAGTCGCCAGTTTGTCATGGTACCTAGTCGAAAAACCAATTAATGGATTAAAGAAGTACTTCAGATGACCCTCGCTTTCACTATCTGCTCCATCAATTATCTCGCACAGGCCCGCACTCTGGGCGACTCGCTCCGCCAAACAAACCCCGACTGGACCTACGTGATCGGGTTGGTCGATGATCTGGCTCAGGCAAACCTGCCCGCCGAACTGATGCCGCCGTACGAGATGGTTGAGGTGGCCAAGATCGGTATTCCCGATTTCGCAGCCATGTGCGACCGCTACGATATCACGGAGCTAAACACGGCAGTGAAGCCTTTTTTTATTGATTATTTCTATCAAACGCGACCCTCGTACACAAACGTCATTTATTTTGACCCCGACATCATTGTATTCCAACCATTGACCCATTTGGAGGCTCATTTAGCTCAGAACACGATGGTGCTGACGCCCCACACCTGTTCGCCCACACCCGACTGGGAACGCCCCAACGAGCAGCATCACCTCGGAACAGGCATTTTCAACCTGGGTTTTATCGGGTTGCAGGCAACCGACGAAGCCCGGCGGTTTGTGAATTGGTGGAAGGAGCGACTAATATATGAGTGCCGGATTGACCTGTGTGCGGGCTTGTTTGTCGATCAGCATTGGGTCAACTTTGCGCCGACGTATTTCAAAAATGTCTGGATCGAAAAGCACCGGGGCTACAATGTGGCCTATTGGAACTTGCACGAGCGGGCGTTTAGCCTGGTCGACGGAACCTGGATGGTGAATGAGACCGAACCGCTGCAATTTTTTCATTTTAGTGGGTACGGCCCCTACAAGCCCGACGAGATTTCAAAGTACCAGACGCGCTACAGTTTCGGGGCCGACCCAACCGATCCGCGACCGGGTCGCCCGGACGTACGGCCCCTGTTCGATTTGTATCGGGAGCGATTGTTGGCTAATTTCAATGACCAATATCACCGCTTCCCGTGTGTGTATATAAAGCCACCAACAGTTGTACGCTACAAACGCGTAAGGCGGTTGGTGAACAAACCCATAAAAAAACTGATTGCCTTCCTCGAAGACCGTTAGACCGTTATGACTTCATGGCCCCGCACTAAACAACTCTGGACACACCGCTACCATAAATATTCCCACATTGGAGGCAAGTACCTATCGGGGTGGTACAAATACGCAAAACTTCGCCTGCTAAAGCTAAAACTGGGCAACCGCCCACTAATCGCTATTGTGCTGTCGGAGCAAATGGGCGACGTGGTAGCCTGTGAGCCGGTGGCCCGTGAAGTTCGCCGTCGTTACCCAAATGGCCATCTGGTTTGGTTTATTCGTAAACCTTATCTCGATCTGATTCAATATAATCCGGTTATTGATTGTCACGTGATCGAAAAATGTCCCGGTGAGCGGGTTTTCTTGCTCAGCACCGGTATTTTTGACCACGTGTATAACATGCACTTATCGCATCGGCGGTGTAAATACTGCAAAGAAGACCCTGTGAATCCGTTGGCGGACCAATTGGGGATGACCTACGCAAACTATTACAACCACGGCGACCTGCTTTATTTTTTCTCGCAGGCTGCCGGATTACCCGCCATGACCGACGAGCCGCGTATGTATATCCCCGATGAGGCTGTGCGTCGGGTCGACTCGCTGGGTTTACCGACTGACTATGTGGTCATTCACTGTCAGTCGAGCTTCGCGCCCCGCGATTGGCCTGCCCACAACTGGGACCAGTTGGTCAAGTGGTTGCTCGAAACCGGGCGATACACCGTTGTTGAAGTGGGCCTGAGTCCGACTGTTCACAACGCCGACCCACACTTTGTGAGTCTGTGTGGTAAACTGTCGATTCTCGAAACGGCTGAAGTGATCAAACGATCAACGCTGTTCGTTGGGATCGACAGTGGACCGGCGCACTTCGCCAATGCAACCGGAGCCGAGGGCGTTATTTTGCTCGGAAAGCTCTTCGATTTCGTTGAATACTTGCCCTATTCCGGGCGGTATAAGCGGGGCGAGGGCGTTACCATTTTAAACCAAATCGGGCATCCGTGCTCCGAATTACCGTACGAGTGGGTGCAACAGGCCGTTGAAAACCACCTGACGAAACGTAAAATAGACCAACCTCATTGGGGTGGGGTATAACAACCAATGACTAACGACAATTTGGTATGCGTGGTGATACCGGTGTATAAAAACACCCTGACTCATCACGAAACCATTGCCTTGACACAGTGCATGCGGGTGTTGCACCCGTACCCTAAAGCGTTGGTTTGTCCGGCGTCGTTGGATAGTACCCCCATCACCGACCAATTTCCGGTCGATCACATCCGCACCTTTCCTGATGAATTTTTCACCGACGTACAAGCCTATAACCGGCTCATGTTGTCGGAGGGGTATTACGCGGCTTTTGCTGACTTTGACTACGTGTTAGTACACCAACTCGATGCATTTGTGTTTCGCGACGAGTTGACCGATTGGTGCAGCCGGGGGTACGATTACGTGGGGGCACCCTGGCTTCGCGACCGCGATTACACAGGTTGGGCAGATGAATTGGCGTTCAGCCTGAAGCAACGGGTAGCAACTTGGCTCGAATTGAAAAAACCGGACGGCGTTACCCCGCGTGAGATTATTACCCTGAACAAGGTAGGTAACGGCGGGTTGTCGTTACGAAAGGTGGCGGCTTTGCGCCGTGTGCTTCGGCAGGGTGCAGGGCAACTTCGGACCTACGAAGCACAAACAATGCATCAGTACAACGAAGACGTGTTCTTCGGGATTGAAGTGAACCGGTATTGGCCCCGATTGCGCGTGCCGGATTTTAGAAAAGCCCTGCGGTTTGCGGTCGAGTTTTATCCGCAACGAGCCGTGGAGACCTACAATCGAGGTGAGCTGCCGTTTGGATGCCATGCCTGGGACATTCACGGCACCGACTATTGGCGACCCATATTTGCCCAGTTGGGCTACAAGATTTGAACGAGACCTATGATAACGAATAATGAGTTCCTCCATTCAAACCCTTTCGATTGCCCTCTGTACGTACAATGGTGAAGCGCATTTGGCCGAACAGTGGGAGAGCCTGCTGAAACAGGAACGCCCGCCCGACGAGGTGGTTGTTTGCGATGATTGTTCGACCGACAACACACGGATGTTGATTCGGCAGTTGGCCCAAACGGCTCCATTTACGGTGCGGGTGGTCGAAAATGACATGCAGTTGGGCTACAACAAGAACTTCGAGAAGGCTCTGAGTCTCTGTACAGGCGATCTGATCTTTATCTGCGATCAGGACGATTACTGGTTCCCGCACAAAACGCGGGTGATGGCCGAGTACATGGCTGATCACCCCGACGTACAGATTGCCTTCTGCAACGCCAACGAAGCCGACGAGAACCTGAACGATCTGGGCATGCCCTTCTGGAACCGGATTCGACTCGATCAGTTTTGTAAGGAACGATGGGCCTTGGGGATGTCGATGGAGGTATTGCTGGAAGGTAGCCGCATGATGGGTTGCGCGACGGTGCTCCGACGCCCGTTTCTAACCCAGGCCCTGCCAATCCCGACCGACATTCCGGGCTATATTTACGACGGCTGGATCTCGTTGGTGGGCGGTGCCTGCAACACGATCCAACTGATCGACCAGCCATTGCAACTCTACCGGACCCATGAAAATCAGCAAGTTGGCACCCGACCTGAGCCTGCTCAGGCCCATATTAGTTTGCGCGAACGCTTCACCCGCGACCGGGCCATTAAGCTCGAACCCCTCGCCCGAACGCGGTATCAGTTGCGAAAAATAAAAGAAAACCTAAGCGAACGCGTACCGGCACACGCTGAGGGTTTGAAGCAATTGGAACGGAAACTGCGCCATTACACGATGCGGAGTACCCTGCCCGAAAACCGCCTGTTTCGCGTGTGGCCGGTACTGCGCGATTTGCAACAGGGCTTGTATCACCGCTATGCCGATTCGGCAGCTAATGGGTTAGCACCTTATCTGGCTGCACTGGGCGATCTTCTGGAATAAAAAAGAGATATTCACCCCAAAAACACGCTGTATGTTTACCGCTTCTGTCAACGACGCAACTGCTCCCCCCTTCACGGTCGACCTTACGCCCGACGGCCCCGTTCTGAACAACGAATCGTTTGCCTGGGATATCGTCCGGCTGAATGACAAGACGTTTCATATTCTCTACAACAACCGTTCGTTTACGGCGGAACTGGTCGAATTGGATGCGGCCACAAAAACCGTTACGTTGAGCATCAACGGACATCCCTACACCGTGCAACTCAAAGACCGCTTCGACCGGCTGCTCGAACAGATGGGCATGAGCGGGGCGGCTTCGGCCAAAGTGAACGACATAAAAGCCCCCATGCCCGGCCTCATCGTGGGCATCAACGTGCAGCCCGGCGATATGGTTAAAAAAGGCGATGCGGTGTTGATTCTGGAAGCCATGAAAATGGAAAACCTCATCAAGGCCCCCGGCGAGGGCACGATCCGCGCCATTCGCATCGCCAAAGGCGACCGGGTAGAGAAAAATCAGGTTCTAATTGAGTTTTGATTATTTTTGCGGCCATGACTTCTCAACTCCGATACAAGCGCGTCCTGCTCAAACTAAGCGGGGAGGCACTAGCCGGCCCAAGCGGCTACAACATTGACCCGGCGATGCTGGAACAATACAGTCTCGAAATCAAGAAAGTGGTCCAGTTGGGTGTTGAGGTCGCCATTGTCATTGGTGGGGGAAACATCTTCCGGGGTGTGTCGGGGCAGCGGTCGGGCATCGACCGGGTTCAGGGCGATTACATGGGTATGCTGGCCACGGTGATCAATGCGATGGCTATTCAAAGTTCACTCGAAAAACACGGCATGCTCACGCGGGTGATGTCGGCCATTAAGATGGAGCAAGTTTGCGAACCCTACGTACGTCGTCGGGCGATGCGCCACCTCGAAAAGGAGCGCGTAGTTATTTTTGCGGCTGGCACGGGCAACCCCTACTTTACAACCGACTCAACGGCGGCCCTGCGCGGCAACGAGATCGAGGCCGACGTGCTGCTGAAGGGCACCAAAGTCGATGGCGTCTACACCGCCGACCCCATGAAAGACCCTACAGCCACGCGCTACTCGCACATTACGTTTCAGGATGTGTACGAGAAAAAACTGAACGTGATGGACCTGACTGCCTTTACGTTGTGCCAGGAAAACAACTTGCCAATCATCGTTTTTGACATGAACAAACCCGGTAATCTGTATCGTCTGGTAACGGGCGAAGGCGAAGTCGGGACACTGATTTCTAATGACTAGGTAAGAAGGCAGCAACCAAAACCCACTCTTTGCAGCCTCAAATCGCTAACTCAAACAGCTTCTAAATGGAAGAGATTGAATTATTCTTAGACGATGCCAAAGAAACGATGGAGAACGCGTTGAAGCACCTCTCTATCGAACTCACCAAAATTCGGGCGGGAAAAGCAAGCCCCACCATGCTCGACGGCATCAAAGTAGAGTACTACGGCACACCCTCGCCCATTGGCAACGTGGCCTCCATCACGACCCCCGACGCCCGCTCGATTGTGATTAAGCCCTTCGAGAAAAAGATGATTGGCGAGGTCGAAAAGGCCATTCGCAACTCAAACATCGGCTTGTCGCCCTCCAACGATGGCGAACTGATCCGCCTGAGCATCCCGCCCCTCACCGAGGAACGTCGGCGCGATTTGGTGAAGAAGGTGAAGCAGGAGATCGAGGTGGCTAAAGTGAACGTGCGCAACATCCGCAAAGACACCAACGACTCGATCCGCAAACTGACCAAAGAAGGCGTTTCGGAGGATGCCGTAAAAGTTGGCGAGGAGCGCGTTCAAAAACTAACCGACGCCTTTATTGCCCGCGTCGATGATGTTTTTGTAGCGAAAGAAAAGGATATTTTGTCGGTGTAAATTTAGCTAGACATGGTTACTGCATCTTATTCGGTCTATGACGAGTTCGCAAGTTTTCTTTCTGGACTGTCACCTAAACGTGTGCTGGCTTATAAGGCTTCGCCAAAAGCTCAAGAGCGGGTTCGTCAACTCGTAGAGAAGACTAAAATGGCAGGACTAACAAATGAGGAAAACGCCGAAATGGAACGGTATATGGTTGTGGAGCACATTGTCCGACTTGCCAAAGCTAAGGCATTGCAAAGACTGAGTGCTTAATGGGCGTTTACCTATCTCGCGTCACGCGAAAATTGGTCATGGAAAGGGCCGGACACCGATGTGAGTATTGCCGGGTTCCCGAATATCTATCCGCATTTGATTACCACATTGACCATATTATTGGCTTGCAACATGGCGGTCCTAATTCCCTTATCAATTTGGCCTACGGATGTTCGCCCTGTAACTGGAAAAAAGGCCCTAATATCAGTACGCTTCTTGATTTAGATGGCCCATTGATTGCTTTGTTCAATCCCAGAACTCAGGATTGGTTTGCTCATTTTGAGACAAAAGACGGCCTGATCCTGCCACTGACAGTGACTGGAAAGGCAACCATAAAGCTGTTGGATTTAAACACTACTGCGAAAGTGGAGGAGCGGCTTCAAATGGCACTGGCAGGATTTTATCCGTAGCCGAACGTTATTCTGACAGAACACAAACTTCTCTCATTTCCCCACAAACCCCGCCCCGTTGACCACACTTGGTTGTGTAGTCGGCGGGGCGGGGTTTGTTTTGGTCAGTCTTACAACATACAAACTGACTGGAGCCATGAAACATATTCTGTACGTATGCCTGCTGCTAACACAGGTTGCGGTTGCACAGTCCGGCGAATCGATCCAAGCCGATAGCCTGCCGAAGAAAATAAATTACAAGTTTGGTTTAACGTCTGAATTTGGAATTAACTATGCACTATCGAGTTTACCTATTTTTGCCTCATTTGCGCGTTCAAATGGCGTTAACTTCTCTAGTAGAAGGCTAGGTGTGAACTTCACGTTTGCCACCGGATTTCGCTTAAATCGATTTAGAATCCAATTGGCGCAAGCAATACAAATTCTGCCATTCGATGACACAAGCCCACCAAGCGCGAATGGATGGACCGCGCGGTCACTAGGTAGTGGCCATGTGGGTGGTACGCTCGGCTATGATGTGCTAAATAACCGAAACCGTCGATTGTACGTGCTGGGTGGCTTCGGGCAGATTGGTCAGGATTATTCGTTCTACCGGCAATCAGCCCAATCTGTACCATTCGGCACTATTTTTCAGGCTAACCAGAATAGTGTTCCGTCAATGACCATTCGCAACCAGTTTGTTGAATTTGGTATCGAATACGCTCAACAGGAAAAGCGCAGACGAACCGCCAGCAATGTGTTGCGGGCTGGTTATCGAATGGGAATCAATAAACAGCCTTGGGGATCAGACACTTATACGTTAACCAATCCCATAACTGAGCGAGTAAATCAGTTCTACGTGCAGTGGGCAGTCGCTTTGTCGACAAATTGGAACCGGGGTGATCGTCCATCCGCAAGAAAGAATCGGCCATGAAGACGGCACTACTTTCTCTTGGGGTTTGGGTTTTTGGGTTCATCTACCCATTCATCGACCCGACAGAGCCGAAGGCAAGTGAGTCGGTTCTGGTGATTTACCGACAGCGTGAATTTGGGGGGCGTGAGTATGGCATCAACGTCAATGGCAAGCGTATTGGTTGGTTGGCTCCCAATCGCTTCATACGGGTCAACGTGCCAATTGGGCAGGTGAAAATTGAATCGAAACGAGACTTTTTTACGGACAACAAAACGCTCACCTTTACCGCAGATCCGGGCCAAACGTACTATGTCAAAGCCGTTGAGGACGTTGACTTTATGTCACGTTCGTTGCCGATGACCCGTATTTCGGAGGAGCAGGCCAAGCGCGAACTGGCCCGGATAAAACCAATGGAACCCGAAACGCCTACAATACAGCAAGATCACTAACTTGAGCCGCTTTCGTCAATCGCTATGCGTGCCTACCTCCCCAAACTGCTACTCTCGCTGTGCCTGACAACCTTGCTAACCTACTGGGGCTGGCGGTTGCTGTCGGGCCTGGAGGGGCCGGTGGGGGAGATGCTGCCCGATTTGGGTGGGTTAGCCCGGTATCTGTTGGGGGTTGTACTGATGCTTGCGGTAATTGTAGGCGTGGCCTATCTGAACTACCGGCTGGCATTTCGACGGTGGATGTTGCGCGAGCAAACTGCCCCCTTTTATTGGGTTTGGATATGCGTGTTGGCCTGGTTGGTGTTCGAGTTGTTGCAAGTCCGAACCGAAGCTGAGCCGGAGTTTGTTGATGAAAACCTGTTGGTTATGAGTGTGTTGGTCGTGTTTGTGGTTGGGTACGGCTACGTGGCCGACTACCTCCGCACCCGGCGCGACCAACTCCGGCTGATGCAACAAACCACCGAGGCCGAACTGACCGCCCTCCGTGCCCAGGTAAACCCGCACTTTCTATTCAACGCACTCAATACCATTTATAATGAGGCCCAACGCGCTCAAAATGATCTGGTTGCCGACCTGATTGGGCAGTTGGCGGGCCTGATGCGCTACACCCTGGAGGAATCAAATCGTCCCACGACGTCTGTGGCGAGCGAGTTGGGGTTTATTCAGAAGTACGTGGCTCTGCAACGCGCACGCCTGCCCGAATCCGACATCCTGCGCATTTCGCTAACGGTCGACTCCGACGAGCAACCGGGCGCGGGTGCATCGCCCCAACTCGCTCCGTTGTTGCTGATTCCATTCGTGGAAAATGCGTTTCAGTATGGGATTAGTCTTGACCAGCCTTCGTTTATTGCCCTAACCATTGAGGTTGAAGGAGGGCAACTAAGCATGACCGTTCAGAACAGCCGACCGCCTAGCCCAGGGCAGAAACACGGAGCCGGGACGGGTATCGCCAACGCCCGCCAACGACTCGAACGGGGGTATCCGGCCCGACACAAATTGACCATCTCCGAAACCCCCAATACCTTCACCGTTCATCTTCAATTGACTCTCTAGCCCCCTTTTCCCCTCCTCCCTTTTTTCCCTTTCCTCCCTTCTCCCATGCTTCACGCCATTGCCATCGACGATGAACCTGCTGCGCTCGAAGTGTTGAGCCGCTATGCTGACAAGGTGCCGTTTCTGCAACTTGATCAGACGTTCACAAGCACGACCAACGCGTTGGCCCACCTGCACCAGCACCGGGTCGATTTGGTGTTTCTGGACATCCAAATGCCCGATCTGCTCGGCACCGACTTTGCCCGACTGGTGGCTCCCCTGCAAAAGTCTATTGTGTTCACCACGGCCTACACCGACTATGCCCTCGAAGGATTTGCGCTGCAAGCCCTCGACTACCTGCTGAAACCGATTGAATTTCCGCGCTTTCTGCAAACCTGCAACCGGGCCTACGCACAAACGACCGCCCAAAGCGGGCAGTCGTCGAGCATTTTCGTAAAAGATGGCTACGATTGGGTGCGGGTCGAGTTAGGCGAGGTACTCTACATGCAGTCGGACACTAACCTGCTGTTTATCCACGAACCAACCCGGCAAATCACCACCCGCATGACCATCGCCGAGATGCTGGCCACGCTTCCCGCCGATCAGTTTGTCCGGGTCCATAAGTCGTATATCGTTGCCCTGCGGGCGATTCGCAAACTGGAACGGCATCAGGTCACGGTAGGTAACGTGACCATTCCGCTGGCCGGGAGCTACCGGGAGGTGTTGGAGCAGCGACTTTTAGGATAGCTACACCTCCTCCATTCGATGCACCTCCGAGATCGGCTTCAGGTTTGCCGGAATTTTGTCTTCCTCGTTGTAGGGGAAAATGTCGAGCAGGGGCGTTTTGTTGATGTCGGTGATTTCGGAGGGCATCAGAATCGTTTTGAGGCTGTCTTCCAATTGGTCGTAAGCCTGTTTTACCGAAAACGCGTTAATCAACATCTGGTTCACGATCTTTTTCTCGCGGCCTTTGTCGTCCTCAGTCGAGAAGATGACTTTGGCCTTGTACCAATAATCTCCCCCATTCTCGATTTGGAACACGTCGGCCAACTTCATTTTGGAGATGCGGGCCACCTGAAAATCTGCCGAATTGGCCGGAACCTCCTGATACAGACGAGCCTCAGCATCGGTGTACGAAACGGCATCGACCAGATAGGCTTCCGTGATGGTTTTTAACCGGACCTGGTCGCCCTGCCGGTCCGTAACTATTTCTTCTTTTTGGTACTTTATTGTTCCTTGAAACCAGGTTGGCATAATGTAAAGACGTTGGATATTGGATGTTGGACGTTGGATAGGTCTGCTCAACATTAGATGTGCGTGATTATCCAATGTCCAACATCCAATATCCAACGTCCCAAAGTTACGAAAACTTCGCCATAGCCACCCGGAAGGTGTTGCAATGGGCCTCCACAATATCGGCGATGCGGGGAGAATAACCACCCCCCATCGACACCGCCAGGGGCAACCCGTGCCGAATGGCCGTGTCGAACACAAACTGGTCACGCTGTCGGCACCCCTCACGGCTCAGGGCCAGTTTGCCCAGCCGGTCGGTCGCAATAACGTCGACCCCGGCCACATAGAACAAAAAATCGGGTTGGTGCTGGTGAATAAGGCGCGGTAACGTGTCGGCGAGGGCGGTCAGGTACGGCTCATCGGTGGTGCCGGTGGGCAGGGCAATGTCGAGATCGGATTGCTCTTTTTTGAGCGGGTAATTATCCTTGCCGTGCATACTGAAGGTGAACACACGCGGTTCGTTTTGGAACATGACCGCCGTGCCATTGCCCTGATGCACGTCGAGATCAATGACCAGAATCCGTTTGGCCCGACCCGTTTCGAGCAAAAAATACGAAGCCACACCCACGTCGTTGAGCAGGCAAAACCCCTCGCCCCGGTCGGGGTAGGCGTGATGCGTGCCCCCGGCTACGTTGAGGGCGCACCCGTGCTGTTGGGCCAATAAGGCACAGTCGATGGTGCCCTGGGTAATAATCCACTCGCGTTGGATCAATTCGGGCGACAGCGGAAAACCAATGCGCCGAACCATCGCGGGGGGCACCGTCAGCGTTTTTAGTTGCTCTACATACCCCACCGTATGAACGCCCAGCACCCAACGGTCGTCGACGGGGGCAGGGGCAAAAAAGTTAGCTTCGGTGCAGGTGCCCTCATACAAAAGCTGTTCGGGAATCAGCTCGTACTTAAGCATCGGAAAGCGGTGGGGTTCGCCAGTGGGGCTAGTGGGTAACGGAAGTTTGTATAGGGGCGCGTAAGCCAGTTGAACCATGTAGCAGAACAATTTCCGTTCGATAAAATACCTACCGATTAACCAGACAACTACGGCTGATGTTGGCGAACTGTCGTAAATTGAGTCAGCAACGTACCCAATTGAGCTTTGCACCGTCTAAAATAAGACCCAAAACAAAGACTTAATTGTAACAGTTAAGTCTATACAAAGTAAACACTTCGCGCAAATGAATGTAGAACTCTCGCTCAATTCTGGACAAATAACCGCCGAACTCCTCGACACGCTGATCCTCCCTCGATTTGCCAACGGGCGGGCCTCGCTTTCGGTCGAGTTTCTATGCCGACAGAAAACCGACGCGAGCGTTCAGCAAGATCGTCTGCGTTTGCCTGCTCTGTCGTGGTTTGATGCCAATCTGTTGCAGTCGTTTACAAAGCAGTTGGCTCTGGCAACCCGCCTGGAAAACTGCCAGGTCGAACTACCCGATGCGGGGCTGCGGCTAATTGGCCTGAGCGGACGTGACCGTGTTTTGCCAGCCGATGCCCGCGCTATCCGGGTGGAGCCATTAACAACGGCCCCTCGCCAGTTTGCACCCTTTGTGTTGAAGGGCACTCAGGCCGATATCCGAACCTACGCCCGCAAGCTGTATAACCGGCTTTGGGAAGCGTTCTGCCGGGGATAATCTACCCAACCTTATCCAAAGCGCGAATTTGATCGAGGTATTCGGTGGGCAACAACACGCGTTGCACCACCGAACGCAGGCCCAGCCCGTTCAGCAGCCGATACAAGCCAATCGTTTGGGCTAGTAGGGGCTTTGCGGGTAAAGGTAGTTGCGCTTTTACCACATCGGGCACCAACAACGCCTGAGCCTGTAGCAACAGATTATATCGCCAACTGCCCAGTTGTTCGCGATACCGGGCAAACAGCCGGTCGGTGTACTCGCTGCGTTCGAGATCGCGGTTTAAATGCAGTTGGCGATCAAGTTTCCAGGCCTCGTAGGTGTCGGGGAGGTCGCGGACGCCCATACCGTCGCCTACGGCGCGGAATACGGTAAATAGCTCGGTTTGTTCGTGGGGTAAGAGGGGGCCGTGCAGCAGGGTATAAGCTCGTTCGGAGTAATCGACAAGCATATACAGCACATCGCGGTAGGCCCAGTCGGGGATGGAATAGCCCCGTTTGCGTTCCACGCCCCCGTGAATGGCTCCCATCCGGGCAACGGCTTTTTGAGCCTCCTCGGCGGGGGCAAACACAATGTCCTGCGCGTACCGAACCGTCGAGAAAAGCCGCGCAATGGGGTCGGCAGGAAGGTTGCCCGTGTAAAATAGCCAATCAACGGCCTTATTCAGGGCAAACTCAGCCGCCGAACCGGCGAAAACAAGCAGAATTACGTCGGCGTCGCCCCAAATGCGACGAACAATTGAGCTTGGGGGCATGGGATTAGAGTTTCAAAACCACAAACTCAACGCGCCGATTCTTCTTTTTGTTGTCTTCGGTATCGTTGGGCGAAACGGGTCGCGCGTCGCCGTAGCCCTGCGGTTTCAGGCGGACTTGGGCTACTCCGCGATTGGTCAGATAATTGGTGATAACGCGGGCGCGGTTTTCCGACAACGACTTGTTTAGACGGCGGTCGCCTACGTTATCGGTGTGGCCCGCGATCTCAACGTGGAGGCCCGGATTGCTGGTAAGGGTCTTGTACAGTTTCTCCAGTTGTTCGTTCGATTCGGGCCGGAGAACATAACTGCTTTGGTCGAAATAGACGTTATCGAGCCGGATAGCCTGATTCACTTTCAGGTTGGTGAACACGCTGTCGACTCGTTCCATCACGGCCAAATGCTCGTAGGAGCCACAGGTGTCGCAGGATATCAATAACACCTCTTCGGTTTTGTAATAGCCTTTAGCTTCAGTTTTCACAATCAGGGTGTCGGTGCGGGTCAGCACGATGTTGAACGACTGCCCGGCCTTGCTGCTTCCGACAAATGATTTTTTGGCTAAAACTGCCTGAATCTCGTAGTTGGCCGGAACATCAGCTTTGGTTTTTTCGTCGACGGCCCGCACGCTAAAATCGACCGGCAAGGGAGCCGCAGCCGACACACTGTTCGGCGTGGCCGTGCCGCTCACGGGGCTTTGCGATACGTTGAAACGTTTCACACTAACGCCCTGTGCAACAGCATAATTAGTCGAGACGAATAGTAGAAAGGCGAGTATGAGAGACGGTAAGCGGGGGTTCATGAGGCTGTTTTTAGAAACATATCTACAAAGAACGTGCCGTTTGTTGACCACCCCCCTGCCCCCTCCTAAAACAGGAGGGGGAGGTCTCCAAAGGAGCCTCTTGCGGCTCCCCCCCCTGTTTTAGGAGGGAGCAGGGGGGTGGTCAAAAATACCTCGATAAGGCCTGTACCATCCCCGCCTGATCGTGGGGCATGGCGTTAATTTTTCGCCAGAGGTCGCGCTGGGCATCGTCGGACAAGTACCAGCCGAGGGGTAGTGGAACGCCTGTGTGGCGGTCGAGTGAAATCTGGTAAAACGGCGTTTGGGGCGCGTGGTTGCGGAGCGTGTTCCGGGTGAGGTTGCTCACATAAGCCGATTTGCGCTGATTGACGTTCATCGACGTTTCGACCGGCATCAGCACGTCGATGAATGTGTCGGACACACTCACATCATCGTCGAGGAGTGAGTTTTGGAGGTAAATCACCACCGGCACCACCCGAAATTGCGCGTTGGGCCGTCGGTTGAACTGGTCAATTTCTGGCGTCATGGCGGCCAGAACCGACAGAACCGTTTCGAGGCCTGTGTTGTCCCAATAGCCCCCATCGACCACATGCCCAAAGGCCCGTCCGTTGGGGCGGGTGAGCAAGCCCCCGCCCGTGAGCCACGGGAAACGGGCCGTGAGCGAGGCCGCCGTTTTAATTGGCATGTCGCGCCGGGTGATATCGTACAAGTCGACCACGTCGCGGAAGTAGGTGCTGTCGATACGCAGGTTGGAGAGTACGCATTTTTGACCGCTCTCGACAACCACGCTATTCAGAAACAGGCTGGGTGTGTGAAGTGGGTCGGACCGGAATAGACTCAGAAAGGGCCGTTCAAGGGTTTTTTGGCCTAAATGCCGCTCATACGACTGGCTCCAGGCATCTTCGAGCCAGTTGCTCCGATTTAGGTTTTGCACGGCAAACGGCACCATGCGTTGTAGTGTCTCGTGGAAAAACAAAGCACCTACCACCGGCGACAAAAAGTCACTGCCGATAGCCTGACGCAGCGCGTGTATGGGCGATTTATTGCGCCAGTTGTCGTTATGGTACGTGGTGTAAAGCGCACTTCCCACTCCCCCGCCCGACACCCCGCTGATGGCGAACGTTTGGTTGCGAAAGGCCGGAAACAGGGAGTCGAGTTTATGCAACACCCCCGCTGTCCAGTTTAGACTGCGAATACCCCCGCCCTCCGTTGCGATCAGAAACACGGGCATGGTGTCGGTGGGCCAGGTTTGCCGGATGCTCATCCAGTGCTTGAAATGAGGGCCGATGGTCGGGCGATTTGCAACCTCATCGCTGGGGTAGCGGTCGGTGAAGCGGAGCAGTGTGTTGTCGTTGAAAAAACTACAGAACACAATCCAGAGGAGCGTGAGCAGCAGCACAGGCCGCGTAGGGCTGTTCCAGTACGACAACAGCGTGACGAGAGGGGTGAGCCACACAAACCCGATGAGCATCACGCCCAATGGCCCGAGTTTTTGGTAGATCATCCAGTCGGCAGGAATAAAAATAAGCCCAAGCCACAGGAGCCAATTGCCTGCCAGAAAGGCATATACGATTCGAATAGAGCCGTTTGAGAGCCGCCAGATGGTCCGCAAACGTCGGCGGGCCGGTATATACAGTTGGGGGTCGAAGCGGATGCTGGGCACGATATGCTTGAGCAGAACCCGGTGAAACAAAAACCAGATGCCTAACCCGGCGGCTAACCCCAAAAACCAAAGCACAAAAAACGGTTGGGTGTTGTCGGCATTAAGGCAGGCGAAGGCAAGCAGCACGGGTGGCATCACGCCCAGCAGCATGGGCACGCGCTGGATGTAGTGGGCAAGTTCGCGCCGTTCGTCCTGGGTTTCCTGTTGGGGGTATTGCCGGAAGAGGTTGAGCAATTTTGGACCCCGTACGTCGGATGAACTCAGCAGTACCCGTCCACAGAACCAGATACTTAGCCCCCAAAGCACCACGTAAAGCGACGCCACCCGAAACGGGCGATTGGCAAAAAAATCGGGTTCGCTCGCATTCAACGCCCGAAACATATCGTCGACCTGCGGACCGCTCGTCAGCAACCCATACGCCACAATCAGCAAGAGAACATGCATCAACACATGCCGAAGCACAGCCCAGGAGTAAACCAGAAAATAGTGAAGACTATGGAGTATATGTTGAGCGCGATGTAACAAGAGATGTTGACAGACAAGTGTTTATCTGTAAACGCGAATGACTGGCTACCGGGCAAACTTTTTTATCAACGGAACCAGACCCGGCAATTGGATATTCAATAAACACGCCCTTTCCAAACGACCCGAACAGGCAACGCGTAATACAAAAGCAGCCCCAACCCGGAAACGGCCTGGTACGGTTCGTAGAGGAACACGTAGGGCCAGAGATGAGTCTGCCGCAGTCGTTGTAACGAGTCAGTTAACAGAACGGTTTGAAGAAGCACTTTACCGGCATACATCGACAGGGCGAGATAGGGCAACCAAAAGGCCAGAATCAGCAGCAGCGGCCCAAGAAGGTACTGCCCCAGGGCCAGAAGCAGGAGTGGTAACGGTAAGTCAAAAACACCCCGCATCCAGCGTTTGCGCTGTTGCAGGTAGGCCCCCAGCGAGGGTGGGGGGAGCATGTGGACGAGCGCGTTGGGATCGAGCCGGTGCGCGAAGCCGTAGCCCCGGCGCACAATGGCCTGAAATAATTCGTAATCCTCAACCACTGAAAACCGCAGCCCCTCGAAGCCCCCCACGGCGTCGTAAGCCTCGCGCCGAACGGCCATGTTGTTGCCTACGCCCGTAAGAGGCACCCCCATCGATGCAGCCAGCGCAATGAGCCGAAACACCAGCAAACACTCCACTGCCAGCACCCGCGCGCCCACCGACTCGCCCACGATGGTCGTGCAACCATTCGCAATGCCAATGGCCTGGTTTACAGTGTTTTGTCCGAACTGTCGGAGCATAGCCCGCACCCATGTGGGCGGCACACGAGCGTCGGCATCGGTTGTGAGAAGGAATTGGCCCCGCGTCAAGCGGGCCAGTTGGGCAAGCACGTTGGCCTTGCCGTTCAGGTTGGGTAGTGCGGTGGAAATATCGACCAGCCGGAAGTTGAATTTGTCCTGAATAAACGCCTGAACAACCTCGGCAGTACGGTCGGCAGAGCCATCGTTTCCAATCAGAATATCGAGCCGGTCGGGTGGGTAATCGAGTTGATGCAGGGCCAACAGGCAATCAAGGATGGTGTGTTCTTCGTTGCGGGCGGCTAGCAGAATCGAGACAACGGGCAGGTCGGTGGGCGTTGGCTCACTCATAAACAGACAAAGCCGCGAGTTTCGGTCGTTGCGGTAAAGCCCGGAATTCGTAACCCCGCATGGAGAAGTACCGCAACACGCGCGGCAGGGCGTAGCGCATATTCGGAAACGCTTTGATGCTGTCGTGGAAGACCACGATAGACCCCGGTTCGGTGTATTGTAGGGTTTTGCGTACGCATACTTCGGGCGAGAGCGTCGGGTCAAAATCGCCCGACAATACATCCCACATCACGACCTTGTACTGGTCCAGAATCTGAGCCGCCTGACTCTTTTTGATGCGTCCGTACGGTGGCCGAAACAGGGCTGTTTCAATGTTCAGTTGCCGCTGACACTGCTCAATGTTAGCCAGATACTCGTCGTCGTCGGTTTTCCAGCCGTTCAGGTGGTTAAACGTGTGATTTCCCAGTAGATGACCCGCTTCTATGATTTGAAAAAACACGTCGCGGTGTTTGCGCACATTGTCACCGATGCAGAAGAACGTTGCCTGAGCCGCAAACTTGTCCAACTGCTCCAGCACAAACTCCGTAACGTGGGGAATCGGCCCATCATCGAACGTCAGATAGATAACCGGTTCGGGGTCGTCTATACGCCACAGAAGTTCGGGATAGACCGTACGAAGCAGGAAGTTTGATTTGTGCAAAAACAAAATAGTAGCCAGTAAGCAGTAGCAGTTAGCAGAAAACCTCACATGCAAGCACTGCCAACTGCTACTGCTTACTGCTATTTTAATTTTCGTCCCTTCCACGTAAACCCCTTTTTCTGAGCGGCTAAGCCGAAGAAGAGCACATAGACCGGGTAAACGAGTTGGGTAATCGGAATCCACCATACGGCCCTATCCTGTTGCAGGAAGCGCAGCACGGCGCGTAAAAATAGAAACTCCAAACCACACTTTAATGCCAAAATTACAGCAACGGTCAACCAGCTAAACCATCCCAGCATACCGCCCAATACGGCCAGAACAGGTGCCATGTTGCTCAAAAACACGAAAACCGCCAACGCCGAGGGTTGCCAGCTATCATACGCCCGCCACTTGCTGGCCCAGCGTTTTCGTTGGTTATAAAACGCTTGCCAGGTCTGGTTCGAAGCCGTTCGGACAATGGCCCGCCCATCCTGAACGAACCGAACGCCCCCCGGATACCGCTTCGCGATCTTGTGCATGAGCAACTCATCATCGCCCGATGCCACATGGTCGATGCCCGCAAAACCGTTTACTTCTCTGAAAACTCGTTTTTCATAACAAAGGTTGGCCCCGTTACACATGGTGGGCATACCCAGGGCGAGTGTGGCCGCCCCCGACCCAATCAGACTGGCAAATTCAACGATTTGGAGTTGAGCGAAAACCCCACCCGTCGGGGTAAACGTCACCGGCCCGGTCATCATTCGAGGGGGGGCGGTCCGACGGGTCGGTTCCGTGTAACATTCGGCATAGCTCAGGAGCCAGTCGGGGCCAACCCGGCAGTCGCCATCGGTTGTCAGGATCAGGTCGCCCTGAGCGAGGTCGATGCTGGCTGCGATGGCGCGTTTCTTGGGCGCACCCGTACGTTCGTCGGGCAACGGGAGCAAGTGTAGCGGGTAGGAAAGCTCCTGTTGTAGCTGACGTACAAGGGCCACCGTGTTGTCGGTCGACGAGTCGTCGGCCACGATCACCTCGAAATGGGGGTAGGTTTGGTGGGCCAGATCGTGCAACAAATGGGGCAGGTTTTCGGCCTCGTTCCGCACGGGGATAATGACGGAGAATTGTAGTGCTGGCGGTCCGTCGCTACGGAATTTTCCGGCATGGCCGGAAGGCCAATTAGGTGCAGAGTCAGCTAAGTTAGCCTCACGGCTGTGCCGGATGATACCGTAGCGACGGACCGCCGACACTACCCAACCCCACCACAACAAGGCCGTCATGGTCGCGTATAAACTGCTAAAAATCAATAGTATCGTTATCATACTCCGTTAGTGCCGTTCAGGCGTAAGTGCCACACACTAGCCAGGCCTACCAGCACCGGAGCCAGAATATTTACCACCCAGAGCGTGAGTGTAGCCGCCACCAACACCGGGGCGGGCAGGCTGTAGGGCGCGAACACCCACAGGGCCGCTGCCTCCCGAACACCTAAGTCGCTGAGCCAGTTGAACGCGGGCGTAATTGTTTTTACCAGAAACACCAGCCCGACGCCCGCGAGTCGGTCGGGGAGGGGCAAGGTGGAGAGGCCGTAGAGGTGTAGAACAAGCAAAAACTGCCCCGAAAAAGTCAGGTAACGAAGCAGCGCGGCCCCAAAAGCGGCTCCCATTTCGGCACCCGTGTACTGACCCGCAACGGCCCAATAGTGGGCAAACCGGCTCGCAAAGGGCCATTTTGTCGACCAATTAACCAATGATCTTCGGGCAATGGCCAGCCCAATGCCTAGTCCCGTCAGCACCCACAAGCCAACCGCCAGCGTTTGAGCTGCCGGACTGTTGCGGATCGGAACCAACGTGAGGTGGGCTGTCCAGGCAATGGCTCCCATGACGAGGGCGACATAAAACTGCATCCCGCCCGACACCAGTGCGGCCCCCACCGAGTCGGCGCGGTGGCGCGTGCGGAGCGAGAGAACCCGGCCCACGGTGTCGCCGATGCCGGTCGGAATGGCCATGCCGAGGGCCAATCCGGCCAGCACACCCGCATAGGCTGCGCGAAACGTAACGCGCTCCACTCGCCCCACCAACACCTGCCATTTCAGTGCCTCGAATCCCCAATTGACGGGCGTGAGCAGCACCAGCAACAAGACCCATCGGCCGGGGTTTACCGTTTGCCGTACCGCCCGCCCAATCACGGCAAGGTCGAATGGTTGGCGGGTGGTGGCGTAGGTTATATAAACCAGGAGGGTGGCTAAAACGGCTAATTTCGCCCAGAAGGCTATTTTTTTGTTCCAACTAAGCATCAAAGCGGTTTCAAAAGCGTTACCTTGCACACATGGCATCACCAACTGCAATCATTCCCGAAAAGATTATCCTCGGCATAGACCCCGGCACTCAGGTTGCGGGCTATGGCGTTATTGCCGTGCAGAAAGGGGTGATGCGCTTGCTCCAGTACGGTGTTGTTCAACTCAACAAATATACGACCTACCAACTGAAGCTACAGAAACTGCACGAAACCATGATCCGGCTCATCGACGAACACAATCCCGATGAGATGGCTATTGAAGACCCCTTTTTTGGCAAGAACGTGCAATCGATGTTGAAGTTAGGCCGGGCGCAGGGCGTGGTGATGGCGGCCGCCCTCTCGCGCAATATCCCGATTGTGGAGTATGCCCCCCGCCGAATCAAGCAGTCGGTGACGGGCAACGGCAATGCCTCGAAGGAGCAGGTCTATCAGATGGTGTCGCACCTGCTTAAGGCCGACCTCGACCCCAAGTTTTTCGATGCCACCGACGCCCTCGGCATCGCTATTTGCCACCATTTCCACGAAAACGCCATGCCCGCCGTCTCGACCAAGAAAACCAAGAAAGGGGCCTGGGGGGCGTTTGCCAGCGAACACGCCGACCGGATTCTGTAGTAGGCCTAGCATCACTATTTTCAACAACCAGGGGAATTGCATGAAGAGCTAAGTTAGCCATCTTTGCCAGATGGATGTAGCTGAATTTTTTTTTGAGGTTGATGATCCTCGCCAAAGTGGCAA
>RDXN01000017.1 GCA_004292855.1 Cytophagales bacterium
GATACTGGCAACGCTGGCACCGAGCACTTTGCGCACGCCGATTTCTTTGGTGCGTTGTTCGGCGGTGAAGGTGGCAAGACCGAACAGACCCAGGCAAGCGATCAAAATGGCTATGCCCGAAAAGCCCAAAAACAGCCCACTTTTGCGTTCATCGGAGCGGTATTGGGCGGCAAATGTCTGATCGAGAAATGTATAGTCGAATGGCTGGTTAGGGTTCACTTCGGCAAACACAGCCTTCACGTGTGCCAGCGCAGCCGGTATGTTCTGGGGTGCCACTCGGATGAGCATTTTGTCGCCCTTCTCCTTGCTGAACACCAGCACCAACGGTTCAATCTTGTTGTGCAACGAACGCAGGTGGAAGTCCCGGATAACACCGGCAACCTGAACCTTCCGGGTGTCAATCTCGATTAACCCGGTGGTTCGATTTTTCCAGCCCAGCCGACGGAGCATAGCCTCGTTGACAAGCACTGTACCGGTTGAGTCACTTGCTAACTCTTTCGCAAAGTTTTGCCCCTCTTTAATGTTGATCTGGAGCACATTGAGAAAGTCGTGGTCGACGGAAAAATATTCTGTATTGATTGGCTGTTCTATACCCTTTGCGTAAAAGCTGAAGGTAGTTTTGTTGTTAAGCTCGCCACCCACATCCCCATTTGTAAGGCTGGCACCTTTAATAAGTGGACTCTGTATTAGCCTGTCCTTGAGCGTAGTAGCTGCCTGCTTCGCCGATGGAGCCTTCAACGATAGAGCCAATATCTGCTCCTGATTGAACCCCAATTGCGTATGCCGCATAAACTGCAACTGCCGGTAAACAACACCCGTCCCGACCATCATGGCTATCGAAATAGTAAACTGAAGCACCACCAGTGATTTTCGCAGCAACGCCCCTTTCATGTTCACCCCCAGCGTCCCTTTCAACACAGCAACGGGCTTGAATCCAGACAACACGAAGGCTGGATACAGGCCACTCACCAAGCCGACGCCTAAGGTAAAGGCCAATAAAAACGCAGCAGCCTGTGGTGTAAGGATGTTAATTGTCAGCGTTTTGTCGGCTACACTATTGAACACGGGTAGTAGCGCGGAAACGATCAACAAGCTAAGAACGAGGGCTACCGATGTCAGCAACATGGATTCGGTCAGAAACTGCCAAACCAACTGAAGCCGGATCGAGCCAATGGCTTTCCGAACGCCAATTTCTTTGGCTCGCCCGGTTGCGCGGGCCGTTGCCAGGTTGATGTAATTGACGATGGCAATCAGTAAAATGAACAGCCCAATGATAAAGAAGGTAACGACGTAGGTCATGTTTGCCCCGTTTTCTTCGCCCATCAGGTGGGTCGAGTGCAGGTGCATATCAACTAATGGCTGGAAGGCAAGGGCAAACTTGACATCTTTACCGCCGGACTCATCGCCAATGGCTTTGGCAATGTATTTTTGGTAAAAGGCGGGCATCTTGCTCTCCAGTTTCTGTTGATCGCTTTTTTGGTTCAACATCACATACACTGCCGAACCGAAATTGTCCCACCGATCCAGATTAATACCGCTGACACGGGTGTCCGTATAAGGCAAAATGGCGTCGAACGATAGGTGGTGATTGGCGGGGATGTCCCGAATTACCCCGGCAATCGTCAAGGGTAAATTCTCTTTGACCATGACGACTTTCCCCAATAGGTTATCCGCTCGCCCGAACAAACTGAGGGCTAGTTTTTCGGTAATTATCACCGTGTTGAGCTGTAGCAGATTTACAGTTGGTTTGCCCGTCAAAAAGTCATAGTCGAAAAATGAGAATAGGGTCGAATCGGCATAGATGACGTTCTTGACTGTTAATGCTGTTTCACCTGCCCGGAACAATACGTCGCTATTCCGTTTGATGCGAAGTACGTTTTTGACTTCGGGATACTCCTGTCGCAGAGCCAAACCCATTGGTGCCGACACAGTTGCCAGGTTTAGCGCATTATCCGCAAACTTGATATGCATGTTCAGGCGGTAGATCTTGTCCGCGTTGGCATGATAGCGGTCGTAGCTCAGTTCATCGGCAACGTACAGACCCAACAGCAACGTGCAGGCTATACCACTCGCCAATCCAAACAAAGTCAGGCCACTGTACATCTTATTGCGGACAAGATTCCGCCAGGCGATTTTGAGGTAGTTACGAATCATATAGGTTGTTGTTTATTCACTCCGCAAACTCTTCACCGGGTTCATCAAAGCCGCCTTAACTGACTGAAACGA
>RDXN01000038.1 GCA_004292855.1 Cytophagales bacterium
AGCGTCAAGGGCCATAGTAAAGATAGATACAGAATGTCAAAGAACGGAAACTTACAATCAAATTCCGACTTGTGGGTAAACCTCACCCCTAAAGGGAGCTGCTTGTGAGAAAGCAAACTGCTCTGACTCAATTGGCTCCCTTTAGGGCGGGGGGTAAAACAAAATGCAAAACGCTGGTTGCTTTTCAGACTGAAAACCACTACTTTTGCGGCTCCGTTTTCGGAGAAGAGTACAATTTTTCAAACTTTTTCCTGCTTACAACAAAAAACAAATGTCTGGTTTAATAGGAAAAAAAATCGGGATGACTAGCGTGTACAATGCGGACGGGCAGGCTCTGGCATGTACAGTTATCGAAACTGGTCCCTGTGTCGTTACTCAGGTTCGTACTGCTGATAAAGATGGGTACGAAGCCGTACAATTGGGTTTCGGCGAAAGAAAAGAAAAGCACACCAACAAACCGTTGATGGGCCATTTCAAAAAGGCGGGTACTACACCCAAGCGCAAGCTGGTTGAATTCAAAGAATTCCAAAACACACTTGAGCTGGGTCAAACACTGCAAGTTGCCGACGTATTTGGCGAAGGCGATACAGTGGATGTGGTAGGAACGTCGAAAGGAAAAGGCTTTCAGGGCGTTGTGAAGCGTCACGGCTTTGCGGGTGTGGGTGGTCAAACGCACGGTCAGCACAACCGTGGCCGTCACCCCGGTTCGATTGGAGCCTGTTCGTTCCCATCGCGGGTGTTCAAAGGTCTGCGTATGGCCGGTCGTACAGGTGGTAACCGCGTGACGGTTCAAAACCTGAAAGTTCTACGGGTGATGCCCGAGCAAAACCTGCTTGTTATTAGTGGTTCGATTCCGGGTGCCAAAAATTCATTCGTAATCATCGAGAAGTAAGGACATGGAAGCAATCGTATATAACAGCAAAGGCGAGGATACGGGCAAGAAAGTCACGCTCCCAGAAGAAGTTTTCGGCATTGAGCCAAACGAGCACGCCATTTATCTGGACGTGAAGCAGTATCTGGCCAATCAGCGTCAGGGTACGCACAAGTCGAAGGAGCGGGCTGAAATCAACCGCACGACCAAGAAACTGAAGAAGCAAAAAGGTACGGGTGGTGCCCGCGCCGGTAGCATGAAATCGCCAGTGTTCGTAGGTGGTGGCCGTGCATTCGGTCCCCGTCCCCGCGACTATCGTTTCAAGCTCAACAAGAAGCAAAAGTCGTTGGCTCGCCAGTCAGCTTATTCGGTGAAGGCGCAGGAGAACAGCATCTCGGTAATCGACACGATTGCGTTTGATGCCCCCCGCACCAAGAGCTACATCGAGTTTTTGAACGCTCTGTCGGTTTCTGACCGAAAAACGTTGCTCATTCTGCCGGATGTAAATGCCAACGTGGTATTGTCGAGCCGGAACGTACAGAAAGCCAAAGTGATGACGGCTACGCAGGTCAGCACGTATGATTTGATGAACGCAGAGCGTCTGCTCATCAGCGAGGAAGCACTGTCGACCATCCAAACTCTTTTTGAGCAACAATCATGAACGTTCTGAAAAGACCAATTCTTACGGAAAAAATGACAGCCCAGGCCAAGCTTGGAAAGTATGCTTTCGAGGTGGCCAAAACTGCCAACAAAGTTGAAATCGGTAAGGCTGTCGAGAAAATGTACAGCGTCAACGTGACGTCGGTACGGACGATGACAACGCTCGGCAAAAAGAAGAGCAAAAACATCAAGGGTCGGATTGTAAGCGGCATGACCCCAACAACCAAAAAGGCCATTGTAACGGTCGCGGAGGGTGAAGTAATCGACATCTACGCAGACCTGTAACAAGGCGGTTGCACTGAAACGCAAAACAAGAAAATGGGAGTAAAGAAACTCAAACCAGTAACGCCCGGTACCCGCTTTCGCGTAGCACCGGACTTTGCCGAGATTACGACCAGTAAGCCAACCAAGAGCCTGCTGGAGCCACTCAAGAAATCGGGTGGTCGTAACGATCAGGGGCGCATGACCATGCGCTACATCGGCGGTGGTCACAAGCGGATGTACCGCATTATCGACTTCAAACGCGATAAAGTAGGTACAACAGCGCAGGTCATGACCATCGAGTATGACCCGAACCGCTCGGCCCGTATCGCCCTCGTTCAGTATGAAGACGGCGAAAAGCGCTACATCATCGCCCCACAGGGTTTGACCGTTGGTCAGACGATTCGTTCGGGCGAAGGTGCCACCCCCGACGTGGGTAACGCTATGCAACTGTTGGCTATGCCAATCGGTACCATCGTTCACAACATCGAACTCACTCCGGGCAAAGGTGGTGCAATGGCTCGTTCAGCCGGTACCTACGCTCAGTTGGTAGGTCGTGAGGAGCGGTATGCGATCCTGCGCTTGCCATCGGGCGAAACTCGCCGGGTGTTGAGCAATTGCGTAGCCACGGTTGGTTCGGTATCAAACCCCGACCACATGAACGTGGTGATGGGCAAAGCCGGTCGTATGCGCTGGTTGGGTCGTCGTCCACGGGTTCGGGGTGTAGCCATGAACCCTGTCGATCACCCAATGGGTGGTGGTGAAGGCCGTGCGTCAGGTGGTCACCCACGTTCACGCAACGGTCAGTTCGCCAAAGGTCAGAAGACCCGCGCGCCTAAGAAGGCATCAAGCAGTTTGATCATTAGCCGACGGAAGAAATAATACAACATGGCACGTTCACTCAAGAAAGGCCCCTATATAGATTTTCGCCTGGACAATAAAGTTCAGACCCAAAATTTGTCGGGCAAGAAGTCGGTCATCAAAACCTGGTCACGCCGTTCGATGATCTCTCCCGATTTCGTTGGACACACGTTCGCTGTTCACAACGGCAATAAGTTTATCCCGGTGTATGTAACGGAAAACATGGTAGGTCACAAACTCGGTGAGTTTGCCCCAACCCGTAACTTCCGTGGTCACGTAGCGAAGAAAGACAAGGGCAAGCGATAAAAAGATGGAAGCAGTAGCAAAACATAAAAACGTGCCCTCGTCACCCCGCAAAATGCGGTTGATCGCCGACCTCATCCGGGGTCAGCGTGTGAGCCGGGCACTGGGCATCCTGAAATATCAGCCCCAGCAGGGTGCTGAGGTATTGCAGAAAGTGTTGTTGTCGGCAGTTGCCAATTGGCAGCAAAAGAACCCCGACGACAGCATCGAAGAAGCTGATCTGTACGTGAAAACAGTTTTTGTGGATGGTGGTCCGATGCTGAAGCGTCTGCGCCCTGCCCCACAAGGTCGTGGTCACCGGATTCGGAAGCGGTCAAACCACATCACGTTGATCATTGACAGCGCGGCAATGCCAGAAGAATTGGAAGCAGTAACCTCAGAAAACGAGTAACAACGCATGGGACAGAAAGTTAATCCAGTTGGTTTTCGGCTTGGTATCGTCCGTGGTTGGGACTCAAGCTGGTATGGCGGCAAAGAGTTTGCTGACAAACTGGTCGAAGACGAAAAAATCAGAAAATACATCGCGGCCCGTATTCCGAAAGGAGCTATCTCACGGGTTGTGATCGAGCGGACCCTCAAGCGGATTACCCTCACGATCCACACGGCACGTCCGGGTATCGTGATTGGTAAAGGCGGTGGCGAGGTCGATAAGATCAAAGAAGAGTTGAAGAAGATCACGGGCAAAGACGTGCAAATCAACATCTTCGAGATTAAGCGGCCCGAAATCGACGCCAAGCTGATCGGTGAAGCGATTGCTCAACAGTTGCAGGCTCGTATCTCGTTCCGTCGCGCTATGAAGCAAGCCATTCAGGCGGCTATCCGCGTCGGTGCTCAGGGTATCAAGCTGAAGCTGTCGGGTCGTTTGGGAGGTGCCGAAATGGCCCGTACCGAACAGTACAAAGAAGGACGTGTTCCTCTGCACACGCTCCGCGCCGACATCGACTACGCTATCTCGGAAGCCCAAACGATCTACGGTAAGATCGGTATCAAGGTATGGGTGTTCAAGGGTGAAGTATACGGCAAGCGCGACTTGTCGCCAGCAGCAATGGCTTCGGCCGCAGCCGCTGGTGAGCGGGCAGCCGGTGATCGTGGTAACGACCGGGGCGACCGTCGTGGTCCACGGGGCGACCGCGAAGGCGGTAACGACCGGGGTGGCCGTGGCCGTAATGACCGGGGTGGTAACGACCGGGGTGGCAACAATAACAACAACCGTGGCGGTGGTAATAATCGCGGTGGCGGTGGTGGAGGCAATCGTCCCGGTGGTGGCGGTGGCCGTCGATAAACTTCTTTGAACGATGTTACAACCAAGAAGAACTAAATTTCGCAAGATGCATAAAGGCAAGATCAAAGGTCTTGCCACTCGCGGAGCCGAGATTGCATTTGGTACATACGCCATCAAGTCATTGGAGCAGGGTTGGATTACGGCACGTCAGATTGAGGCAGCTCGTATCTCAGTAACCCGCGCTATGAAACGCGAAGGCCAGGTTTGGATTCGGATTTTCCCCGACAAGCCAATCACTAAGAAACCCGCCGAAGTGCGGATGGGTAAAGGTAAAGGTGCTCCCGAATATTGGGTAGCCGTTATCAAGCCTGGTACGATCCTGTTCGAAACAACAGGTGTTCCCCTGGAAACAGGTATGGAAGCGTTACGGTTGGCAGCCCAAAAGTTGCCCGTTCGTACTAAGTTCGTTGTTCGTCGCGACTACCAGGAACAAGACTAGAGATCATGAAAAAGGAAGAAATCAAGGCTCTCTCGGCAGAACAACTGAAAGATCAGATCGCGGCTGAAGAGACCCGGTTACTGAAAATTCGGTTCGCCCACGCCGTATCGCCCATCGAAAACCCGATGCGCATTCGGGAGGCCCGCAAATTGATTGCCCGTCTTTATACGGAGCTAACCACCAAAACGCGTCAGGCGCAAGCCCAATAAGGCATACGACGATGGAAGCACAGCAAGTAGAACAGCCCCAGTCGGAGCAGACGGTTTCGGTGGAGCGCAACGCTCGCAAGGAGCGGGTAGGGCGTGTGGTAAGCAACAAGATGCAGAAAAGCATCACGGTTGCCGTTGACCGCAAGGTGAAGCACCCCATGTACGGTAAGTTTATGAACCGTACGACGAAGTTCATGGCTCACGACGAGAACAATGAGTGCGGCATCGGTGATACCGTGCGCATCATGGAAACCCGTCCGTTGAGCAAAAACAAGCGGTGGCGATTAGTTGAAATTATCGAAAAGGCGAAGTAAGCATGGTACAGCAAGAATCAAGGTTAGGCGTAGCCGATAACTCAGGGGCCAAAGAGGTACTGGTTATCCGCGTGCTGGGCGGTACAGGCAAACGGTATGCCTCAGTAGGCGACAAAATCGTTGTGACTGTGAAGGCAGCACTGCCCTCAAGCAACATGAAAAAAGGAACGGTATCGAAAGCCGTTGTAGTTCGGACCAAGAAGGAAGTACGCCGGAAAGACGGATCGTATATCCGGTTTGAAGACAACGCAGCCGTTCTGCTCAACAACAACGACGAGCCACGCGGCACCCGTATTTTCGGACCCGTTGCCCGCGAGTTGCGCGAGAAGCAATTTATGAAGATCGTTTCTTTAGCCCCTGAGGTACTGTAAGATGGAAAAGAAAGCAAAATTTCACGTAAAAACGGGTGATACCGTTCTGGTGATCGCTGGAAACTCGAAAGGACAGCGGGGAGTAATTAAGGAAGTGCTGGTTGAGAAACAACGCGTTCGCGTTGAGGGTGTGCAGATGATTACGAAGCACATCAAGCCAACCGCACAGAATCCGCAAGGCAGCTTGGTACAAACGGAAGGTTCAGTACACATCAGCAATTTGATGTTAGTGGACCCCGCCACCAACGAACCGACGCGCACAGGCCGCCGGTTGAACGATAAGGGCAAGTTGCAGCGGTTCTCGAAAAAGACCGATAAGTTTATCTAATCGGTTTGGTTTATCATTAATCTTAAACGAGAAATCACAGTGGCAACGCCAAGATTAAAAGAGAAATATCTCAACGAGGTAATGCCCCAGTTGAAAGACAAGTTTCAGTATAAGTCGATCATGCAAGTGCCTCGGCTGGCGAAAATTGTTATCAACAAAGGGATTGGAGCCGCCGTTGCAGACAAGAAACTGGTTGACGTAGGAGTTGACGAACTGACACAGATCACGGGTCAGAAAGCCGTTCCAACTATCTCAAAGAAAGCCGTTTCGAACTTCAAGCTTCGGGAAGGGATGCCCATCGGGGCCAAAGTAACGCTCCGTGGCACCAAGATGTATGAGTTTCTGGACCGGTTGACGGCAGTAGCCCTCCCCCGCGTTCGTGACTTCAAAGGCATCAGCGATAAAGGGTTCGACGGTCGGGGTAACTATACCTTCGGCGTGAAAGAGCAGATCATCTTCCCAGAGATCAGCATCGACAAAATTGCGCGGATTTCGGGTATGGACATTACGTTCGTGACTACAGCCAACTCTGATAACGAAAGTTACGAGTTACTGAAGGCCCTCGGAATGCCCTTTGCCAATAGCTCTAAGAAATAAGCATTTAGTCAGACAAAGACATGGCAAAAGAATCAATCAAAGCACGGGAGCGGAAGCGTGAGGCACTGGTTGCCAAATACGCTACGAAGCGGGCAGCCCTGAAAGAAGCCGGAGATTACCTCGGCCTCGACAAATTGCCCCGTAACGCGTCGCCCGTTCGGTTGCATAATCGGTGTAAGCTTACCGGTCGTCCACGGGGCTATATGCGTAAGTTCGGTATCTCGCGGGTTACGTTCCGCGAAATGGCGAGTGCAGGTAAGATTCCAGGCGTAACAAAGTCAAGCTGGTAAGAGGCTCGCTAATTCACAAGGAAGATGAACACAGATCCAATTGCAGATTATCTGACCCGAATCAGAAACGCTATCCGTGCCAAGCACCGGATTGTGGAGATCCCTGCATCGAACATAAAGAAAGAGATCACTAAAGTTCTGTTTGACAAAGGATACATTCAGAACTATAAGTTTGATGACAACGGCCCTCAGGGTGTGATTAAAATCGCCCTGAAGTACAACGCCGTAACGAAGCAGCCTGCTATCGTTGACCTACAGCGCATTAGCCGCCCCGGTCTCCGTCAGTATCGGGGTGCCGACAACCTGCCACGTATCCTGAATGGACTGGGGGTTGCCATCGTTTCGACTTCTAAAGGTGTAATGACCGACAAAGAAGCCAAGACGCTGAACGTAGGTGGTGAAGTATTGTGTTACGTATACTAATCTGTTAACAAACAATGTCTCGCGTAGGTAAAAAACCAATCGCTCTGCCCAGTGGCGTTTCGTTGTCGGTTGACGATAACAACGTCGTAACCGTGAAAGGCCCTAAAGGATCACTGTTGCAACCGGTAGACTCTGATATTTCGGTGGCTGTCGAAGATGGCAGCATTCAGGTGAGCCGCCCCACTGAACAAAAGCGTCATAAAGCTTTGCACGGCCTGTATCGCTCGTTGGTCAACAACATGGTGATAGGCGTAAGCACTGGCTACAAGACCGAAATGGAAATTGTCGGTGTGGGTTACAAAGCATCCGTTGCCAACAACGTGCTTGAACTCCAACTTGGCTACTCACACAATGTGTATGTGGCCCTGCCCGCCGAAGTTAAAGTAACAGCCATTACCGAGAAAGGTCAGAACCCAAAGGTTATCCTAGAAGGAATTGACAAGCAATTGATCGGCGATGTTGCTGCGAAAATCCGCTCACTCCGCAAGGTTGAGCCGTACAAAGGCAAAGGTATCCGCTTTGTGGGTGAAGTTATTCGCCGGAAAGCTGGTAAAACCTCAAGCAAAAAATAAGTAGCAGTTGGCAGTAGCAGTGGGCAGGTAAACCACCCCCTGATAATGTACTGCCTACTGCTACTGCCAACTAAAGACTTATTTGGTCGGTATCAAATAACATGGCAGCAAACAAACAAGAACGGCGTCAACGGATCAAGTACTCGATCCGCGCCAAAGTTTCAGGCACGGCTGAGCGTCCTCGCCTGTCTGTATTTCGCTCAAACAAGGCGATCTACGCCCAAATCATTGACGATGTGGCTGGTCACACACTGGCATCTGCTTCATCAATGGAGTTGTCGAGCGAGGTAACTGGCTTCACGGTAGATGCAGCCGCTCTGGTTGGTAAGCGGATTGCTGAGAAAGCAGCCGCTGCAAACATCACGGCTGTGGTGTTCGACCGGAACGGCTACCTGTACCACGGTAAAGTGAAAGCATTGGCCGACGGTGCCCGCGAGGGTGGCCTCAAATTCTAAGGCAAACATGGTAACGAACGTAAGACCAACTAAAGTAAACGAGTCCGATCTGAAAGAGCGCGTAGTCGCTATCAACCGTGTAGCCAAGGTTGTAAAGGGTGGTCGTCGGTTTAGCTTCTCGGCCATCGTAGTGGTGGGCGACGGCAACGGAGTGGTCGGTTATGGTCTTGGCAAAGCCAATGAGGTAACTGACGCCATTGCTAAAGGCACTGAAGATGCCAAGAAAAACCTGCTTCAAATCTCTCTTGTGAAGCATACTGTGCCCCACGAAATGGAAGGTAAATTCAGCGGTGGCTTTGTCCTGCTGAAGCCTGCTGCTGCGGGTACAGGTGTAATTGCAGGTGGTGCTATGCGTGCTGTGCTCGAAAGTGCCGGTGTACGCGACGTATTGGCGAAGTCGAAAGGCTCGTCGAACCCACACAACGTGGTAAAAGCAACGATCAACGCGTTGCAGAAGATGCGTGCTCCCCATCAGGTGGCCATGCAGCGTGGTGTAAAGTTGTCAAAAGTTTTTAACGGCTAAACCGATCACATCATGGCACGCGTACGTATCACACAGGTTCGGAGCACAATTGACCGCCCGCAGACCCAAAAGAACGCGATGAAGTCGCTTGGCTTGGGTAAAATCAACCGGTACATCGAGCTGGAGCAAACACCAGCCATTGCCGGGGTTATCAACAAGGTGAAGCACCTTGTGAAAATAGAAGAAATCTAAGTCGTAGACGTTAGATAAAAGACGTTAGACGTTAGACTTTGGTTAGTGGAGATTGAGCGCAAACGCTTAATCGTCTAACGTCCAACGTCTTTTATCTAACGTCTTTTTTGCGGTTTGCGAAATTTTTCCGAATTTTGCAGGCTGCAAACATAATTGCACATAATAAAGCAAAACAAAATGAATTTAAGCAACCTTAAACCGGCTAAGGGTTCCGTCAGAGAGCGCAAGCGAGTCGGTCGCGGACAAGGCTCTGGAATGGGTGGTACATCTACCCGTGGCCATAAAGGAGCCCAATCACGCTCAGGCTACAGCCGAAAAGTTCACTTTGAAGGTGGTCAGATGCCCCTTCAGCGTCGGGTACCGAAGTTCGGTTTTAAAAATCCAACGCGCGTTGAGTACAAGCCAATTAACCTCGATACACTACAGGCCTTGTTTGATAAGACAAATGTGGCTGTTATTGACGTAGCTGTACTGCAACAAAATGGTTTGCTTGGCAAAGGCGATCTCGTGAAAGTGTTGAACCGTGGTGAGCTAACAGCCGCTGTTGAGGTTCATGCCCACGCTTTCTCAGCCAGTGCAAAAGAGGCCATCGAGAAATCAGGCGGTAAGGCGATTGTCCCTGCCAAATTTGAAGAAGGAGAGAAGAACTAATTGAGGGGTACACCGGCCTGATACTATTATGAATCGTCTTATCACCACTTTCAAAAATATTTTTTCAATAGAAGAGTTGCGGACTCGTATCCTCAACACGCTATTGTTTGTTACCGTCTTTCGTCTGGGCTCGGCCATTGTGCTTCCAGGCGTTGACCCCAAACGTCTGGACCTGAACCCGCAGGGGCTTTTGGGTTTGTTAGACACCTTTTTGGGTGGTGCCTTCAGCAAGGCGTCGATTTTTGCGTTGGGCATTATGCCATATATATCGGCCTCTATTGCCATTCAGCTTCTGACGCTGGCCCTACCGTACTTCCAGAAAATGCAGAAGGAAGGTGAGTCTGGTCGTAAGAAACTCAATCAGATTACGCGGGTGCTCACTATCGGTGTAACAGCCGTGCAAGCACTGACCTATATCCGTACGACAATTCCTGCTGATGCTCTTTACATCGACCGGGGTTTGTTCACGATAGCTGCTTTGTTTATCCTGACGTCGGGCACCATTTTCTGTATGTGGTTGGGCGAACGGATCACCGACAAGGGTATCGGTAATGGTATCTCGATGATTATCATGATCGGTATTGTATCACGGTTCCCCGGTGCGATCATCGGTGAAGCTGAGTCGCGCGGTTCATCTGGTCTGTTAATTTTCGTGTTGGAATTAGTCGCTCTTTACTTTGTGGTAATGGGTGCTGTAGTTCTGACTCAGGCCGTACGTCGGATTCCGATTCAATACGCGAAGCAGGTTATTGGTAACAAGGTGGTGGGCGGTCAGCGGCAGTACTTGCCGTTGAAGCTGAACGCGGCTGGTGTAATGCCGATCATCTTCGCTCAGGCGTTGATGTTTATTCCAGGTTATGTAGCTCAGTTGTTTGCTGAACGGAGCGACTTCGCTGCTAGCGTAGCAACTGCTTTCAACAGCTACACAAGCTGGCAGTACAACGTCTTGTTCGCGGTACTAATCATTATATTCACCTTCTTCTACACGGCGATCTCGGTGAACCCGACACAGATTGCTGATGATATGAAGCGGAGCGGTGGTTTTATACCTGGCGTTAAGCCTGGTATTGCTACCTCAGAATATATTGGCATGGTACTCGACCGGATCACGTTGCCAGGTGCTGTGATGCTTGCCATTGTGGCCATCCTGCCTGCCATTGCCAACCTGTTGGGAATGACAACTGGCTTTGCACAGTTCTTTGGTGGCACCTCGTTGCTGATTATGGTGGGCGTAGTACTCGACACCTTGCAGCAAGTAGAAAGCTATCTGCTCATGCGTCGGTACGAAGGTCTGATGAAGTCAGGTCGTGTACAGGGACGCGCTGAAACAGTTGCTGCCTAATGTCTGCGAAGAGTAACATGATTTATCTTCGGAGCGATGAAGAACTCGACCTGATTAAGGAGAGTGCTCAAGTTCTGGGGAAAGCTCACGCCGAAGTTGCCAAACTGGTTTGTCCGGGTGTCACAACGCGGGAACTGGATGAGGTCGCTGAAACGTTCATTAGAGATCACAAGGGCGTTCCGTCGTTCAAAGGGTTCAATAAATTTCCAGCCTCGCTGTGTATTTCCATCAATGATGTGGTGGTACACGGGTTTCCGAGTCGGTACGAACTCCGCGACGGGGATATCATCTCCATCGACTGTGGTGTTCAATTGAATGGGTATCACAGCGACAGTGCCTACACCTACCCGGTTGGCGAAGTGAGTTTAGCGGTTCGTAAACTGCTGGTCCGTACAAAAGAGTCACTGTATGTGGGCTTGGAACGGGCAACCGACGGCAACCGGATTGGAGATATAGGCTACGCCATCCAAACGTATGTAGAGCGGTTTGGGTACTCGGTGGTCCGCGAGTTAGTGGGGCACGGGGTTGGTAAGAGCCTGCACGAAGCACCTGAAGTGCCGAATTATGGCAAACGTGGACAGGGAGTGAAGCTAAAGGAAGGCATGGTGCTGGCGATTGAGCCGATGATTAACTTCGGTAAGAAAGGCATTACGCAGGACAAAGATGGCTGGACGATTCGCACGGCGGACCGGAAACCATCGGCTCACTTTGAGCACACTGTTGCGGTTCGGAAAGGCAAGGCCGAGATTCTGACGACGTTTCAATACATCGAAGAAGTAACAGCCAACACCTCGTTGGCCATTGAGCTACAAAGCCCGGTGGCGGCATAAAACTGATTATGGCGAAGCAGAATTCAATAGAACAGGACGGCGTAATTTTAGAGGCATTATCGAATGCGATGTTCCGGGTCGAACTGGCCAACAAGCACGAGGTAATTGCTCACATATCGGGGAAGATGCGGATGAACTACATCAAAATCCTACCCGGTGATCGTGTGAAGTTAGAGATGTCGCCTTACGATTTAAGTAAGGCGCGGATTGTGTACCGATACAAATAATTTCGGATTGGGGATTTCGGATTTCGGATTTGGCTTACGTAAGAGTGTTTGTTGATGCGTCAGCTAAATCCGAAATCCGAAATCCGAAATCCCAAATCCAAAGACCATGAAGGTTAAAGCGTCAATCAAGAAGCGCAGTGAAGACTGCATTGTGATCCGTCGGAAAGGGAAACTGTACGTGATCAACAAGAAGAATCCCCGTTACAAACAACGTCAAGGTTAATTTTATGGCACGTATTGCAGGTGTTGATATTCCCGATAAGAAGCGTGGCGAGATTTCACTCACGTATATTTTCGGAATTGGTCGGAGTACCGCTCAGAAGATTTTGACAGGAGCTGGTATTAGTCTGGACAAGAAAGCAGGCGAGTGGACCGACGAAGAGTCGAGCGCGATTCGTAACGCAATCTCGTCAGACATTAAAGTAGAAGGTGCGCTGCGCTCAGAGGTGCAGTTGAACATCAAGCGTTTGATGGACATCGGTTGCTACCGGGGTCTTCGGCACCGGAAAGGGCTGCCGGTTCGTGGTCAGCATACGAAGAACAACTCTCGTACGCGGAAAGGTAAGCGTAAGACGGTTGCTAACAAGAAGAAAGCAACTAAATAGTAAGCAGTGAGCAGCAGCAGTAAGCAGTTTTTAGGATCTGCACACTGTCAACTGCAACTGCCAACTTAACAAAAATGGCACAAGCAAAACGCAAAGACAAGGCGAAAAAGCGCGTCGTTGTTATTGAACCGGTTGGTCAGGTTCACATCAAGGCCACCTTCAACAACATTATTATTTCGATCACTAACATGAACGGTCAGGTTATTTCCTGGGCTTCGGCGGGTAAGATGGGCTTCAAAGGCTCAAAGAAAAACACGCCGTATGCTGCTCAGACTGCCGCTCAGAACTGTGCTGCCGTTGCCCATGATGCGGGTATGCGGAAAGCAGAGGTGTTCGTGAAAGGTCCGGGTGCAGGCCGTGAGTCGGCAATCCGTACGATTCAGAACTCAGGTATCGAAGTAACAACGATCCGTGATATTACCCCGATGCCGCACAACGGCTGTCGGCCACCCAAGCGCCGTCGCGTATAAACCGGGTGAACAGAATACGGTCAGGCGACATTAGGTTGTGTCTGTCCACGTTCCAACTTATTATTCGTTCATTAGAATGGCACGTTACACAGGTCCAAAAGCCAAAATTTCGCGCAAGTTTGGTGAGCCAATCCTTGGCCCCAGCAAAGCGCTTCAAAAGAAAAATTATGCTCCCGGTATGCACGGGCGCGGTCGGAAGCGGAAGCAGTCTGAATACGCGGTGCAGTTGCTGGAGAAGCAGAAAGTAAAATATATCTACGGAATCCTTGAGCGGCAATTCCGCGCCCTGTTCCACCGGGCCGCCGTGAAAGATGGGATTACCGGCGTCAACTTGCTCCAATTCTGCGAAGCTCGTCTCGACAACACCGTGTATCGGTTAGGTATTGCTCCCACGCGCCGTGCGGCCCGTCAGTTGGTGTCGCACAAGCATATCGTGGTTGATGGTGAGGTGGTAAACATCCCTTCGTATTCACTGAAGCCCGGTCAGATCATCGGCGTTCGCGAGAAGTCGAAGTCTCTTGAGGCTGTGGCAACGAGTTTGTCGGCCCGTAACGCCAAGCGTTACAACTGGGTTGAGTGGGACGGTTCGCAAATGGCCGGGAAGTTTATCAGCTACCCTGAGCGCGACCAGATTCCAGAGAACGTGAACGAGCAGTTGATCGTCGAATTATATTCGAAGTAATGGTCTTGGGGATGTTGGACTTTGGATATTGGATTTTTTGTCCAGCGTCCAAAATCCAATATCCAAAGTCCTTTCGCATCTATCGGTTTCTACTTCAGGGGCAGTGAGCCTGCCATTAACATAAAAAAGGTATGTCCATTTTAGCGTTCCAAATGCCCGACAAAGTGGTGGTTGAAAAAGCCAACGACTTTCACGGAGTATTTGAGTTTAAGCCCCTCGAAAAAGGGTATGGCGTTACGATTGGAAACGCACTACGGCGCATTTTGCTGTCGTCGCTTGAGGGCTATGCCATCACAAGCGTAAAGTTTCCGGGCGTACTGCACGAGTTTTCGTCAATTGAGGGCGTCGTTGAAGACGTTACAGAGATCATCCTGAACCTGAAAATGGTTCGGTTTAAGAAGATCTCGGACATGGTTGACGGTAAGATTACAGTCAACGTCAAGAAGCAATCTGTATTGACGGCAGGCGACATCTCGAAGTTCACTGCTTCGTTTGAAGTACTGAACCCCGATCTGGTGATCTGCCACCTTGATGACACGCGCGACCTGGAGATGGAAATCTTCGTAGAAAAAGGTCGTGGCTACGTGCCTGCCGATGAGCCACGTGCCAACGAATTGCCGTTTGGCCATATTCCAATCGACGCGATTTTTACGCCGATCAAGAATGTGAAATACAGCGTAGAAAACACGCGGGTTGAGCAGAAAACCGACTTTGAAAAGCTTATTCTGGATATCGAAACCGATGGTTCGATTCACCCTGAAGAAGCTCTGAAAGGCGCGGCTTATATTCTGATTCAGCACTTCATGCTGTTCTCGGATCAGAACATGACGTTCGAGACGACGAAGCCGGAAGAGGAAAACGTGGTAGACGAGGAGATGCTCCACATGCGCAAGCTGCTGAAAACACCATTGTCAGATCTGGACCTGTCGGTTCGGGCGTACAACTGTTTGAAGTCTGCCGATGTTCGGACGCTGGGCGAGCTGGTTCGCCTGGAGATCTCCGATATGATGAAGTTCCGCAACTTCGGGAAGAAGTCGCTCACGGAACTCGAACAACTGGTTGCCGAAAAAGGACTGAACTTCGGCATGGATGTGGTGAAATACAGATTAGACGAAGACTAAAAAATGAGACACGGTAAAAAAGATAATCACCTAAGCCGTACGCACTCGCACCGAGAGGCTATGCTCTCGAATATGGCGACGTCGTTGATCCTGAAAAAACGGATTGAAACGACGGTGGCGAAGGCTAAGGAATTGCGGAAGTTTGTGGAGCCATTGCTGACGAAAGCAAAGGATGATACTCACCAAAACCGCCGAATCGTATTCCAGACGTTGACAAACAAGGAGTCGATCAAAGAACTGTTCGGTACGGTTGCCGACAAAATTGCTAATCGTCCGGGTGGTTATACGCGCATTATCAAGCTGGGTAACCGCGCTGGTGATAACGCCGAAACCTGCCTGATCGAACTGGTTGACTTCAACGAGACGTTGCTCGCTGCTGCCGAAGAAAAGGCTGCGACGACGCGTACGCGCCGGGGCCGCCGGGGTGGTGCTGGTAAAGCTGATGCAACGGCTCCTGTTGCCGCTGCGGCTGCTCCAGTTGCTGCTGAAGAGGTTCCCTACGCAGAAGTAGTTGAAGAGGAAACGCCCGCTACGCCTGTAGCTGAAGCTTCAACTATTGAGGAGGTTTCAACTGACGAAACGCCAATGGCCTCAACCGACGAAGAGAAGCAAGCCTAATGGTGTCAGGAATCACATACTGAGGAAGGGTTAACCGGCAACGGTTAGCCCTTTTTTTTGAGGTGTGGTGCCAGTTATCAACCGGTATGGCCGTGAGGCTAAGTTTTGGTTTTATTAAACAGATTTGGCCTCACGGCCATGCCGGTTGATAACCGGCACTACAAACGACAATGAAACATACCCAACAGCCCGAAGCACTGCTGGTTTTGCAGGATGGTTCCGTTTATAGTGGATTTGCGCTTGGGAAGCGCGGCACCGCCGGGGGCGAAATCTGCTTTAACACGGGCATGACCGGTTACCAAGAGATTTATACTGATCCATCGTACTATGGTCAGGTGATTATTAACACCACCTCGCACATCGGCAATTATGGTGTGCAGCACAATGCCGAAGAAGAGTCGAGTGGGGTTAAGATTCGGGGCATGGTGTGCAATTTTTTCTCGCAGATTCACTCGCGATACACAGCCGATGGCTCATTGCAGGACTATTTTGAGCGGGCCAATATCGTGGGTATTCACGGGATTGATACGCGGCAATTGGTTCGCTACATACGCGACAAGGGTGTAATGAACTGCATTATCTCGTCGGAGATTCTGGACCCAGCTCAGTTGCTAGCCCAGTTGCATACCGTTCCCGACATGGCCGGATTGGAGTTGTCATCGGAGGTTTGTACACAACAGTCGTATGAATTGGGCGACGAGTCGGCGCGGATGAAGGTGGCTGTGTTAGACTTGGGGGTGAAAAAGAGCATCCTCTCGAACCTGACCGACCGGGGGGCGTATTGCAAGGTATTCCCCGCCACAACGCCCTTTGCGGAATTAGCGGCCTGGAATCCTGATGGTTTCTTTATCTCGAATGGCCCCGGCGACCCAGCAGCTATGCCCTACGCGGTCGAGACGGTGCGGCAGGCGTTGGACACGGATAAGCCTTTGTTCGGTATTTGCCTGGGTCACCAGATTTTGTCGCGGGCGAGCGGTATTGAAACCTACAAGATGCATAACGGGCACCGAGGACTGAACCACCCGGTCAAAAACCTGCTAACGGGTTTGTGTGAGATTACTTCACAAAATCATGGCTTTGCGGTGAAGGCCGACGAGGTGGCTGATCACGCTAACGTGGAGGTGACGCACCTGAATCTAAATGATAAGACAATCGAGGGGATTCGTCGCAAAGACAAACCGGCGTTCTCGGTGCAGTACCACCCCGAAGCTTCGCCGGGTCCGCACGATTCGCGCTATTTGTTCGATCAGTTTGTCGCGATGATGTGATAAAAAAAGACCCATTTTGACAGCAGAATGGGTCTTTTTTTGGTTTTACCGATAAAGCCCATTCACATGCAACTCAACGTTGGCTGTACGCTTCAGTTTGAAGCACAGGAGAGTACCCCTGCTATTTTTATGCTCCGCCCCCGCTCTGGTAGCGGACAATGGATTATTGCCGAGGAATACGAAATCACGCCCAACGTGCCCGTTACCGAATTCACCGACCGCTACGGTAATCTGTGTCAGCGGCTTGTGGCTCCCGTTGGACCTTTCACAGTCCGTACGTCGGCGACGGTACAAACGGATGACTCTATTGATGTGGCCCACGGTGCCCCGTACGTACCTGTTGAAGATTTGCCCGACGATGTGCTTCATTTTCTGCTTGCTAGTCGGTACTGTGAGTCCGACAAGTTAAACAACTTGGCGGCACAGATAATAGCTGAGGTGGAAACGCCTGGCTACGATCAGGTGGAGGCCATACGGCGGTGGATTAATAAGAACGTTCGATACCAGTACGGAACGAGTGATGCCAGCACGTCGGCTATCGACACGGCTCGGAGTCGCGTGGGTGTTTGCCGAGACTTTACGCATCTTGGTGTTGCACTCTGCCGAAACATTAATATACCGGCCCGTATGGTCGTCGGGTATTTACATGAACTCAAACCGATGGATTTACACGCCTGGTTCGAGGCTTACGTGGATGGTCGTTGGTACACGTTCGATGCGACCCAAACAGAGCCAAAAGGCAACCGTGTGACAGTTGCCTATGGTCGTGATGCTGCCGATGTGGCCTTTACCACGCAGTTTGGCCCGATGCTGCTAAACCAGATGAATGTTTGGGTGCGGGCTGAGGACTGATTACTGACCGAACAAGATCTTGCTTGTAACCTCCTGCTCAATGGTGATGTAGCCGGGGTAATCAATGGCCTTATTACCCAGATCGAGCGTGGGTTTGATTTTAATCGTCACACGCGATGGTTGGGCATCGTCTGCCCCGGCCAAATTTCCCACAAACTGCGTGAACGCAGCACGGGTTTTCTCGTCGGTGATGAGTTTGTACGCGTTAGCATTGATGCGAATAGGCACGGTGGTCCGGCCCCCACCGGGAGCTACCTGAATGCGTTCATTCAAAAAGCCCTGGAACAACTCTTGTCCGGCGAGTAAAATGCGATACTCTAGCTGGTTAATAGCTGCATTTTTGTTCGTCGGATTGGTGATTTCAAGGTTGATACGGGCGTTCAGGGGCACGTTGCGGGTGAGCAAACCAGCCGCAAGACGCGGATAACGGGCCGGGTTGATGTCTTCTAATTTGCGGAACTGACGAACATCGTAGCCCGATAATTGAACGCTATCGGCCGATTTAATAGCGTATCGGCAATCGCCCAGAGCTTTGGCTTCACCTACCTGGCGCGAAACCCCGCATTGGCTCAGTAAAACTGGTAATAGGGCTATGATTAACAAAAGGAGTCGTTTCATGGTCTGTCTTGTTTATCAATATGGATCAATGAGCTAAGTCGGATGCCCGGCTCATTAGTTCATAAACCATAGACAACGTCGGATTGTGTTGGTTTAATAGCAAAAAGACGCTGGATATTGGACGTTAGATATAGGACTCTCATCCAATGTCTACTGTCCAACATCCAGCGTCTGGGAATTGCTGAAAGTCAATTCACTTACTTTACTTTAAGCACTTTAAGCGTTTCGAGTGGGCGTTCGCCATCGAGGATGCGAAGTACATACAAGCCCGTTTGCGCGGTGCCCAGATTAACCCGGTAACGTCCCGGCTGTATGGCCTGAATACCAACCGCTTTTTCCTGACCGCTTGCATTGGTAAGAACCATGCGTAAAGCGGTAGCCGTTTCGGTAACAGGTCCCGTTACGATCACTTCGGTTTCGGCAGGGTTTGGATACACTTGCCAAAGAGTCACTTCGGGTGAAGACTCAGATGCTATGCGTGCATTAGGAGCCGAAACTTGGTAAATACCATTTTGCAAGGTCACATCGACCGATTGCCCATTTCCTGAATCGCCTGTTTTGCGGACCCATAGCCGATACCGGCCTGGCTCAACACCACCAATGCCCAACCCCAGCGGAGCGTAGTACCGATATTGATTGTAGCCTGCATAGTCACTGTTGTTGGTAGCATCGCCCCAAGCCGTTTCGTTGAACGCACCGTCGAGCCGCTCCAGGCGCATTTGCACCGAAACGGTTGCCTGAGCCAGTAGCTGAAACCCGTGTGTAGGCATGTCGTACTTATACCCAATAGCCTGAATTGTACCGGGCTGTGCCGATTGCTGAACCGGGGCAGGAGCAGGTGTCGAAACGGGGACGGTGGCAACGGTCGCTGCACCAGCCTTGAATTGGCCGTTTTGGAGGGTCACGTCAACCGATTGCCCGCTTCCTGAATCGCCGGGTTTGCGGACCGACAGCCGATACCGGCCCGGCTCAACGCCACCCACGCCCATGCCTATGGGTGCGTAGTACCGATACTGACTATAGCCACCATATTCGCTGCTAGCGGTTGAGGCACCCCAATTTGTTTCGCCAAATGGACCGTCTAGCCGTTCGAGTTTCATCTCGACAGTGCCCTGCGTGAGAGCCAGCAACTGAAATCCGTGGGTAGGCATGTCGTATTTATAGCCAATCTGACGGATGTAATCGATTGTACCAACATTGTCGACGGTGGGTGGGGTGAAACCGGGCGATATAGGTTGCTCAACGGGCGTTGATGGGGGCGGGGGCGGTGTCGAGTTATCGGTTGAGGAGCCGTCTGTCGAGGCATAGACTGTGGTGCGTCCGTCGAGCAGGTTCACTTCGACCCAAATGCCCGCTCCCTGATCGCCTGCTTTACGGACCGACAGCCGGTATCGGCCTGCTTCGACGCCACCAACGCCAACGGCCACCGGCCCGTAGTAGCGCAGTTTGTTGAAGCCAGCCTGATCGTTATTGTCGCCTGCCGAACCCCAGTTGGTTTCACCAAAATACCCTCCGTCGATTCGCTCCAAACGCGCTTCCACCGGCCCTGTTGCGCCGATTAGAAAATGAAATCCGTGGCTTGGTGCGTCGTATTTATAGCCAATGCGGTTGATGCTTGCGTCGGGTGTGCCTCCCGTTACGGCAGGTTGCGTGGGTGTTGTGTTGGAGCCACCACTGCCGCCCACGGTCACCTGAAACGACTCGCCCGTTGATCCTACCAGATTCGGAATCGTTGATACGACACGCGCCCGATACGTCCCTGATGGCAAATTACCTGGCAGTGATACTGGGATCGGATTTTGCGTGCTCAGGCTCGACTCAGCCACCACACCACCGCCTGCATTCAAAAGCTGCGCTTTAAACTGGTTACCACCTTCGAACGGCCCCCGTTGTACGTAGGGCACCCAGATCTTGCTACCCGGAGCCACAGCGTTGGGTAAAATATAACCCGTTGTCAGGCTCGGTGCATCGGAAGAGGGACTGAAGGGTTGCGAACGATTGAAGAAATCGTCGGTTAAGCTTTGGTTCCACAGATCGACTAGCCGAGGCAGGCCCAATCCGCTGAAATGGACGTTATCGCCCCGGTTTTCGGTGCCGCCAAGCGCATCGGTATTCGGGCCTGCGAAAACGTTCGGAACGTTGTTAATGAGCTGATTCTGCGCATTGATAATGCTGCCATCCGTTTGCCCAAACAAGTAAGTAGCTCGCGAGACCACCCAGGCCAAGGACCCAAAATTGGTTTGCTGACGACTTTTGTTGATGATAAACTGGATATTCTCAATGTATTGCTGCTGCCCACGGCCAATATCGCCCTCGCCCTGATGCCAAAGTACGGCTCGGGCACCCGTTCGGGCGATGTAATGGTACAAAACCGAACCAAGCCGACGATAGGGGAAGAGCTGAGCCGATGTGTTACCGTCGCCCTCAGCTGATTTACGCCATTGTTCGCTTGTGGTGCCGGACTGGGCCGCGCCCAAAAACAAAACGGGCACCTGCAAACGGCGTACAAGTTTATCGCCTAGTTGTCCCCAGATAAACAGGGGGTTTGATGGGCCAACGTTGCCCTCGCTCTCGGCATGACTGAACCGCACCGGCAGGAGTTGTTCGTTTACATCGCTGTCGCGGAAATCGACTACCGAAACCCGGTCGTCGGCGGCACCACCCGCGTTGTTACCACCGTAAGCATTCGACTGCCCTGCCACCACAAACACCTCACCAACCCCAACCCGGTCGACAGATCCGTCGGCCGACATATTATTGTCGGCCCAGGACCGAACTTCGAGCCTGTACCAGCCCCCCGAGCCAGTCAATGCCCCACGGAATGCTTTGTTGCTGCTGATAATGTTGAGCGACGACCAGCCGGTTGTGGCACCTGAATAACCTGGAAGAGCCACCAGCCGGGCTTCAACGCGTGTGGAGTTGAGGGGGGCTAAGCCCGATACAACGACAGTAGCCTGATTTGAGCCATTACGTTGGTACACAATTCGAGATTGTGGTGAGGTAATGGTCAGTTGGGCCAACACCATGCCAGGCCAGCATAGGAGTAGCCAGAGGAATGAATACTTAGTCATCAAGAAATGATCTCACAGGGAAAACAAGCGACCTGCACAAAGCCGTGCGTGTCGGATACAACTGATACGAGCGGGGGTACAACTCACAGACAATTTGCACCAATCAGCTATGGACTCAACCGGGAGTGAGTCACTCTTAGATTAACGGAGAACGGCCAGCTTCACAGCGGCTACTTAGCATAATTGCTTACCAATGGGGATGTTAGGCTTGAAGCACATTACGGAAAAACTCAAAAATGGTAAAACGTGGTTTCGTTGAGCAAAACTACAGAGAAAGGGGGAAATAAGAATTTTATTTGGCCTGAAAAAAAGATTAAAATAAAAAGAGGCCTTAAACTAGTTTTCGTGAAATAAAATTCTGCACTCTATAACTCTATGAATTTTAAAGGGTTTTCTGTTCGACTTCTAATTGTTCAAAATGCCCCAAATAATCATAATAACACTCTACAGGCTCGTTAGAAAATAGAGAATTTGACCATTCCCTCAATCAATCTATATATTCTATTGATTAAGACAATTTAAAAAGCAGGCTACAGTTTTACCAGCAGTGGGATAAACTTCCCGCCTATTTATACGCATACATAAATCACAGTAGAGCTATGAAAAAGCGAGTAATTTTAGCCCTTGGGCTACTAGTTTCGAGCCTTGGTACAACATTGGCCCAGCGGCAACCTGTAAACGCTAATGATCGGACACAAACCGAGACCACAACTACCGAAAAAGCAGCAACCGGGATAACGACCAACGCCGATTTGGCAGCTAGTGCGGCCCTCTCAGCCGACCATTCCACCTTATTACAGGCCCTTCAGGCAGCGAGCCTGACCGATATGGCGCAGAAGGGTGGACCCTACACAATCTTTGCCCCAACCAACGCAGCGTTTGCCAAAATTGACGCGAGTACGCTGGAAGCCCTCATGCAGCCCGCCAATCGCCAACAACTGACGCAACTGCTCGGTTACCACGTGGTTCGGGGGCGGTACATGGCTAAGGACCTCAAGAACAACCAAACCCTGACCACCGCGCAGGGAGGCAAATTGACCGTGAAAAAACAAGGCGAAACAATTGCGCTGACAGACGTGACCGGCAACACCTCGACCGTGAATATGGCCGACATTACAGCCACCAATGGTATTGTACATTCGGTCGATACGGTGCTGATGCCAGGAGCCTATAGTACAGGCAACGATAAGTGATGATTGTCCATTGCCGAACAAACGGGCGTCCGTAAATGGACAAGCCCCGGTTTGGAAAAGCCGCTCCCTTGAACAGGAGCGGTTTTTTTGTTTAATGGCACAAAGTTGGTAGGTTGTCGAGTACATTACTGACAAAGACAATGATTCAACTGACCAACGTTGCAAAATACTACCCCGCCGGATTTGGCAAGACGTACGTTCTCCGTAATATCTCGCTCGAAATCAACGAAGGCGAATTTGTGTCAATTATGGGGCCAAGCGGCTCTGGAAAATCGACATTATTACACATTTTGGGCTTATTAGAGGAGCCATCGGAAGGCAACTACGCGTTTTTAGACGAGCCAGTGCAGAAGCTGACCGAGAAGAAACGAACCGAGTTACACCGTTCACAAATTGGGTTTGTGTTTCAGGCGTATCACCTGATCGACGAACTTACCGTGTATGAGAACATCGAAACGCCCTTGTTGTACAAAGGCCTGTCGGGATCGGAGCGGAAGAGTCGCGTGGCCGAATTGCTCGACAGGTTCAATATGGTGGCCAAGAAAGATCTGTTTCCGGCGCAACTATCGGGAGGGCAGCAGCAGTTGGTGGGTATTGCACGAGCCATTGCCGCACAACCACGGGTCATCTTCGCCGACGAACCAACGGGGAATCTACACTCCGATCAGGCCCGCGAGATTATGGAGTTGTTCAAAAAGCTGAACCAGGAAGACGGCGTCACTATCGTTCAGGTGACCCATTCCGACACAAACGCAACCTACGGCAATCGTATTCTCCGACTAAAAGACGGATGGCTGGAACAGTGAACAGGGATCAGAGAACAGCGAACGAACAGGGATCAGCGAACAGCGAGCAATGAACAGCAAACAAAATCCATTGTTCGCGGCTATTCACTGATCTCTGCTCACTGTTGGCTGTTATCTGTTCACTGATCACTGTTATCTGTTCACTGAAATTGTCCGTTTATCCCAAAACTATAGGCATGAGCATGGCTATGTGTGTAACATTGAACCGAAAATCAAGAATGAGTATGCGTGTGACGTTGAACAAGGGGCTGGTGGTTTGGGTAGGATTGGCTTTATTAGTCAACTACCAGAGTGTGTTAGCGCAGGGGGGAGCCTCTGCCGTTACACCAGGCGTTGGAACGCCTGCACCAACTGTTCAGGGGCAGGTGCTCAATTTGCAGCAGTGCATCGATCAGGCCCTGCAAAACAACATTCAGATTCGGCAGGGACGGCTCACCGTCGAAAATGCCGATCTGCAACTGAAACAGGCGAAATACAACCTGTACCCAAACGCAAACTTCAACGCCAACCAGCAGTTTAGTAATGGCCGGATCGTTGATCCATTTACGAACATTGCCGGTAATCAACAGATTACCCAGTCGAGCTATCAACTCAACGCACAGGTAACATTGTACAATGGCGGGGCACTCAAAAATACGATTCGCCAAAACGACCTGACGCTTCAGGCTACACAGCGCGAACTACAGGGTACGCAGAACAACGTGGCCCTGACCGTAGCGCAAAACTACCTGAACGTGCTGACTGGTCAGGAGCAACTCGTAATTGCGCGTCGGCAATTGGAGGTAACGCAGGCGCAACTGAACCGCACCCAGCGACTGGTTGACGCGGGGTCGTTACCCGAAGGAAATCTGTACGACTTGCGGGCGCAGGTAGCGCAAAACGAAGTCGATATTGTAAATGCCCAAAACACACTCGATCTGGCAAAATTGGGTCTCTTGCAGGCTATGAACGTGCCTGCCGGGCAAACGTTTGAGGTGCAGCCCATTAATGTGCCCGACCCCTCGGTGGTACCTTACCCCGAAACGGTGCAACAAGTCTATGAAACGGCCCTGTCGTTTCTGCCCGACATTCAGGGGGCCGACCTGCGCGTAAAGGCAGCCGCAACGGGCGTCGATGTGGCCAGAGCTAGCCTGTACCCTACGGTGGGTGTAAACGCTAACCTCAGCTCATTTTATTCAAGCGCGGCCCGAACCCGGTCTGTATTGACAGGAGAAGTAACGCAGGAAGTCTCAAGACGCTATTTTATCCGCAACCCAACCGACAACTCTGTATTCCCAATTCTGGAGAATGTTTTGGGAACGACGCAAACACGCTTCTCGTACGCTAACCAGATTGAGAACAACTTCAACCAGGGGGTTGCGCTGTTCTTGCGGGTACCAATTTTCGGGAATTTCCAGGGACGTACCCGCATTGCATCGGCTCGTATCCAGCAACGCAACACCGAACTACAGGGCGACAATGTCCGGCTTCAGGTGCGGCAGCAGATAGAGCAGGCCTACACAAACCTGCGGGCGTCGGCCAATCGGTATACGGCCACGCGGGTGCAGGTAACGTCGCTGGAGCAAGCCTTTCGGATTGCCGAGAGTCGTTTCAACGCCGGGGCTGTAAACTCAGTCGATTACAACATTGCTAAAACCAACCTCGACCGAACAAAGGCGAGTCTGGTGCAGGCTAAGTACGATTACGTGTTCCGAACGAAAATCTTAGATTTTTATCAGAATAAACCGCTCGCATTTTAATGAGTGAATGAGTGAATGAGCGATTGAGTGAAATGCACAGTTGTAGCAACTCCCTCAATCCCTCATTTGCTCAATCACTCAATTGACAAAGTCATGAAAAAGAAGTCGAACCGCATTTGGTGGGTATTGGGAGGGTTGATCGTGTTGTTAGTTGGGGGGCTGGTTGCGGCCAAACAGGCCGGTATTATCGGTAAACCCAAAACGACCGAGGTGGATTTCGCCACCGTCAAAACCACCGACATTGTGGAACGCGTGAGCGCGTCAGGACGGGTACAGCCCGAAATCGAAGTAAAGATCAGCCCCGACGTATCGGGCGAGATTACCGGGCTGTACGTAAAAGAAGGCGACCCCGTGAAGGTAGGGCAGTTGCTGTGCCGAATCCGGCCCGATAACTACGAGTCGTTTTTGGCCCGCGCCCGCGCCACCGTCGATCAAAGCCGGGCGCAGTTGGAGCAGTCGAAGGCATCGGTGGCTCAGGCCGAAGCTCGCCAAATCCGCGCCCGCGCCGATTATGAGCGGAACAAAAAACTGCTTGCCGATAAGGTGATCTCAACCGCCGACTTTGAAACTTCGGAAGCAAACTACAATGTTTCGCGGCAAGAGGTCGAGGCAGCCCGCGCCAACGTTCGGGCGGCTCAGTTTAGCATTAAAAGTGCCGAGGCTAGCTTGCGTGATGCAAGCGAGAACCTACGCAAGACAACTATTTACTCGCCCGTGAACGGCACCGTTTCCAAATTGAATATTGAGGCTGGTGAGCGCGTGGTGGGTACCTCGCAAATGGCCGGTACGGAGATTATGCGCCTTGCCAACCTCAACAACATGGAGGTACGGGTGAACGTCAACGAAAACGACATCGTGCGGGTGGTGATGGGCGACACCGCCGACATCGAAGTAGACTCGTACACAACAGCAGGCCGGAAATTCAAGGGCATTGTGACCGAAATTTCGAACACGGCCAACGGATTGGCTGGTAACACAAACTCGGCTTCGTCGTCGCTCTCGAACGATGCTGTGACGGAGTTTGAAGTGAAGGTCAAAATCCTGAATTCATCGTACACCGACCTTTCGGTAGCCAACGGGAAGGGTTTTCCTTTCAAACCTGGTATGACAGCCTCAGTGGAGATTATCACAGATCGCAAACCAAACGTGTTGGCCGTACCGATTGCCGCCGTAACCACCCGCCTACCCGAAAAAGCAAGCGACACGCCCGATGAAGAATCAAATGGGAATACGTCGGCGCAAACCGGTGCTGCCAAGCCTGCCAAGAAGCAAGAGATTAAAGAGATCGTCTTTGTGAATGCGGGTGGTAAGGCCGTTCAGCGCGAGGTGAAAACGGGCATTAGCGACTTTGAAAATATTCAGATCGTATCGGGCCTGAAATCGGGTGATGTAGTGGTTTCGGGGCCGTTTCTGGCCGTATCGAAGACCCTCAAAGAAAACGACCTGATCGTGAAGCGCGACCCAAATAAGGAGACGAAAAAGAAGGAAGCGGAATAAGTTTAGTTGCTACAGAGCATGCAAGAGGTGTCATCTTCGTTCAACGGATGACACCTCTTCTATTTAAAAATCAGAAGAATCCACAAGCAACAAACGCTTGATTCGCTGGTACATGAACGAGATAACCAGCAACAGCACCCCCAGCGTGATGAATGCGGCAATACGGCCTCCTTCCGAGATGCCCCGGATGTCGTAGAGGAATAGCTTTAGCAGGGTAAGCGCGAACAACGCCAGCGACAACACCCGATAAGAGCGGTTCTTACGCGCCAGCCCCAGATACATAAACACAAAGGCGCAGACACCCCACAGAAACTCGGTTTTAAGTCGTAAATTCGTGATATGAAAGAGCTTATTTTTCTCGTTGAGGAAGACCCTGAAGGCGGCTATACAGCACAAGCCGTAGGGGAAAACATCTTTACGCAAGGTGAAACAATAACCCAGTTGAAAGGGATGATTCGGGACGCTATTGACTGTCATTACGACAGTGCCGATCAGTGGCCACAGCTCATTCGATTGCATTTTGTCAAAGACGAAGTGTTCGCTTTATGAAAATTCCCCGTGATCTTACGGGCCTTGACCTCATAAAGCGGTTGCGCGTATTTGGCTACGAAGTGGTTCGGCAGACGGGTAGCCATATTCGAATCCAAACAACTGAGAATGGTCTGCATTATGAAACGATTCCGAAACATGATCCAATAAAAATTGGTACGCTGAATAATATTCTCAAAAACATAGCTGAGCATTTTGGTTTGACGAAGGACGAATTAGTGGATAGACTTTTCAAGTGACACACACAAACAAATTGTTCAAATCCAATCATCAACCAACCCGCGTTACGGTAGTCGGCGGGGGAAGCTGGGCTACTGCACTGGTTAAGATACTGTCGGAAAACAGCGTAAACATCAAATGGTGGATGCGGAGCCAAACCGACGCCGACCACATTCGGAAGTTCCACCACAATAAAAGCTACCTGAGCGATGTGCAGGTTAACCCGCGCAGGGTGAAAATCTGCACCCGCATTCGCGATGCCTTCCGCGATAGCGACTACATTATTCTGGCCGTTCCGGCAGCCTTCATCACCGACGCGCTAACGGGTATTTCCAGCCGCGACTTCACCGATACCTGCGTGATTTCGGCCATTAAAGGTATGATTCCGGCTAATAATCAACTGGTTACCGACTGGGTAAGCGAACAATACGACGTGCCAACCGCCCGGATTGCCGTAATTGCCGGGCCGTGTCATGCCGAGGAGGTTGCGCTCGAAAAGCAGTCTTATCTAACCATCGGCTCCACCGACAACGGCTGTGCTGACGAGGTGGCCCGGCTGCTCACTTGCCGCTTTGTACAGGCGTCGCCCCTGGCCGATATTTATGGTATTGAGTACAGCGCGGTCATGAAAAATATCATTGCTCTGGCCTCGGGCATTACACGCGGCATCGGCTACGGCGACAATTTTCAGGCGGTGCTGGTGTCCAACGCCATGCAGGAGATCAAACGCTTTGTCGATGCCGTGTATCCGCAGCACCGCGACCTGAGCGGCTCGGCCTACCTCGGCGATTTACTCGTTACGGCTTACTCTCCGTTTAGCCGTAACCGAACGTTCGGGACGCTCATTGGCCGGGGTTACACCATTCAGTCGGCACAGGCCGAAATGAATATGATTGCCGAGGGCTACTACGCCGTGAAAAGCATTCATACTGTTAACGAACAACACAAGGTCAATTTGCCCATCACGGAAGCCGTTTACCAGATTCTTTACGAAGGCGTATCGCCCGTCTCGGAGATGAAACGATTGCAGGGGCTGCTGAAGTGATTAATGCGTAATGCGTAATGATGAATGTGTAGCGACGGTAGGAGCCATCTCACCTGATCTTTATTCATCATTACGCATTACGCATTACCCCTTATTCCATTGAAAAAGCTCCTACTCCTACTCCTACTGCCGGCAAGTCTGCTGGCACAGCCCGCCGAACGGCTTGTTAAAGTGGTCGTGGCCCCCGACCGAACCGACTGGACCTACAAAACCGGCGACCCCGTTCGATTCACCATCAACGTGTTGCAACACGGAAATCCCGTTCCGAACGCACGGGTTAAATACGAAATCGGGCCGGAGAAAATGCCTGCTACGAAAACCGAGACTTTGCCTATTCCGAGCGGGTCGCTGACTGTCGACGGGGGAACAATGCGGACACCGGGTTTCCTGCGGTGTGTGGCTACGGTTGTGGTCAATGGCAAAGAATATCGAGGACTGGGTACGGCGGGCTTCAATCCGCAGGATATTAAACCAACGGTCGAAAACCCCGCCGATTTTGACCAATTCTGGTCTACTGGCAAAGCTGAACTGGCCAAAATTCCCCTAGATGCCCGCTTGACGCTCCTGCCCGAACGCTGCACCGAGAAGGTCAACGTGTATCACGTAAACCTGCAAAATTGGGCTTATAATGCTACGTCGCGGCTGTACGGTATTCTGTGCGTACCAAAAGCTGAAGGCAAATATCCGGCTCTATTGCAGGTGCCGGGCGCGGGTGTTCGCCCGTACGGGGGTGACATTGCCAGTGCCGAACAGGGTATCGTAACGTTTCAGATTGGTATTCATGGTGTTCCGGTCAATATGGACGTGTCGGTGTATAACAGTCTGGGTGCGGGGCCTCTGAACGGGTATCAGTACTTTAACCTCGACGACCGCGACCGTTACTACTACCGACGGGTGTATCTGGGTTGTGTACGCGCGGTCGATTTTTTGGCAAGTTTGCCACAGGTGAACGCCAATGTCATTGGGGTGACGGGTGGCTCGCAGGGGGGCGCATTGAGCATTATCACGGCAGGCCTGGATTCACGGGTGAAGTTTTTAGGAGCTTACTACCCGGCCCTCTCCGACGTAACGGGCTACCTGAATGGCCGGGCGGGGGGATGGCCACACATGTTCTGGGGCGGCACCAATACCTGGACCAACAAGGCTGAGAAGATCAAAACGGCAGGCTACTACGATGTGGTGAATTTTGCGCGACGCGTCACGGTGCCGGGCCGCTACACCTGGGGCTTCAACGACGAAACCTGCCCACCCACGTCTATGTACGCGTCTTACAACCTTATTTCGGCTCCTAAATCGCTGGAGCTATTTCACGACACTGGCCACTGGACTTACCCTGAAGAGACTGAGTATATAAACGGGTGGCTGTTGGAGCAGTTAAAGAAGTAGTCTGAACTGTGATTACGCTGATTAACTGATTTACTATGATTTTCAAAAATCTGTTCATCATAGTAAATCAGTTAATCAGCGTAATCACAGTTCAGAACGAATTTTCTCCGCAGTCTCGGCCAACTCCTCCTGCGTGGGCTTTATCTTGTGGTTGAAATTCATGTCCTGCATCGAGTTGAGCGGGATCAAATGAACGTGAGCGTGTGGTACCTCCAGACCAATTACGGCTACGCCAATTCGCTTGCACGGGATGGCCTTTTCGATAGCTGGGGCCACCTTTTTTGCAAACGCCATCAGGCCCATGTATAACTCATCGTCGAGGTTGAACAGGTAGTCTACCTCTTTTTTGGGAATCACGAGTGTGTGGCCCATTGTAGTAGGCATCACGTCGAGAAAGGCCAGATAATCGTCGGTTTCGGCGATTTTGTGCGCCGGAATCTCACCAGCCACAATGCGGGAGAAAATAGTCATCGACCGATTTCGATTACTTCAAATTCGAGTTTGCCAGCGGGTACAGTGATCTCAGTGGAGTCGCCCACTTTTTTGCCCAGCAAGCCTTTTCCGATGGGTGACCCCACCGAAATTTTGCCTTGCTTTAAATCGGCCTCTTCCTCCGAAACAAGGGTATAGGACATTTGGGCACCGGTCTTTTTATTCTTGATCTTCACCGTCGACAGCACCGACACCTGCGAGGTATCAACCGTCGATTCGTCCAGAACACGGGCATTGGCTACAACCTCTTCCAGTTTCGAGATTTTCAACTCGTGCAAACCCTGGGCGTCTTTGGCTGCGTCATATTCAGCGTTTTCGCTTAGGTCCCCTTTGTCGCGGGCCTCGGCAATTTGATGCGCAATATGAGCACGCCCCTTCGTTTTGAGTTCAATCAGTTCGGCCTTGAGTCGGTTCAGACCCTCTTCGGTATAATAATTAATCTTTCCCATTGTATGTAAAAACAAAAAACGGTCCACTGACCGTTCTGCAAGCAAAAACTGTTTGTTTTGCAGCCACGTCAGAAGACTCGAACAAGTAGCGTATGTTTTCGCGTTTCGTGCATAGACAATTCGCCTGCCCGATTTATTCGGGGATACAAAAGTAATAATTCTACAGAGCGATTTCAAGCCCTTCTGTACACTCGCTCCAAAAACATAGGTAACGGAATATGGCCAAACAAGCACGGATCATTTTTATGGGGACGCCTGATTTTGCGGTGGCTAGCCTACAGGCATTGCTCAATGCAGACCTCAATGTGGTGGCCGTTGTGACTGCCCCTGACCGCCCGTCGGGGCGAGGTTTGCAACTGACACCTTCGCCTGTGAAGAAAGCCGCCGAAGGGGCCGGCTTGCCCGTGTTGCAGCCCGAAAAACTCCGCGACCCCCAGTTTTTAGAACAACTGGCGAGCTTTCGGGCCGATTTGCAGGTGGTGGTGGCGTTCAGGATGTTGCCCGAAGTGGTCTGGGCTATGCCTACGATTGGCACGTTTAACCTGCACGGCTCATTGTTGCCGCAATACCGGGGGGCGGCCCCCATCAACTGGGCCATCATCAACGGCGAGACCGAAACGGGTGTGACCACGTTTTTCATCGAAAAAGAGATAGACACGGGGCAGATGATTTTTGGGGACACCGAACCCATCCACCCCGACGACACGGCGGGCACCCTGCACGACCGTCTGATGGTGCGCGGGGCTAATTTGGTGGTGCGAACCGTGCAGGCTATCGAAGCAGGCGAGTACCCCCGCACCCCCCAACCCGATGCCACCGACCTGAAGCCCGCCCCCAAACTTCACCGCGAAACCACCCAAATCGACTGGAACCAACCCGCCCAACAGGTGCGCAACTTCGTGCGTGGCCTCTCGCCCTTCCCAACGGCCTGGACAATGATTAATGAGAAATTCTTCAAAATTTATGCGGTTTCGATTATGAACGAAGCTCCCGGCGTGGATTCGCCCAACTTTGCGGGTGAACCCACACCGGGCGTTGTTTTTACGGATAACAAGAGGAAGATTATGATTCGCACTGCCGACGAGTGGCTTTGCATCGACGTGTTACAGGCTGAGGGCAAACGGCGCATGACCGCCGAAGAGTTTTTGCGAGGGAATTCGTTGTAGTCACCCCCGTTCAACGCTACCAATCTGACTCAGCAGCCAGTCGCGTTTGAGCTTGGTGACGGGCACCTGCGTCCCGTCGGTCAGGAGCAGGTAACCGCCCTCCTGCCGGACAATCTTGACCAGATACGCCGGGTTAATCAGGTGCGAGTGGTGCGTACGAACGAAGCCACTCGGTTCCAGAGCCTGTTCTACTTCCTTGAGCGTCCGGCAAATAAGCAGCGTTTGGCCTGAGTTCAGATAAAAGTGCGTGTAGCTGGCATCGGCCATGCACCGGACAATATCGGCAAGCTCGACAATCTCGTGACCCTCGTGCGTGGGGAGGGCAATCCGGCTTTTTGTGGTTGCGCTAACCGGCTGATACTGTTCGCGCAGAAGCGTCAGTTGCGCCTGTTGTACGTGCCGAACGGTCCGTTGTTGCCAGCGGACGAGCGTTTCGCGGAGTTCGTCTTCCTGGATGGGTTTGAGCAGGTAGTTCAACGCGCTGAAACGAAATGCCCGGATAGCGTATTGGTCGTAGGCAGTGGTGAAAATCACATCGAACGGAAGCTGCTCGAGTTGGTCGAGCAGGTCGAAGCCGTTCAGGCGGGGCATCTCAATGTCGAGAAACAACAAATCGAAGGGCGTATGGCGGAGGGTTTCCAGGGCCGCTTCGGGTTGGTTGAATCGGGCGAGAACCTCCACGCCCATCCGCAACTTTTGCAGTTTAAGGGCCAATACTTCGGTGGCGTGCTTTTCGTCGTCAATCAGAATAGCTTTCATATCCGTTGGGTGGTTCTGGCCAGTTGGTACGTGATGCGTACGCAGGTTCCGGTTTGATTATGCTCTTCAATGTCAATTAGTTGTATGTCGAGCTTGCTCGGGTAATTCCGATTGAAGAGGTCGATGCGTTGCCGGGTAATGTCCATGCCGTACGACTTGCGGGTGGTGGCCGAGCGGCTTTTGAGGTCATTGGCCTGCCGCCGACCGATGCCGTTGTCTTCGATCTCGAACCGGAGCGTGTTTGGGTCATTCATCAAAACCCGAACCCACAACCGTTTGTCGGCTCGCCCGCTTTGCCGAAGACCGTGCCAGATGGCGTTTTCGACAAAGGGCTGAAGCAGCAGCGGGGGCAGCACCACATCGTCGCGATCAATGTCGGAGTCGATCTCTACCGTGTATTGAAACTCGTCGCCGAAGCGCGTGGCTTCCAGTTCCAGATAGAGTCGCAAGCCCGTGAGTTCTTCCGACAGCCGGACGGTGTCTTCGTTGGAGTGATTCAGGATGAGCCGGAGCAGACGCGAGAAACTCGATAAATAGCGCGATGCGTTTTCTTCATCGCCTTTCAAGACAAAATACTCGATGGTATTCAGGCTGTTGAACAGAAAATGGGGGTTCATCTGACTCCGCAGGGCCAGCATTTCCACCTCGGCCAAGCGTTTTTCGTAGGCCGTTCGCTGCTCAATCTCTTCAACATACGCGCTCTGACTAGCCTGCCGCTCCCGGTCGATCAGGCGAATTCGGTGGGCCAGAGCCAGCGCGAACACGATGATTTCGAGCAGTACGGCAAACGATACCATCATCAGGTTGTCGACTCCTCCGGGCAACGTAATGCCTTTGAGCAGCACCCCGCCCGCCCGTAGCCAGGCCAGAGTACCCACCACAGCCATCAGCACATTCCCCAAAATGACGTAGCGCGTGAGGGGCGAACGCACCCAACGGCTTACCCAGACCAGCAAGCCCACGTACACCGGAATCAGCACGTAACGGGTTCCCCAAAATACGGTTTGCTGAATCCCGCCATCGTTGGTGAGCAGCAACACAACGGCATACAGAACGCCAAATGCCACTCCGCCCCAGGCTACGCGCCGGAGCCAGCGATGGGCAACGGGGTGTTTGGTGCGGAGATCGAGCAGTTCGCTCAGGAAAAATAGATAAGCCGCCAGACCAAGCCACATAACCGTTTCGAGCAGGTGGGTACGAACCATCGGAAAGTAGCTAATCCAATGACCCAGAGCGGTGTAGGAACGGGTTTTGAGCAAGGCGAATGTGCAACCCGCCAGCACGTAAAGCAGATAATACCGATAAACAGGTTGCCGATACTGGATGTAAATCAGCCCGACGAATACCAGGAAAAATAGCAATGCACCCTGAATCCAGGACCGGTACAGCAGTTCGGTGCTGTTGGTGCGAAAATCCTGCGCCACCTTTCGCTGGTGGAATAGGTCGGTTTCGAGCCGGACCGCCAGCGAAGGCCGGGGCTGACTGGTTCGGGTAAGCCGGGGCAACCAGCCCTGCGCGTTGGCGAGCCGCATGGTTAGCTCCACCTGTTCGTTGGGGGCCACCGACACGGGTACGTACTGATCGCTTTCGTCGGAGGCCCAGCCATCGGTCGGGACCATCGAGCCAGCCCGGAGCGAATCGAGCCGGTTGGGGCGGGCCACATAAACGGTAGCAGTTTGCACCTCACCCACATAGACGTGGAGCGTATGTGCGGAGTCGGTGTTGTTGTGCAGCCACAAGCGTAGCCAGTAGGCCTCGCGGGGGTTGGTTGGCTCGCCGTTCGTGAGCCGTTTTGGGGCGGGGAGTTGCCGGAGGGTTGCGTAGGATGTATTAGCCGTGGTGATGGTCAGCGTAGCCCGGTCGAACAGATACACCCGGTCGGTGAGCTGGCTCAGGCGCAGAGTATCGGGCCGCACGGGTTGCGCGGTCAGTGGAGTGACCATCAGCCAGTACCCCAACACCAGAAACCAAACTCGACAGCCCATACCGATAGGAGCGGGAACGATTGACACTTCCCGAAACAATACTACAAAAACCAACCGTTTGCACCGCACATCGAAGCAACGGGTTAGCTGTTTCAGTCCATCTGACTGCCGTTTGGTTGCATAGCCGTTCGTTGTTGGATTTACCCAAACGAGCTGCCTGTTGATTCGGATAGGGGGCCGGTTGGTTGGCGTAGCTTGGCTTATAAACCGCTGGGTAAGTTTAGCCTATCAACTTAAAACCAATCGGTTATGATCACTTATCGAGTTTTGGGCCTTATTGCGCTGAGCCTGAGTGCCGTAGACACAGCACAGGCCCAGGTGCGCGTAAACAGCCCCCGACAAACCACCGAACGGAGTGTGGAAGGGCGCGTCAACGGACGTATCGACCAGAAAATTAACCAGGGACTTGATAAGGTCGAAGAGGGGATCGGCAACATTTTTAAGAAGAAAGAAAAGAAGCCCGAAAAAGGCCAGAAACCCGCCGATGATACCTACGACGCATCGGGCGAGACCAACCCCGACGGGCCGAACAACACGGATCGGGCCACGCAAGGCCGTTCCGACGATCCTAAGTCCCTCAAAACCTACAGCAAATTTGATTTTGTGCCGGGTGAGAAAGTTCTGGCTTTCGACGATTTCGCAACCACCAGCGTGGGCGATTTTCCGCTCGGTTGGAACACTAATTCCACCGCCGAAATCGTGACCCTGGAGGGTCGTCCCGAAAAGTGGCTGTTTATGTCGAAGGACGGCTTTTTTCAGCCCGAGTACGTAACGAACATGCCCGAAAATTTCACCTTGGAGTTTGACGTATTCACGCGCTATAATTCTAATAACCTGCTGACATACAGCCTGTATTTGTCGGCGGTTGATAAGCCCAAACAGGACTTGTCGAACAAGTACGTTCAGAACGGAATCTATTTTGAGTGGCACCCCTGCGGAGGGGGCACATTTATCGTCTATGAAGCCGGCGAAGAAGTCAATAAAAACGATGGTCTAAACCTGAAAGAGTTCGATTGTGGCGATGATTTTGCGAAACCCTCTTTTGTGAAATTCTCGGTATGGCGGCAAAAGACACGGCTACGGATTTATGCGAATCAAACGAAGGTGCTGGACATTCCACGCGCCTTCGACCCCAAACTCAAGTACAACGTTGCCAAGTTTGGTGCGGGCTATATGAATTATGCCACTGCCGACAATAAAGACGAGTTTATGGTGGCCAATGTACGCTATGCGGTGGGCGCACCCGATACCCGCTCCAAACTCATTACGGAAGGCAAATTCAGCACAACGGGCATTCTGTTCGATGTCAACTCGGCTACGATCAAGCCCGAATCCTACGGTGTGTTGAAAGAAATCGGCACGGTGTTGACCGAAAACGCGGGCGTTCGGGTCCGGGTTATTGGGCACACCGACGCCGACGGCGATGCTGCGGCCAACCTCGCCCTGTCGAAACGCCGGGCCGAGTCGGTGAAGGCGGCTCTAGCCAAAGAATTTGGCATTGACCCCGCCCGACTCGACACCGACGGTAAGGGCGAAACCACCCCCGTCGCACCCAACACCACCCCCGAAGGCAAAGCCAACAACCGGCGTGTTGAATTTGTGAAACTGTAAACCACTCGCTCATGAAACTGACCTGCCGTTTGATGATCGGATTGCTCATACTGGGTTTATTAACCACGTTTGCCCCGGCTCTGGCCCAAGATATTGAGATCATCCGGCCCGAACGAACCGGGAAAGAAATCATTCTGACCCCTCCTGGTTTTGCGGCTAAATCCGAACCCATACCCGCCGAAAATGGCCTGTATCGCTTCACGCATTATCTGGTAGTGGCCTGCAACGACGACCAAACCGGCGAAGGGGGCGAGGTGTCGCAGTACCTGAATATCAACAACGGGCTGATTGGCTTTTTCCCGGATAACATCCTGACTATGACCAAAGGGCAAATGCCCGAAACCGGTGAGGGCGAAATGGACTTCTGGACCATCCTGCCCAGCATGACGCAGCGGATGTTTGTCAAAACACCCGAACAGGGAAAAATGCTCGTGCAAATGACCGCTGGCGATGGGATGCAGACGGGCAAAACGGCCCGGTTCGACGCCTGGAAGCAGGGTGATCGGTTCTGGCGAACGGCCAAAGTAGTCAAACGAACAACCCTACCCGCCCGCCTGATCGAGGGAAACACCAAGCCGATACCTGTAGAAATTTATGAGGCCAACGGCCCCGAAGGACGGATGAACGTGTGGCTTGTTGACCTCGGACTGGCCACCGGACAGTATGCCCCCCTCGCCACCAACCATGCGGTGGTGGGCATGGGCGGCATTGGCTTGCTGATGAACCACCGGAACAAGCACGTTTATCTGGTGTTTCAGATCAACGATGTGCCGAACACAAAGGGCTGTCGGTTGCTGACGTTGTACCCCAAAACACGGCAGTTTTCGGGGGCGGGCTACAAACCAATGGGCGATTTTTTGCTCGACAAAATGGCCCAGGCCAAACGTGAACAACAGCAACAACAAGCCGAACAAGCTACCGCCGACAACGAAGAAGAAGACCCGCAACTCCGCGCATTGCTCCGGCAACAGGGCGAAGTGAATGCAGCTATTCAGAAAAAAGTCGCCGATGCAGCCGTTAACGCGGCCATGCTCAACGATATGAGCGAGATCACCCGTAGCCAGATGGCTATGGGCACCAACGTGGAGGACCAGTACCGGATGGCCGACATCGAGATGAAAATCTCGCAACGTCGGCTGGAAATCGAACTCGACCAAATGCGCGAAGACAGCGACTCCGAGGCTGAAAACCGCCGACGCGCCATTCGCCAAAAAATGGCCTGCGGAGAGCGGCAGCGCGTTCTTTGGCAGGAACACCGGCAAAGTGCGGTCAAGCTGAAAAAGCAGTTTGCGGGCCGCGAAACCGACCTGGATTACGTTCAAAAAGTGGGTGAGCTTTCCACGCAGTTATACACCCGGATGGCTCAGATCTGCCAATAAATAAAGCTGTACCCATTCCGGCGTTCACTATCCATTCGTATCATCACCCGGCAAAGGCATAAACCCTTTGTCGGGTTTTTCATGAACGACGCCTAACTTTACCACGCTGGTCGCGACTATTTCTAAACCCCTCCGAATCATGGTGTCTCTTAAACTTATTCTTCCCGCGTTTCTGATGATAACCGCCCCGCTTGCCCAAGCGCAGGACACGCCCACTTACGCCGAACGGCTGGGATTTCCGAAAGGTAAAAAAGTGTTTGTGTTGCACGTTGACGATGCCGGGATGAGCTATGAGGCCAATCAGGGCACGATCCGAGCCACGAGCGAGGGCATCGCCAACTCCACAAGCGTGATGATGCCCTGCCCGTGGGTGCCGCACTTCATGGCCTACTACAAACAGCATCCGACCCTCGACGTAGGTGTACACCTGACGTTAACGTCCGAATGGAAAGGGTATCGCTGGAGTCCGTTGGCCGGGCGATCAGTAGTGCCGGGTTTGCATGATGTTGAGGGGGCGTTTTGGCCCAATGTGGCGAAGGTGGTGGAGAAGGCTACCCCCGACGAAGTGGAGGCCGAGATGCGGGCGCAGATTGCGCGGTTTCGGGCGTTTGGGGTGGAGCCAACTCACCTCGACTCGCACATGGGGACGCTGTTTCAACCCAAATTCATTGAGCGGTACGTAAAAATGGGCATTTCGGAGCGCATCCCGATTTTGTTTCCGGGTGGTCATGCCGCGCTTATCAGCAAGGAAAGCAAGCTGCCTGCCGCGCAGATGGGTATGATTCGCACAATTGGGCAGCAAGTTTGGAAAGCGGGTTTGCCCGTGTTCGATGACCTCGACGGGACTAGCTACGGCTGGATTGATGACGAACTGACCCTAACCGACGCCGAGTTACAGAAGCGCAAAACCGACCAGTTTATCAATCTGTTTAGCCGCGCCCAACCCGGCCTGACCTACATTATCATGCACTGCGCCGACACCTCGCCCCAGTTCAAACAGATTTCGCCGTCGGGTCCCACGCGCCGGGGCGATATGCTGTCGATGCTCGACCCGCGCCTGAAACAATACATTCAGCGGGAAGGTATTATCCTGACAACGATGCGCGAACTAGCCGAACGCCGAAAAAACGCTAAAGAGTAACGATGAATATCAGCCTGATTGCCGCCGTGGCACAGAACGGCACTATTGGCCGGAACGACGCCACCGGCAAACCCGACCTGCCCTGGCACCTGCCCGACGATTTTAAATTTTTCAAAGAAACCACAAGTGGGCACCCCATCATCATGGGCCGTAAGTCGCTCGATGCGTTGGGAAAACCCCTGCCCAAGCGCAAGAATATCGTTATCACCCGCAACCGTGACTTTGATGTGCCGGGCGTCACGATTGTGCATACATTGGAGGACGCCCTGACAATGGCCCGCGCCGTTGAAGAAAACGAAATTTTCGTGATTGGCGGGGCCGAAATCTATGCCCTCGCGCTGCCAGTTGCTACGCGCCTGTATCTGACTGAGATTCAAAAAGAGTACGACGGCGACGCACATTTTCCGGCGTTCAATAAGAACGATTGGCGCGAAACAAGCCGACGCCATCACCCCGCCGATGACCGTCACGAAGCCGCGTTTGACTTTGTGATCTATGAGCGTAACGACCCCTCCCCAACCCCTCCCCTAAACTAAGGGGAGGGGCTATGACTTGAGCGCGTTTTAGCCCTTTCTTACCTAATTCCGGTTAATTTTGCCCCACAACCGTTCTGACTGACCTGTGAATCCCACAATTGGTATCCTCGGCGGGGGCCAACTCGGCCTTATGCTCCTGCAAGCCAGCATCGACTGGAATCTCCGCGTCCACGTGCTCGACCCTGACCCCGATGCTCCCTGCCGCCACCTGTGCAGCCAATTCACGACCGGCTCCCTCACCGATTACGACACCGTTTACGCCTTTGGGCAGGGCGTTGACGTGCTCACGATTGAGATCGAGCGGGTGAATGTTGAAGCGTTGGAAGCGTTGGAGCGCGAGGGAAAGCGGGTGTTTCCGCAACCGTCGGTGATTCGCACGATTCAGGACAAACGGCTTCAAAAGCAATTTTATGTTGATAACCAGCTACCTACGGCACCGTTTGTCCTGACAGACAATCGCGTGCATGTGGTTGAAATGGTGGAAATCATGCCGTCTTTTCTCCCTGCGTTCCACAAACTGGGTCGCGATGGGTACGATGGGCGAGGGGTGCAGCGCATTGCCTCCGAGGCCGATCTGCCGAAAGCTTTCGACGCGCCGGGGGTACTGGAAAAAGCGGTCGATTTCGAGAAAGAACTAGCCGTGATCGTGGCCCGCAACGAACGGGGCGAGGTGCAAACCCACCCGACCGTCGAGATGGTCTTTCACCCCGAACTGAACCTGGTCGACTATTTGTTTGCCCCGGCGCAGGTTCCGGCGGAGGTCGACGCGCAGGCGCAGGCCATTGCCCGCCAAACCGCCGAAGCGTTCGGAATTGTGGGTGTATTGGCCGTTGAGCTGTTCCTGACAAAAACCGGCGAGGTACTGATTAACGAGGTGGCCCCGCGCCCACACAACAGTGGTCACCACACGATTCGGGCCAACGTGACCTCCCAATTTGAGCAACACTGGCGGGCCATCCTGAACCTGCCCTTAGGCGACACCTCGGCTTATCAGCCTGCCGCGATGGTGAACCTGCTGGGCGAAGACGGCCACACTGGCCCTGCTCGATACGAGGGCCTAAACGACCTGTTAGCCATGCCGGGCGTGTTTCCGTTTCTGTACGGCAAAGCCATTACCAAGCCCTTCCGTAAAATGGGCCACATTACGGTAATGGATGCCGATTTGGATGCGCTCAGAGAGAAAGTTGCCCAGGTACAGGGGGCGATTCGCGTGGTGTCATGACACTGGGTTCTCCAGCGTCCCGATTCCCTCAATACTGATTTGCACCACGTCGCCCCGCTTGAGCGTGAACGCGTCGGGGGGAACAAGGCCGGTGCCAGTCATGAGGTAGCAACCGTGCGGGAATGAGAGTTCGCGGAATAGAAACCCGATTAACTCGGTGTGGGTCCGCTTCATCTGGTTGATCGAAATCTGCCCCTCGTGAACCGTCTCGTTCTTGCGCTTGATGACCAGGTGAATCTGTGCTTCGGGGTCGATGGCAGTCTTGGGTACGTACAAACACGGGCCGAGAGCCGCCGAACCCGTATAGGTTTTGGCTTGTGGCAGATACAGCGGGTTTTCGCCCTCAATACTGCGCGAACTCATGTCATTGCCGCAGGTGTAGCCCACAATTTTGCCCGACGAGGTCGCGAACAGGGTCAGTTCGGGTTCGGGGACGTTCCAGGTAGAATCTTCGCGGATGCGGACGGCCTCGCCCGGCCCCACGACGCGGGCGGCTGTCGACTTAAAAAACAGTTCGGGTCGTTCGGCGTCGTACACGCGGTCGTAGAAGTTTCCCCCGCCTGCTTTCTTCGATTCTTCCATGCGGGCGTCGCGGCTTCGTAGGTACGTAACGCCCGACGCCCACACTTCCTGCTGACCAATAGGGGCCATCACCTGCGTCTCGACCCAGGTCCGGCACTCGTCGGAGGGACTGACGCCCGAAATGGCCTCTTCGAGATAGGCGTGGAGGTTATCCTGATTAACGAGATAATCCCAGTCGTCGGAAGGGGCGCGGAAAAAGTTATTGTCGGATTCGATAACGAGGCCGGAGCGGGTTTTGTAAAGACGCATGGGGTCAGATAACAGAAAACAGTGATCAGCTAACAGAGATTGACGAATAGTAAAAGCGAACAGCCAACAATAAACAGTCGGCAAGGGCTTTTTCTACTGAGTTCCCCGGCGCACTGTCTACTGTAGGCTGTTCGTTGTTCGCTGTTCTCTGTCTTATTGTTTCACCACGCGCACCGTTTGCCGCTCGGCACCGGCCTGCACCTGGATCAGGTACACACCCGCCGAACGACCCAGCCGCACCCGTACAGTCTCGACGGTAGCCGCAGCTTTCACCGATTGCTCAGCCTGCACCTGACCGGCTGCGTTAACGGTTTGGATGCTCAGAGACTTCCCTTCGGTACCACGCACTTCGAGCAGAACGCTCTCGGCAGGAGTTGGGTTACCCAACACGCGCAGACTCAGACCACTGCCCGGCTCCGTGGCTACGCGGGCCGAGGCCCGGCAGAACGCACCAAAGTCGAAGGTGTAGCTTGTGGTCATACCGCTTTGCATAGCCATAATCGTCAACGGCTTTGGGTCGCCCCGGAGGCCTGGCTCCACGGTGCCCGTGTTGCTCGTGGCCGACGCCCGCTGCACGCCTACCGCTGTGTAGGTAATTGCCGAGCCATTGCCACCCGCCGTGTTGAACGTGATAGCACCCGTAGCACAATTGTAGGTTGGCTGTGTCAGCGAGAGCGAACCGCCTGTGGTTGAGGTTGGCGGAGCGGAAGGTGGTACTACGGGTGGCAACGAACCAGCGCAGTAAGCCCCCAAATTAAACGTCACGCTAACCGAAACGCCATCCTGAGTGGCCGTAATCACGATGGGTTTGGGATCGGAACGGAGACCGGGTTCTACTGTACCTGTTGTGCTGTTGGCCGATGCCAGTTGGACACCGACGGTCTGGAACGTGATGGGTGAGCCGCTACCGCCCGACGTATTGAACTGGATCACACCCGACTGGCAGTTGTAGGTTGGCTGCTGAATCGCCAGCGAGCCGCCCGGTGCCGGGGGCGTAACGGGGTTCGGTGGCAACACGGGTGCCAGATTGCTACAGAATCTGACAAAATCGAACGTATAGCTTACCGTTATCCCGCCTTGCGTGGCCGTAATCAGAATCGGCTTGGGGTCTTGCCGCAAACCAGCCTCAACCGTACCAATCCGGGTTGTGGCCGACGTCCGCGACACGCCCACGGCTGAGTACGTAATTGTAGCACCCGTGCCGCCAACCGTGTTGAAAATAATCACGCCCGTGTTGCAGTCATACGTTGGCTCGAGAAGAACAAGACTAGCAGTCGTTGTGACAGGGTTGACAAAGGGTATAGTCAAACGGGCTGTGCCAACAGCTCCTTGTGGGTCGGTGCCTGTAACGATCATCGTAAACGTCGCAGGTACCTCACTTCTAGCCAGGATGGTTGGTGTAGCCGAGGTAGCTCCTGTTAGTGTCCAGTTGGCTGGTAGGCCAACAATTCCGTATGCTACCGTGCTGCCTTCGGGGTCCGTAAAAATGCCCGCAAGATTCAGTATACGGGTTGAATTTGTCGGTAAATTATTGAAAGCCAAATCTGTACCGAACGGAACAGGTGCCCGATTGGCTACCTGTACAACCGATATGCTATACGGCGTTGTGGCCGATAAACCGCCGTTATCGACCCCTGTGATGGTCAGATTGTAAAGGCCCGCCGTTGTGGGGCGTCCCGTAAGATTGGTGCCTGAACGGCTCATGCCCGGTGGCAACGTGCCCGATACCGTGTAGGCCATCGTGAAGCCGTCGGGGTCTGAGACAATGGTGCCCAGCGAGATCGTCGCTACAATACCGAGCGGCACCGTTGTGGAAATGGCGGTGGTTGCAACCGGCGGGCGGTTTGCCAAAATGGTCAGCGAGAACGTTGCCGATGCCGAGAGACCCCGTGGGTCGGTGGCTGTAATTACCACCGTGCTCACACCGGGCGTTGAGGTTTGCCCGAAAATGTAGGGTCCGGCAGGGTCGTTGAAGAAACGCAGGCCGGTTGGCAAACCCGTAGCGGTGTAACTCAGCCGGTCGCCGTCGGGGTCAACGAAGGGTGGAATCTCAAAGTCGTAGGGAATACCCAGCACCACGCGTTGATCTTCGATACCACCAGTGGGTGGCATGGGCGCACGGTTGGCGGTTGGCATTGCCGTGCTGAACACCTGACTGAACGTGATGGGGTACGACTGACCGGCGTTGATCGTGAACACAATCGTCAGCGACGAGCTACTTGTCAGGGCCGTTAAGTTGGCGCGGTTACCCGAACCCGACGTGGGCGAAACAACACCCTCACCACCTAAAACGGCCCACGATGTAAGTGAGTTGTTGGTGTTCATGGTGTACGTGGCCGACCCCGTGAAACTACCCGGACCGATTAGGCGCGGTGTTGCCCCACTCGTTACGGTAGCCCCCGTGCCGATGGGGTCGAGCCAGTTGCTCAGGCGGGTCTCGTTGGTGCCGTTACCAAACCACGACAGATCGAGACGACCATGCAACGACCGCACCGACGACGATGGGCAGGTGCCCGACCCGCCGTGCAACTGCCCGATCACGCGCCGATCCTGATTGAACAGGGGCGACCCCGACGAACCGCCTTCCGACGAACCGCTTGTGAGGTTCATGCTGTAGTGCGAATCGGGAAACGTGCCGTTCCAGCCACTGTAAATCGTATTGGTTGTGAACGAGATCTTCTTCACGCTCCCCCGTGGGTGGTGAATTCCGAACAAACCGGGCGTGTAGTTCGTCGTCCGACGATCCCAACCGTTGTACGTAATCGCTTCACTTAGTGGTAATTGACGGTTTAACTCGAGCAAACACATATCCGTGTTGGGCGAAGCCGACCGGAACGTGGCCCCGTTGATAGTCACATAAGTGTTGTCGTCCTGCGTGGGCGTACAGGTGGGGCTTTGGTACTTGAAGTAAAATGCCCAACTCGGTGTCGATCCCGATTCGTTGGCGTTGATTGTCAGATCGTCATTAAAGTCGATGCAGTGGAAAGCCGTCAGGAAATACGACCGGAACGACTGCCGGGTATCGTTCAGCATCGAACCCGAACACAGAAAAAAGCTCGATACCCCGTCGAACATCAGGATCATGGCCACGCCATCGGCTTCGTACTGATAATTTGGTTCGCACGACATGTCGACGTGACAAGCATTCGCCGTAGCCCGCAGGGCACCACGTGGCCCCATCGGGTTGTATTCGTTGATGATGCCCGACAAATTCACTACCGAACCACCCGACCGCAAGCCTTCATGAATCTCAATCATGAGCCGGTCGCCCGGAACACGGTCGGAGAGGTAATGATTACCAGCCGTGTTCTCGGTGCTGGTAATGGGTCCGATCAGGGTTGTGCGTTCGGCGTCGTACAGGTAAATGTAGGAGCCGGCGGCCAAGCGCAGTTGATCGAAATCGGCTCCAATACCCCGTGCGCCGGGTGCCCGCAGTTCGTAATACGTAACGCGCTCGTTACCTACTTCCATCGACCGACCTGCCTGGAGCAGGTTCAGGTTGGCGTTTTGCTTAACGGCAATCCGTAGGGGCTTGCCTTCTTCCTGCCGTTGAGCGTCTTCGGCTTGCAGGGCAGGCAAATCAATGCCGCCAAACTCGGTGGAGGGAATGCTGCCGGCAGGCGGTTGCGCCAGGCGGGACAATGAGGGGTCGCTGGGGTCGATTTTGCGGGTAAATACCTGAGCATTAGCCGAGAGACCTGCCAAGACAACCCACAACATCACAACCAGCCTGCTAACTGTTGGTACTGATGAGTGCATAAAGTAATTAGGTAAAAATGGATTAACAGAAGATTAACTAGACCGTTAAATAAGCTAATTAATCAATACGGACTATTCAGTACCGGCAGTTTATTTAATGATTTTATGAAAAATCTATTGTTTTTCTAGAGTTTAATGATAGGTATTTTCCTGTATAGCTCTTGATTATCAGCTTGTACAGTGATGAGATACACCCCTGGGAGTTGTGAAATTAAAATTTCAACTAGTTCTTCGGTTTGTTCAAGCCTAATGCGCTGTTCGGCTAATACTCGCCCTCTCATGTCCGAAACGCGTACGGACACCCTTTGCCCTGAAGCTCCGCGAACGGCTAGCCTGACAGCCTCGGTCGTGACCGGATTGCCTAAAACCCGCATCTGGAAACTTGTATCTGGCTCAGAAGATGCAACTCGTGCCCCAGTGCAAAACCGAGCAAAATCGAACGTTTGGCTCACAGTTACCCCACGCTGTTCAGCCGTAATCACGAGTGGCTTGGGGTCGGCCCGGAGTTCAGCCTCCACGATGCCCGTGCTGCTTGTGGCGATTGCCCGCCGGATGCCCACCGCCGAGTAGGTGATCGGGCTACCGTCGCCCCCGGTGGGGTTGAAGGTAATGGCCCCCGTTGCGCAGTCGTAGGCAGGTTGCAAGAGCGCGAGCGGGCCGGATGTGGGTGGGGCCGTTGTTGTCGACGAGGGGGGAGGAGTGGTTGTTGAAGAAGGTGGCAGGCTGCAAAAGGCCGCAAAATCGAATGTTTGGCTCACCGTGTTGCCGCTTTGGCTAGCCAGAATCACCAGCGGTTTTGGGTCGGCCCGCAAACCCGACTCCACCACGCCCGTCCGGCTGTCGAACGAGGGGCGACTGACGCCCACCGCCGTGTACATGATGGACGTGCCATCGCCCCCGGTCGGGTTAAACGTAATGGCCCCCGTTGCGCAGTCGTACGTAGGCAGCAACAAGGCGAGCGAACCGCCCGTTGGTGGGGGCGTTATGTTTGTACTGAATACGGCCGAAAACTGTATGGGGTAGGCCTGCCCGGCCTGTACCGAAAATGTAATCGTAAGCGATGGGTTACTGCTCAATGCCAGCAGGTTAGCCGTGTTGCCTGTGCCGGTTGTGGGCGAAACAGCACCCGCCCCGCCCGAAACCGCCCACGCCACCACCGACGCGTTGCCCACGTTGAGCGCGAACGTGCCCGCCCCCGTGAGGGTGGTGGGGCCGCTGAGAGTGGGTTTCGCACCATCGGTGGTTAGGGGCGCGCGGTTGGTGGGGTCGAGCCAGGTACTCAGGCGGTTGGTTGAGGTATTGCCGCCGGTCCAGGATGTGAACACCCGCCCGTAATAGTCGCGCCGACTTGCGCCGGTGGCCCCACAAAACGATGGTCCCCCGCGTAATTGCCCCACCACGCGCCGGTTCCCGTCGAACAACGGCGACCCCGACGAACCGGGGTCCGTAACGCCCTGATTGCCCCAAAACGAAATTAAATACTTGTCGCCCGCCACACCCTGATACCCGCTTATTTGGGTGTCGGCGTTCGTGAACGAGATTTTCTTTACGTCGCCCCGTGGGTGATGAATCGTGAAGTTATTGGCCGTAGTTTCGTCTTTTCGGTTCCAGCCGTTGTAGGTGGCGTTTACCTCTGCCGGAACTTGTTGGCGAAGCTCCAATAATAAAAAATCGGTGTCGGCGTACGCGGCCCGGAAGGTGGTGCCGTTGAGGGTGATTACGTCGAGATCTTCCTGCGAATGCGAGCAGGTTGGGCTTTGGTAGCTGAACCGTACGAGCCAGTTTTCGGCCTGTGTAATCTCATTGCTTTCCAGGGTTTTGTTGCCGTTGCTATCGGCGCAGTGGAACGCCGACAGAAAAAACGACCGGAACGACTGCCGCGCATCGGTCAGCATCGACCCCGTGCAGAGCCGGGTGCCCCCCGCCAACAGAATCATGGCCACACCATCGCCGGGAGCCTGAAAGTCGGGAAAACAAGTCAGGTCCGGTATACACGACCCCGCCTGCCCGAACACCTTTTCGCCAAACAAATTCTTGTAGCCATGCACCACCGACCGCAGATGCAACTCGCTCGTACCGTTGCCTCCGAGAGGTTCCTGCAATTCGAGCGTGAGGTTGGACCCCTGCATCAAGTCGGTCCAAAATTCGCCCCCGGCCGGGTTGCCGTTTTGGGGATTTTGGGCATCGGTGATGGGGCCAATGAGCATGGTCCGGTCGCCGTTGTAGAGCGTCAGGGTGGCTCCTTTTTTGAGCCGGAACCGGTCGAAAATCAGGTTCAGCGAGAAGGCACCTGCCGCGTCGATTCGGTAGGCGTAGGTTCGTTTGCCCCCCTGTTGCGCTTTTGCGGCAAACCTGATTATGTCGATGCTTACCTCCCGGTTTAGCCCAAACCGGAAGGGCATACCTGCCTCGGCTTCGCGCTCGTCTTCGGCAAGAAGTGGAGCCGTATCAAGAGCGGGCAGGCTAAGCGTTGGTAGGGACAATCGTTGCGCTATGGTCCCGTTTTGCCCAAAATCCTGAGGTTGCGTAAAGCGTTGGGTACGCACCTGGGCAGGGGCAACAACCGCCTGAACCAGCAGCATGAGCAGCCAGAAGCCGGTTTGGATCGAGCGTGAAAACTGGAGCATGAGTCGGGGTTGGGTTGTTTACTCCGACAAAATTGCGCCAAAAATCGTTGTGTGGTTATGGATTATTCGGGCAGGCGGCCCGGAAATTGAACATCCGGCTACTGAGCTTGGGCGGGTCTACGCCGTTGAACTGCCGGGTGTAAATCGTAACGCTGTTGGTAAGCCGGTCGCCCACGAGGGCTTCAGGAAGCTCAACAACGGGGTCAGTTTCCCACCGCCGGACGCCCACCACCATAAATTCGAGCGGTAGCGGAGAGCCTCCCGTGGCGCGTAAGGTAAGAATGCGTGTCAGACAATCGTAGGTGGGGGTGCTTGTGGTGAGCGGGGTTGTTGCAACCGAAACGGAAGTCGAGTTGGCCGTGGCCGTTTGCGAAGGCAGTTGTGTGCTAAACGCCCGCGTGAACCGAATAGGGTAGGGTTGCCCCGCCGAAACCCCGAACGTCACGCTCAGGTTACTCGCTCCCGACAACACCATAAAGGTGGCACTTGCCCCCGTCCCGGCTGTGGGCGACACCACCCGCGACACCACCACGCCCGCCGGGGCCGTAACGGTCCAGTTAATGCCCGACGAACTGTTACTGTTTAGCTGAAACACGCCCGTTGTGCTCACCGAAGCCGGGCCGGAGATCACGGCTTTGGTGCTGCCTAATGTGGTGAGCAGGTTTGAGGGATCGAGCCAGTCGCGAAGCCGGGTGTCGTATGAATTTCCTGAATTCCAGGAGGTTGCCAGCCTTCCGTAGAGGTCGTACCGATTTACGAGCGCACCCCCGCACTCCGACGGGCCACCGTGGAGTTGCCCCACCACGCGCCGGTTGGCATTCAGAATGGGCGATCCCGACGAGCCGGGTTCCGTAACGCCAAACTCGCCCCACTGCACCTGCAAATGGGTGGTGCCGGTTGGGTTGATATAGTCAGTAAGGGTGGCCGTGCCGGAGGCAAACGAAATCTTTTTTACGTCGCCGTTTGGATGATGAATGCCCACCATCGAACTGGGTAGGGCGTTGCTGCGGTCCCAGCCGAGATAGGTCGGGTTTACGGCGGGCGTAACCTGTTGGCGCAGTTCGAGCAGGAGAAAATCCGACTCGTAACGCGAGGCCCGTAAATCGGCCCCATTGATGGTCACAAAATCGGGGTCCTCTGCCGACGGTGAACAGCCGGGGCTTTGGTAGCCAAACCGAAAGAGCCAGTTTTGCGCGTCGGCCCGTTCGGCGGTTTCGAGTTGCCCGTTGGCATTGGCGTCCAGGCAATGAAAGGCCGTCAGAAAAAACGACCGGAATTGCTGACTGCTGGCGTTCATAAGCGTGCCCGTACACCAACGGGTGCCGTCGGCCAGCAAAATCATAGCCACACCATCGGCTTCGGTTTGGTAGGTCGGGTAGCAGATCACGTTTTTCTGGCAGCTACCCGCCCCGCTAAACACCTTGTCGGTGCCCGGAAACGTGTTTTTGTAGCCGTGTACCGCCCCACACAAATGGATTGTGCTCGATGCCGGGGCTGTAGCCGGTTCGCGTAGTTCAACTATGACCCCACTGCCAGGCAGCAGATCGCTCCAGAACTGCCCGTTTTGCGGGTTTTGGGCCGAGGTAATTGGTCCAATCACAAACGTGCTGTCGGTGTTATAAATCCTGAATTCTGCCCCGGCTACCAACCGAAATTGGTCGAACAAGAGGTTGACCGAGAAAGCTCCGGTGGCTTGTATGCGGTAGCGGTTGGTGGTCCACCCGGCGTGCGTATGTCGTCCGCCATCGCGGGGAAGCGTTACGTCGGTCAGTTGCTTCATCCCGAAGCGGAACGGTCGGCCAAGAGCCGCGTCGCGTTGATCTTCGGCCAGCAACGGCGTTGGGTCAACGGCAGGCAGGGTCAGGGTTGGTATTCCGGTACTGGCTTTGTTAGCTGCGGTGCCCGTTTGACTCGTGCTGATCCGATGACTGACAATTTGGCTGTGAGCGGTTTCGGAAATGATTAATAAACAACTAATCAGACCCAAAAAAAGAGTGGTAGGATAGGACAGATGCACGTGAAGTTCTCATAGGTTTATATAAATCATTTAACCCACAAAATATGTGCAAAAATGTAAATACGTTATGATGTTAACCTATGAAATGTAGTTTTAATTAAATAAAACCGTATATTAAATTTTCAAACGCTCAATCTGAGCAAGTCGTTGTGACTTAACTAGTCGTTCGGGCACGACTGACAAATAACGCGCCAAAGTTTGTTCATTCGTTATGCTACAAAAGACAAGAGGGGTTGCTCTGAGTTATATTCGTTACAAGGAATCGTCGATCATTTCGCGCGTATACACCGAAGAGTTCGGGCTACAGAGCTACCTGGTTCACGGGGTCCGAACGGCCAAAAGCAAGACCAATAAAATTGCCCTGTTCCAGCCGCTTACTCTGCTTGATATGGTGGTGTATTATAAGGAAGACCGTGATTTGCACCGGCTCTCGGAGGTGAAGACGAACTACCCGTTTCAAAGCCTGCCCTTCGAGGTAGCCAAGGCGAGCATGGCCATGTTCATTACCGAAATGCTCACCAAAACGCTCAAAGAAGAAACGGCTAGCCCCGTATTGTTCCGGTTCTTGATGGAGTCGGTGCTGTTTCTGGAAGCTGCCCGAACACACTATGAAAATTTTCACCTGGCGTTTCTGCTCAAATTGAGCACTTTTTTGGGCTTCGGCCCCGAAAACGCCCGCGAGTTCGAGAACCAGCTCCGCGAAAATTCGTACCCCTTCCTGCCCGACAACGATACGGAGCAGGGTATAACGCTGCTCATTCGACAACCCTATGGAACACCAGTTGCCCTCAGCCGGATGCAGCGTAACGAGTTACTCGACGCGCTTGTGGCCTACTACCGCGTTCACATCGACTCGCTGGGGGAAGTAAAATCGCTGCCTGTGTTGCGCGAAGTTTTGGGCTGACGATGACTAGTTTGTAAGTATTTTTTGCCCTTGAAAGCTTTTATAGCAAACAGGTTAAACAGCCCTCATCCACTTCTGCGGGGCCTTTTGCTTTGAACACTATGAAACGAACCCTCTTCCTTATGGGTCTTCTGGCATCGACGCTGACGTTGGCTGGCCCTCCCGCTAAAAAAGCCAAGTGGACCTCGCTGTTCGACGGTAAAACCACCACCGGCTGGCATCGCTATCTGAAACAAGACACCAACGGTTGGCGCGTTGAGAATGGCGTGCTCACGACCGACGGTAAGCAGGGCGACCTCATATCCGACAAAGAGTACGAAAACTTCGACCTGGAGTTTGAGTTCAAGGTGCAACCCAAGGGCAACAGCGGGGTGATTTATAAAGTAATTGAGGACGCCCAGTATAATCAGCCGTACATAACTGGCCCTGAGTTTCAGGTGATCGACGATAAAGGTTACGAGTGGCGCGATAAAGATGGCAAGCTTATGCGTCTGAACGACAGCCAGTTAACAGGGGCAAACTACGATATTCTGCCCCCCGCCGACCTAAACGTGGTGAAGCCTGCCGGCGACTGGAACAAGGGCCGCATTTCTATTCAGAATAACCATGTGGAGCATTGGCTCAACGGCAAAAAAGTGGTCGAGTACGACTACGGTTCTGAGGCTTGGAAAGCAATGGTTGCCAAGAGTAAGTTCGCCAAATGGGGCTACGCCACGCCCCACGCCAAAGGGAAACTGGGTTTACAAGGCCACGGCGACACGGTCTGGTATCGAAATATTCGGATCAGGGAGAATTAAAGAGGGGGCCGATTGGCCCCCTTTTTTGGTGCTTAATATTTCACGGCCGCACCACCACGCCCCCGGCAATGCGGCCTCCGCTGTTGCCCGATGGGTCAGTGCGTTGGTCGTCGGCGTTGGTGTGGATGATGAGCGAGGAACCATTTGCATCGAACAGCGTGCGCGGACCATCAATGAGCGTAACGCGGTCGGTAGAGGTGATGTATGTGGCACTACCCACGGCGTCAACGATCAGGTTAGGCAGGTCGCCCCCATGCGCCCCGTTCGGATTTTCAAGACCGTGCTGATGGCTCGTGGGATTGTAATGCTCGCCCGCTGACTGGAAGGGGGGCGAGGTGCGGGGGTCGGCCATGCCAACCTCGTGGAAGTGGATACCGTGTGGCCCCGGCGGCAGGCCCGATACGGTCAGCGTCATACTCACCGGTTGGTCGCCGGTTTGGCTCAGGCGGGCCGTGCCAATGGTGGTGCCGCTCGTGTTGATGATGTTGGCCGCAGCCGTTGTAATGGTTAGACTACCGTTGTTGTGGTCGGCGCAGCTTGTGAGCAGAGCAAGCGCGAGCAGCGTAAGGCCGCTGCCTGTTTTGAAGAAGGATTGCATAAGACGTTGAGTGGTTGTTGTATTACGGGGTAAGCAATCGTAATCGGCAATTGTTTTAGGTAGGGTTGTCCCGTTTAGGCAATGGACCTTTTTTTGAGGCTACCCATGCTCAGTGCAGCGCACGTTCCTTCACCAGCCCGCCCCGCGCATCGTCGATGCTGTGGTGAATCAGGAACGCGTTGGGGTCGACGCGGTCGACGGCGTCGCGCAGGCGGCTCAGTTCGAGCCGGGTCACTACCGAGTAAAGCACGTCGGTGTCTTGCCGGGTTAGGCCGCGCTTGCCGTAGCCTTTCTGGCCTTTCAGCACCGTGACGCCCTTGCCCAGTTCCTCCGTAAGCAATTCGCGCAGGGCCTCGGCGTGATCCGATACGATAATCACGGCGGTGTATTCCTCGATGCCGTGGACGATAAAATCAATGGCTTTGGAGGCCGCAAAGTAGGTGATCATCGAATACAGCGCGATCTCGATACCCAGAAAAAAGGCCGCTGCGCCGAATATAACCACGTTGATGAGCAAAATGACGTCGCCTACCCGCAACATGGCCGACCGCCGACTGAGCAACAAAGCCGCTGCCTCAGTGCCATCCAAAACGGCCCCGCCCCGCATCGACAGGCCAATGCCCGCCCCAATAAATGCACCCCCAAACAGAGCTGTCAGTAACAGGTCGGGTGTTACGTCGGGGAAGGGGACGGCGGCCAGCACGAGCGACAACCCCGCGATGCCCAACGCACTTTTTATGGCGAATGCCCGCCCGATTTGGTAGTATCCCAATACCAGGAACGGCAAATTGAACAAGGGCAGCAACACCGCCAACGGCCAACCCGTTATGCCCGACAGGAGCATGGAAATGCCCGTTACGCCCCCATCAATGAAGCGACTTGAGAGCAAGAACCCTTTCAAGCCAAAGGCGACCGAAAAAATACCAGCTACAATGAGCGTCGCGTCTTTAACGTGGGTCCTAACGGTTGTCATAGGCGGGGTTAGTGTTTTTTACCCTCGTAATGCGCCCGGAGCATATCTTCGCCGAAGTCATTGGTGAGGTCGCGCACCACTGTATGGACGTGGTTGGCGTTGGTTTGGGTATTGTCGTACTCGATGAGGAGCGTGGGGCCGTGAATGCGATAGTACCAGCCTTTGCCCTCGCCCAGTTCTGGCGTCAGGTCGCCCGCCCAGGCAAAGCGAAGAGAGTCGAGGCCGCTTTTTTCGAGCTTCTCCAACTGTTGTTTAGCCAGCGTAACGCGGTAATTGTTCAAATACGTTAGCAACAGGTCCATGAATAGCGGGCGTTGCTGGGTGGTCATGTCTTGCAGAGCGAGGCCGTCCATCCGGTCGAGCGAGGCTTTTCGTTTGTTGCCCGTGACAATGTCCGGGTAGGCCTGCGGGGCCAGAACGGCCTGTTTACGTTGGTCGGGCGTGAGTGTGGCGAGCAACGCGAAGGCGAGTTCGGTTTCGCGCCGGAGCACCTGCCGCCCCTTCTGTGGGACATCAACACGTACCTCACCGGGGTTGCTGCCAAAGAACAAGGGCGTCGATTCCACCACCCGGCCCGTCAGCGACGAAAACCGCACCGACAGATGGTGCCCCTCGAACCGCCATCCCCAGGGGTTGTTGCCCTCGTGATCGCCAAACACCGTCACGAAATAGTTTTCGGGGTCGCGGTAGGTGTCGTTCGGCGGACGGTTCTCGACCACGCACAGAACATTTTCAAGGTCGATAATTTCGGTAGCTTTTCGGTAGCCTTCGTCGCTTAGGCCCGACTGTAACAGGGCCATAGCTGCCTGCCGTTGGGGTGCGGTCATTCTTTTCAACGTCAGGCCTTTGCGTTCGTGGGGCGTAAAAAACCAAGTGTAGCGTTCGTCGTTTTCGTACTCGAACAGGGCTTCTTTTTTCTGATCGGGCGTGAGCGCGGCCATGAACGTACGGGCGGCCTCGCGCATGTCGTCTTTTACGGCCTGCGGGGTTGGTTGAGCGAGCGAAAAAGTCGCAAGGCTCAACAGCGATAAGGTAGCGAGAAGGAGTGTTTTCATCGGTAATGAATAGACAGACAGATACTTTCTAGAGCCTGAATCAGACCTGGCTTACTGTCTGATTGGCCGTAAACTGCGTAACCGGAAGCGAGTTATCGCGTCAGAAGATCAACTACTCATCCTATCCTATGGCTGATCGCCTGAAAAACGTCCTCAAATCCCTCCTCTCCTCAACGGGTCTGTTTGTAGGGCGTCAATTTGCCAATCGCGTAACAGGCTACGAACTCGCCCGCGACCTGAACCAGATTGTTAAACTTGACAATCCGCTCTGCTTCGACGTGGGAGCCAATCGTGGGCAGACTATCGAGCTGCTACAGGACTGTTTCCGGCACCCAGTCATCCACGCGTTTGAACCAGCATCGACCACCTACGCCGACCTACAGAAGCGTCAATTCGGGTCAAGTGTGCATCTGCATCCGATTGCATTTGGTGAGCGAGTGGAAGCCGCCGAGTTCCGCAACTACAAACACTCCGAACTGAACTCGTTTCTGACCATGAACCGCGACCATACCGAAAATCTCTTCGCCGAAGAGGAACTGGTACAGGTCGAAACGGTACAGGTCGACACGCTCGACCGGTTCTGCGCGGAACACGGCATCGAACACATCGACCTGTTAAAGATTGACACCCAAGGTTTTGAACTGCCTGTTCTGCGTGGGGGCGAAAATCTTCTCCGTCAAAAGCGCGTAGGGGCCGTGCTGCTCGAACTGAACTTCTCGCTCTTGTACGAAGGTCAATCCGACTATCTCCAACTGATGACCCTGCTCCGCGCCCACGGCCTGCGCCTGATTGATCTCTACGAAAAAGAACGCATTTCGGGCCGTGAGTTGTCGTGGGCTACGGCCTTATTCGCCTAACTTCTCAATCTCCTCCGACACAAACGCCATCAACTCTCGGATGTACTCTTTCGAGAAATCGAACGGGACATTAGCGGCTGCATAAATTTCGGGGATCGTGGCTTGGTAGCCCAAGCTCAGCGCGTTGCGATAGCCCTGCAAACCGGCTTCGGGGTCCTGCCGGTAGTTGCGCCACACGCCAATGGCCCCCAGTTGCGCAATGCCGTATTCGATATAATAGAAGGGTACGTCGAACAGGTGCAGTTGTCGTTGCCAGATGTTCGCCTTGAAATGCTCAAAGCCACTCCAGTCGGTCGCGGTATCCGAAAACTCCTCGTAAATCCGAAGCCAGTTTTGAGTGCGCTCGGCATCAGTGTGTTGCGGGTTTTCATACACCCAGTGCTGGAATTTGTCGATGGTGGCGATCCAGGGGAGCGTTTCGATGATCGATTCGAGGTGCTGGAGCCGCGCCCGGCGCAGGTCGTCGGGGTTGGGGAAGAACACGTCCCAATGGTCCATCGAGAGCAGTTCCATTGCCATTGAAGCCAGTTCGGCCACTTCCATCGGCGGGTTGCGGAAGGCTTTCAGGGGCAGGTCGCGGGTCAGGAACGAGTGGATCGCGTGACCTCCCTCGTGGACCATTGTGACCAGGTCGCGCAGGCTCGACGTGGCGTTCATGAAAATAAACGGCACCCCGATTTCCTCAAGCGGATAGTTGTATCCCCCCGGCGACTTGCCCTTCCGCGACTCCAGATCAAGGTGGTGCATGGCCCGCATGGTCCTCAGAAACCCGCCCAACTGCCCACTAGTATCCAGATTGTCAAAGCACTGTACTGTTTTTTCGAGCAGTTCTTCGCCGTTGGCAAACGGTTCGAGCGGGGGGCGACCCTGCACATCAACCTTGGTGTCCCACGGGCGCAACGGGTCGACGCCCAGCGCGGCCTTGCGCGAAACGGCGAGCTGGTTTAGCAACGGGACCACAGCCTCGGCCACCGAGTTGTGGAAATTAAAACAGTCGGCGGGGGTATAGTCGAAACGGCCCAGGGCGGCAAACGAATAGTCGCGAAAATTGGCGAATCCGGCGTTTTGGGCCACCTGATGCCGCAGCCGCACAAGGTCGGTGAGGAGGTTGCTAATTTTCTCATGGTCGGCGTATCGACGCTCCCAGATGGCCCGCCAGGCTTGTTCGCGCACGGCCCGGTTGGTGTTGTAAAGCCGGTCGGAGGCTTTCGGGAGGGTTATCTCTTCGGGTTGGCCCTCGTCGTTGGGCAGGGTTACGTTCATCGCCCCGATGGTGGCCCCATATTCGCGTTCGCGGGTTTGGAGTTCGGTTTGCAGCGGAATATTCTCTTCCCGGAAAATCTCGATAGCGGTTTTCATCCCCCGCAGCATAATCGCGTATTTCGGTTCGGAGCGGTCCGACGGGTCGCGGTCCGACGGGTCGGTCAGCTCATCCACGAACGGACTCTCGACGGTACGTTTGTCCAGTTCGTTGCCGTAGGTGAGCAGGTGCGGCTGAATTTCCTCCACGAAATAATTGAACCGCTCGGTGAGGCCGGGGTCGGCGGTGTCGCAGGTCATGCGGATATACCGCCAGGCAAAATCTTCCGACAGAAACGATTCAAGCTCCGAACGGTCGTGCAGCCATTGCCGGAAGGCGGTGGCATCGGGTAGGGGGCGATGAAGCAAGTCGTCGAACAGGGGCTTTACGTCGTCCCAGGTTTTGAGGTCCATTTCCTCGCCAATAAAAGGCCGCGCCGGGCGGCTCAGGGTTAATTCTGTAGTCATGTCGGTTATAATAGGAACACGGATTGAACAGATCGAACGGGTTAAAACGGATTTCTTTTTGTCAGCCTGATTTTGTCATCCCGAGGTACGAGGGATCTACTTCTGATACACTCAAGTTGAGTACAACTAAGCTAGATCCCTCGTACCTCGGGATGACAAAAAAAACGTGTCACCCGTGTTCCTATCCACAACACGTTGTCCCAAAAAAAAGATTTCTTCCCTAAACACTTGACATTACGAAATCTTTCGTACATGTTTGCTACGAAATTATTCGTAGATGAACTATGAAACCAACAGATGCTGAACTGGAAGTGCTGCACGTGCTGTGGACCAATGGCCCACAAACGGTGCGACAGGTGAACGATGAATTGAACAGGCAACGGGAAGTGGGGTACACCACGACGCTCAAAATCATGCAGATTATGCAGGACAAGGGCCTATTGACACGTACGGAGGAAGGGAAGTCGCACATTTACACGGCGGCCTTAGGCGAGCAGGAAGCCCAACAAACGCTGGTCGACCGGTTTTTAGAGACGGCCTTTCGGGGGTCGGCTTCGCAACTGGTGATGCAGGTGTTGGGGCGGCACAAAACGAGTGCTGATGAACTGGACGAGATCAAAAAATTGCTAAACAACCGTTTCAACGAACCAACCGACCATGACCGCAACTAACCTTCTCTTATCGTCGTTGGCCGAGGCTCTCGGCTGGACGCTTATCCACGCCCTCTGGCAGGGTTTTCTGATTGTATTGACGGTGGCATTACTCATGCACCTGACCCGCGAAAGCCGATCTGCGGTCCGCTACCAGATTGGTGTCGTTGGATTGTTAGCCCAAGTGCTGGCTTCGGCCGTTACGTTTGGTATGATTTACGAACCCCACGCACTACCCGTGTCGGGAGCTTTTTCTCCCTACGTGTTCAATGCGGTTGTGGTAGCAACGGCCAACGAGTCGTGGATGGCAAACACACAGGCGTTTCTGAACGCGCATTTGGCCGAGGTCGTCTGGGCCTGGATGGTGGGCGTGGGCGTGTTTGGCGTACGGCTTGTGGGCGGCTGGGTCTATGTGCAGCGGCTCCGCCAAACGGCCACAATGCCCGTGCCAGCAGCCCTGACCCAAGCAGCCGAACGTATTGCCCGTGATCTGAACGTGTCGGCACATTTGCGGCTTTCGGCGCGAGTGTCGGGGCCGATGGTCGTGGGTGTGCTGAAACCCGTGGTGCTGTGGCCGGTGGGTTTGCTGGCGGGCCTGAGCGCGACCGACGTGGAGGCTATTTTGGCCCACGAACTGGCCCACGTCCGACGGCACGACTATGCCCTGAATGTCCTCCAGTCCGTCGTGGAAGTGCTGTATTTCTTTCATCCGGCCCTGTGGTGGCTCTCGGCGCGGGTCCGTGAGGAGCGCGAACATTGCTGCGACGACGTGGCTGTGTCTGTTGTGGGCGACGCCCGCGTGTTGGCTCGTGCGCTGGCTCGCGTAGAGGAGTGGCAACGCCAAACCGAAACCACACCAGTTCTGGCGATGGCCTTTGCGGGCAAGCGGCAATTGCTGCTGCACCGGGTCCGGCGGATGCTGGGCGTACAAACCCGCCCGCTCGTATCGAACGGCAGTTTGGCCGGTCTGACACTGGCTACCTTGCTGCTCCTGAGTGTGTCGGTGTATGCGGTGGGGCGGAGTGAAGATAAACTGGAGAAGCCCGTACGTAAGCTCTTACTTGAAGACAAACAACTATGGGTGTTTAAGTCAGACAAGACTTGCCGGTTTGGACTCGAACACGGAAAGCGACTGAGTTATGTGGTTTGGCAGGGTAAACAATTGCCGAGTGCTCGTGTCGCCCAATTGCGGACCTATTTGGAGCAAGTAGAAAACGGAACGCTTGCAATAAGTGCGGTCCCGGCCGTTGATCGGGTGATTCTGGAGAAAATCGTCACCCAAAAGACAAATGCTCAGAAAGGATTTGAAGCGTTGGGCACTGGCGTGAAGGCTTTGGTGAATGGGCTGGATGGATTGGGAGAGGGCTTAAAGAATGTGTCTTTTGAGGAAATAAAATTCAGACTGGATACCACAAAGCATGTTAAGGGGCAGGTTATCGACTCAGTTAAGGTCAATAACGAATGGGTCAAAATATCAGATTATTACAGAATTTATGATGTCTCGATGCCCAAACGCGATACCTCGCGCCTAAAATCAGCGCAACGGGAACTCGAAGCCCTGACGAAAAAGATGCAGGAGGTTATGGCCGAACGCCAGCCGCTCATTGACCGGCTAAGTAAGGAAATGGCGGAGTTAAGCCTGAAAAATGGGGATTGGCTCAAAATGAATAAAGATTTTGAGAGGCAAGCCGAAGCGATGGCAAAGCAACAAACGGCTCTAGCGCGGCAACAGACCCAAATGGCTCAGCAACAAAATGAGCTAGCCCGCAAGCTGGCCCCGCTGGATGCAGAACTGGCAAAACTCTCGCGAATGGAAACGGCGCAAGGGAAAGCCCTGATGCGGCAGAAAGAGCTGCAACGCCAGCGTTACGAGAAGGAGATGGACCGGCTTGGCGACGAGATGGGCAAACTCGGCTCGCAAATGGGCGATATGGGTAAGGAGTTAGAACCCCTCCAATCTAAACTAGAGCCTTACCACGACCGCATGGGTCAGTTGGCCGACTCGATTAGCAAGCTGGTTGAACCTACCTACGAGATTTCGGCCAAGATCAGTGAGCTATCGAGCCAAATCTCGGAGGAGGCTTATAAAGAGGTTGAGAAATCTATGCGGATAGCTGAAGAAGCCATGCGAGGAGTGGGATACATAGGCCACCCTGGCCGCGCCCCCCGCGCTTATGTTCCGCGTGTGCCACGTGCCCCGCGCTACCCCCGCGCCCCTCGTGCGGCTTACCCGTCGCGTTCGGTCCCCCGCCTTGCTCCCCCGCCCCCCCCGGAACCCGCGCAGGCTCCAGTGCCCCGTTTTGCTCCGGCCCCTCGCCCGGTTCCGGCCCCTCCAGAGCCACCCCGTGCTGTATCGCCCAAGCGTGGCACAGGTAAAATCGCACCCGCCCCGGCCCCGGCCAAAGCTCCCAAAGTGGGCGATGCGAAGGTGAAAATTGAAGGTTCTGCGGAAGGATTTGATGCAATGACGGAACTGAGCGAATTAGATAAAGAAGTCGTGACCACTACTAAAGCTCAGGTAGCAGAGTTGGCTGAATTGATGAAAAATAACCCTGAGATCAAGTCTACAACGTTCGAGGTGAAGGGTGGGGATAAGCTGAAAAATGTGAAGGTGAGTATCGTAAAGCACGATTAATAGTTAACAAACACTAGCCCCATTGGGGCGACATGTCAATAGCCCATCCGTGTGGCGTTTCTTCAGTGAAGCCCCATCGGGGCGGCATGTGTAAGGGCAACCCCTAAACATGTCGCCCCGATGGGGCTTTTGCCGTCTTTGTACTCTTTCGTGCTATTGACATGCCGCCCTGATAGGGCTGTGAAAACTCGCATAGATAACGTATCCACTACCCCAGCAACCGCCAAACGCCCGTTATCAGGAGCAGGACCAGCGCGGCAGGGGTCAGTACTTTCCAGGCGAGAAACATCATTTGGTCGATGCGAACGCGGGGGAAAGTCCAGCGTACCCACATTTGGAGCAACACAGCGAGGAGGGCTTTGGAGAGGAGCCAGAAAGCCGCCGTGATGTTGCCCCAGGCCGTGCCGGGTTGGCCGCTTGTCCAGTCGGCCAGGCGCACGGGGCCGATGTTAGGTAGGGGCGTATTCCAACTCCCCCAGAACAGAATGACGCCCAGAATCGACACAAGCAGCATCATAGCGTACTCGGATAGGAACAGCAACGCAAACCTCATCCCCGAGTATTCCGTCGCGTAGCCCGCCACAATCTCGGATTCGCCTTCGGGCAGGTCGAAGGGGGCGCGGTTGGCTTCGGCGAGGGTGCAGATGAAAAAGATCACGTAGGCCACGAGCAGCAGCGGATGCCGGACCACGTTCCAGGCGAAAATGCCTCCCCAGCCCGTCACGTCGATGCCCAACCAGCGTTGGTTGAACAGCCAGGTGGTTTCGTAGGTATAGATGCCCTGTTGGAAGCTGATCTCCTGTAGGTTAAGCGTCTGACAAAGCATCACCACGCACAACACGACCAAACCAAGCGGAATTTCGTACGAGATAATCTGCGCCACCGACCGCATAGCCCCCAATAGCGAATACTTATTGTTACTGCCCCATCCTGCCATCAAAATACCCACCACATCGAACGAGATAATGGCGAGCAGATAAAACACCCCGACTGGCGTAGCCGACCCCTGCAAATCGGGCGTGAGCGGAATGACGGCGTAACCCGCGAAGATCGACGCGAAAATCACCGCCGGGGCGATCAGAAACAGCTTCCGGTCGGCGGCAGTGGGAACGATGTCTTCTTTCTGGAGGAGTTTGAGCAGGTCGGCAATCAGTTGCAGCAGTCCCCATTTACCCACCTCCATTGGTCCCAGCCGGTCCTGAATAAAGGCCGAGACCTTGCGTTCGAGGTACACCCCAACGACCACAAAGCCGGATGAAATAGCGAGAAAAATGGGGAGAGCTAACACAGTGAACAGCTATCAGAGAACAGTGAACAACGAACAACGCCACTGTTAGTTGTTCGCTGATCACTGTTCGTTGTCTTAAAATTCAGCCTGTTTCGGAGCGCGCGGGAATGGAATCACGTCGCGAATGTTCCCCATGCCGGTTACGAACAAAACGAGCCGCTCGAAGCCCAGGCCGAAACCCGCGTGGGGGGCCGTCCCGAACCGGCGCGTGTCCAGATACCACCAAATAGCTTCGGGGTCGATGCCAACTTCGGCCATGCGGGTGGTCAGTTTGTCGAGGTCGTCTTCACGTTGGGAGCCGCCTATAATCTCGCCAATACCCGGAAATAGCACATCCATTGCCCGAACCGTTGGCCCGAAAACCTCGCCCCGGCTGTTGGTGGCCGGTTCGTTGTCCTGCTTCATGTAGAACGACTTAATGGCGCGGGGGTAGTTGGTCAGTATCACGGGCTTCTTGAAATGCTTCTCGACCAGATACCGCTCGTGTTCCGATTGCAGGTCGATGCCCCAACCCACCTCATACTGAAACTGCCCTTTTTTGGCGGGCTTCGAGTTTCGCAGAATCTCCACGGCCTCCGTGTAGGTGAGCCGCTCGAAATCGTTGTCGACCACGAACCGGAGCTTTTCGAGCAGGGTCAGTTCGCTTTGCTCTTCCTTCTTTTTGGTTTTCTCTTCTTCGATTAAGCGGTTTTCGAGGAAAGCGAGATCGTCGGCGCAGTGGTCGAGGGCGTAGCGGATCACCGACTTTACGAAATCTTCGGCCAGAGCCATGTTGTCTTCGAGTTCGTAAAACGCCATTTCCGGCTCAATCATCCAGAACTCGGCCAAGTGGCGCGTGGTATTCGAGTTTTCGGCCCGGAACGTTGGCCCGAAGGTGTAAATCTTACCCAGAGCCAGCGCGCCCAGTTCGCCTTCCAACTGCCCCGAAACGGTCAGGTTGGTTTCGCGGCCAAAGAAGTCTTGACTGTAGTCGATTTTGCCGTCCTCGGTTTTGGGCGGGTTCAATGGGTCGAGCGTTGATACGCGGAACATCTCGCCCGCGCCCTCGGCGTCGGAGGCCGTGATGATGGGCGTGTTCAGGTAAAAGAACCCGTTGTCGTTGTAGTATTTATGGACCGCAAACGCCAGCGCGTGCCGCACCCGCAAAATCGCGCTGAAGGTATTGGTGCGGGGGCGCAGGTGGGCAATCTCGCGCAGAAATTCGAGCGAGTGCCGCTTGGGTTGCAGGGGGTATTTTTCGGGGTCGGCGGGGCCGTAGATATGCACCTCGCCAATTTTCAACTCCACCGCCTGCCCGCTACCCTGTGACTCCACAAGGGTTCCGGTCACGGCCAAACAAGCCCCGGTAGTAATAAGCCGGAGCGTATCGTCGGGCAGTTGACCGGCCTCGGCTACGGCCTGTAGGTTATTGATGGTGGAACCGTCGTTGAGGGCCACGAAAATCGCGTTTTTGCTCTCGCGTTTGGTTCGGACCCAGCCTTTAACAGTCAACTCGGAGCCTGCTTCGGCCCCGCTCAGTACGGATTTGATGGATTTGTACGCCATAATGGGCGCAAAGATAAAGGATAGGAACGCGGATTGAACGGATTGGGCGGATTAGCACGGATTTTTAAAAAGTTGATAAAAGCGAATTGGTAGCTTTGCCCACTCCTAAACGGTTTACTATGCCCCTCCTCCGTGTACTGCTTTTTGACGATAGCGATTCACTACGTATGGCCCTGAGCCTGCTCATTGGCGGCACGCCCGGTTTCGAGGTGGTTGGCGATTTCCCCCATGCCCAGAATGCAGTAGAGTACATTCGCGCTCTCGCGCCCGACGTGGTCTTGATGGACATCGACATGCCGGGGATTACGGGCGTGGAAGCCGTCGGCCAAATCCGAAAAGCCGGTTTATCGGTTCCGGTGCTAATTCTGACGGTTTTCGATGACGACGAGCGCGTGTTTACGGCCCTCCGCACGGGCGCGAGCGGCTACCTGCTCAAACACACGCCCCCCGCGCAACTCCTCGACGCCATCCGCGATGTTCATGAGGGCGGGGCACCCATGACCCCGGCCATCGCCCGCCGGGTCATCCAATGGCTCTCGCAACCGCCCACTTTGGCCGCCAACAACCTTGCCACCCTCACCGAACGCGAACGGCAAGTGCTGGAATTACTGGCCAACGGCCTCTCGCACCGCGATATTGGCGAACGCTGCGGCATCGGTGTCGAAACAGTCCGCACCCACCTGAAACGGATTTATGAGAAGCTGCACGTGCATTCGGCTACGGAAGCGGTCGCGCGGTTTTATCGGCGTTGAGGAATGATTGTGATTTAGACTTCCGATGCGCCAATTCGCCAAAGGCGTGGGTCAATGGGAAATGGCTTACTTTCGATCACCTCAATTCCAGCGAAAAGTGGATGCCGAGGATGGATCAGGAAATTTAACGACTCCGAAACAACAGCCGACGGTACACCAATCGCTAACACGTCGGGGTTTTGAAGCCAACCGGCAAGCCGGGCGTGATTGGCCGAAAAATGGGCTTCATCGCGCCAGGAAGGGGGCAATTCGTCAGGTAGTACCATTCGTGGCTCTTCGGGTAAAGCCAACGTCAGTAAGCATAGCCGGGGCAAATCATCGTAGGGAAGCGTAGGCAAATGGACCAATTGCTCCAACAAGGTCAGTTCAGGACTAGAGGAGGTGTACAGTATGCCGACGCCGGGCGGATTCCAGCGACCACCCCATCGGCGTGCCCCCTCGGCCGATAGGGGAGTTTCCAGAAACCGCTCTTTGATTAACCGATAAACAAGCCTTGGTGGACTCCCCATTAGAAATCAAGCGTAAATGCCATGTTCTATTCGTCCCAGAACAGTATGCACCATACCGAATCCCGTTATCGTGTCTAACAGTGAAACAGGTGTCTGTCGCCGAAGTTCTGGTAGCGGAACGCGTAACCAACGACCCAGCACTTCAGCGCGATCATCAAAAACTGACAAACCATGACGAAGAAGTGCTTCTAACAACAACAAGCGTTCCGACGCATTGCCGTCCAGGCGGGTGTCGGGCTGAAGCCGATGCAGGGTTCGTTCAGAAATAGTCAGAATGCGGGCCATCTCCCGGTCGGTCAGGCCAACCAAATGGGCAACTTCATCGACTTTGTAGCGGTTGATGCCTGTACGGGTCTGTTCAACCAAACTAAAACCGCCATTGTCGATACCAATCTCCAGAGTTAATTCCATAGTGTGCGCTATTTGACATAAATCTAAACGACATTTGGCAGAATTGCAAGCTATTTTGACTGTCCACCCTTAACCTATCCCCTGCACTACGACTTGCGCTGTTGGACAGACCAATCGGATCATAGTTCCATCCCCCGGTCGCGAACTAGTTTCCAGACTTCCACCGAGCGTTTCGGCACGTTGTTTTAAGTTTCGTAAGCCACTTTGTCGCTTCAAATCATCAATATCAAATCCGATGCCGTTGTCCTGGATTACCAGTTGCCAACCGCTTTCGCCGTCCCTCCGCCATTGAATAGAAACCTGCGTGGCCTGGGCATGTTTGCGGATGTTCTGCAAGCTCTCTTTCACGATCAGTAGAATTTCTTTGCGGGTCGGGGCCGGGAACGTGTCGGGGCCGTCGGGTTCAATGTCGAGGGTGACGGTGGTGGTAGGGTCGTTGGTAAAGAGTTCGTAGGCGATTTCGCGGATGCGGAAGTTGAGCGTTTCGGTGGTGTGGTTGGCCGAGTTGAGGTTCCAGACAATCTCGCGCATGGTGTCGATCACGCGCCGGGCCGTTTGGCCGATGGTGTCGAATAGTTCGGGGGCGCGGTCGGGTTGGTGGGTGGCCACGCCCGCGAGCAAAGAAATCGTGCTGAGGTCGGAGCCAACGGTGTCGTGCAGGTCGCGGGCAATGTCGTCGCGGATGCCGTTGAGCGCGTTTTGCTTGCGTTCGTTCTCGCGCAGTTGCTCAATCAGGTCGGCCTGGGCCTGGAGCTTGTCCTGTTCCACGAGCCGGTTCCTGACCGAGAGGCCCATCGTGAAAAACAATACCTCGATCACGACGCCGATCTGCATGAAGATCAGGGGTTTTACGGTGCCTTCGGTGACAGCCATAAACAGGGTCGGGTTCATCAGATAGGTGAGCGATACGAACGCCCCGCCCACGAAAAACGCCGTGCCGCTAATGAACCACTTCAGGGTTGGGTGCCGCTGCCGGAACAGCCGGGGCACAATGAAGGCTGTTCCGGCTACCATCAGCACCCGGCTCAGAACAAACACGACGATGCCGGTCCAGGGGGACAACCGAAGTGCGTAGAAAATCCACTCGATCAGAGCCGCCAGGATCAGGTTAGCGGTCATCCAGTTCAGCACCCGGCGACTGAGCGGGTCGTGGTGCGGGATGTCCATCAGCCAACTGGCAAACTGAATGTAAGCGACAATGGCTAACCCCTCCAGCGTGCTTTCGAGGGCGTGACTGTAGGGCAGTTGCCCGCCAAAATCACGGACGCCAAAGCGCGCAATCATGCACACCATGTAGGCAGCATAGAACAGGTGGATGGCCTGCCGGTGCTGGGCAAAGCTGAACAGCCCGTAGAGGGCCATCATGAGCAGCATACCGTCGAGCAGGAGCCGGACAGACGGATAATCGAGCGAAAAAGTCATGCCGTGATTGGGGTGGGCGTAAGGCCGCATCCCCAAAAGTGGGGATGCCAACCAATTGGTAAAGGTTGATAACCTGCCGCAGAAAACCAAACGCCCTGTTTTGTGGCCCAATGCCCCGTAGAACTACGCAATTATTGTTGTAATGAGCTAATAAACAGTGCCGTAACCAAAATAGGGGATTGCGGGTGGGTGTAACACTGGATAGCTTTGTCCGTGTTTCCGTTGGGGCATCTACCCCGACCAATAGCTAACCATCAGGCCAAATCTGTTCGATTCTATGCGCTTTCCTCTACTTCTTTGTTTATTGTTGGCCCTGCTCCCAGCCGCTCACGCTCAAATGGGCCTCAATGCTCCAGCAGGTGTTGCCCCCGTCCGCGATATGGAAATCTATAGTCGCGATCAGTTTGTGGTCCAGCAAAAATACGTCTCTACGACCGACCCCATTTCGGGCACCTTCACGATAAGTTGTGCGGCCTCGCCCCCCTTGCTAACAGCGTCTGCCGGCGTCTTGCTTGATCCCGGCGGCACAGGCAACTATCCCGCCAGCCTCACCTGCACACAAGCTATAAGTACCCCCGGTAATCCCGTATCGGTGGGCTATGAGCTGACCTTCACTCAGTTTGATACCGAAGCCAACGGCGATTCGGTGATAATTTGGGATGTTTATGGAACCCGCCTTGCCTTTTCGGGGAGTGCGTTGCCGCCCGTGCTGCTGGTGCCGGGGTATAGAGTGGCAATCACGTTCAGAGCCGACAACGATGGTAACGTGGGGGCCGGTTTTGCCCTCAGTTGGCGACGGGTGACTACGGCTCCTTCGCCAATAGGGGCGGGCGATGGTTTTTTTGGTAAATCCTTGCGATTTGATCTGACCAAAGGGTCGTTAGTTAGCGGGTTCAGTGGGGTAGGAGCAATGCAACAGATGGGTAAATACGCCACCGCATTGGGCAGCAGAAACACGGTCGGTGGAGATTTTTCAGGTTCGTGGGGTTACGTAAACACCGTTAGTGGGGATTATTCCAGTGCATTCGGCGGCTCGAATGGGGTGGGCGGAAATTATTCCAATGCAATGGGTTTCAACAACCAAGTTAGCTGGGACCATTCCAATGCCTTAGGCCGCTCGAACACCGTCAGTGGGTATAATGCCACCGCAGTTGGTAGCTTTAATGCAGCCAGTGGAAACAACTCTACGGCCATTGGTACTTTGGTCTCTACTGCCGGATACGAAGGGGCTATGCTCTTGGGTGATAACAGTACGTTTTTAACGTTTACCTCAACCCTGGCTACGGCTACAAACCAACTCACCGCCCGCTTTGCGGGAGGCTATCGGCTTTTTAGCAATAGTACGTTAACAACGGGTGTATCATTGGCGGCTGGCGGTACGTCCTGGGCCACGATCTCGGATTCTACCCGTAAAGAACGTTTTCTGGCGGTCGACGGCCCCACTTTGTTGCAGAAAATCAGCGGGATGAAACTGACCACCTGGAACTACAAAGGCCAGCGCGACCGGCGGCATTACGGCCCGATGGCGCAGGAGTTTTTCTCCCTCTTCGGAAAAGACGCGTTAGGTGAGATCGGCTGCGATACGCTCATCACCACGCAGGACATTGAAGGGCTAACCCTCTCGGCGGTGCAGGCTCTGGTGAAAGAGAACGAGCGGTTACGCGTAGAGACGCAATCCTTTGCGTCTCAGCTAGCGGAACAAAAAACGGAGACGCAACGGGCGCGGGATGAGGCACAACGGGCGCGTGCCGAGACGCAAAGGGTTGCGTCTCTACAGGCCGAAATGAATAACCGCCTTCATCTGCTCGAACGCGCCATCTTAACCCGGCGTGAACGCGTGACCATGCGAAAAACCAAACCATGATAAAATCTCTGCTCTCGCTTTGCCTCCTGCTGGCCCTGATCCCAGCCGCCTACGCCCAACTGGGTTTTAACTCGCCAACGGGCGTTACACCCCGACAAGACTTTGAGTTGTACCCCCGAAATAGTTTTCTGGTGCAACAAAAATACCGGTACACCACCGTCGATCCGGCGGCCAACGTTCTGAATCTGAGTTGTGTCGCCGTGCCACCCATCATCACGGCTGCTGCCGGTACGCTCAAGGAACCCACGGGCGATGCCAACTATATGCCCAGTTTGGCGTACACCTGCATGCAGTCGCTTATAGTGAACGGGGCCATAGGGTTTGAAGTGGTTTTTGAGGATTTGGACACCGAAAACGCCCCTTTAGCGGGTTCTGATGTTCTCGTTATAACAGATGCGCTGGGAAACGAACGAACCTTTTCCGGGAACACGCTGCCCGCCCCCCAGTTTTTTCCGTCCAATAATCTCATTTTTCATTTTCAGGCCGATGGCGACGCGAACGTTGGCCGGGGCTTTCGGTTGCGCTGGCGGGCGGTGTACAAAGAGGCTGCTTCCCCAACGTTCGACAATACGTTTGGCTCGGTGATGCAGTTCGACGTGGAGAACAGCACCTTCACGGCGGGGTTTCAGAACAAGGCATTGAGTCAGTATTCTATTGCGCTCGGCTTCAACAACCGAACAACCGCAGCCTCATCCATTGCCATCGGGCGGGAGAACGAAAACAAGAACACCAACACCTACACGTTCGGCGATAACAACAGCGTGCTTGGCCGTAACTCGTTCGCCATTGGGCGACAAAATAGTCTGTTGGGAGTCAGCTCAATAGCGGTTGGTAATGGGAACACCATCAACACGGGTTACCCGTTGTCGGCCAATACAATGGCCTTCGGTACGTCGCTGGTGGTGGGCAACGATTATGCGACGGGACTGGGTCGCCAAAATACCGTTTCGGGCAACACGGCGTTGGCAACGGGCTACCTTAACACGGCGAGTGGCGACTACTCCACGGCGATGGGCCACCGCATGAACACCAACAATCAGGCCGGGGCTTTTATGATTGGCGACACCGACCCGCTTGGGCAGGGCACCACCCTTGTCGGTTTCCCCGATCAGTTCGTGGCCCGTTTTCGCAACGGCTACTTCCTGATGACCTCCGGCAATACCACCCGAACCGGCGTTGTGATTGGGGCGGGCCAAAACGCCTGGAGTGCCATTTCGGACTCGACCCGCAAGGAGCGTTTTCTGCCGATGAACCACGCTGAGGTGTTGCGGAAAATCAACGCCATGAAGCTCACAAGCTGGAACTACAAAGGTCAACGCGAGATCCGGCACTACGGGCCGATGGCCCAGGATTTCTATGCGGCTTTCGGCCACGACGCGCTGGGGCAGGTAGGTTGCGACACGCTCATCAACAGCCACGATTTTGCGGGCATCACCTTCGCGGCAGTGCAGGCCCTGATTCGGGAGAATGAGCGGTTACGCGTAGAGACGCAAAATTTCGCGTCTCAGGTGCAAAATCTCCAATCCCAATTGCGCGATTCACAGGCTGAGACGCAAAGGGTTGCGTCTCTACAGAACGAAACGAACAACCGCTTGCAACTCCTCGAACGCGCCATGCTCACACGACGCGAGCGCGTATCACTTCGTAAAACAAAACCATGACGAAAAATAGCCTTTCTATCGCGCTGTGCCTGCTTTTGGTGAGCCAGCTTGTTTACGCCCAGACCCCACAGCGCACGACCGAGTCACCCTCGCTCAAAACCTATTCCAAATTCGACTTTGTGCCGGGCGACCGCGTGACGGCCCTGGAGGATTTCTCGCAGGGCGAAATCGGCGATTTTCCGGCCCGATGGAACTCCAACGGCTCCGGCGAACTGGTCACTATCGAGGGCCAGCCGGGGCGGTGGCTTCAGCTTAACGATGCCACGCTGGCTTTTCCGGAGTTTGTGAAGAACCTGCCCGACAACTTCACGCTCGAATTTACGATGGCGGCCAACCCCACCATCGACCCGGCCCACCGCTACACCCTGCACTACCTGAGTTTGTTGTTTACGCCCGAAACTGAGGCCAAAGCCCTCTTTGCCCACCGCAATACCGGTAACGTGGTGGTGTCGTTTTGCCCGCAAACAGGGGGTGTGTCAACCGTAGATGTGTGGGACATGGTGAGCCGGATTCCGGTGATCCGTAACAAAATTGCCACGCCGACATTCAGTTTTAAGAACCAAAAGTCTACGGCGCGGGTATCCGTTTGGCGGCAGAAAACCCGGTTGCGGGTGTATCTGGACGACGAGAAAATCTGGGACATTCCGCAGGCATTCGCGCCCGAAGCGACCTACCACCGGCTGGCGTTTCAGGTGGCTTCGTTTGGCAAAGGCCCGTACTATCTGTCGGATTTGCGGCTGGCCGAGGGCGCACCCGACACCCGCAGCAAACTCCTGACCGAAGGCCGCTTTGTGACCACCGGTATCGGCTTCGACACGAATTCTGACCGGATTAAACCCGAATCGTTCGGGAGCCTGAAACAGATTGCCGAGGTGTTGGGGGAAAACCCGGCGGTGCGCGTCCGCATCATTGGGCACACCGACTCCGACGGCGATGCCCCCGCCAACCTGGAGCTTTCCAAACGCCGGGCGGTTGCCGTGCGGGCGGCTCTCACGAGTCAGTTTGGGGTGAACGCCAGCCGGTTAGATACCGACGGTCGGGGCGAAACCCAGCCCGCCAGCCCCAACACCACTGCCGAGGGCAAAGCCAACAACCGGCGGGTAGAATTTGTGAAATTGTAAACCCGAACAACCTTATGATAAAATACCTACTCTCGCTTTGCCTCCTGCTTACTCTGTTGCCAGCGGCCCGCGCTCAAATGGGTTTTAACGCACCAATGGACGTAAAGCCCACGACCGACTTTGAGTTTTACGCCCGCGATGGGCTTCTGGTTCAACAAAAATACCAGTATGCCAAAGGTGCTCCAGAGAGCAGTCTCAACACCATGAGTTGTGCGCCAACTTCGCCTACGCTAACGGCCACAGCCGGTATTCTGAAAGACCCATCTGGCGATGCCAACTATACGGCGGGTATTAGTTATTCCTGCACGCAAACCATTTCCGTGCCCAATTCCAGCACGGCAACCGTGATCGGAATCGAACTAATTTTTGATGATTTCGATACAACGCCCCAAGGGTTAGCCCCCCCAACCGACTACGTCAATATACTGAATAAGGACAATCGGATTATGTATGTACTAACCGGACAGCGAATTCCCGAACGGCATATTATATCGGGCAACACGATTCGTATTCAGTTCATTACAAACAATGATGCCAGTGTGGGGCGGGGATTTCAGCTTCGCTGGCGGGCTTTAGTACGCGATGATTCGGGTTTTGGGATCTATGAGTCTCGTACAGTAGGGCCTATCGCTTTTGGGCATTCCATGAAGTTCGATGTGTATTGGGGTGCCTTGAGTGCTGGCCTCGATAACCTGAACTATGGCTATTATTCGACCGTATTCGGTAGCGGAAACAAGACAAATGGGTATAATAACTTCGTGGCAGGTCGTAATAATACAGCCGAATTTAGTACCGATCAGGTAATGGTACTGGGTGAGGAGAATAATGTCGCCATTGAAGTCCGAAATGCGACCGCGCTGGGTGCCAAAAATGTGGTTCGGGGAAGCAACAGTACGGCCATCGGCGACGAGAACACGATCAACAGCGTAGGGTATGGGTTTACGCCAGCCAATGCGGTGGCTATCGGGAAACAAAACACAACAAGCGGTATCGGCTCCATCGCCATAGGCTACCTCAACACGGCCAGCGGCAACTACTCCACGGCAATGGGCCACCGCATGAGCACCAACGGGCAGGCCGGGGCGTTTATGATTGGCGACACCGACCCCCTGGGGCAGGGCAGCACCGGAGCTGGAAGCCCCGACCAGTTTGTGGCCCGCTTCCGCAATGGTTATTATCTGATGACCTCCGGCACCGCCACCCGCACAGGCGTGGTAATTGGCGCAGGCCAGAACGCCTGGAGTGCCATCTCGGACTCGACCCGCAAGGAACGTTTTCTGCCCATGAACCACGCCGATGTCCTCCAAAAGATCAACGCCATAAAGTTGACCTCTTGGAACTACAAAGGCCAACGCGAGATCCGGCACTACGGGCCTATGGCGCAGGATTTCTACGCGGCCTTCGGCCACGACGCGCTGGGGCAAGTGGGTTGCGACACGCTCATCAACAGTCACGACTTTGCGGGCGTGACCTTTGCCGGGGTGCAGGCGTTGATTCGGGAGAATGAACAATTGAAGGCTCGATTGCAACTTCTCGAACGCGCTGTTCTAACCCGGCGTGAACGCATCTCGCTCCACAAAGCGAAACCTTGAACCGACCAACTCTATGACCAGATACCTACTCTCGCTTTGCCTGATGCTTGCCTTGGTGCCAGCCGCCCACGCCCAAATGGGCTTTAATTCCCCGGCGGGCGTTACGCCCCGGCAGGATTTTGAGGTTTATTCGTTGGGCAGTTTTATTGTCCAGCAGAAATATAAACTCACCACCACCAACCCACAGGCGAGCACAGCGACAATTCACTGTGGGCCGTTTGAGACCTACCGCGATACACAAGCCGGTATCATGACGGACCCGTCTAACTACTCCACCTACTCAGCTACCACAGAGTATAATTGTAGCCAAAAGGTGTGGATTACCTCGCCACCACCGGGCGAAACGATAGTGGGTATCGAGATCACGTTTCTGCAATTTGATTTGGGACCAGATGCGCGAAACAGAGATTACCTGACCATCAGCAGCCCATCGGTAACAAGCATTCCTCCATTTTTTGGAACAACGTTACCCGGTCGGATTGTGATTCCCGACAATGAATTTACCATCCGGTTTTGGGGAACTCCCGACGGCACGGGCGGGCGCGGGTTCCGGCTCCAATGGCGTGCCCTGTATGCTGACAACACGCCTGCAACCAGTCTCGTTAGCACGCCCAACACCAACCAACTCCAGTTCAATACCCAAACCGGGGCCTTGCTGGCGGGTGTACCTCCCGACTATCGGGGTTGGACACTCGGCGCAGGGTCGGTCTCGTTGGGTGACAAGAACCGGGCGGTCGGCGTGGGGTCGGCGGCTATCGGGCGCGAGAATACTACCGGTAGTGGATTCGATGGGTTTGGCAATGGAATAGCCGCTATGGCGTTGGGATACAGCAACTTCGCATCGGGCGACAGGTCGGCGGCTATCGGCGACGACAATTACACCATCGGGACCAGCAGCATCGCCATCGGCTATCGAAACCGACCCTCTAAAGATTTTGGGGTGGCTATCGGCAACACAAACGCGGCTGGATTTAATGCCATCGCGCTTGGGTTTACCAACGGTGCCGGGGGAGATTATGCCGTAGGAATCGGGCGTAATAACACTGCGGGCGCACCCGGCGGAGTAGCCATTGGCGCGTATAATTATGTACCAACCAGCACGACAAATTCGGTTGCCATTGGGCAGTATAACCACTCCACTGGGTATGCCAGCATGGCGTTTGGCACGTCGGTGAGTGCGGGCGGCACGAACGCGATGGCGTTGGGTTTGCAGAACACCGCGAGCGGCCCAACAGCTCTGGCAATGGGCAGGGGCAACACCGCAAGTGGTCCGGGTTCCACTGCAATGGGGAGTGTAAATACGGCCAGTGGAGACAATGCTACGGTGATGGGCAACTCCAATACAGCCAGTGGAGCGGCATCCACCGCGATGGGTCTGCAAAATACGGCCAGTGGTCTTGCCTCTACCGCGATGGGGTACTTGAATATTGCCAGCGGCAACTACTCAACGGCGATGGGCCACCGCATGAACACCAACAATCAGGCGGGGGCTTTCATGATTGGCGACACCGACCCGCTGGGGCAGGGTTCGACCGGGGCCGGAACCGCCGACCAGTTTGTGGCCCGTTTCCGCAATGGGTATTACTTTATGACCTCCGGCACCAGCACCCGAACGGGCGTGTTTGCCGGGGCAGGACAAAACGCCTGGGGCAGCATTTCGGATTCGACCAAAAAAGAACGGCTGTTGCCCATGAACCACGCCGACGTCCTCCGCAAAATTGGGGGCATGAAACTCAGTAGCTGGAACTACAAAGGCCAACGCGAGATTCGACACTACGGGCCAATGGCGCAGGATTTCTACGCGGCTTTTGGGAACGACGGGTTGGGGCAAATCGGGTGTGACACACTCATTTATAGCCACGATTTCGCGGGCGTGACCTTCGCCGGTGTGCAGGCACTGATTCGGGAGAACGAGCGGTTACGCGTAGAGACGCAAAATCTACGGGCTGAGACGCAAAATCTACGAGCTGAGACGCAAAATTTTGCGTCTCAATTGGCAGACATGAACGCCCGATTGAAACTCCTCGAAGGGGCAGCTATTGGCCGCAAGCAGGTGGTGAGTCGGCGGAAGTAGCGTGGTTGTCCTCAACCGCGCGTGATGCGTCAGCCCTGTGATAGTTTGCTGACGCACCACGCGCGGTTTAGGAAAACCACGCTACATTACTTCCTTTTCAGCGCATCAACCTCGGTCCGAATCTGGATCAAATACAAGGTTAGTTCCTCGATCTTCTCCAGCAGCAGGGCATTCAATTTGGTGGCCTCGATACCTTCGCGGGTCACTTGTTCGGCGGAGGGGATGCCCGGCAGGTGGTTATGTTGACCGATAAATCGTTGTACTTCGGAGAGAGGGCGCAGGCGGTAGCCGGGTTCAAACACGCGGTCGGCCCACTGGTTTGGGTTGGCGATGCTGACCCGGTAGCGCGAGAGAACCACCTGCCCTTTATCGTCGACGGTCAGGAATTGATCGGTGCCGTCGGGGCGGAGGTTGGGATTGAGCAAATGGCTGAACTTGAGTGTACCCCGGTTGCGGAGGTTGATAATACCCCGCACGTCGAGCGGAAATTCGGGGGCCGTTACGCCGATGCCCACTTTGGTGTTGGCGTCTACGTCGCCCAACACGATGGCGTTGCTGGCTCCGACTTTGGCGCGTAGACCAATGGCCGTAGCGTTGCTCAGGTTGGGAGCCAACGCGTCGGCTTCGGCCCCCACGAAGGTGTTGCCCGAACTGGTGTTGCCTAAACCGGCGGCTTTGCCAAGCGCAACGGTATTATCGGCGGTGGTGATCGAAAAGCTGGCGTTGGTACCAATGCCCACGTTACCCACGCCCGTGCTGATGCTCTGACCCGCGCCTACACCCATGAACACGTTCTGCACCGGCACCTGGAACCGCGCCGTTGCCAGCGTATAGCTCGACGGCACGCCCGACGAGCAAACCGTTCGGACCTGCCACTCGTAAATCACGCCCGGAGCCAGCCCCGTCAACACCAGCCGTTTGGAGTCTGCCGCGCCGAGCGAACTGCTCATGCTTGCCGTTGTCCAGGCAATGGTATTCACGCCCCGGTACTGCACCTCATAGCCCGCGCCCGACTCGCCCCCGTTCCAAACCACCTCGACCGATGCCCCCAGCAAATTCTGTACGCCCTGCGGAACGGGCGGATTGCAAACCGTAGTGAATAGGACCGGAGGGAGCGCGTAATCGGAATAAATGCCCGCCGTACAAACCGTGCGAACACGCCATTCGTAGACCGTGCCGCCCGTCAGCCCCGTCACGATGCGCCGTTTGAACTCGCCCGGCCCCTGCGTGGTGCTGACCGGGACCGTACTCCACGACGTTGTCCCCGACACCCGAATGTTGATCTCGTAGCTGGCACCGGCCTCACCCCCAAACCAGTTGAGCCGCGCCGACGTGCTGGTAAGTTGATCGGTGGTGAGTTGGTTGGGTGTTCCGCACAGGGTCTGGAAACTGTTGGGGTCGATCATAAAATCCGACGTAATCCCCGGCGCACAAATCGACCGAACGCGCCATTCGTAGATCGTGCCGGGCTTTATGTCGATGATCGTGAAATGTTTACGGGCCGAAATGCCCAGTGGAGTAACGAGCGTGGCCGACGTCCAGGCAGCATTGGTGTTGCGGATGCGGTATTGAACCTCGTAATCGGCTCCCACTTCCCCATCCTGCCAACTGACGCGGGCCGAGTTATTGGTAATTTGATCGACAAATGGCGAACTCGGGACACGGCAAAGGGTTTGGAAGTTGTTAGCAGGAATGTAAAAGCCAGAGGTGATGCCCGGCGCACAAACGGTGCGGACCCGCCATTGATAAACCGTGTTTGGGAGTAAGTTCGTGATGGTATAAAACTTAGCACCCGTACCCGCTGCTGTTACGAAAGTCAACGAAGTAAAGGATGCCGTGCTGCTTGTGGGTTTATACTGTATCTCATAACTGGCACTTGATTCACCCCCTCCAAAACTTAACTCTGCCGACGTAGATGTAATGTTTCGTGCTTCAAGGAAAGCGGTCGGTGCGGCACAGGTGGTTTGGAAATTGTTAGCTGGAATGTAAAAAGAAGAGACTATCCCTGGCGCACAAACAGTTCGAACCCGCCATTGATAAATTGTATTGGGGATCAAATCGGTCAATGTGTAAAATTTACCCCCTGTGCCTGCCGAAGTTACGAAGGTAAGCGATGTGAATGGAGCTGTGCTGCTCGTTGGCTTATACTGGATTTCATAACTCGCCCCTAATTCTCCACCTCCGAAGCTTAATTCGGCTGAAGTAGATGTAACGTTTCGAGCGTCAAGGAAATTAGTCGGTGCCGCGCAGGCAGTTTGGAAATTGTTGGCAGGATTATAGAAAGCTGATACGCTGCCGTTGCTACATAAGGTTCGTACTCGCCATTGGTATATAGTGTTGGGGGTCAGATTTGTCAATGTGTAAAATTTACCCCCTGTGCCCGCAGGAGTTACGAAGGTAAGCGACGCAAATGGGGCTGTGCTGCTCGTTGGTTTATACTGGATTTCATAACTCGCCCCTAATTCTCCACCTCCGAAGCTTAATTCGACTGAAGTAGATGTAGCGTTTCGAGCGTCAAGGAAATTAGTTGGCACCGGGCACGTCTGCCCAAACACACTCGTCACACACAGCAGCGAAAAGAGCCAGGGGAGTAACCCGCGTTGGACTCGGAGAAAGGTAAAGTTGTTTTGCATGGTAATTGGTTGTTTTGAAAAGGTAAAAAATTGAATTGTTGACACGTTAAATCAGCTTGAGCGTTGGCTGTGTCTACCCTCCACCCCCTAAAGGGGGCTTATTCAAACGTCGGACAAAGTCCCCTTTAGGTAGATCGGGGTTAAGGAAGCCCGGAAAAACGTCGCTCATATACTCCAAATTAATTAGGAGACTTACTTCCATATTGGACAAAGCCCCCTTTAGGGGGTGGGGGTAGACACAGCCAACGCTCAAGCTTGCCTTTCTTTGAGTAAACTCATGCTCAAGGTATTCTTTGTTAAAGCTGTAAAGCCTTAATAGACAGCTCTTAAAGCGTCCTCTCATACCCGCCGACATGTTTTACGGAGCCACTCCGCAGGTCTTCGAGTTTGCAAAAGCACTTCGTAAGAACATGACCCCGGCAGAAACTCGACTCTGGCAGGAACTGCGACGGAACAAACTCGGCGGCCTTCGATTCAAAGCCCAGCACCCGATTGCTCATTTTGTCGCCGACTTTTATTGTCACAAGGCGCGGTTGGTGATCGAGTTAGATGGTAGCGTACACGATTCCCTTGATCAAATCGAGTACGATGCCAATCGAACGTACATGCTTCAGGAGTTTGGGCTAACCGTCGTTCGATTCAGGAACGAGGAAGTTTTTGGGTGTATAGACGAGGTTACGCGATTGATTGCTACTCATTCCCCCGCCACGCCCTGCGTAACTCCGATACCCGCCGACGGGCCACCGGAATCTGTTCGCCGTTGGTCAGGGTAATCAGAGGGGTTCGGTACGAGATACTTGCCACGCAGGCCAGGTTGAGCAGGTGCTTGCGGTGAACGCGCACAAAAGCCCCCGCAGGCATCCGCTCGGCGAACACTTTGAGCGAGAGAGCTACCAACAGGGGTGGCCCCTCCCGAAAATGACAGTGGGTGTAGTTGCCCTCGCCTTCAAACCGGATAATCTGCGACACGGCCACCCACTGCCGCCCATGAGGGAAGGGCAGCGATACGCCTGCTTCGGGCGTTGTTGAAGCCGCCCCCGACGTCCGCCGTTTGAACAGGATCGGACGCCGGGACGTGGGCATGACGAGGGGCAAGTGCCCCGGCAATTGCGAAAACGAACGTGTACTCATAACGGTCTGGATTATCATTTGGGTAGTGGAAACTGAGTCGGAAAGCGGTATCGCTGGTGTTTAAAGACCTAGTAACAGCCGGGCCTGGGTGCCAAAACGAACCTGCCCGCCCGCGTCGTAGCTCAGGCGCGAAGCCCGGCCTGTGCCGTTGTCGGGAATCATCACGTTGTGGCGGATTTGTACGGGGTCGGTGGCCAGGGGCACCCGGTTGCACGACCACACGGCCGGGTTGGTCCAGTCGCCGTTTTGTACGGTTATCATGCTTGCGCAGGGGGGAGCCGTGCCCGTGGTGCGGAACGTGATGGGCTGGTTAGGTGTACCCGAACTAATCCCGCTCCCGCAGTCGGTCGTCACCTGCCACTCGTAGGTGGTTTGCTCGCTCAGGCCCGTGACCGTGTAGGTCACGGACGTGCCACTGCTGGTGAGGCCACCCACGGTTGTCCAGACGCCTGTGCCCGGCTGCCGGTATTGCAGGGTAGAATTAACTCCCGTGTAGGGCCGGGTCCAGGTGCAACGGACCGTAGTGGCGTCGATGCGGTCGGTGAAGAGGTTGGCGGGAGCGGGGCAGGTGGTCGTGAAAAACAACGAGTGCGACCAGTCGGAGGTGGAGCCTCCCGTGCAGAGGGTTCGGATTTGCCATTCGTAGGTCGTGTTGTTGGTCAGACCCGTGAGCAGTTGGCTGGCCGCGTTGACCCCGGTGGTTACCGAGACCCAGGCCCCGGTGCCGACTCGATAGCGGATTTCGTAGGTTGTGCCATTGTTAAAGCTGTTCCAGTTCACCAGAGCCGACTCTGCCCGGACGTTGCTGCTGCCGGGACTAAACGGAATGTTGCAGACCGTTCGGAAAAACGACGTAGGCGTGAAATCGTCGGGGTCGGCGCAGTTGGCCCGCACCTGCCAGTCGTAGGCGGTATTATTTGCCAACCCGCTTAGCTGGTAAAACTGGTACTGATTCGGGACGGTGGTCCAGGCACCCGTGGCCCCTTGCCGCCAGCGAAGTTCGACGGGTGTGCTACTGGCATACCATTGCAACGACCCCGCCGACGAGGTGATGTCGTAGGCGTTCAGCGAATAGGGCGAGGCACAGGAGCTTCCACCCGAACACGAAGGGGTTGTGAAGGTGAACGAGCCGGAAAAGCTCGTTTGGATGCCGCTGCTGCAATCGGCCCGCACCTGGAACTCGTAGAGCGTACTAGCCACCAGATTCGACAGGGTGTAGTACGGATTTGTTGTCGAAACAGACGTCCAATTGCCCGACCCCACAGCCCGATACTGAATTTGGTAGGTTGTGCCGAAGTCGTAACACCCATTCCAGCCTATCGAAGCCGCGCTGCAATTATATGAGTTTCCGTACAGCGAAGTCGGCTGGCGACATTGCGTTGTGAAACTGGCAGGGACCGTGTAGGTTGAGCTAACGGTGGGTGAGCACACGTTCCGTACCCGATACTCATACACCGTGTTATTGGTTAAGCCCGTGATGGTATACGACGTTCCGACACTGATGGTGTTGCTGGTTGCCCAGGGCGCGTTGGCGTTACCGGCTTCGCGCCAGTTCAGCTCCGCCGACACGGCCAGTTCATTGGAGCCAATCCCCAGAAACGACAACAAACTACTTATGCCCGAAATTGGGTCCAGCGGTACGCTGTTAAACACCTGAGCGCGAGTAGGGTCAACGCATTGGAGGCTAACGGCCAACTCCCGGCAGCGGGTGGTGAACGTTTGTAGGGTGCCAAATACGGTAGTCTGGCTCACGGGGCAAAGCGTCCGCACCTGCCACTCGTAGGTGGTGTTTCCTTGCAGACCGCGCAAAGCCAATCCACCCATTAGATTGGTGGCCACGTTCCAGTCGGGGCTTCCCTGTGGTCGCCAGCGCACCTCGGCGGTGTTGCCGGCTCCGTTTCCTGACCAATGCAAACCAGCCACAGTAAAGCCGACAACGGGCGAGTTAGCCGTGGGCGGAGCGGTGTTGCAACTACCTGCAACCACCGTGAATGAACTGCCGGGCCGGTAGCTCGTTGTTACGCCGTCGGCGCAAATGGCCCCCACCTGGCAGTCGTACGCGCCCGGAGCCAAATTGTTGAGGGTATAATTGGCGTTGCTGTTGGTCTCGTTCAGCACGGGCGAGGTATTCCAAGTGCTGCTGCCCTGTACTCTCCATTGCAGTACGTAGCTTACGCCGAACGTGGTTCCCCAACTAAAGTACCGGCTGTTGAGCGCGGTTAAAGGACTCACAGTCAGGAATGAAGGCACGGGGCAAGTGGCCGTAAATGATGCTTGCGGAGAGAAACTGGCCGAAGTCTGTGCCCCACACACGCCCTGCACCTGCACCTGATACGCGGCCCCGTTTGTAAGGCCTGTCATGACGTATTCCGGACGGGTAATATTCGGAATGGTATTCCAGCTACCGGTACCCTGCCGCCATTGCAGGTTGTACCGTGCCCCCGTGCCGATATTGGTCCACTGTAGGCGGGCGGCATATGAACTTACCTCCGCGCTCACATAACCCGGTGTGTTACAGACGGTCGTGAAACTCAGCGGGGTGGTGTAGGCCGATGTTACGCCCCCTCCGCAGTTTGATCGGACGCGCCAGGTAATGGCCCCGCTCACCGTGGTGAGGTTGTAGCTCGTGCTGGTGGTGGTCACGGTGGTCCAGGTGCTGGCTCCCTGCTGTTGGTACTCTACCTCGTAGGTCACGCCCGTACTGCCATACCATCCCAACAATGCCCCATTGAAGGTAATGTTGTTGGTATAGGGATTGGTGGGCACCCGGCACTCGGTCACAAACGTCTGCGAGTTGGTAAACGCACTGCTCACCGTGGCCGAACACCGAACAGCCGCTTGCCACTCGTAGATCGTGTTGGGCGTGAGGCTTGTGAGCGATAGCGACGAGAACGTAACACTCGTAGAGGTGATCCAGGTTGGCGAACCCTGTACCCGGTAGCGTACGTCGTAGGTACCCCCGGCATTGTTGAAATTGTAATAGCTAAGCTGGGCCGTGGTGGGTGTTACGTTGTAGGTGTTGAGCATGCTGGCCTGGAACGTATTGGCGCAGGTGGTCGTGAACGATGGCCCCATCAGGATCGTGCTGCTCGCCGTTGGCGAACATTTGTAGGCTAACCCCCACTCATACACCGTGTTGGGAGCCAGACCCGTCAGCGAATAACTGCCTGAGTAGCTGGCCGAAACACTCTGCACAACCGTCCACTGCCCGCCTTGCACCCGGTAATACACATCGTGAACGTCGCCAAAGTTGTAGTTAGACCAGCTCAGGTTGGCCGAGCTAAACGTATTGGTCCGGTTCAGGTTGGTGGTTCGGATGGGGCAGGTTGTGGCAAACGTGTTGCTCGCTACGGGCGACACGAGCGATGCCGAACAGACCAGGGCCACCTGCCACTCGTAGGTTACGTTGGTAGCCAGGCCCGTCAGGCTGTACCCACTGCTCGTCTGGTCGGGCAGCACCGTGAACGAACCCCCCACGGGCCGATACTGCACCCGGAATACGTCGCCCGTGTTGCCGCTCGACCAACTTAGATTGGCCGACGAGAAAGTGGCGTTGGCATACATACCGTTGGCCTGTACCGGATTTACGCAGCCCGTTGTCGTGAACGACTGGATTGCCGCGCCTGTGGTGCTTTGCGTGGGCGAGCAATAGGTTGTCACTTGCCACTGATAAGCCGTCGAGGGGTTCAAGTTGTTCAGGATGAATCCGTTGCTGGCGTAATTGGCCGGAACCGGCCCCACCGAACTCCAGGTCGTGGTGCCGGTGGGCCGGTAAAGCAGCATAAAATGATCGCTGGCGTTGCCAAACCACCGAATCCGCGCCGAGCGATAGGTGACGTTGCTTGTACTGAAATTACGGGCCGAGTTGGTGGTACAACCCGTAGTAGTGAACCCCGTAGGCGGGCTGGTGAAGCTCGAACTTACCCCACCCGGACACACCGTTTGCACCTGAAATTCGTAGGCCGTGCCAGGCGTCAGACCGTTGATGGTGGCATAGGTGTCGGTTGGTGTCGGGAGCGACGTCCACAAACTGTTGGCGGGGGCTTTGGGTCGAAACTGTACGCCATAGCTAACTACCGCATTTGAATAGTTGGTATACCAGCCAATAGCCTGACTGGTAGCCTGTGAGGTGGAGCGGTACGGTGAGCTGGGAGCCTGGCAATTGGTCGTAAAGGAGAACGGGGTGCTGTACGTTGAGCTAGCCGACGACGAGCAAACGCTTTGCACCTGAAACTGATATACGGTGTTGTTGGTCAGGCCCGTCAGTGTATAAATCGTGCTGGTGAGCGAGCTAACGGTTGTCCAGGCTCCGCTTGTGCCCGCCCGCCATTGCAGTTCGTAACTCGCCCCCGTGGGGCCGTACCAATACACCTGCGCCGACGTAGGCAGCACGAAGTTTATGCCCGATGAGCTGGGAACAACGCAGGCCGACGTGGTGAAGGTGGCCGAGTTGGAAAAGGGCGAGTTGTTGGTTGGGCTACAAACGGTCTGCACCTGCCATACGTAGGCCGTTGATGGGGTTAGCCCGGTAAAACTGAAATTGCTGCTGTTGATCGGGCTGATGGTTTGCCAGGTTGCACTCGCTACGGGTCGATAGTCTATACGGTACACGTTGTTGCTACTCCCGCCCCAGTACACATAGGCCGTGGTGGGGCCGGGTGTCAAATCGCCGGGTGAGGTGGGCGCACTACAGGCCGTTGTCGTGAACGACTGCGAACCTGTCCAGGCCGAGACTATCCCCGCCGAACAGGCCGCGCGAACCTGCCACTCGTAGGCCGTGCCGGAGGTCAGACCCGTCAGCGAATAAGGCGAATCGTTCCCGGCCGCGAGCGCAATCCACGAGCCAGACCCCTGTGGCCGATACTGAATGTCGGTGTTGGTGCCCGTGTTGCCATTGTACCAGTACAAATTTGCTGACGACGTGCGTACGTTGGCACTGTAAACGCTTGTGGGCACACTAACCGAGGCCGGGCACGCCGAAGTTGTAAAGGAAAACGGGCTTGAAAAAGCCGAACTGCCCGCCAATCCACACACCGACCGCACCTGAAACTGGTACGCCGTGGTCGGGGTCAGGCCGGGAATAGCAAACGAATTGTTGGTGGTGGTGAACGACGAACTCCACGTTGTGTTGCCCTGCTGCCGGTACTGAATGTCGTACCTTGTGCCGTTGCCGCCCGGCCCCGACCAGTACACCTGCGTAGCGTTGGCGTTGGGCGTGTAGTTTCCCAGGCCCACGGGCGTCGAGCAAGCGAGGGTCGTCAGGCTCTGCACCGCCGACAGACCCGACGTGTTGCCGCCCCCACAGTCGGTTTGCACCTGCCATTCGTAGGGGGTGCTGGGGGTGAGACCGCTCAGAACGCGGCCAGACTGCCCCATATTCGGGGTGGTGTTCCAGGTGGTGGTGCCTTGTTGCCGCCAAAGCAGTGTGTAACTCACCCCCGACTGCCCCGACCAGCTTGGTTGAAAACTCGTCGGCCCAATTCCGTAGGCATAGATGCTGTTGGGTAGCGAACAGCCCGTAGTGAACGTGGTAGAACCCGTAAACGCCGACGTGCTGAGATCTTCGCACACCTGTTGCACCTGCCACTCGTAGGTAACAGCGTTGGTGAGGCCACTCAATGTCAAATTTGCCGAATAGGTGTTGGTGGTGCTGGCCGTGATCCAGTTGCTGCTGTTCAGCGGTCGATACCGAACGTTGAAGCCCAGATAAGGGGAGCTGCCAGACCAGGATACCTGTGCAGAATTGGTTGAGATGGCATCGGTGCGCCCATTAGTAGGTGTTGGGCACGTCTGCCCCCAAACCGAGCCAGCCACCAGTAAACAAAGACAAAACAAAGAAAACCCGGCGCGTTGCCGGCGAGGAGTAGAGTTGGTCATGGTGTTTTCGGTTAGTAGTCGTCGAAAAGGCTACGTGTCGCCAATTCAATACCTAACTTAACAGCCCACCAAACACCACCTACACGCTCCCCAACGAGAGGGGTTGTTTTCCTTACGAGACCGGATAATAACTTGATGAAGCCTTTTGCAATACTTTCGTATGAAGTCGTAAATTTGGCTTAACCAGCTTATAAACAGCTTATTCACGCCATGCTTTCTGCCTGTTTACGTATATATTTTGCTCTGAAATGCGGCTCTTTTTGGGGTCGTTTTGGAAGATATGAACACGTAAATGGCTGGAACGTCGTGCCCATTATTTTACTGGTGTTTGGGTTAGTTTTGGGGGGCGCGAAATCGACCTCGGCACAGCCTGACAAGCCCCTGACGTTGCGCCCCCCCGACCTGCAAAAACCCGACTCGGTGTATCGGGTGGCCCTCGCCCAACACGATTCCCTGCTGCTGGCCGAAGCCTACTATCTCTACGGCAAACGCTATGCTTCGGCAGGGCAGCACCTGACTGCCAAACGCTGGCTCCTGCGCTCACTCCGCATCCAGGAAACCTTCGGCGACACTTACGAACTTGGGCGGCTATACATGCGCTTTGCCGACCTCGAAGCCGACGGATGGCATCAGGCGGCTGCGCTGCGCTACAACCGACAGGCATTGGCCGTTTTCAAAAAAATCAACAGTGTGAGAGGGCTGGCAACGGCCTGTTCCCGGCTGGCCCACTTGCATCTGGGCGACCATCCCGCTGGTAACTACACCGAAAACGTAGTCATACACCCCGACAGTGCAGCCTATTACATCAATATAGGAAGGCGGTGGTCGTCTACGTTAAACGACCCCTTGTTTGAGGCTGACTGGAACGAGCTAACGGGCGCACGTTTACTCATCAGACAACAGCCCGAAGCCATCCAGCACCTGCAAAAAGCACTGGCCATTCACCGCCAACACAGTGCCGAACCCGTTCAGATTCGCTCGGAGATCCGGGTTGGCATGGGGTATCTGTCGCTTGGAAAGCCGCAGCAGGCCCGCGTTATTCTGGACGGACTACGCCGACAATACGATTGGTCGCGGGGGCAGGAATACGACATACGGATTTTGATGGAAACCCTCTCGATGGCTTATTATGAGGCTGTTGACGATTGGAAAAGGGCTTTTCTGCACGGACAAAATCTGCGTCAGTTGGAGCGAAACGGGTTGATCGCTGACCGCGACGGGGCCATCACGCGCCTGAGCGTGGAATACGAAACAGAAAAAAAGGACGTTCAGCTACAGGCCAAAAATCGGGAGCTAGCTCTCCAAAAAGAAAACCTGCGCACCGAGCAACGCTTTACACGGGCCATGATCGCCTTGCTGATTGGGGCCGTTGCAGGCATTGTGGTGTTCGCTCGCCTGTATCGCCAAAAAAACCGCCTGAGTCAACGCAATGCCGAACTGGTACGCGAGCAGAATCACCGCGTGAAAAACAACCTTCAGGTGGTGTCGAGTTTGCTGAATTTGTATGCCCACCGCCTGACCGACCCCGTGTCGCGGATGGCCGTTGAAGAGAGTCAGTTACGGGTGGAGACGATGGCCCTGTTGCAACGCCAACTTTACGATCAGGACCGCCTGACGACCATCAATTTGGCCGCGTTCATCCCCGAACTGATCGAGGGCGTTTTGCAAACCTATGGTCTCGACGACCTTCAGCCAACCTATTATCTGGACGAATGCGAGTTGTCGGTCGACGATGCGTTGCCGGTTGGGTTGATTATCAATGAATTAACAACGAATGCCTGCAAATATGCCTTTGCCCGCAACGCCAACCCGCTATTGTGGGTTACGGTTGGCCGACAAGGCACCCGCGTTGATGTAGTGGTTGCCGACAATGGGCCGGGCCTGCCCGAGCGGTTACTACATCAAGGTAAGGAGTTGGCCAACGGCTCCGATTCGTTTGGGTTGCAACTCATCAAGATGCAGGTTGAGCAACTCGAAGGAAGTTACGAGTGGACCGTAGAGAACGGAACCCGCTTTCACATGAATTTTACCAACACACCAACGCATGGAGTCACTACGAATTTTACTGGTCGAGGATAACCTGATTGAGGCTTACGACGTCCGCCAGACGCTCGAACAGGCCGGTCACGTGGTTACGGCCCACGCCCGCAATTTTACGGAAGCCCTATTGTTTGCCCGCCAGAACCCGCCCGATGTGGCCCTGATCGACATTACACTCGACCGCTCATCGGCCGATGGCATCGGCACGGCGCAGGCTATCCGGCGTATTTGCGACGCCCCCATTGTGTACATGACGGCCAACTCCGACAACGAGACGTTTCAACGCGCCAAGCCCACCCTGCCAGCCGCTTATGTGCTCAAGCCGTTTAAACACAACGAGTTGGCCTATCAGATTGAACTGGCTTACTATCACCGGCTAATTAACCAGCCAACCCCCGACAATGATCTGTTTCTGCCCATCCGAAAAGGGCACGAGCGCGTGGCGAAGTCGAACGTGATTTTTTTGAAAGCGGCCGGTGCCTATACCCGCATCCTGGTGGCCGACGAACCAAACGAAGCCAAGTCGCACCTGCTGTCGATGAACCTGGGTTATTTGTCGCAGTTTTTTGTGGCGTCGAACTTCTTCAAAGTGTCGCGCTCGCTCGTCGTTAATCTCGACTATCTGGAGCGGCTTGAGCGCGACGCCATTCATCTGAAACATACCCCCGATCCGCTACCCCTGCCCGAAAGCAGCCGCGCCGAGCTGATGAAAACGCTATTGATCGTTAAATCGAAATAAAAAGCCCCTCTACACCTCGTAGCCGTATTTGCTCAGAATAGGCCGCCAAAAATCCAGATCATAGACGTGCCAGGCATGGCAACCCATCGGCAACCGACCTTCGTTGATCGACAGGCTGCGGTTGGGTTCGAGTTCAATGGCAAAGTCGATGGCCTCTTCGGGGGCGGGCATCCGCATAAGCGGGCGGTACGGAATCAGGCGGGGGTAGTGGAGCGAGAAAAACCCGTCTTCGTTGCCTGGCCAGCGTTTGTTAAAGGTATGATACACGCGCAACAGGCGTTTGCAGGCTTTTACCCGGCGCAATGACAACCCGCCGTTGAGCAGGGGTTGCTGAAACAACCGCGACGCAAACTCGCGCAACGTTCGCCGACCGTCGCGTTGAGGTCGTACGTCGCTGAATTGCGGGGCACCCACGTAATCGTAGCCCCGGCGGCACCACTCCATCAGCGAGTCGCGCATCACGAACGCGTCGAGTTGATACACCAGAATGTATTCGTACGTGTTGATAAACCGGTCGTAGAAGTGCTCCGAACAAAGCAACTCGTTGTATCCCCGGATACTCTGAAAATACGATGCCCCAAACGACTCGAACTGCAACGTGGGGTACTCAATAAGCCAGTCGGAGAGGTCGAGTGTGTCGGGTTTTACAATGATTAACGGATGCCGCCCCAGAATGCTCGCGCACTGCCGGAGCGAGACCTGCTCATACTCGTTGAGGTCTTTGTGATAAACTGGAATTACAACGGCTGCGGTTGGCATACGTGAAAATCAAAAATGGAAAGTCGGGAGTCGGAACCGTCCAACATCGACTGTTTAGGGTTCCAGCAAATCGCCCAGGGCGGTTTTCCACCAGTGACCCGCAAATAACTGATAATTTTTTCGTACTAACTCGCCAACAATTGATGGAACGCGAAACAATCGTACCAACGGCATCCTGACGCGCCGTTCGAGGTGATCGGCCATGCGTTTCAACCGGGCAAGCCGCGTTGGGTCAATGTCGGGTCGGCTGCCCAACAAATCGCACAATTGCCGGTATCGGGTAGCGCGTTGCACAATGGGGTCCAGCCGTTCCTGCCGGTTGCGGGTTAGGCGGTCCCGGAGGGTTACGCGGGGTCCGGCAGCTTTGAAACCCACTTGTTGGCTCGTATGTTGTCGATATTGAACCAATGGCTCATCAATACTGCCAATCGTGCCCCGCAACGCCAGCACAACCGACATCCAGGCATCGTGGATCAGGTATTGCACGTGCGTGGGAAACGGCAGGAGCAGGGGCAGCACTGCCCGCCGAACGGCCAATGTAGCCCCCGTAACTACATACCCGCTGAACAACAACTCGTAGCCCCGGCCCTCGCGCCATTGCTGCTGCTTGGCTGCATCGAACTGCACCACCTCCCAAATGCGTTGACCGATGGGTTCAGAATGCTCGTCGATCAGATCGGCATCCGAAAATACGGCCTCCATTGTGGGGTTAGCCACCAGATAAGCCTCGGTTTGGGCAAGCCGGTCGGCCCGCCACAGGTCGTCCTGATCCGAAAGCGCGACTACCTCGCCCGCACACAACTGCATGGCCCGTTCGAAGCTTTTGGTCGACCCAAGATTTGTGGGATTTTGGTGAACCTGTACCCTAAATGGTACGGATTCAGCCCATTGTCGAAGCACCGCGACCGAGCCATCCGTCGAGCCATCGTCGACTAGCACGACCTCGTCGGGCAGGCGGGTTTGAGCCGCTATGCTGGCTAGTTGTTCGGGCAGATACCGCTCGCCGTTGTAGGTACACAGCGCGACAGAGAGGGTCAATGAAGGGGAACGCAACGGAACGATTTGATTGAATGAACAGCCGCGTCACCATCCGGGTGAGGCAAACCGACCGCAAAAATAGCGACAAATGAGAGGACATAAAAAACAGCCCTGCAGTTCGGTATTAGTGAATCAAATTAGTAGACTTTTTGTTTTATTTATTCTGGAAATACCGTGTGAACGTACCTGTTTTACCCCAAAACGACCCTCTATTCGAGCGTATGAAACAAACACTGATCGCACTGCTGTCTATTTTTTGCTTCACGTCGACCAGTCCAGAAACGGAGGTTGCCAAACCTGCGAATGCCCTCAAGGGGGCACCGCCAGCGTCGAGCAACTACGCTACCGTTTTTGACGATCTCAACCTCGAAGCGCGGGGTCTGAGCCGACCTGTTTTTGAGTACGCATTGGAAGGTATGCAGAAAATGATGGATGCCCGGCCAGTGTTGTCCATTGTCGACATGAGCCAGCCTTCGAGCAAAAAACGGCTTTACATAATTGACTTGGCTAAACGTAAGCTGCTGTTTAACACCTATGTAGCCCACGGGCGCAACTCCGGGCAGTTGACCGCCATGAAGTTCTCCAACACAAATTCGTCGTTCCAGTCGAGCCTGGGTTTTTACCAGACCCTCGGTACGTACCAGGGCAAACACGGTTTGTCGCTCCAACTGAAAGGCCTCGAACGGGGCTTTAACGACAATGCTTTTTCGCGGGCTATTGTCATGCACGGGGCCGATTATGTGTGCGAAGATATGATCCTTAACACGGGCCGTTTAGGCCGCAGCCAGGGATGCCCCGCCGTATCGAACGCCGAGAGTAAGCCCATTATTCAAGCCATCAAGAATGGTTCTTGCCTGTTCATTTACTCCCCCGACCCCACGTATTTAAAGAAGTCAGCGTTTCTGGGGTGATAGGAACACGGATCGAACGGATTTAACGGGTCGGAACGGATTTTTTAGATATACACGACAAAAAATCAGTTTTAACCCGTTAGATCTGTTTGATCCGCCGGTCCGCCGGTGCGGTTCCCATCATTTCAGAGCCACGCGGTTATATAACTTATACACGTCTTTGTAAAACGCCAGCTTGCCGCTTGCATTGAGGTCGGCGGTGAGGTACGTGACCACGACGGGGAACGGCTTGGGGAGCTTAAAGGTTTGCGGTTTCTGGTCGGTCAGGCAACGGTCGTAAAAGCCCTGATCGAAGGTGGTTTTGCCCATCACGAAGTTGGCAAACTCGACGGGCTTCTCAAGCCGCACACACCCGTGACTCCGCCACAGGTCTTTCGTGACGTCGAATAACTCACGGGCGTTGGTGTCGTGGAAATAGATAGCGGGCGGGCCGTCCAGCACGAACTTGATCAGGCCCAGCGAGTTGTGGCAACCCGACGTTTGCCGGAACCGGTAGGGGAAGTTGTTTGCCGAAAAACTCGCCCAGTCGAGCGTCGACGGGTCAACAGGCTGATTCTTAGCATTGAGCACCTCCATATTTTGACTGTCGAGGTAGCTTGCATTGGCCTGCACTTTCGGCAAAATCTCCTTCACGCCGATGCCTTCGGGCACGTTCCAGTACGGGTAGGTTGTAATGTCGGTCATGTAGCAATTGAACCGGGGCGTTTGTTTGTCGGCCTTGCCGATGATAACGGCCATTGGCATGGTTCGTTGGCCATTCCTGTCGAACACGTTTAATTGTGCTGCCGGAATGTTGACCACCGCGAGCTTATCGAACTCGAAACGGTTCAGATACCGATAAAAATTGAGTGCCTCACGAACGGCCTTGAGCTGTGCAGGCGTGGCCGTTTGCCGAACCTGATCGTATTGTTGAACCAGCGCACGGTAGGGAGCAAATTTTGGTGCGTCGGTGGTGAGGGTACTCAGCACCGAGTCGCTACGCAGGGTTTGAGCCACCCAGGCTGTGTCGATTGTTTCGGGGAGCTTGCTAAACGATTGGTCGGCGGGTTTGTGGCCGTAGCGTAATTCAACCAGCAGCTTCCGCAGGTTGGCTTCGGCCTCTCTTTCGGTTTCTGATGCCTCCGAGGAACCTATTTGCAGGGCGTAGCGGCTAGTGTCGATGCCCACCGAATCGGCATACCGACGGGTTTGCTGGAGCCTTTGCACCATGCTGACCGGCTTGGCGCGGTCAGTACACTGCGTTAAGGCTAGCGGAGTAATAGCAGCCAGCAGTAGGTTTACTACAATTGATGAGAGTTTTCGTTGAGTCGTTATCATATTCACCGAATGGGATTGGATAGATAACGAACAATAGGGGGCCTCAGTTGCAAAAAGGCGATTGTGTGGCTAGCTTTTGAGTGCCACAACGAACTCGGTTCCCTTACCCTCCTCACTGTCGGCCCGAAGCGTACCCCCGTGACCTTTCGTGATGATGTCGTAACTCAGAGAGAGGCCCAGGCCTGTTCCCTCGCCGGTGGGTTTGGTGGTGAAAAAAGGCTGAAAAATTTTGGCTTTCACCGACTCGGGAATGCCCGTGCCGTTGTCGCGAACCCGAATTTCAACGGTATCGCCAACTCGCTGTGTGCCAACCCAAATGGTGGGTTGATACCCTTCGCCCCCTTTCTTCTGCCGTTCGCGCACGGCATAGAAGGCGTTGTTGTACAGATTCAACAGCACTCGCCCGATCTCCTGCGTGGCCACTTCGATTTGGGGCAGATCAGTGGCAAAGGTTGTTTCGAGGTGGCACCGGAACGATTTGTCTTTGGCCTGCTGACCGTGATGGGCAATGTTGAGGTATTCTTTGGTCAGCGCACTGAGGTCGGTGGGGCGTCGTTCGCCCGAGTCAACCCGGCTGTGTTCGAGCATCCCCCGAACAATAGAGGCCGCCCGACCGCCGTGGTGGTTGATTTTCTGGAGGTTCAGACTCAGATCATCCAGTAGTTCCAGCTCCAGTTCCTCGTCCCGTTGATTGCCTTTCTCCCGCTCCTCCTTGATTTCCTTAACCAGATCGGCCGATACCTCCGAGAAGTTGTTAACGAAGTTCAAAGGGTTCTGAATTTCGTGGGCCACGCCCGACGTAAGCTCACCCAAACTGGCCAGTTTTTCTTTCTGAATGAGTTGAGCCTGCGTGTTTTTCAGGCTGGTGAGCGATTGGTCGAGTTGGTTGCGCTGCTCCTCAATCTCGGTTTTTTGGTCGGTCAGGGTCTTGTTCAGTCGTTGCTTCGCCTGGTTTTGCCGGAACAGCAAACCCGCAAACAACGCAAAAATGCCCAGGCCAGCCAGGAGGCCCGTTCTGATTTTGCGCTGATTGTCGATGTCCAGGTTCAACAGCGAAATCTGGTAATCCTGTTGCCGCTTGTCTTGTTGTGCTTTAGCTTCCAGCCGTTGCTTGTCCAATTGCCGCCCCAGTTCGGCCTGTTCGGCACGGCTTTGCAGATCCCGGTTGGCCGACTGCGCCTTTAGCTGTTCAATTTCCTGCTGTTTTTCAATAGCCAGAATGCGCTGCTGTTGCAAGAGTTGCACCTGTTTCAAACGATTCTTTTCCTCTTCCTCTTTTTTCACCACCGACTGCACCTCCAGATCCATCAACTGGTTGGTGGCTTCCTTTTGCTCCGTTTCGCTTTGAACTTCCTGGTGAATTTTAAGGTATTTATACGCTTCCAGGCGTTGTTTTGCCTTGTCGTATTGTTCGGATAGTAAGAGGCTGGCTTTCCGTCGAACTGTTTGTGCTTCTGAATATTGTCCCCATTGAGAAGCCAAGTCGTAACTTGATTTCCCATAGCGTATACTCTCCGACACATTATATAATTTCTGATAGCACTGAGCTATGTAATACTGCGCATAATACTCAAGTAAGGCGCCGGAAGAAGGAGAGTAGGTCTTTAAACGATTAGCGTACTCTAAAACCTGATCAAAGTTTTTGATCGCTTCATTGTATTTGCCCTCTCCGAGCAGCATCTGTCCGGTAGCATCATACCGTTGTGCTTTATTCTCAAGTTGTGTGGCGAAGGGGGCGTCTTTATCGGAAATAGCTTCGGCTTTGTTTAGGTAGACACGAGCCTCATCGTACGCTTTCAGTTCAATCAGCGTAAAGACGATTTTATGATACATATAAATAAGTGGACCCTTGTCTTTGGTTTGTTCACGCAAGGCGGCTTCTTTCTTGAAATAGTCAACGCCTTTTTTTGCCAAGCCTAGATTCTGGCACAGCAGGCCTAATCGTCGGAGTACATATAAGCGGAGGGTTTTTTCATTCAGTTGTTCAAGGACTTGATCGGCTTTTTGGTAATATTCAAAACCTGCCGCTTTCCTTTTTAGATTTTCATACATCGAACCAAGGCAAAAACTGCGGGCTGCTGCCTCCCGCCCGCTTTTGGTCTGGGCAATCATAGTTGTAAGAACGTTCTCAACACTCTTGGATTCGTTTACATTTCGCCGTTGCTCCAATAGCCACATTTTTGTTGCAAGACAATAGAAAACAAGTTCTTCCTGTTTGTTTTGCTGAAACAGACTGATCGCCTTAGAGATAGTTTCAGAGAATCGACTGGCATCTTCAGTACCAGCATAGTACATCAGAATATTTGCAGTTATTTCTTTATCGGGCTGTTTTGCAAAATGGTTTAAACATTCTTCCAGCTTAAGTTTTAATTCTCTTGATTGGGAATCATAAAATGTAGGAGGATTGACACCGAGTTGGCTGTATTCCTCATTTTGCCCACGATCAGCGTAAAACCAATCTGCCTGCATGTCATAGTAGTTTGAAAGCCAATTAAACTGATTAAACGTATACATGGCCCGCCAGTACATAGCTTCGCCTTTGGCATACCGCAGCTTTCGGGCCAGTTGCCGGGCCTGCACCGTAGCGATGAGGCCACGTTTGTATTGCAGGTCGTAAAAACTAATGCGGGCCAGGTAGATGAGCCGTCTTACCTTTAACGTGTCGTCTTTCGGTTGTCGGTCGATCAGGCTTTGTAGGCTGTCCAGTTTTACCTTGTAAAGAGCCGGGTTTGTCTGCCCAAATGAATGGGTGAAGCTGACTAAAACTAGTAGTAAGGTTACGGCATGAACGTTCATCTGGATCTATTTTAAGACCCTAAGATAACGCCAACTGGTGGATTTGACCAACATAGATTTTCCCCTAATAGTTATAATTCCAGCTAATCGACGGAATAATGGTGCCGAAAACCGACAGTTGATAGCTGCGGGTTGTTGTGTTAAATCGTTGGAAATAAACAGAGTACGCATTGCGTCGGGCATATACGTTGTAAAACGAAACCGACCAGTTGGCGTAACGACGTTGTCCCGGCTCCCGGCGACCGTCTTTGGTGAATGACACATCGAGCCGGTGATAGTCGGGCAGGCGGTCGGCGTTGCGTTGCGAGAAATCGAACACGGCCACCCCGTTGAGCCGGTAGGTGCCGTCGGGGTAGGTGGTTGGGCGGCCACTCGTATACACGAAATTGGTGCCGAACGTCCAGCCGCGTTTCCATTTCCATTGGCTCGACAGGCTCAGGTTGTGGGGCCGGTCGAAGGTGGCGGGGTATTCGTTACCCCGGTTGATTTGGTCGAGGGCAAACGTCGTATTGACCCGTGCCAGCGTACGGGAGTAGGTGTAGGCGAGTAAACCCGTGAGTAACCCTTTGGTTTTCTGCACGCTCACTTCCATACCGTAAGCCCGCCCCGTAGCCCGCAATAGATCGGCGTCGAGGGTTGGGTTCAGGAGCAACGTGGCCCCGTTTCGGTATTCCACCAGATCGGTCAGGCGTTTCTGATAGACCTCCACTGAGACCTCATATTCGTTGTTTCTCAGGTTCTGGAACACGCCAACGGCCACCTGATCGCCCACTTGGGGCGGCACATTGGGGTTCGACAGTTTCCAGAAATCGGCGGGCGAAATAGAGGTTGTGTTGGAAATAAGCTGCAAAAACTGACGGGTGCGGTTATAGCTCATTTTCAGCGATGTATTGGCCGCCAGTTTTACCCGCGCGATCAAACGCGGTTCGGGGCCTCCGTAGCGGACCAGCGGTTGCCCGGCTCCAAAACGTAGCGTGTCGGTGATGCTCTGCGGTGTTCGGGCTTGACCCTCAGCGAATTGGTAGGATACGCCCGGCCCCTGATTGGTAAATGATACCCACCGAATGCCCGCCTGCACGGTGAGCCAGGGCACGGGCGTCCACTCGTCTGAGACGTACCCAGCCCATTCAACGGCCTGTTCGGTGGGGAGGGTTTGGGGGTTTATGTTTGTGTCGGACCCCGTTGGCCGGATGGCTCCAGGCCCCAGTTGGTAGCGCGTGAACCCACCGCCCCACTCTAATCGGTGGCGTTTGGTGGCCCAAATCCAGTCGGCACGCACGTCCTGTTGCCGCACGTCGGACTGAAATCGGTAGGTATTTTGGGGCGTCAGGCCGTCCAGAAAAAACCGGTAATCGCTGTGGGTGGCCGTTACGTTCAGGTTCAGTTGGTCGGTCAGTCGCTGACTCCAGCGGAGAGTTGCCAGCGTGCTTTGCCAGCCAAAAAGCGTATCCTGCGGAAACTTAAAGTTGTCGTAGGCGTGGTAGGCCGTGAGCGAAAGTTGACTCCCGGCCCCCAGTCGGTAGGTTAATCGACCGTTAAGGTCGTAAAAAAACGCTCGGTTTTTGCGAGTTGGCTCCGGGAATTGCCGCAACAGCACGTTCGGATAGGCAATGCGCCCGCCTGCCACGAAGGTCAGTTTCCGGTTGCGGGTAAGCGGCCCGTTGGCCAGTAAGCGGCTGGTAAGCAGGCCGATACCGCCGGTGGCCTCGATTCGTTCGCTGTTGCCGGGCTTTGTGTTCAGGATCAACAGCGACGACAACCGCCCGCCGTAACTAGCCGGAATCCCGCCTTTGTAGAGCGTCACGTCCTGAATGGCATCGGCGTTGAGGTTGCTCAACAATCCCAGCAAGTGACTGGTGTTGAAAATGGGTGCGCCATCGAGCAGGACCAGGTTTTGGTCGGCGGCACCCCCGCGCACGTTGAACCCGGCGGCACCCTCGCCCGCCGACGTGATGCCGGGTTGCAGCATGAGGGCTTTCAGCACATCGACCTCGCCAAACACAACTGGAATGTTCTTGAGCGTTTTCATGTCCAACCGCACCACGCTCATCTGAGCCGCCGACACGTTGGCATCGGGCGCACGGCCCGTAACGGTCACTTCGTCCATTTGCCGAATGTCGGGTTTCAGGTCAACGTTCTCGACCGTTTCGTCCTGCTCAATGCTCACCTCCCGAACGCGGGGATTGTAGCCCACAGAAGTGTAGGCAACGCTGAAAAAACCCGCAGGCAGCGACAGCCGATACCGCCCCAGCGAATCGGCGCGGGTGCCCCCCCGGCCCGCCCCCCGCCGAACGGCAACCGAGGCCCCGGCAACGGGTTTGCCCGTGATGGCATCCGTAATCACACCCCGAAGCACGTAGCGCGGTTGTGCGTGGGTGGGGGTTGATAAAGTGCAGATAATCAGTAGGGTGTAGAGTAAAATGGGTTTCATAAAGAGGGGTTGTTGAGTTAATATCGTTTAGTTAAGGATGCATTCGTATAGCCCCGGAGGGGTGGCATGTCAATAGAAAACAAACAGTTTATGTGTTGGCAAAGCCCCATCGGGCGGTTGGCCGCTGCCACGATATGTTCGTAGTCGGCCCTTTTACATACCGCCCCGACGGGGCTTTACCTATGCGTGTGGGCCGTTTGTTTTCTATTGACATGCCACCCCGCTGGGGTTAAACAACCAACCTAGTTTGTGTACACCCATTAAGGTCGCGGGGGCCAGCCGAGAGGTGGCTCAAATCGCGATTGCGGGTAGGCACTCAAACAGTTGCCCGGCGGAATAAACTTTTTACCGAACCGAATCATAAAGCGGGCATAGTTGATGGTGTCGCCGGGGATCGTGACGCGCTGCCGACTCACCGCCGAGGCCCCAAAATAGCCCAGAGCCAGCCGGGTGGTATCGTCGCCCGCCTGCCGCACATTGCCCTCGATGGACGCGGGTTGAGCATCGAACAACGACCCCGTGCGGTTGCTTTGCTGCTCATACCGTTGCCAGTATTGGAAAGCATCCCGCGTCAGCGAAAACTGCCTAACTTCCACGTAATGAGGGCCAATAGCATAGACCGGCGCACTCCACACCAACCGATTGGCAATCCGGTTTCCGTTGATGAGCGCGTCGGAAAGCACCTCGCCCAGCGGCCCATAATACGGCACCCAGCACGTGCAGACGCTACAGCCTCTTGGGTCAGGCGCATTGAATGGGGGATTGCTCAGCGGGTCTGTGCCGGCCCAACGGAGCAGGTAGCCATACGAGGCCCAGCGGTAATAATTGCCGGGCGTGGCGGGGTCTTGCGTGTTGATCCTGATGTCGTATACATCCGATTGCGCCAGGTCTTGCCGCTGTCGGCGATACCGCACGTCGAGTGGTTCGAGGGCGGCAATGGGGGTCATCAATTCGGGTTTCGAGACGTATTGCTGTCCGTCGGGTAGTTGCACCGACAACGAATACCGTCGGCCGGGTTGGCCGCGCAGGGCGGGGTCGCGCATCCAGTAAAAGGCCGGATTCAGGGGGTCCTGCTCCAGCCGGGCGCGGTTGCCCTCATCGTCGCTTACGAACGCAACCGCTCCGTTAATGGCTAACTCTTCGGGTATGAGCAGGTTGCTCTGTAAATTGCCGGAATAGGTCAGCTTGATAGGGTAGGGGGGCGGTTCGTTCGTAATCAGCCCCTCAACTACCAACCGGCGTTCCGTTTGGCGAATCGGGAGCGACACCGGTTCGATGCAGGCCGTCAGGCCAAACAAGAGTAAACCTATCGTAACGGTTGAGTGGATTGAGCGGTTGGTCATGGGATAGTGTCGTGTTTTTCAAGGCAGAAACTCCCACCAGTCGGTGCAGGCCACTTGCCGGACGGCCCCTGTCGCGGTGGTTTGGGCTTCGTATCCCCAGCCGAGGTAGGCCCGTTTGTCCGCACTCATCACAGCCAGATAGCGGTTGCCCTGACCGGGGTAATCGGTCACGTATTGCCAGCGGTCGGTGGCGGGGTCGTATTGCCAGATGTCGCGCAAACCCTGCTGATTCGTGTCCGTACCCAGGCCAAAAAAGCCTCGGTTCCCGACCGAGAATCCAGCTCCCCGGCTTCGGGATGTACCTGGAAAATCGGCCCGGCGTTGCCAGGTGTCGGTGGCGGGATTATACTGCCACAGGCGGAGGGGTTGCCCTGGTCGCTGATTGACCACGTAACCCAGTTCATCGACAGTAAAGGTCGCCAACGTGCCGGGCGGTTCGGGCAGGGGGGCGCGGACCGTTTGGGGGAAGTTGGCGTTGATGGAGCGCATGCCTGGGGAGCCGTTTTGCGTCAGAAAATAAACCTCGTCGACCGTCGTGAAAAAAGCTACCTCGCCATCTTCGCCCCCATACGGCGGCAACACGATACTGGCACCGTCTGGAAACACACCGAACAGATTCCGGTCGTAGAAATATTTATTGGGCGCGAGTTCGTTCACGAAATACCCCATCCCATAGAAAAAATGCTTGTCGACGCCCCTGAAATAGAGGTTGAATTGCAGGAAACCTTTACGGGGCAAACTCCGGCCAGCCGCCGAAAAATCGTCAATAAACCATTTGTCCACTGGGCGGCTATACGTCCAGGCTTCCATTTTCTGCTCACTCACATAGCGGACAATGCCCAAAAAATCACTCGCCCCGCGTTGGCCGAAGTTAGCCGGATAACCCGTCAGGTCGCCCACATCGGTGGGAAGGTGCGCCAGCCGGGTCCAGTTGGGCGCGTTGGCCGCAGCCGGACGGTGGGTGTACCGGCGTAGGGCCGTGATGGTCTCCTGACTGCCAAACTGAAAGGTTAGACTAAACCGGGCTTCCTGCCCCGCCACCAAGCCACTAACACGGTAAGGAATCAACACGAATGGCTCCGTCGGAATGCTTGCGTCGGCACTAACCACCAACGCTTGCGCCGTGCCGGTTTGCCCACTCAGTTGCCAGTTAACGGTGGTGGGTTTGCCCGTTACTTTCACCAACAGTTCGGCGGTGGTGGGGCCGGTAGACTGTATCGACACAATGCTCGCCTGCTGAACCGGTGGCTCTTTTAGCGAGATAGTGGTCAGAACGGGGGTTGGCTCTTTGCAGGCAGAGAGGCCGAGGAGGATGAGGAAGATGTGCTTTTTCATAAATACGCTTCGGTGGGGTTTTATTTTACCCCCACCGGACGAAAAATCTGCGTACTCGCGCCGTTTCGGGACACCACCAGCAGGGGGCCACGGGCGGTTTGAATCGGGACAATATCGCGGATTTCGCCGTTGAGCAAAAAACCGCTTTCTACGGGCGACAGGGCCGTGAACAACGGTTTTTTAGGACCATTTGCGGTCCGTTTTGGCAGGGTGTTGTTCCGTAAAACCAGCCCGTAGCTCGCGTCGTAACGCCCCTGGTAGGTGCTGACTCCGTAGAAATTACCCCCGCCCAGCAAATCCAGATCGCCGTCGCTATCCACGTCAATCGGCAGCAGGGCAAACAGTTTGGAGACTTGAGCCGCTATCGGCAACGCCTGAACGGCAAATTTCCCGCCCTGATTTTCGAGGTAAAGCGAGGCAAACTGATCGACCTCGAACTCGGCAGCACCATCTAATTCGCTGCCCTCAAACACCTCGTCGAGCGGTTTTCCGGCAAACGACACGTAATCCGTGAACCGCTTATTGATGATACTCGGCAGTTGCTTGCCAAGTTCGTCTTTGAACGCCAGCGGATACCACTCCTTGTCCCGGTTATAGGCAATAATCTGTTCGGCGGTCTGGTTCTTGTCGATGTCTTTCACCCACATTTTCAGTCGCGAATCTGTATCCCGGCGCAATTTGGTGTTCAGGCCAAGGTTGCCAGCCACCAAATCGCCATCGCCATCACCGTCGAAATCGGCTACCACAATGCGCTGAAAAAATCCGGTGATCGGCGTGTCGTCGGTGGTGGGCAATTTGGTTTGGGTGAGTTTGCCGTTTTGGTTGGTAAACACCCGAATCGGCATCCAGTCGCCCGTAACCACGAGGTCAACGGCTTTGTCGTTGTTGACATCTGTCCAGACGGCATCGGTTACCATGCCTGCTTTCCGCAGGGTTGGGGCCAGCTTGTCGGTTTGGTCGGTGAATCGCGGGTTACCATCGGGTCCTTTTCCGGCGTTTATCAGCAGGTACGAGTTCGGGATTTTGCCGTAACCAAAGGCCACCACACGCCCGCCCACGAACAAATCGAGGTCGCCATCGCGGTCAATATCGAAAGGCCGAACGCAGCTTTTATTGTCGTACATGGGCGGCAGGGCGTTGGGGGCGCGGCTGAACCCGCCCCGCCCGTCGTTCACATAAAGCCGGTCGAATTGGCCGGGCATTTTCTCCGAAAACTCGTTACCCCCCGACACCACGTAGAGGTCGAGGTCTTTGTCGCCATCGGCATCGAAAAAAGCGGCATCCACGTCTTCCTGCGTCGAATCGGCCCGAAACGCGGGGTTAGTAGTGGCCTTGTAGCGTCCGTCGGATTGCTGAAGCAGGAGCGTACCCGGCTGCCACCTCGCACCACCCGCGTAGATGTCGGTCAGGCCGTCGCCGTTTACGTCGCCCGTGGCCAGCCGGGGGCCTTCGAGCGATACCTGGAACGGCATAAGCGACTCGCGCACAAAATCGTAGAAGTTCTTATTCTCCTGGTGCCGATAGGGGATGGTATCGGCTCCGGTCAGTTCGGTAAACAGAGGCTTTTGGGGGGGAGCCGTGAAGCGGTAGTTGGTGCCATCCTGTTGGGCGTCGGCTTGTTTCAACGCCAGCGTTTGGCCCGTTTTTACGTTTGTGCGTACCTCCATCCGGCCCGTCGGCCAAATCACCAGCAACGAGTCGATGGTGGCGCGTTGCCCAACCCCAAACACGAGTTCGGGAGCCACCGACGACTCGAAGCCGCGCGTCGGCATCAACTGCTGCATCAGGGTGGTGTCGGCGTATTTGGCAACCACCCGCGCGCCCACGCCAAAGGTGTTGGGGGCGGTGCCTTTCAGCCGAATGGTCAGGTGTTTGTTGGCCGGGAAAAGCGTGTTGGCCTCGTTGCGGTAAATACCCGCCGGACTGTCTATATTGTTGGTAATCAGGTCTAAATCACCATCGTTGTCGAGGTCGGCATACGAGGCTCCGTTGGCAAAATCGGGTGTCTTGAAGCCCCAGTCCAATGACTTGTCCTCAAATTTCAACGAGGGCGTACCCCTGTACAGATAGTTGTGGACCTTCCCCTCCGGCATTAACTTGATGGCCTTTTCGTCCAGCGTCCGGGAGGTCTCCATCGCGTACCGCAGCGAATCGTCGGAGGCAAACTTGACGTAATCGAGGTTGTTGGGTCGGCGCACAATGCCGTTGGTAATGAACAGGTCTTTGATCCCGTCGTTGTCGTAATCGGCCAGCAGGGGCGACCAACTCCAGTCGGTTGCGGCAATACCCGCCATCGAGCCAATATCCATGAACTTGCGACCCGACTGATTCAGTTGCAGACAGTTACGGCTATACTGATTTATGTAGCCAAAGGCCAGCTTGAAAAAATAGATGTCTAACGGGTCTTCGCCCAGCGACGATTTTTCCACGGTTTCATCCTCCGGGTACATATCAAGCGACACAATGTCTTGATACCCATCGGCATTCACGTCGGCCACATCGTTGCCCATCGAGAAGCGGCTGGTGTGGCCAAATGTCTTTTTCACGCTCTCGGTAAACGTGCCGTTCTGGTTATTGACGTAGTAATAATCGTCTTCGTGGAAGTCGTTTGACACGTACAGATCTTCCCAACCGTCGTTGTTCAGGTCGGCCACGGCTATGCCCAGCCCGTAGCCCATAGCCGCCCCAAAAATCCCCGCTTTCTCGCTCACGTTCAGAAACTTAGAATTCTTGCCCCGTCCGGCTTTGGTAATCATCTGGTTTTCATACAGATAATCGCCCGACTCGTTGTTGCGGAGGTTGCGGGCCGTTACGCGGTCGTAGCTGCGGGAGGTATGCACGGCGTGGTTGAGCAGGTAGCAGTCGAGGTCGCCGTCGTGGTCGTAATCGAAAAAAGCAGCCTGTGTGGAAAAGCCCGTAAAATCGAGGCCATAGTCGGCGGCTTTTTCGGTGAATGTGTTGTCGCCGTTGTTAATATACAGTTCGTTGGCTCCTTCGAGACCCCGGAAATTGCCCACCGCACACACGTAAATATCCAGGAAACCGTCGCCGTTCACGTCGGCCATTGTCGAGCCGGTTTGCCAGTCGGAGAAACCCGCAACTCCGGCATTGTCGGTAACGTCCTCAAATTGAAGCGATTGACCGTTGGCCGCGCCTTTGTTCAGGTACAATTTGTTTTTGCCCTGATTCGAGACAAAGTAAATGTCAATCAGCCCGTCGTTGTTGATGTCGCCCGTCGAAACGCCCCCGCCATTGTAGAAATACAGGTAATCGAGAATATTGAGTTGTTGCGAGGGAACCAGCCGGTTCACAAACCCCACGCCGGTTTGGGTGGAGTCGAGGGATTGGAAAAGGGGTTTTTCGGCGTTGAACGATGTGCAGTTAGATAACCCTAACGTACTGATTATTAAGATAAAAAGAAATCGTTTCATAGAAAGTTCGAATGGAGGATAGAACGCTACTTGAGGGAAAACACTTGAACCCGGTCGTTGTTTTTGGCCAGCACAAACTGCCCCTGCCGGAGCCGCGCCATCCGCCGAACCTGCCCCCGCACAAAAAAGCCCGATTGGGCCGGAGTCATGGCCTGATACCGGATTTGACCGTTGGCTTCTTTACCCCGGTTCAGCAACACAAGTCCATAATTAGCATCGTACCGCCCGATTTCGGGAAGCACGTCGAGGAAATTTCCCGTTAACAACAAGTCGGTGCGACCGTCTTTGTCGGCATCAGCGAAGGCAACCCCACACACCGGCGACAACTGCGCTTCTCCGGGCAGAGCCTGAAACGTCAGCTTGCCTTTGCCGTTGTTAATGAGCAGGGCCGTTGCGCCCGTAAACACCTCTTTCCGAAGGGCTTGTTTGAGCTGATCTTCATCGAAAACTTCGTCTATTTTTTTGCCCGCGTAGTCGGTGAACTTCACGAATTTTTTCTTGATCGTGGGCAGTTCCTTCTGCAAATCGGCTTTCAACACCATCGGATACAGTTGGCCCGTTTCGTCGGCGCAGGTGATAATCTGCTCCAGTTTGCCGTTGTTATCAAAGTCGCTGACGTACAGTTCGGCGGGTAGGGTTTGGGTGGCTTTGATGCGAGAGTTCAGGCCGAGGTTGCCCACCACGAGGTCCAGGTCGCCATCGCCGTCGGCATCGCCTGCGGTCACACAGTTCCACCAGCCGTTGGTTTTCAGGGGGTTGCCTTGTGGGTCGGTAATAGGCAGGTCGGGGTTTTGGCTTAGTTTGCCACGCCCATTCATGTACACCCGCACGGGTTCCCAATCACCAGTAACAATCAGTTCGGGATAGTTGTCGCCATTCAGGTCGGCCCAGGTTGCGGCTGTCACCATGCCCAACTGATCGGCATCGGGCAGGAATCGCTTGGTGTAATTTTTGAACTGCCCCGAGCCGTCGTTGGTCAGCAGATAACTGGCCGGATTGCGCCCATACTGACTCGGAATCAGCCGCGATCCCACAAACAAATCGAGGTCGCCATCGCGGTCGAAATCCCCCGCCGATACGCACGACCCACTGGCTTTGAGATTGGGCAAGCCCATCGGCGAGAGCGTGAAATTGCCCTTGCCATCGTTCAAAAATAGCCGGTCGAGCAGGTCTTCGCTTTCGTTGTCGAACTCGTTGCTGCCCGTAACCACGTATAAATCAAGGTCTTTGTCGTTATCTGCATCGAACAATACAGCGTCGGTGGCTTCGCTCGTGGTGTCCTGCCGGATGGCGGTTGGTGTTTTGTCGAAAAACCGACTTCCGGCCTGTTGCACGAACAGCCGCCCGCCCTGTCCGCTGCCTCCGCCCAGAAACACATCGTCAAGTCCGTCGCCGTTCACATCGCCGGTGGCTAAGGCGGGGCCTTGCGTCGAATATTGTTGTTTCAGGAGGGCATCCCGGTTGTAATCGACAAATGGACTCTCGCGGTGCAGATAGGTCAGCCCCGACGCACTTGTATTATCCACCAAAAGTGGCCTTGTGGTCAGTACGGGCGGTTTCCAGCGGCCCGTTGCCCCGTCCTGCCGAAGCGTGAGCAGGGTATTGGCCTTGGGTTGTTTCAGGGTTTGGGTCCGGTCGTCGGGCCAGACAACAACCACCGAATCCAGGGCGGGTTGCTGTCCCAGGCCAAACACCAGATTTAAATCGACTGACGACTGAAAACCCCGGTTGGGCATTTGCTGAAGCACCTGTAAGCGGGAAACATTAGCCGCATCGTGCTGATACACAAATACCCGCGCACCAATGGCGTTGCGGTTCAGGCCCTCGCCCAGGAGCTTTACCCGCAAAAAATTGGCCTTGTTTTTTGTTTCGGAACGGTTCTGATACACCGAAACAGGGGCATTCACGTTGTTCACGATCAAATCCAGATCGCCGTCGTTGTCTAAATCACCATAGGCCGAGCCGTTGGAGAAATCGGGTTCCGACAAGCCCCAGTCTACCGCTTTATTTTTGAATTGAAGGTTTCCCTCATTCTGAAACGCGTAGTTGGGAATCGGTTCCGAGGGGGCTTTGTCCAGAAACCGCTTGAAATCGAACGATCCCTGTTGGGCAATTTGGGTCATGTTTTCGCGGTCGGCCAGGAAATTGACAAAGTCCTGATCGGTCACGTCTTTGGCAATGCCGTTGGCCACAAAAATGTCTTTCAGTCCGTCGTTGTCCATGTCGAAGATCAGCGCACCCCAACTCCAGTCCGTTGCCTGAATCCCCGAAAACCGCGCCACATCGCTGAACAAAGGCAAACCCCCGTTTCCGGGATCGTTGCCCTGATTCAAATGGAGCATGTTTTGCATGATCTGGTAGTGGAAATCCCGCTCGGCTTTGATGCGTTCGAGGTCATGATTCTCAAAACTCGACGTTCGTTTCAGGCGGCTATCGTTACCCGGTAACATGTCGGTAATGAAAATATCCAGCCGACCATCGTTGTTCACGTCGGCCACGTCGGCCCCCATCGACGACAGGCTTGTGTGCGGCATCGACTCCTTGATTGACTCCCGGAATGTTCCGTCGCGGTTATTCAGATAGAGGTAATCCCGCTCGTAGAAGTCGTTGGAAATATAAATGTCGAGCCAGTTGTCGTCGTTCACATCGCCGATGGTGATGCCCAACCCGAAGCCGATCAAACTGCCATAAATTCCGGCTTTTTCGGAAACGTCCTGGAAGATTTTGGACGTTGGACGCTGGATGTTGGATTTTGCCGGATTGCCCAAATCCTTTTCTACCATCATGTTGCGAAACAGTTTGTGGCCTCCGAGCGAGTCGCGTTCCGAGCGAATGTTGGCGTATTGCAGCTTCGCCACGGGCATGAAACTGTTGTTGAGCAAATACATATCGAGATCCCCGTCGCGGTCGTAATCGAAGAAGGCCGCGTGGGTCGAAAAACCGTGATCATCGAGTCCGTAGGCTGCGGCCTGTTCGCTGAAGGTGGGCACGCCGTTAGCGTCGTTGCCCATGTTAATGAACAACTCGTTGCCCCGGTCGTCGCCGGGCCGAATCCCCGCGTTGCACACGTACAGATCGAGCCGACCGTCGCCGTTTACATCAGCAAACGTAGCTCCCGTGCTCCAGCTTTTTTTGCCCGCCACACCCGCTTTGGCCGTTACATCGGTGAACGAGAGACCATTATCAGCGGAAACGCCCGGCCCGGTTTTGGTTTTGTTGAGGTACAGCTTGTTGTCGCCCATGTTGGCGATCAGAAACACGTCGGACAGGCCGTCGTTGTTCACGTCGCCAATGGCCACGCCCCCGCCGTTGTAGAAATTACGGTAATTGAACACGTTGAACTCCTTGTCATCAACCACCGTATTGGCAAAGTTGATGTTCGTTTGGGTGGAATCGAGCTTGCGAAACAACGAATCGGACGACCCCTGTTGAGACGATTGACAACCGACTACTGTGCTGATTAACAGCAAAAAAAGAATGAAGTGCATGAATAGCGTTACCTAAATTGTTACGCATAAATAACAAAAAAGCAAACCCCACCGGGGCTTGCTTTTTTGTTCAGGAAATAGTCAACTTAATAGCCTGGGTTCTGCTTCAGGTTCGTGTTCAGAATGATTTGGTCATTCGGAATCGGGAACAATTCGCGGAACTTCGCCGAAGCAGGCTTGAACCGCCATGCTTTCGTGAACTGATCGAAACGGATCAAGTCCTGACGACGGTGGTATTCCCATGCCAGTTCGCGACCGCGCTCAGCCAGAATCTCTGGTAGCGTCAACGTAGCCGTCGTGTACGCAGGCATCCCGGCACGGGCACGCACGAGGTTGAAATCCGTTAAGGCGGCAGCCGTGTTTCCTAAGCGGAATTGGGCTTCGCCCCGCATCAGCAACACGTCGGCGTAGCGGAAAATAACGAAGTCGTTATCCTGATCGTTGAACGTATTGTTCCGCTGAATCTGGTATTTCTGGCTCCGCGCACCGGCCAAACGACCTGCCGCACCGGCTGGCATGGCAAACGCAGGAATCTCCGGGTTGAATACCATCGGCACACCGTCGTCGTCGAGCGGCTTGCCCGATGCGTCGAACTGCTGCCCCACAATCCACATTTGCTTACGGGTGTCCCGTGCGTCGAACGAGTTGTAAAACTCGGTCGGTGTCGCAAAACCATTCCAGGGCGAGCTACCGAGATTATAGGTCAACTGGCTCCGGTAGTGCAACGTACGCATTTGGAGGTTCATACCACCTGCTTTCGTCCGGTCGAACGGAACGGCGAAGATGATCTCCGGCGAACCACTGTTGTTAGTCGAGAACGTGCTGAAGAAGTCGGCTGGCAGCGAGTATTTACCCGTTGTTACGATGTTGTTCAACCGCGTAACGGCATCCTGCCAACGGGGCGTACCCGTGTAGACCTGCGCGTTCAGATACAGTTTCGCCAATAGCATATCGACCGTTGGCTTGTTCATGCGTCCGTAGAACGAACCACCCGTCTCCGCGCTCAACTGCGGGTAAATAGCCAGCAGTTCTTTCTCAATGTAGGCAAACATCTCGGCCCGTGTACTCTGCTTCGACTGGGTAGCCGAGAGCGCGTCTGCAATGATTGCATTGCCAAACCAGTCCATCGCCGAGTAGTGAAAAAACGCCCGCAGAGCGCGTAACTCAGCTACCAGAGCCGGGTCTTTAGCCGTAGCCAATTGCTGATTAACAGCCGTAATGTTGTTGTAGCAATAGCCCCAGGCACCGTTAAAAAACGTACCTCCATCGGCCACAGCCTGCCAACTGTGTTCATATATCCGTTTCCACTGGTCACCATCTTTCCAGTCGCCACCGCGTGTTGGAACAATCTGTTCGTCAGTAGCCGCGTTGAGGTTACTCAAGTTACCGAAGTAGCCTCTCACCCCTGCATAGAGGGGGCCAATCAATGCAGCCTGCTGGGCTGGAGTGTCTCCGAAGCCTTCAACCGGAATAACGTCGAACGTTTTTTCCGTCAGGTCAGTACAAGCCTGACTTGCCAGCATCAGGACCGAACAGCCAAGCGCAATTTTAGCATTTAAACGAGCCATAGTTGTGTGTAAAAACTGTTTCTGTATTCTCAAATCAGGTGTTATACCCTATGTTTGAGAATGTTGTTTGGTTTTTGACCGATTAATTTTTGATCAATCCGGTCAATTTATTGATGCCTTAAAATGTCAGGTTTACACCCAACTGGAACGTGCGTGCCCGTGGAAAAATACCCCGGTTGTCGAGACCAATGTTGCTGGGAGACTGACTCCGTCCTCGTACACGCCCCTCGATCTCCAACTCCGGGTCAATACCGCTGTAGTTGGTAATCAGGAACAGGTTGTTACCACCCAGATACACCCGTGCATTGCTGATGAATTTGTTTGCCGGTACGGGTACGTTATAGCCAATTTGCCAGTTGTCTAACCGAACAAACGTGCCGTCTTCCAACCAATAGGTCGAGAGCGCATTGGTACCGTACGTTCTGGGAAGATCCGTTACACTGGTTAACTGATTCGATTGCAGAATCGAACCCGGAATACTCGAGTTAGCGCGGGTGTTGTTCAGAATTTTGTTGCCAAACGTACCGCGCAACATGAAGCTCAGGTCGAAGTTCTTGTACCGGAACGAGTTGATGAACGAGGCATTCAGGAACGGCTGCGGATTACCATGCGAGATGGGGTTACCGTCTTCCAGTGCCTTAGCAGCATCCGATTTATCAAACGTCGTCGCTGGCGTAGTGCCCGTAGCCGGTACAAAGCCCATCAGGGTGTTTACCTTACCATCTTTTGTTTCGTCCACAAAACCGGCAAACGTTGGGATACTGTTGAACTCGCCCAACGGACGACCAACCGTCAGCACTGAAGCCGCTACGTTCGACAGACCACGACCACCGAAGAAGTTAAAGCGAATTTGACCCACCGTAAATTCATCATTCGACAACGACAGAATGCGATTTTGGTTGTAGTTACCCACAATTCGGGCATTCCAGTTGAAATCGCCTTTGTCGATGATGTCGCCACCCAACGATAGCTCGATACCCCGGTTACGCATACTACCCACGTTCGCCAGGATACTGTTGGTAAAATACCGGATACCATCGGCAGGCACTGAGAAGTTGTACAACATATCCTTGGCTACCTTGTCGTACACCTCGATTGTACCATTGAGCCGGTTCTTGAACAACTGGAAATCAAGGCCTAAGTTAGTCGTGGTAACTACCTCCCACTTCAGGTTTGGGTTGGCGTTCTGAATGATACCATACCCAGGCAGGAAGTTGTTCAGCGTTCCGTCGAAATAAGTGCCGCTCTGACCGTACAACTGCAATGAGTTGTAGGGGAAGATGTTCTCCGAGTTACCCGTTGACCCATAACCAACACGCAGTTTCAGGTAATTGAGGGGGCCGCTCTTTGGGAAGAAGTTCTCGTTCGAGATTGTCCAGCCTGCTGCTGCCGAAGGGAACAAGCCCCACTTGTTGTTGGCACCAAAAACTGAGTTGCCATCGCGACGCAAACTAGCCGTTACGTTGTAACGATCACCAAAGTTGACCGTAGCCCGCCCAAAAAACGAGATCAGTTTATTCTGGTTGCGGTACGACCGGGCGTAATCACTTGATGGGTTCACCAACGAGCCTGACCCCAAACCGAGGTTGTTGAAGTTGATGTCAGGCGTTACGAACCCGTTGTTCTGAGCCGAGAAACCATCATAGTCGAACTGCTGATACGAGTAACCACCCAAAAGCGAGTAGTTGTTGCCCGTTCCAAACTCCTTCGTATAGTTGGCAGTCAATTCCATCAGTTTCGTGCTGTTTTGCTCCAAACCACGGCCCGCCTGACCATTAGCACCCGCAAACGCCTTGATGGCCGCGTTCGACGCAAAGTTGGTCACCCTATTATCGCGTTGCAATTGACCGTTCACGCCCAATGTCAGGCCGTCCAGAATTTCGTACCGCAGGTTCATACCACCTTGCAAATACCCTTGGCGTTGCGTATTGATCTGGTTTTCCAAGATAGCCACCGGGTTAAACAAGTCGAAACTACCCCCTACTTCGGCATATCCACCCTGATTGTTCGCGGCTGTCGGACTAACAACCGGCATAGTAGGCAGGAAGAACGTAGCCGCTGCTACAGGCCCCCGGTTGTCCAGTTCCCGGTTATTTTCTGTATAGGCAAGGTTGTACTGGATGTTCAGGCGGTTGTCGAACGCTTTCTGATCAAGGTTGATCCGCGCCGTCACCCGGTCGAAGCCAGTCTTTTTAACCAGACCTTGCTGGTCGATGTAGCTCAACGAGCCGCGATAGCTGAACGCCTGTGAACCACCCGACACGGCGAGATCATGGTTATTTACTGCCGCATTACGTGTAACCTGAGAGAACCAGTCGGTGTTGAAAAAATTGCCGCTGGCATCTTTCGTGAAGCGTTGCAGGTCACCCAGTGCCGCAGCTCCTTCGATCTGCGTTACGGCAGCCACGTAGCCGGGGCCGTCGAGCAGGTCTAGCCGCCGGGCAACCGTCTGGATACCCACGTAGTTGTTGAAGGTAACCGTTGTCTTGCCCGATTTGCCACGCTTGGTTGTGATAATGATAACCCCGTTGGCACCCCGCGACCCGTAAATGGCCGCTGCCGACGCATCTTTCAACACGTCCATCGACTCGATGTCCTGTGGGCTGATCGTTTGAATCGGAACCCCGATAACGCCGTCCACCACATACAGCGGATCACCCGCACCCGATAGGGAGGTATATCCCCGCAAACGGACTGTTGGGTTCGCGTTCGGGTCGCCCGATGGGGTCGTAATCACCAGACCCGCTACCTTGCCCTGAATGGCTTGCAGTGGGTTAGGATTAACACCGGGATTCAGATCACGTGCTGTAATTTGCGTTACGGCCCCCGTCAGATCTTTCCGTTTGGCCGTGCCGTAGCCGACCACCACAACCTCTTCCAATGCCTTGGAATCGTCGATTAACGACAAGTCGACCGTCGTACGACTACCCACGGCGACTTCCTGCGTAGTGAAACCAATCGAGCTGAACACGAGCGTTGAGCCGCTCGGCACATTCTGCAATCGGTAAACTCCTTCGCCATCCGTGGTTGTTCCTCGCGGTGAGCCTTTTAGCTGCACCGTTACACCAGGCAAACCGCTGCCCGCAGCATCGGTCACTTTGCCCGTTACGTTACCTCCCTGAGCAAAAGCCGATTGGCTCCCCAGGAAACAGAACATGGCCAGCATCGTCAGGAAAGCACTAAACTTCCAAACGGCCCGCTGCGTCCGGCTTGCGCCAGCACGCCCTACACTATCGCTTAGGCGATACCCTTGGTAGGATTTGTCCATCATAGGTTTGAGAAATTGTTATGAAATAATTAAGTTGGTAGATAGGGTTGGCGACTAGTTGCGTGGATTACTGTAGACCGATGGTAACGTTCGCTTCATCTGGGTAGGAAGCTATGTGACTAAAGACCAGCTAGATCAAAGTGAAAATTGGCATCGTGACAGGATTTCCTAGAACATTCTCGACAAACCATTTAGCAAATTACTATCTAGAGTTCTTAAAATACAAATCGGGTAATGTTAAAGCAGGGTTAACGAAAGTTAAAATTGTATCACAAAACCCTTATTTGACTGGGTATAAAATATGATTATTCTAATAATATGAAATCAACTTAAATCGTAAGTTACTCACTATTAAAGAACAATTAATGGAAGTAATTGTATAATTCCTATATGTTTAATAGGAATATAGATTTGGGCTATTTCACAAAAAATCTTAATTTTGAAGAACCATTTTTAGCGAAAAAAATACTCATTTCGTTCTGAGAATTAACGACCAATGACCCACGTTCCCCCGCAACTCGACGGTATTTATCTTGATGACTTTACCACCCGGACACTCTATGCAACCGATGCCTCGGCCTACCGCGAAATGCCTACCGCCGTGGCCTTGCCCAAGTCTGTTGAGGACCTGAGAAAGCTGATCAATTTTGCCCGGTCTACAAAGCAGTCGCTGATTCCCCGAACGGCCGGTACGTCATTGGCGGGGCAGGTGGTAGGCAACGGTATTGTGGTCGATGTGTCGAAACATTTCAACCAGATTCTGGAGATCAACGCAGAGGAGCGATGGGTGCGGGTGCAACCGGGGGTTGTGCGCGATGAACTAAATTTGTTTCTCAAATCTCACGGCCTTTACTACGGCCCCGAAACGTCGACTGCCAACCGGGCTATGATCGGCGGGATGGTGGGTAACAACTCATGTGGTTCTAATTCAGTCGTTTATGGGTCAGCCCGCGAACATTTGCTTTCGGTAAAGGCGTTGCTGGCCGATGGCTCGGAGGTCCAGTTTTCGGCAACCGAAACCACGCAACTCCGGCAACAGATCGAGGAGTCGACGCGGAAAAACGGTTCAGCCACCCTGCTCGACACGATCTACCTGAAAACGAACGCTATCCTGAGCGATCCCGCTAATCAGGCCGAAATCCGCAAAAACTTCCCCAAAAAGAGCATCGAACGGCGTAACACCGGCTACGCGCTCGACATGCTGCTCGACTGCGCTCCGTACACCCCGGACGGTGAGCCGTTCAATTTCTGCAAGCTCATTGCCGGGTCGGAGGGCACGCTCTGTTTCCTGACCGAAATCAAACTGAATCTGGTGCCCCTGCCACCCAAAGAGTCCGGTTTGGTGGCGGTGCATTGTCGCACTATCGACGAGGCTCTGCGGGCAACGCTGGTGGCCTTGAAATACAGTCCCTACGCCGTCGAATTGATCGACGACATTATTCTGGAGCGAGCCAACGAAAACCCTGAGCAACAGAAAAACAGCTTTTTTGTACAACGTCGGCCCGACAATGGATTCCCTATCATCCTGGTAGTCGACCTCTCGCGCGACACACAGGCCGAGGTCGAAGCATTAGCTACCGAGATGGAAGCCGAACTGCGCACAGAGGGCATGGGCTACCACTTTCCGCTACTCTTCGGCGACGACAGCAAGAAAATCTGGGCTTTGCGCAAAGCCGGACTTGGCCTGTTGGGCAATCTCCCCGGCGACGCAAAAGCTGTGGCCGTGATCGAAGACACAACCGTCGATGTCCGCGACCTACCCGACTATATTCGGGACTTCAACGAAATTCTGAAAAAGCACGACATGGCTGCCGTGCATTATGCGCATGCCGGGTCGGGCGAGATTCACCTGCGGCCTATTATTAACCTGAAGACCGCCGAGGGACATCAGCAATTTCGGATGATTGCCGAGGAGATTGCCACGCTGGTGAAAAAGTACGACGGCTCATTATCGGGCGAGCACGGCGATGGTCGGTTGCGGGGCGAGTTTATTCCGCAGATGGTGGGGCCGCACAATTACGAGTTGATGCGGCAGGTGAAACACACCTGGGACCCCGACGGGATTTTTAACCCCGGCAAAATCGTAGAAACGCCCCCAATGGACACGTTTCTGCGCTACGAAGCCGGTCAGCAAACGCCCGCGTTTAAAACGTATTTCCGGTACGAAAATCAGGATGTGTTGCAACACGCCGAGCAATGTAACGGCTCCGGCGATTGCCGCAAAACCGAACTCTCCGGCGGGACCATGTGCCCAAGCTACATGGCTACCCGCAACGAGAAAGATACCACCCGCGCACGGGCCAACATCCTGCGCGAAATGCTCACGCGCTCCCCCAAGGAGAACCGCTTCGACCACGATGAAATCAAAGACGTTTACGACCTCTGCCTATCGTGCAAGGGGTGCAAGTCGGAGTGCCCGTCTAACGTCGACGTGGCCAAGCTCAAAGCCGAGTTTCTACAGCATTATTACGATGCAAATGGCATTCCAATCCGGTCACGTCTCATTGCCAACTTCACCCGACTGTCTCATCTCGCGAGTTATGTGCCCTGGGCCTGGAATGCCGTGTTAGGTACGCCCATGCTCCGGCGCATCGCCAACCGCATCGTCGGCTTCCACCCCGACCGTACCATGCCGTTGATGGGCAAGCAGACGCTGAGGGATTGGTTTGAAAGGAGGAGAGGAGGAGAGGAGGAAAGGAGAAAGGCCCTTCCTCCTTCCTCCTTTCCCCCTCTCCTCCTCTTTTGTGATGAATTCACCAACTACAACGACGTAGAGGTGGGGCAGAAGGCTATTCAATTGTTGGAGCGGTTGGGCTATAATGTCATCATTCCCGAGCATGGCGAAAGCGGTCGGGCGGCTCTGTCGAAAGGGATGCTGAAAATGGCTCGCAAACTGGCCGAACGCAACGTTCGCGATCTGCGCAACGTCGTTACTGCCGAAACCCCGCTGGTTGGTCTGGAGCCGTCGGCCATTTTAACCTTCCGCGATGAGTATCCCGAATTAGTCGACGAGTCGCTGGCCGAAGATGCGCGTCAACTGGCCAAAAACGCCTTGACGTTTGAAGAGTTCATTGCCCGCGAGATCGACGCCAAACGCATTCGCCCGGAGCAGTTTACGGACGAGAAACGTCTTGTAAAACTGCATGGGCATTGTCAACAGAAGGCGGTTTCGTCGTTAGTGCCAGGTAAAAAGGCGTTGTCGTTGCCCAAAAACTATACGGTTCAGTTGATTCCGTCAGGGTGTTGCGGCATGGCTGGGTCGTTTGGATACGAAAAAGAACACTACGAACTTTCGATGCAAATTGGGGAGTTGGTGTTGTTGCCCACCGTCCGGCAGCAACCTGCCAATGTGATCATTGCCGCGCCGGGGACCTCATGCCGTCATCAGATTCACGACGGCACAGGCCGCACGGCGCAGCATCCGGCCCAAATTTTGTTTGATGCGTTACGTTGATTAGTCGATACAATGGAAGATATATTTATAAACCCGTTCACGGATTTTGGCTTCAAAAAACTGTTTGGTGAGGAACCTAATAAAGATCTGTTGATCAATTTCCTAAACACGCTGTTACCTGCCAAACATGCCATCAGCGACCTAACGTACGCCCGCAATGAGCAAATGGGAGCGACGGCTCTCGACCGCAAAGCCGTTTTCGATCTGTATTGCATCAGCTCGACAGGGGAGCGTTTCATTGTAGAGATACAGAAGGCCAAGCAGAACTATTTCAAGGATCGTAGTTTGTATTACGCTTCTTTTCCCATCCAAGAGCAATCACTTCGAGGAGATTGGGACTACCGGCTGACACCCATTTATACGGTAGGAATTTTGGATTTTCTATTCAATGAGGATAATGACGACAAGACGGTAGTGCATACCGTACAGTTGAAAGATCAGTTCAATTCTGTCTTTTATGAGAAACTGACATTCATTTATTTGTCGATGCCCAATTTTACCAAGCGCGAAGACGAACTGGTGACGTTGCAGGATAAATGGCTTTTTGTTTTTAGATGCCTGCCAACCTTACAAAAACGCCCCTTGGCTCTTCAGGAGCGAATTTTCGATAAGTTGTTCACTATTGCCGAAGTAGCAAATTTTTCAACTGAACAGCGTGATGCCTATCAGCAAAGTGTGAAGTATTACCGCGATTTGAAAAACGTTGAAGATACTGCGTGGCAGTCGGGCATGAGTCGAGGCCTTGAGGAAGGTAAGATGCAAGGCCTTGAGGAAGGTAAGATGCAAGGCATTGAGCAAGGCATTGAGCAAGGCATTGAACAAGGCATTGAACAAGGCATTGAACAAGGTATCGAGCAGAAAGAGATTGACATTGTTCTCAAACTATGCCAGAAAGGCTATACTGACGAAGCAATTGCGGACTTGTTAGAAATACCACGTCAACGTGTGGAGGCCATACGCACACCATAAGACCAATCATTTGCCAAACTGAACAGAAGCTTTCCAGAATGAAAAAACTCCTTATTGCTATTACCTGTTTGATTAGCTGGCAGGTTGGTGCCCAAAGCACTTCATCGAAGTACGACCCCAAAGAGTTGTTCCACCCGTTGTTCAATATGCAGCCGGGCAATGACTACCGCACCGGCAGTGGTGAGCCAGGGCCACGGTACTGGCAAAACCGGGCTGATTACAAAATCAACGTGACCCTCGACGATCAGCAGAATACGTTGAGCGGTGAAGTTGAAATCACGTACAGAAACAACTCGCCCCAAGCCTTGCCCTTTTTGTGGCTTCAGCTCGATCAGAATGCCTTCAGCGATACCTCACGGGCAGCCAAAACGACACCCGTAACAGGTGGACGGTTTGGTAATCTGGATTTTAAAGGGGGCTTAACTATTACCGCTGTCACGGTGGAGCAGGGTAGGGGCAAGGCTGTTACGGTGCCGTATTCAATTACTGACACCCGCTTGCAGGTTCGACTGGCGGAGGAGTTGAAACCGGGTAGCGAACCCATTAAAGTTCGACTAAGCTATTCGTTTAAGATACCTGAATATGGCTCCGACCGGATGGGGCAGTTAATCCGTAAAGACGGTATCGTTTACGAGATCGCCCAATGGTATCCGCGTATGTGCGTGTTCGACGATATTCAGGGTTGGAACGTATTGCCGTATCTCGGCGCAGGTGAGTTTTACCTGGAATATGGCGACTTTGAGTATGCTATCAACGTCCCCTGGGATCATATTGTGGTTGGGTCTGGTGAGTTAATCAACCCCGACGAGGTGCTAACAAAGGAGCAAATTAAGCGAATGGCGCAGGCCCGACAGAGCGATAAAACCGTGATGCTGCGTACCAAAGATGAGGTGACCAACCCCAACTCGCGGCCCAAAACATCGGGGCGGCTCACGTGGCGATTCCGGTGCCTGAACACCCGCGACGTGGCTTTTGCGACCTCCAAAGCGTTTGTTTGGGATGCCGCCAAGATCAATTTGCCTAGCGGTAAAACGGCCCTTGCCATGTCGGCCTACCCCGCCGAAAGTGCCACGCAGGACTCGTGGGGCCGCTCGACCGAGTACGTAAAGGGCTGCATTGAGTTTTACTCGAAGTACATCTACGAGTACAGCTACCCCGTGGCAACCAACGTGGCGGGCGTTGTTGGCGGCATGGAGTACCCCGGCATCGTATTCTGCGATCACCGCGACAAAAAAGACGGGCTTTGGGGCGTAACTGACCACGAGTTCGGTCATAACTGGTTCCCGATGATTGTGGGCAACAACGAGCGCAAGTTTGCCTGGATGGACGAGGGCTTCAATACCTTCATCAATATGCTCTCGACGGCCAATTTCAACAAAGGTGAGTACAACCGCGAGCGCGGCACCATGCACGACGTTGCCCCCGCCCTGTTTGCCCCGTCGGAACCGATCATGACCAACCCCGACGTTCAGCAAAGCCGGAATTTGGGTATTCTGGCCTATTACAAGCCGGGTATGGGCCTGAAAATGCTTCGCGACGTGGTGCTCGGCCCCGACCGGTTCGACTATGCGTTTAAGGTATATGTAGACCGTTGGGCGTTCAAACATCCAACGCCGTACGATTTTTTCCGCACGATGGAGAACGCGGCTGGCGAAGACCTCGGCTGGTTCTGGCGCGGGTATTTCTACGAAACCTGGAAGCTCGACCAATCCGTTAAAGAGGTTCGCTACATCGACAACGACCCGCTGAAAGGCTCGTACATTACCATCGAAAACCTGGAGAAGATGGCTATGCCCGCCACTATCGAACTTACCGAAACCACTGGCAAGAAAACCCGCGTGAATTTGCCCGTTGAGGTGTGGCAGCGTGGAGCCACCTGGACGTTCAAAGCTAGTACGGGCAGTACGCTCAAGACGGTCGTGCTTGATCCTGATGAGAAACTACCCGATATCAACCCCCGCAACAACACGTGGAAAGCGGACGCACAATAGAGGTGTAGAACGGTCCAGAAATTTATCAAAAAAGAAAGGCTAGCTCATGCTAGCCTTTCTTTTTTGAGCCTCCTATAGGACTTGAACCTACGACCCCTTCATTACGAATGAAGTGCTCTACCAACTGAGCTAAGGAGGCTAATGAGTTCGCAAATATAGACGCCCATCCGTACAGACGCAACCCCTTGCGTCTCTTTGCGTCTCATTTTTCGGCATTTGCCGCCCATTTTTTCGTAAATTTGCGCCATGATTTCCATCACGAACTTATCGTATTATCTGGGAAGCAGAGCGTTATATGACAGCGCATCGCTCCACATAAAACCGAATCAGAAAATCGGACTGATTGGCCTCAACGGCACCGGAAAATCCACCCTGCTCCGCATTATCAACGGTGAGTATCAACCCGACGGCGGCACCATCTCTAAAGCCGGCGATGTAACACTTGGCTTCCTGAATCAGGATTTGCTCTCGTACCAAACCGACGACTCCATTCTGTCGGTGGCGATGCAGGCCTTTGAGCGGCAGAATCAGTTGCAGAAACGCATCGACGAACTGCTCCACGAGATGGAAACCAATTACACCGACGACCTGGTCGATAAGCTTGGCAAGGCGCAGGAGGAGTTTGAGGCTCTGGATGGCTACTCGGTCCAGTCGAAGGCCGAAGAGATTATGGAAGGACTTGGATTCAGTACTGAAGACTTGCAAAAGCCACTACGCCAGTTTTCGGGCGGATGGCGTATGCGTGTTATGCTGGCTAAGTTGCTCCTGCAAAAGCCCTCCCTGCTAATGCTTGACGAACCCACCAACCACCTTGACCTGCCGTCGATTCAGTGGGTTGAAAAATACATTCAAACCTACGAGGGGGCCGTTATTGTGGTTTCGCACGACCGCGAATTCCTCGACAACGTGATCGACGTGACTGTGGAGGTGGCCGGTTCCAAACTGAATTTGTATTCGGGTAATTACTCGTTCTATCTGGAAGAAAAAGCCCTCCGTAATGAGATTCAGAAAGGAGCGTTTGAGAATCAACAGGCCAAAATACGGCAGACGGAGCGGTTTATCGAGCGATTCAAGGCGCAGGCAACTAAGGCCAAGCAAGCCCAAAGCCGGGTGAAACAACTCGCCCGCATGGAGCGTGTCGACGACGTAATTGACGAAAATGCCCGTGTCAACTTCAAATTTCAGTTTTCGACCCAACCCGGTCGCCATATCCTGCACCTTGATGATATTACCAAGCACTACGGACCCAAGCGGATTCTGACCGGGGCCGACATCCGGCTCGAACGGGGCGATAAAGTGGCCCTGATTGGAGCCAACGGACGGGGCAAGTCGACCTTGTTGCGAATTATTTCGGGATCGGAGCCGCTCAACGACGGTCGGCGGACGCTGGGCCACAACGTGTCGTTCAGCTTTTACGCCCAGCACCAGTTGGAGTCGCTGAGCGTGGAGGATACCCTGCTGGAAGAACTCAAACATGCCAACCCGACTAAATCAGAGGGTGAACTGCGGGGTGTTTTGGGATGCTTTCTGTTTTCGAACGACGAAGTATTCAAGAAAATCAAGGTACTCTCCGGGGGCGAAAAGTCGCGCGTGGCCTTGGCAAAGGTGTTGCTTTCACAAGCCAACTTCCTGCTCCTTGATGAGCCGACCAACCACCTCGACATGCAGTCGGTGAATATCCTGATTCAAGCCCTCGAACAGTACGAAGGTACCTACGTGGTTGTCTCGCACGACCGGTTTTTTGTCTCGCAGATTGCCAACAAAATCTGGTACATCGAAGACGAACAAATCAAAGAATACCCCGGCACCTACGATGAGTACGAGTGGTGGATGCAGGAAAAGAAGGCGGGCAACGTAGAGACGACACCCTTGGCGTCTCCCTCGCGTCAGCAACCACAACCCGCCCCCCAACCTTCCCACAACGGACGGGCTTCGGACGATGAACGGCGCGAGATGCAACGGACCCTTAAAAAACTGACTCAACAAGCCGAAGAATCCGAAACACGCATCGGTCAACTTGAAGATCGCAAAAAACGACTCGAAGCCGAACTCGCCGACCCCGCTACCTACGGCGATAACAAGCTGATGCAGGCCAAAAACGACGAGTATCACCGGGTCAAAAAAGAAATTGACCAACTTCAGCAAGGGTGGGAAACCGTAATGCTACAGGCTGAGGAATTGGAAGGGAAATTAAAGTAACCGCATCTCCCAACCTTTCTGATACTCCCGCGACCAGAATTTCATAGCTTCTTTGTCGTTCAGGATATGGCCATTTGCCGGGTCGCAACGCAACACGCGGCCCGTACGGAAGGCGATATTGCCGAGTTGGGGCAGCAGGGTTGATTTATGGCCAGTTTCAATGGGGCAGGTCGATTTGGTGTTACCCCGAACGGCCTCGACAAAGTTGGTCAGGTGCATACCGTCCAGGCGTTCGCCCATACCCATCGTGTTGGTGCGGTCGGCTTCCTGTAGTTCGGTTTTTACCTCTTTGATGAGCTTGTTATCGAGGCCATACACCTTATAGTCGTCGCCACCGGGGATGGTCATGGTGCCTTTGTCGCCGTAGAAAATAACGCCCCGCCCCGCGCCCTCGCTGTTGAATCCGTTACAACTACGACCCTCCCAGTGGCAGGCGGTGTTGTTCGCGAATTTGTAGGAAATGGTTTGTGTATCAGGTGTTTCCCAATCGTCCTGATATGCAAACCGACCACCCACCGATGCCACTTCCGTGGGGTAGTCGACGCCCAGACCCCAGCGGATTACGTCGAGTTCGTGCGTGCCATTGTTGAGAGCCTCGCCTGTGCCCCAATGCCAGAACCAGTGCCAGTTATAATGCACCAGATTGTCTTTGAACGCCCGACGCGGAGCCGGTCCCTGCCATAGCTCAAAATCCAGATTGCCGGGCACAGGCGTTGTTTTACCCACGCCAATGGGCTTGCGGGCGTTGGCATACCAGCCTTTGGCAAAATACACCCGGCCAATAATACCGTCACGAAGCTCCTGAATGGCCTGTTGCACCCTCGGAAACGACCGCCGTTGGCTACCCATCTGAATCAGTTTGTTGTAGCGTTGAGCCGCAGCCACCAGCACTTCGCCCTCGGCGGGGTTGTGCGAGCAGGGCTTCTCGACGTACACGTGCTTACCCGCCTGCACGCCCATCAGCGTGGCGGGCGCGTGCCAGTGGTCGGGGGGAGACACCGACAGGCCATCCATGTCCTTCTGTTCGAGCATCTTGCGGATGTCGGTAAAGGCTTTGGGTTTCTTGCCGGTCAGCTTTTCGATCTCGGCCACGGTTTTGTCGAGCACGGTCTGATCCACGTCGCACACATAGCCGACCTCCACATTGGGCATTTTGGCGAACATGCGGGCCAGAAAAAAGCCCCGACTGTTGGTGCCCATCACCCCCATTACGACCTTGTCGTTGGGCGAACCCGTGAAAACCGAAAATTGGGGAGCTACCCACAGCCCGGCACCAGCCACGGAGGCCTGCCGAATAAACGTGCGACGTGTTGACATAAACCGAGAGAAAAAGGATGATAACCGGAAAAGCAACCCAAAACGTCGGTTTACTACAAATACCCTGCAACCCAATACGTCACGTAGCCGACCATCTCCCTGAAGAGCAACTGAGCGTCGCCAAACGCCTTCTCGTTGGGCAATAAATAGGCTCCCGGTGCCACCGCCCGACGTTCCGAAAGTTGGGCAGCAGGCCAGGGCGTTACACGCAACCCCTGTCGTTGGAAACACGCCATCGCCCGGCGCATGTGCCAGGCCGAAGTGACCACCACGCAGGCATCTGTTCGGAACTGTTCACGCAGCACGGTAGCCGAAAACCGGGCGTTTTCGTAGGTGTTTTTTGAGCGGGGTTCCAGTACAATATCGCCCGCCCGAACGCCCGCCGTTTCCAGAAACGACCGGACCATCTGGCCCTCATCGACTGCGCTGGGGGTTAGTATTACCATATTCCCCTGGCCCCCACTGATGATTATCTTCTGCACGCGACAGGTTTTGTAAAGCCACAGAGCCTGACCTGCCCGGTCGGCCTCGCGACCCAGAACAGGTCGGAGGGGAGTAGGTTCATGGAGGGCATTAATCATGTTGCCCGTGAGCACCACGGCCACGCGGGGTGACCCGGTTGTGGCAACAATGGGTAGGGTAGGAGACTCAATCTCCCAAACCCGCATGAGTTCGTTGGTTAGAGGGCCATTGCCCAACAGCCAAAAAACAACCAGTGAGCTAATTAACAGACGCTTGCGCCAGCGAACGTTGCGCAAAAATATGGCTCCCAACAGGCTGAAAAACAACCAGCCCGCCGGTGTGAGCAGGTAATAAAGGGTTTTCGAGAAGAAATAGAACATACAAGACGTTGGAGCTTACTTATTTTTTTGCTACGATTTTTATGAAGAGTTTAACGTCGTCCGAAATAGTCCCATCACCAGATGTAAGAAAGAGCTTTTCTGACCCAGAATCGATACCCCAATCGGTTCGATCAATGGTCAGCGTGCCATTCAGTTCGACAGTTCCGTCCATTCCGTCCTTAAAATATAGTTGGGCAGGAAACGTAACTGCCTTCGTGATACCTTCAATGGTCAGGTTCCCGGTAACGTTTATATTTCCTTCATTTCTTACTCGTATACTTCCATCATTTGGAACGTTTGTATTTCCATTATTCCCCCTTTCAACCTGCGTAATGGCGAATGTGGAAAGGGGGAATTTTTTGACGTTAAAAAATGGGGGTAGTTTATTGTGTGGACCTGGATGATCGAACTTTTGTTCGATTGTCCTCATGTCGATTTCAACTGCACCGCCCACCAGATGACGGTTGTCGAGGACTAATTCTCCTTTCAACAGATCGACGTCCCCTGTAGCGGAACCATCACCAAGAAACTTCGACCCTTCCCAGGCACCCAGCAGCATAGACCCTTTCCAGATTACAACACTTTGCTTCGTATCGATGCTGTATTTTTTCTGACCCGCTTTATTATAAAAGTCCGTGATGGTCTTTCCATCATACCGATACACGCCGGTTGCATCGCCAAACCAAATACTTCCGTCGTTAGCTTCCGAAAGTCCATAGAAAGCCTTTCCTGACTTAATTTCGGTTACCGTGGGCTTCTCACTATACAGGGACTTTGCGTCATAACGGGAAAGGGCCTGGACCGTCCAATTAGCCGGATTTACCGGACCCGTAGTCCAGATATTTCCTTTTTTATCCTGGATTATAGCGTAAGCCCCTCGCTCCGATACCTTGGTGAAGGTACTGCCGTCGTAGCGATAGAGGCCACCGGTACTGCCACTAAAGCCATTGTAGCCGCTGAGCCAAATGTTGCCTTTACTATCTTCCAATATGCCCCAAACGTCGAGAAAAGGCTCGCCTTTATGGGTTAACGTGGTGAATTTTTTCCCGTCATAAACAAAGGCATCACCCCTTGTACCCACCCACAATTTTCCCTGTTTATCTTCAATAATTGTGTGAATATCATTGTTATAATGCCCTTCTTTATAGAAAAGCGGGGCGTTCGGAGAGGTAAAATTTCGAAACGATTTCCCATCGAAACGGCTTATTCCACCGCCGGTTCCGAACCAAATTAGGCCGGCTTTATCTTCATAAACAGACAAAACTTGATTATTGGCGAGTCCATCCGTGGTCGTGAAATGTTGAATGGATTTAGAGCCTGCACTGAGCGGAGCCGAAGTGTTGTCATAATAAACGCCTGAATCAGTAGTCGTGAACCAAAGGTTTCCTCGTCGATCTTCCAGGACATCCCAGAATCGGTGCGGGCCTAGTTTACTGGTCAGATTAATAAACGATTTTCCCTGCTCGTTTGGCAGGCGGGCATCGTATCGGAAAACACCACCAAATGACAAAGATGAGTTGTTCGGGCCAGCAATCAACATGGTGCCATTGCTGCCTTTTTTCAGATTGCGAGCCATTAGGTTAGGCCCTATATCGTTGATTTCGGACTTGATGCTGTCTTCTGGTACGTTTGTTTGGTTCTGTCCGCAGGAGGTCAGAAAAGCAGACAGTAAGAGCAAAGCATACACGCGGGGGTAGTTCATCCTTTTTCTAGTTTGATACCAACGAATTTGGACAAACAAACCTACCAGTCTTTGTGCCCAGATGTGTTGGCCGGATAGTAAAAGAATGTTAACGGAACGTAAAAGTTGCCGCTTCGGCACAGGCCACCCTGTGGCGTCCGATTTTACAAACTGCTACGGGTTTCGTTATTGACGCCTACCACTAAACTCATTCCAAAGGCGTTGTAGCCGACCCATATCATTCGAGTCAGCTTCAGTTCTTAATCAATTTATGGCTTGTCACGCCCTGAACCGGGTTCGATACCCGCAGGATGTAGAGGCCCATTGGTAGTTTGTCGGTTGCAATCGGGACTTGATTCTGCACCCGCTCGTGCTGCCTAATCAGCCGCCCGTCCTGACTCACGATGTCCACCTGCGAGGGTTCGGCCAGGCCCGACAACCGCAACTCGCTGCCCACTGGGTTTGGATACAGGTAGATGGCCGTTTCGGGATTGGTCAACTCGATTCCAAACCGGGGACTGCCACCCGCCTGATAGGGCGAGATGTTGACCCCGCCAATGACGGTGATGGCCGAAATGCCCGGACCCGTCCAGCCAACGGCCACATTGTCGCCCCCGCCCCCTTCTTTGTGCAGGATTTCGATGTAGTATTTCTGGCCAGCCACGAGGTTGATAACCCCCGATTTCTGACTGGGATACCTGGTCCATTCGCGGGGCATGGTCCACTCGCCGATGCTGCCAATGAGCGATTTTCCGCCCGGACTGACGTTGGTGCTGAGGTAGAGTTCGCAGTTGTCATCGCCCGCGATGTAGAACGTGTACGCGCCTGTGGTTGAGGGAATGACGTACCCTCGAATGCGGTCGCCGTAGTTGTCGCCCCAGTTGGTGGGGCCTTCGAGCGAGGTCAGGATGGCTGTGCCGCTGACGGGCTGGTTCTGGGGAATCTGGCTGACGCTGTTGCCGCCCACATTGGTCCAATATTCGCGGATGATCTGCCCCGTAACGATGGGGGGCGCAGGCACCACGTAGGGCGCAATGTTCGGGCCACCCACCACCGAAATGGAGGTGCTGCCCGGCCCCGTCCAGCCCACGGCTACGGCATCGCCCCCGTTGCCTTCTTTGTGCAAAATCTCGACGTAATACTTCTGCCCGGCCACCAGATTGACCACCCCCGATTGTTGGCTGGGGTATTTGGTCCACTCGCGAGGGAAGGTCCAGCCGCCATACATGGAGGCAATTAGGGTCTTGTTGGCAGGTAGTTCGGTGGTGCTCAGGTAAAGTTCAACGTCGTTATCTCCGGCCAGATAGAACCGATAAGCCCCGGTGGTCGAGGGGATCACGTATCCCCGAATCCGAGCACCGTAATTATCGGCCCAGTAGCTCGGCGCTTCCAGCGAGGTCAGCACAGCCGTGCCGCTAACGGGCTGGTTCTGGGGAATTTGCGCGATACCATCGCCCGGTACGTTCAGCCAGTATTCGCGGATGATGGTGCCGCTACCGGCCACGGGTGGGGCCGCTGGTTTGAGTGATTTACTTAACGCCCGCGACGTGAATGGCTGCAACACAAACGAACCTGTGAGCGTGTTACCGTCGAAATCTTTCCAGAGTGTGTCGGCGGCAAGGGCATACGTTTTGGCGGTGGTGGTGGTGTTCACAAACACCCGGATGTAGTTCGTC
>RDXN01000067.1 GCA_004292855.1 Cytophagales bacterium
TTTCGCTCACCGAGCGCATCGTCCGGCTCCACCGGGGCCGCATCAGCGTGGAGTCGAGTGCCGAAACGGGCACGGTCTTCACGATGATGCTGCCCCGGAGGCAGACGCCTTAACACCAACTACTCAGGCAATTCAATTACTTAGATAGGCTATCTGGGAAGTGTTGTTAAATCACAATCAGAAGTGTAAGTTTGAAGCATCTAAACTTCTATACCACAATGAAAAACCTTCTAGCATACTCAAAGGTATTAGTGCTTCTGAGCCTGATTTCCTCAGCACTCGTTGGTTGTACTGACAAGCAAATTGGCAAAGAGGAAAAACCGGATGTAAAATCCACTAATTGGGTGCGCATTGATAGCACAATTGGCATAAAGGAGCGTAACGGACAGAGCATTTATAGCGACGGCCAACGATTGATTTTCTCGACCCCCAATGCGCTTTACACCTATCCTGGTAGTGGGTCTGCAACGCAATCGTTCCGATTTGATAAAGTAGCTTACACTCGTCCCGTTTATTACCGGGGAGTGGCGTATTTGATTCAATCGGAAACCCAGATCAAGTGCATTCCATACGCTACAAATGATGCCCCTTTTTATATTTCACTGAAAGATCTTGGGGCATTAAACTCAACGCGCACCCAGTTTTCGACAAACACAGGCACGTTCGATGCCCTATCAATCAATGACAAGGGGCAACTGCTGGTGTTGGCTAATGATCTTTTTTATCCCCAATCATTGTATCAAATTCAGTTGGATGATCGAGGTCTTCCTGTCTGGGAACCTGCCAGAAAAAGCTATCAGGTTACCGTGCCCGACTCGGTGCGGTTATCCGTAATTCGCCCCTACAGCGTAGGCGACAGGTTTTATGTTCATTCTGATTACAAGCTGTTGGGTGTTGACGATAAGGCAGTGGCAAGCAATTTAACGACCAATAAGGACTGGAGTTTAAACTACATGTTTTTTAGGGGCGATGTGTTGTACGCTGTTATTCACTCAAAACCGGAGTCGAATTTGTTTCTTTATCAAAGTACAGACAAGGGTCTGACGTGGCAACGGCAGGCATTGATAGCGGATTTCAAATCGCGATGGGCACAGGTTTACCAGATCGAAGACCGGCTTGTCATTTCGGCTGATAATAACTTGGAGGAGTTTAATTTAAAAACTTATTCGTTTCGCCCCCTGTCGATGGATGTCTTGAGAGGTCATATCATAACCGGACTCGTTGAGCACAATGGTAAGGTCTATGCGTCAGTGAATGGGTACGGTTTTTTCGTCAAAGACTCGGCTGACTTCTGGCGTTAAGTCGGGTGCGGCCCTGCCCCAACAAACAAAATTGAGCCTATCACATCTCTCCCTCGCTCTAATTCTTTTCTAACATCTCTGTAACGACCCCCTAATTTGGGCCTGGTACTTTTGGTATCGTGAACGACTATTCCGTTTGCACATACCGACATGAACCAGTATAGCTTGGATTACTCAAACCGTTCGCCCCAACGGCGACCCTCCGTGCGGGCATCGAACCGACGTATGCGGTCGACTTTGCGCAAATCGGGCCTGTTGTTAGTGGGCTTGCTGGTCGGCATCGTGCTGGTGGGTCTGTTCCGGCTCGACCTCACCAACGAGCAACTCCAACGGGCTAACGATCAACACCGGCTCCGTTACGACTCGCTACTAGCCAGCAAACTCGAAGCCGAAAAGCACCTGACCCGGCTCCGAACTCGGGCCGACTCCCTGCGCCCCCGTGTGGCTCCATCGGTATTTGCAAACCCTAATGGGAGTCTAACAGGCCCCTAATTTGGCTCTAATAGCTGAATCGCACCTTTGTTCTGTGCTTCACGGCACTTCATCAAAAAACGCTTCTCCATCATGAAACCGCAATCAATTCTTATCGCAGGCATGGCCGTTGTAGCCCTCAGTAGTTGTACCGTTGTCCGTCAGGGCGAAGTAGGTGTAAAACGTACCCTGGGCAAAATTCAACAAACGGCCCTCACCGAAGGTCCACGCGTCTTCAATCCGTTCATTACGACCATTATAAAGGTACCCGCCCGCACGATCAACATCGAGGTTCGCGCTCCACTACCATCGAAAGAGGGGCTTACAGTGCAGTCCGATGTATCGATTTTGTACCGGGTAGAGGGATCGCAGGCTCCGCAGATCGTCGAGAAAATTGGCCGCAACTACGAAGAAGTAGTCATTCTACCCGTGTTCCGGTCGGCAGTGGCCGATATTGCCTCGCGCTACTTTGCCAAAGACATGCACACCGGCCAACGCACCGAAATCGAGAACGCCATCCGCGATCTGATGATGGTTCAACTTAAAGATCGGGGCTTTACCGTAGAGTCGGTGCTGCTCAAGAGCATTACCCTGCCCCCCGGCCTGACCAGAGCCATTGAAGAAAAACTGGCCTCCGAGCAGGACGCCCAGCGGATGCAATTTGTGCTCGACAAGGAGCGTCAGGAGGCCCAGCGTCGGGTAATCGAAGCCGAAGGCGTTCGCGATGCGCAGAAGATTATCAATGAGGGCCTGACGCCGATGTTGATCAAGTATAAGTCGATTGAAGCCTTTAACAAACTAGCCAATTCGCCCAACGCAAAGGTGATTTTCACCAACGGCGATGCCCCGTTGCTGATGGCACAGGAGACGAAGGTTGACTAAACTGGTGTAACGAAGTGGCTGACGAATGTATGCTGCTGACGCATCTGCCTGTTGAAGGGCGGATGCGTCAGCCTTTTTCAATCAAAAATACCTCTAACTTTTTTCTAATCTACCCCTAACATACCCCTAATTGGCGGGCCATACTTTTGCCCTGTCAATCAACGTTTAATGCGCCGGTAAACAACCAACAAGCCGACGCCGATTTTATAACTTCTCATGACACAGATCCTCAGAACAGTTGCTGTTACCCTGATTACCACAGTCAGTATGGTCGTCTCGGCCTATGCACAACAGAACCTGTTCAATATTCCATCGGGCGACATCACGCCCAAAAACAAAGTCTTCTATCAGCATCAGCTCAACTTTTACCCAAAACAAATCGAATCAAAAGGCCATTTTGTGTACGGTCTGGGCAAAGGTTGGGACGCGGGCGTGAACGTGGTGGGTAAGGCCGCCTACTTCCGCCCCAACTGGCGGCTTAACCACAACGACGAACGGCAGTTCGGAGCCGTATCACCCATCGTGGTCGGTACGCTCCAGAAGCAATTCCTGGTATCGCCCCGGATGGCCGTCAACATTGGAACCCAGTCGGGCCTTAACCTGACTAACCGGGTCGAACGGCGCGAGTTTGCCCATTTTACGTACGGCCTTATGAACTATCAGTTTGGACCAGGCCGCAAGATTCTGGCGGGGCCGTACGTAACCAACTCGGCCTTTGCCGGACGGGGCAACAACGCGGGCGTGATGATTGGTTACGAATGGAAACTAACCGACCGATGGTATCTGATGGGCGACTGGATTTCGGGCCGCAACGAGCAGAGCGTGGGGGTAGCGGGGGTTATGTACTGGGCCACCAAACACGTGCAGTTTTGCGCGGGTGCGCTGCTGCCCAACCCCCACACGCCTAAGCAAAACGGGGTCGTATTTGAGATCAACATCCTCGGCTGGGACGCCAAACATTAATTTATACTTGCTCTTACTGATGCCCGGTGCCTATTGTTAACAGGCATTGGGCATTTTGTTTATATTCGCTCACTATTTCGCCTTAAATCACCATCCCTAAACTAAACGGCCAGCCTGGTTGTGGTTGGTTTTTACTCAACTGTGCTATCATTTCCCGAAAACGATTCCTTCAATTTTTTGGTTGGAGGGGGCGAAATGGGCAACCTAATCCGTTCCAAAGATTGGTCGCAAACGCCCCTGGGAGAGCCTGCCAACTGGCCCTCCAATCTAAAAACCACGCTTAGTCTGTTACTAAACTCCCGGTTCCCCATGTTTTTGTTTTGGGGGCCAGACCTTGTTTGCTTTTACAACAACGACTACCGCCCCAGCCTGGGCGAAACGGGTAAGGGCAAGCATCCGGGCCTGTTGGGTATGCGGGGCGAGGATGGCTGGCCCGAAATCTGGTCAACCATTAAACCGCTCATTGACCAGGTGATGCAAACTGGGGTGGCCACCTGGAGTGAAGACCAACTGATCCCGATTTTTCGCAACAACGCCGTCGAAGACGTGTACTGGACGTTTAGCTACAGTCCGGTGTATACCGATCAGGGTAAGCCGGTGGGGGTGTTTGTTACCTGCACCGAAACGACCGACAAGGTTCGCAGCCTCCAGCAAATGCGTGACCTAACCGCTTCGCTTGAGCAAAAAGTAGCGGAGCGTACGCAGGAGCTAGCTTCCATGAACGATCAGTTGGGCAAATCGAACCGCGATCTCGAACAGTTTGCCTACGTGTCGAGCCACGATTTGCAGGAGCCGTTGCGCAAGATTCAGACGTTTGTCGATCTGGCCCAAACCCGCGCCAAAGACGAGCAGGAACGGTCTGTGTATCTGGAGAAAGTTACCTTGGCAGCCGGACGGATGCAGGAACTGATCCGGGCTGTGCTCAACTACTCGCGGGTGGGTAACGTGGCCCAGGCTTTCGTGGCAGTCGATTTGAATCAGGTTATCGAAGACATCAAACGCGATTTTGAACTGTTGATCGAAGAGAGAAACGCGCAAATCATCGGCAACACCCTCCCAACCGTACCCGGTATTCCGCTCCAACTCCACCAGTTGTTTGCCAACCTCTTCAGCAACGCGCTTAAGTTCTCGACCGAGTCGCCCATAATCACCATTCGGTCGGCCATGCTTACCCCTGACGAACAGGCCACCCTACCGCAGCTACAACCGAAGCAACGCTACTACCGGTTGTCCGTTCAAGACAATGGTATTGGCTTTGCCCCCGAATTTGCCGAATCGATCTTTACGATTTTTGAGCGGCTACACAACCGCCAAACCTACAGCGGTACGGGTATTGGTCTGGCCCTGTGCCGCAAAATCGCCGACAATCATCACGGCCTTATTACGGCCACAAGTGGGCCGGGGCAAGGTGCCCGTTTCGATGTAATCTTGCCGGGGTAGTTTTATATGAATTGTATCGTAGGATAAAATGCGCACAAACTATAAAGAGCATACACTCTATCCTCTGTCAGTTGTAAGGCAAAACATTAATCGTTGGCGTCTAATAATCCTTGTTCCCGTAGTTTTATAGTATACTCTTCCAAAGACAACGGGCAGTTTACCAAATCCATAAAGTCAGATTTTTCTAACTTACATTGCCTTTTCATTTGCCCAATAAGAGGCTCTCCTATTTCCTTCTTGCCATGACTAAGCTTTGTATAAAGAATAACCTTGCCCTTGTGACGGAACTCTAAATATTTATGGTCATCACTACGACTTGGAGCGTCCTCAAACCCTTTCTTTTTTAAGTTTTTGTATGTTTGTTTAGCGTCAAGCGTGGGCATGGGTCTCAACCTGTTTGATTAAAGCGTTTAGGATTATTTTAATTGCTTTAAGCCTATGGCTCATTTCAGTGTCTGAAAGGGTGTTGTAGCGATTATATATAAACTCAAATTCTTCTGCGAAACTCTGCTGAGCATCTTCCATCGTTAAGCCTGTCCCTACTAGGTCAAGTAACTCACACGTTAAGACGAAATAGTCATCTTCCTTCTCAAAAAGGCATCGAAGGGGACCAATCAAATGGTATGTATGCGAATCTGAGACAATACGATCTGGCGCGATTGAAATAGCAGCCTGCTTATCTGAATACTCCTCGATAGTTTTTGTCTTGAGCCTTTCGCCCCCCCGGAAAGTTGTTATTACCTTCCTTACACTCACCTCCTCTATTGTTTCTAACTCCTTGTTTTCGATAACATGAGTTATAAGCCGATCACGGACTTCTTTTGCAAAAGGCCGAACTTTATAAAGGGGGATAATTTGCTCATTACCTTCGTTTGTGTTAATATCAACAACATTAACAGGAGATTTACCAAAGCTATTGACAAAATTATACAAACCGTCAACTACTTCGTTTCGACGATACGCGTCAGGGTATAGTTCTCTAACTCTCCCAAAATCACCTTTTCCTGATGCTTCTACCAATTCATCAAACTTTCTTCTGACTAACTGACGCTGACTATCAATATTCGCATCAAGTGTTATACGACGACGAGGGGTGAATATAAATTGAGGAACAGCACTGCCTTTCTGAAAGCCCGTGAGTTCCACTTTAAAGTTATTTAAATCAATAGTTGATCCATCAGACACGTTGACCTTGGCTAATGTTTGAAGGAGATTTTGAAGGTTTTTAGCAATTTCAATAAGATACTCGACTGGGAGAGAGTTATACTTACCTATCTCCCCACCAACCTGTAGATTAAATATTTCGTCCGACTGCTCCAGCATAAATGGTTAACAAGCTAAAACTTGCTTCTGGCTACAAAAGTACAAAGATTAGGCCATTTACTTAGAACATGCTTCGTGTTAGAGGTAAGTGGGCATCACACAAACCCTGCCAAGCGTATGACGTAAAAAGCAGAACACTACGAACAACATCAACGAACGGTAAAATTAGCCGTTGTGCAGACCGTACCGCCCTCGTTGGTGACGCAAACAGGGCCATTCACAGCATCAGCGGGGACGGTTACGATTAGGCCGACGGGCACCGTGCCCGTTCCCCGAATGCGGGCGGACGATGATTTACCGTTGCTGAATCGAACCTCTTTGACCGACGCCAGATTGCTCCCCGTGATCGTAATTTCGGTTCCGATTGCCCCCGACGTGGCCGACAGGGCCAGGTTAGCCGGTGGCAACAGCGCATCGAAATTGAGTGCCGAGCAGCCAATACCCCCATCGTTGGTAAGACAAATGGCTCCGTCCTGCGCATCGGAAGGCACGGTTACGATAAGCGTTTGGCCTGACAGCCGGAAGTTGGCAGCCGTTGACCGTCCGTTGTTGAACCGAATCTCCCGAACCGACGCCAGATTACCCGCTCCCGAAATGGTTACGCTGCTACCAACAAGGCCACTTGCGGGCGTGAAGGCAATGTTGCCCACGGGCACATTCACTGTAAACGTTCCAACCGAACATACCGTACCGGCTTCGTTGGTGAGGCAAATTTGCCCGTCGGTGGCGTCGTTCGGAACGGTCGCGATGAGGTTCTGACCCGATACCTGAAACTTAGCGGGCGACGATTTGCCGTTGCCGAATCGCACCACGGTTACGTCGGTCAGGTTTTGGCCGGTAATGGTAATATCGGTGCCTGGCTTGGCAAAGTCAGGGCCAAAAGCAATGCCTGTTGGCGCACGCAGGGCCGTAAACGAGACCGTGGTGGTGGTTTCGCCGGCTGCGTTCACCACCCGCACGGGTCCGGTTCGGGCGTCGTTGGGCACCCGCACCCACAACTCGCCGTCGGTGTTGCGGCCATCGTTGGGAGCCGCCCCCTGACTACCCATGAAATACACACCTGCGTCGAGCAGATACAATCCAGAAATAACAACCCGATTACCGACAATGGCTTTACGGGTTAGGTCCATAACCGTTGGCGGCAACACCACCGTAAGGGCGCGGGTGGTGGTTGCCGTGCCCGCCCGGTTGGTTAGGGCGATGGTGCCCGTTGTAGCATCGTTGGGTACGGCAAATTTAATCTCGGAGCTTTCGATCCGGCTCGTGATCGGTGCCGGACGACCGTTCACCGTCACGCCTGTGATGCGGAACACACTCTGCCCGGTCACGACTACCTCTCGCCCGCGCAGGGTTCGGCTGGGGGTAAACGCAAGGCTCGACGGGGCGTTGTAATAGAGCAGCGGCTGAGTACCTGTGATGGTACCTGCGAGGTTGGTAATCGTCACAAACACTTCGCCGTTTTGGGGGCGGTCGGGCAGGGTAATTTCAACTTGGGTATCGCTCAGGGCGCGGACGGTAGCCACCGTTCCGCCCACAGTGGCCGCCGTTACGTCGCGCAGGTTGCGGCCATTCACCACGAGCCGGTCGCCCTTGATGCCCTCCGTGATACTGAACCCATTGGCGTCGAATTGGGGCAGCAAGGCCAACTGGAGACTATCAGCCGTGATGGCTGTGAGTTGGTTATACAGCGTGACCGACACCCGCCCCGACACGGCGTTGGCCGGTACGTTGAACCGCAGTTCGGTATCTGTATTTTTGGTAACGGGCATCACCAGGCTTCCCACCCGTACGACTCCATCATACAGGTTTTTGCCCTGCACCGTCACCTCCTCCGAAAGCCGGGGGCGTTTAGGCGCAAAGCTTGTTATCTCGGGAGTTCCGGCAATCAGATAAGGCAGAGTCAGTTTGCCGCCGGTGGTTTCAACTTCGAGCGTTTGGGGGCCACGCGGCACATCGGGCACCGTAACCGTAACCGACTGGGGCGAAACACCGTCAAATTTATTGACGGCCCCCGGCCCAAACCGGACCCACTGAATCTGGTCGAGAAAGTCGCCCGCAATGACCACCCTTTGACCGGGCAGGGCGTTGGTTGGCAACACACTGCTCACAATGGGCAGGGGCTGAATAATCGTGAACGGAGCGGGGTCGGAAGTACCCTGTGCGTTGGCCACGCGAATCTGGGTGGCACCCGTAGGCATACGCGGGACGATCACCTTAATCGTGCCCTCGCTCGAACTAACCACTTTACCCGCCACAAACGACCCATTCGACCCAAACGAAACCGTTGGCGCGTCGCCGAATTGATAACCAACCAGCAGAATTTCCGTACCAATGGGCGACTTGGCAGGCACAGCCTGCGCGAGTTCGGGCGGGTATTTTTTTACCCGGCACCCGGCCACAAACGCCAGCATCAGCAACACCACCACCTTCAGTAACCGTATTGTCATCACGATCAAAATCAGTCTCAAAACACGCTTTTGGGGCCGCAAAGGTACGAACAAACGACGCCCGGTCGGTTCCTTACGCTAAATTGACCACCCCCCAACCCCCTCCTAAAACAGGAGGGGGAGCCTTAGAAGGTTCCTTTGGGTAGCTCCCCTCCTGTTTTAGGAGGGGGTTGGGGGGTGGTCGGGCCGGAGCCACAACCCAAGTTTGGCACAAATCGCGCCAAATTTGTACTATTGCTCCACCCTTGCTAACTAACGCGTTCCTAAACTATTTATGACACCTACACAGCAAACTTTATGGTCGGCCATTCAGACCTTTTCGTTCGACCCGCCCGCTGTTCAGTTTACGTTTGCCGACCGGGTTGCCTGCGAAAACGGGTGGTCCAAATCCTACGCTCTACGCGTGATTGAGGAGTACAAACGGTTTATGTTTCTCTGTTGCCTGACCGAAACCGGCGTTACCCCCTCCGACCCCGTCGATCAGGTTTGGCACCTGCACCTGACGTACACACGTTCGTATTGGGTCGACTTTTGCCGGAATACACTGGGCCGCGAGATTCATCATAACCCCACGAAAGGCGGCACGCAGGAAGCCCAAAAATTCGATCACTATTACACCAACTCGCACCAACTCTACACCGACACCTTCGGGCAGGCTCCGCCCGCCGACATCTGGCACGGAAACCAGGTTCGCTTTTCCGACATTGATTTTCAGCGCGTAAACCGGCGTCGGTATTGGCTCGTGCCGAAGCCAACGCCCGTTTCAAAACGACAATGGTTTGGGGGCGGAATGGCCGCGCTTTCGGTAACGTCTTTACAGGCAGTGGGCCTCCATTGGATAGTCGCTCTGTTCTCCGCCTTAATCGTTTTTTTGATCGTTTATGGCCTTACATTTTACACCGACTCACAACACAAACGCACTAACTCCTCTGGCGATAGTGGCTGCTCAACGTCGGGCTGTAGCGATAACAGTGGCCACGGCGACGGGCATCATGGGGGCGATGCGGGCGATGGTGGTGGCGATAGTGGCTGTTCGGGTTGCTCCAGTTCGGGGTGTAGCGGCTGCGGGGGTGGTGGCGATTGATTCTACTCCTCACGCATCGACGAATATGTTTCTCTGCCGCCGAAAAAATACTGCCTGACAACACTCTGCGGCCAAACAGGCAACTCGGTCAGTTGCTGCTGAGGCCCTAGTTGCTGCCGTTGCCGACGTAGCACGGGCAAATGCGCGTAGAAAGCAAAATGCGCCCGGATAATGGCCCACACATCGGCCGGTTGTCCCTGCTTGAGGAACAGGACCGACGATAAACCGTCGAGCACCAGCCGGAACAAAATTTTAGCCCACAACCCCTGCGCGGGCAGGTTTTTGTACAGCATGTACAGGCTGTTGCGGTAGTTCAGGTATGTCTTGTGCGGGTTGGCTTTGGGGAGCGTGCCCCCACCCACGTGATACACCATCGACTCGCCACAGGCCCAGGCCTCGTAGCCCAGGCCCTGCACGCGCCAGCACCAGTCGATCTCCTCCATGTGGGCAAAAAAGTGGGCGTCGAACCCCCCGGACCGGTGGAACACCTCGGCCCGCACCACCAGGCAAGCCCCTGTAGCCCAGAACACCCGCCGATTGTCGTCGTATTGCCCGTTGTCAGGCTCGAAAGTGGCAAACACGCGGCCCCGGCAAAACACATAACCCAGGTAGTCGATGAAGCCCCCGGCGGCTCCCGCATGCTCGAAATGGGTGCGCCGGTTGTAATCGCGAATTTTGGGTTGGCAGGCGGCTATGCGGGGGTTGGCGTCCATGAGCCGCAAAATGGGCGCGATCCAGCCGGGCGTGGGTTCAATATCGGAGTTGATCAGGGCGTAGTAGGTGGCCCCGCCGTATTGCTCGCGAACCCGACCGAGGGCCACGTTATACCCCCCGGCATAGCCCGTGTTGGTAGGCAATTCAATAACCCGAACGGTTGGGAATTGTGCCCGCAACAGAGCCAGAGAGCCATCCGTTGAGGCATTGTCGGCCACATAAACGGGAAAGCCATCGGCGTGTTGAAGCACCGATGGCAAAAACTGTTGCAGAAATTTCTGGCCGTTGTAATTTAAAATAACGAGTGCAAGCCGGTCCATTTAGGGCATCATGTTGCCTAGGTCAAGGCCGGGAATGTTGGGCAACAGCCCTTCGGTTGATTTTTTTAAGTGCTCACGGATGCGTGGCTCCAGGTTCTCCATCGCCTTATTGATGGCCGCCACGATCAGGTCCTGTAGCATCTCGCGATCATCGGGCGTCATCACGTCGGGTTCGATCTCCACACGCACGACCTGCTTCAATCCATTCACGGTGGCACGAACCATCCCCGCCCCCGACTCACCCGTTTCGGTGATCGTTGACAGGCTTTGTTGCGCTTCCTGCATTCGGGCCTGAATGTCCTTCATCTTCCCGACCATATCCATCATATTCCCCAGGTTTCCAAACATGTCTTTTGCTGTTATCTGATTAGCAACATCGAACCGACCTTAACAGTTTGCTTGCCTGCTTTGTCGCGCACCTCTACGCGCCAGGTGTACGTGCCCGCAGGGGCGGGTTGGTTCAGCATGGTGCCATCCCAGCCGGCACTGTCCTCCGAACTGGGTGTCGAGTAAACGAGCTCGCCCCAGCGGGTGTATATCGTGAGCCGGAAATCTTCGTCGGAGAAAAAGCCCCGCACCTGAAACCGGCTGTTTTTAGATTCCATGCTCGCCGGATTAAAGGCGTTCGGGGCAAAAATACCCGCTTCGACCTGGAGTTCAAAGAAGTTTGAGTAGCTCGTGGTGCCACTGGGCGAAATAGCCACAATCCGATACCGGTAGGCGTTGCTCAACAGGGGATCATCGGGGTCGAACTCGCGGTGGGTGTTGGCCCCCATCTGAATGGTCGTAAAACGGGCACCCGTGTTGCGGTCGTACACCTCGATCTCATATTCATCGACGGGACCAATCGAGAACGGCGAGGCCGGGGTCCAATCGAGGGCGCGGGGTGTTTTTGAGCTTAAATGCACCGTGCAGGCCGGTTCGGAGGGGGGCGATGCCTGCCCGCACTCATTGCGAAGCACAATCTGATAGCAGTAGGCCTGCGCCGACGTGTTGGCCGTGGCATCTTCAAAAACAGGCCGGTTAAACGCCTGTCCAATTTCGGTGAAGGGGCCGCCGGGACCATCGGCCCGCGACACAACGAGGGTATACACGCCGACGCCCGTGGGGTTGGGGTCGATAGTCGTCACCCACACCTGCCCGTTGTCCTGCACCGAAGCCGTTACGTTGCTCAGGGCCACAGGCGCGTTGGTGCTGCTGCCCGTGACGCAAATGGTACGCGTGACGTAGGTAGTTTTTCCAGCCTCGGCAATAAGTTGATAGCAGTACTCGGTGTTGCAGGCCACCTGATCGTCGGTAAACGAGCTGGTATTTTTGTTGGTATTGCCCGGAATCGGGAGAGGGGCTTTGTTGCGCTGAAGTTTCCAGATCACATTAGCCGCCGACCCGGTATAGGGTGCCCAAGTCAGACTATTCTGACCCGCTCCTGCACTAACCGCAAGCGGTACTGAGCAGTAATCCTCGCTTGTGGTAGGCGTGCAACTGCTGATGGAACGCACCTGAAAACATTGGGGTGTGTTGGTTGTTGGAACGCTCCATAGAGTAGTACTCCCGTCGCGGGCGTCTTCGCCAAGCGTTCGGTACGTACCATCGGCTTGTTTAAGCAGGGTTTCAAAGTCTGTATTGGGTGGCCCCTGCACGGTCACGTTGATTTTAGTATCATCCAGAACTACCATCCGCGAAATGAAGGGAGGGGAGGCAAACCCGTTAATGGGCGAGACAGTGGAGTTCGTGACGGGGGCACTGCAATCGGGAACGCCGTTGTAGATCCCCCGTACTGAAATCGGGTAACTGGCACCGCCCGGTGCATACTGATTCGAGGCCCCGCTGTTCTTGAGATTTGAAACCGGATACGCCTGCTTCGTGCCATTACCCCAATCCACTTCGATTTGATCGTAGAGTTCGGTGTTGGGCGTAAACTGGAAATTGAGCGTAACCTGCCGGTTGTCGCAATTGCGGATGGTGAATTTGGGGGCTTCGGTCGGGAGCACCGTAACGGTTTCGCACTTGGCCGAGCCGCCCCCTTGCAATGATCCCAATTGCAAAATCGTAAACGAACCAGGCGTTGTAAATGACCCGGTTGTATTGGCAGAAGGAGCGGGTACGGTTACACTGTTGCCTGTATAACCAAAAATGTAAAGAGCATTATTATCAGGTAACCCCGCAACCGTGTTTGTGACAGAAACCGGATTGTTTACACACACCCGACTTCTATTGAGCGTGAAGCCGCCCGTAGCCGTACCCGGTGGTGGATTAACGCAGTAGTTCACTGAACCTTGCGCCCGACCTTCGCTTGGGCATACGAGCGTCCAGATGCACCCCATCAATAGCACAAACCAGTAGGCGCGACTTAGCGGAAAACGATTCACGGGGAGTAGTAACGGTTTTTTCGAGACAAAGATGATTTGCTGTTGTTCTATCAACGCAAGGCTCGGTCGTTTTAGCGCACGCTCGAACGTATCTTTGTGCCGTTTGGTTAATTCATCAACGCTAATTTGCCCTATTGAGCTACTTACCATGAGCAATAATAATACCAGCAACGCCGACAACCCAATCCGGCTCGACCGGATTGAGGACGCCATTGCTGCCATACGCGACGGAAAAATAATCATAGTCGTTGACGATGAGGACCGTGAGAACGAAGGCGACATGATTTGTGCCGCCGAAAAAACCACGCCCGAAATGGTCAATTTCATGGTGAAGGAGGCTCGCGGTCTTATGTGCGCTCCCCTCACCGTTGACCGTTGCGCCGAGTTGGGCCTGACCATGATGGTGGGCGAAAACACCTCCGTACATACCACCCCGTTCACGGTCTCGGTCGATTTGCTGGGCAACGGCTGCACCACGGGGATCTCGGCCTCCGACCGTTCCAAAACGATTCAGGCTTTAGTTGACCCCGCCACCAAACCCGACGATTTGGGCCGACCGGGCCACATTTTCCCACTTCGGGCGGTCGATGGGGGCGTTATCCGTCGGTCGGGCCACACCGAAGCCGCCGTTGATCTGGCGCGGATGGCTGGCCTTAGCCCTGCCGGGGTGCTGATCGAAGTCCTGAATGAAGACGGCACGATGGCCCGCCTGCCCGAACTACGCCAAATGGCCGACCGCTTCGGGATGGTGCTGGTGAGCATCGAAGACCTGATCGAGTACCGGCTCCGCACCGAGAGCCTGATCCGGCGCGAAATCGGCGTGGACATGCCCACCGAATGGGGCCATTTCGACCTGATCGCCTTTAAGCAAAGCAACACGGGCGATATGCACCTGGCCCTTGTGAAAGGCACCTGGGAACCCGACGAGCCGGTGCTGGTGCGGGTTCACTCGTCGTGTGTAACGGGCGACATTTTCGGCTCGTGCCGCTGCGATTGCGGGGGGCAACTCCATGCGGCCATGCAGATGGTGGAGCAGGAAGGCAAGGGCGTGGTGCTCTACATGAATCAGGAAGGGCGCGGTATTGGCCTGATTAACAAGCTCAAAGCCTACAAACTTCAGGAAATGGGCCGCGATACCGTCGAAGCCAACCTCGAACTGGGCCTGCCGATGGATGCCCGCGACTACGGCGTGGGGGCGCAAATCCTGCGCGACCTCGACGTTCATAAAGTCAAACTCATCTCGAACAACCCCAAAAAACGGGCGGGCCTCATGGGTTACGGCATCGAAATCGTCGACACGGTCCCGATTGAGATCCCATCGAACCCCCACAACGAAAATTACTTGCGCACCAAGCGGGATAAAATGGGGCACGCGATTTTGAAAGAGTAAAGGTTTAACCACGTAGTTTTTTTGTCATCCCGACGAAGGAGGGATCTACTCTGTAGTGTGTAGGCGGGCTAGATCCCTCCTTCGTCGGGATGACAAAAACTCCGTGACCTCCGGGCTAAACCCCGTGGTTAATATTTCATGTACATGAATTCTCAAACTCTCGACCTTCAAGACCCCCTGAAACGCTTCCGGGAGCGGTTTCACATTCCGCAGCGTGACGGGAAAGACCTCACTTACTTGTGCGGTAACTCGCTCGGGCTGCAACCTAAAACAGCCCGCGAGGCCCTAAACCACGAACTCGACACGTGGCAGCAGTTGGGCGTGGAGGGTTGGTTCGAGAGTCTGCACGAGACCACGCCCTCGTGGTTGAGTTACCATGAGCGTTGCCAGCAACCACTGGCCGACATTGTGGGTGCCCGCCCCGCCGAGGTATGCCCCATGAACGCCCTCACGGTGAACCTGCATTTGCTGCTGGAGTCGTTCTACCAGCCGAAATTCTATAAAACCAAAATCCTGACCATCGCGGGCGATTTCCCATCGGACCAGTACGCCCTCGAAACACACATCCGCTCGCGCGGTCTCGACCCTGACCAGAATCTGATTGAGATTCAGCCCGGCAGCGATGGCCTTATTGCCACTGCCGCCATTCAGCAGGCCATTGCCCAACACGCCGACCAACTCGCGCTCGTGCTGATGAGCGGTCTCAACTACTATACGGGGCAGGTCTACGACATGCAGGCCATTGCCCAAACCGCCTGGGAACATGGTATTTACGTGGGGTTCGATCTGGCCCATGCGATTGGCAACGTGCCCCTAAACCTGCACGAGTGGAACGTCGATTTTGCAACCTGGTGTTCCTACAAATACCTGAACGGGGGGCCGGGAGCCGTATCGGGGGTGTTTGTGCATGAGAGGCATCACACGCCCAAAACACCCCGACTGGCGGGTTGGTGGGGCTACGACGAGGATCGCCGGTTTAAAATGACCAAGGGGTTTGTGCCGATGGCCGGGGCCGCAGGCTGGCAACTCAGCACGCCCAATATCCTGGCCCTGTCGGTGCATAAAGCCGCCATCGACATCACGGCAGAGGCTAGCATGGCGGCTTTGCGCCAGAAAAGTGAACAACTCACGGCCTATCTGGCCCAGGTACTCGAACCCTTCGCCGACCACATCCGGGTGCTCACCCCGAGCCACCCAACGCAGCGCGGTTGTCAGTTGTCGTTACTCGTGAAGAACGACGGAAAGGCCTTATTTAACTTCCTCACGGACGCCGGAATCATCGGCGACTGGCGCGAACCCGATTGCATCCGGCTGGCTCCTACCCCACTCTACAACACCTTTAGGGATGTTTGGCAGGTTGGCGAGGGCTTAGATCGGTTCTTCAGCAGGAGACCGTTCGCGGCCCGGTAGGTTTCCTTCGTCGTTAAGCCGTTCCTTGGTGTAGAGGTACGCCCCCCGAAACACATTGGCGAGGGCCGCTTCGATTTGTGACCAACCTTCGTCGGTTTGGAGGTCAATGCCGAACACGATCTTTTTTTGCCCACCCGACAGGGTCAATAAGGTTAGACCGCTAATAAGAAGGGCCGCGAAGGCCGGGCCGTTTTTGGTATGGATGAGGGTGGCCAAATCATCGATCATGTCGCGGAGTTGCTTTTCTTTCTCAAATGCTATCTGATTGTTGTTGCCCTGAACATTGAGCAGATCGGCTTTCAGAAACTCCTGAGCGGCCACATTACCCCGCAGCAACCGAAATTCATTTACCAGATACTCGTTGCAGGCATCAAAAAACTCCTCAAGCGATGCTTCCCGAAGCCGTTCAACGTCGATAGCAGGAGCCGAAACAACCGGCTTGTTTTGGGTAACATACGCGTTGATTAGACCTTTCAATCCGCCGAAATAGCGATAAATCAGAATTTTATTGACGTCTGCCTTTTGCGCTATCTTATTGATTCCTAGTTGATCAAATCCTTCCTCGGCGATAATTTCGCCAACAGCATTGATCAGTCTTCTCTCACGTTGGGGGCGGTCTCGTTGCATGAAGTGAATTGACAAATGGTGCGTTGTAGCCAAACAGTAGCCACTTACCATTAACCAAGTGGAGAAACGCCTGTTCCTTTTATTTTAGTGAATGGTGAACGTCAAACGGCTTGTACAGGGTGAGTGTTTCAATTAGCCGACCACAAACTGGATGTTTCGTTTCAGACCTTCCAACTTGGTTCGCTTTACTGCTGATCGCCGGAAGACTTCGCGGAACACTTCTTCGGTAATCTCCAGCCAATCAGTTCGGGTCATGTTTACGAGGGATGCACTGGGATCAAAGGCGGGCGTTTGGTGGGGGCGGGCGAAGCGGTTCCAGGGGCACACATCCTGACAGATATCGCAGCCAAACGCCCAGTTCTCAAACTGTCCCTTCACGTCTTGCGGGATAGCCTCTTTCAATTCAATGGTAAAGTAAGAGATGCACTTGCTCCCATCCACCACGTAGGGTTCGGTGATGGCGTCGGTGGGGCACGCGTCGACGCAGCGGGTGCAGGTGCCGCAATAGTCGGCAATGGGGCCGTCGGGAACTAGATCAAGGTCGAGGATTAGCTCGCCAATAAAGAAAAAACTACCCATCTCGCGGCTAATCAGGTTGGTGTGTTTACCTACCCAGCCCGCTCCGGCACGGCTGGCCCAGACCTTATCCATGACGGGGGCCGAGTCGACAAAAACGCGCCCGCCTACCTCACCAATTTCGTCCTCGATAAACGCCATGAGGTCTTTCAGCTTGTCTTTCAGAACAAAGTGATAATCCTCACCATAGGCATATTTCGAGATTTTCAGGTCGTCGGGGCCTTCAGGCAGGCGTTGTTGGGGGTAGTAATTCAGCAGCACCGTCACGACCGATTTTGCTCCTTCGACCAGCTTGCGTGGATCGAGCCGCTTGTCGAAATGGTTGGCCATGTAGGCCATTTGGCCGTGATAATTCCGGTTCAGCCAGGTTTCAAGCCGGGAGGCTTCACTCTCCAGAAACTCCGCTTTCGACACGCCACAAAAGTCGAACCCAAGCCGAGTGGCTTCAGCCTTGATCAGCGCAGTATGTCGTTCGATTGGAGGCATGAGTTTAAAAGATTGGAACCGCAACGGCGGACCGTGCGGATTTGGCGAATGGAGCGGATTTACACGGTTTTTTTTATCATCCCACTTTTGTCATCCCGACGAAGGAGGGATCTACTTCTGATGTTTTTAACTTGACCATAAACTGAGTAGATCCCTCCTTCGTCGGGCCGGGTGGCCGGAGCCATGACAAAAAATCCGTGTAAATCTGCCCAATCCGCACGGTCCGCCGTTGCGGTTCCAATCAATCTCACCGCGACTGCGGTGCTACTCCAAAACCCCAAATCAACCTCAAAAAATCCGGTCAGACAACTTGTCAGTGCCAATCAGTTTGGCAACGCTTTTGCGCATATCCTTTTTATTCCAATTTTGACAGTATTAGTGCTTTTTAGCATGGAAAATAAAGACATTTTGAACGACGAAACTCAACAGCCCAACGGCCAGTCTGACAGTGTGGAAACGCTCACCAGCGAAGAAGCCGTAACAGTAAATGGCGGCATAGCAGAGGATCTGGATGACACCGAACCCGTAGCGGAGGTGTCGGAAGCCGACCGGACGTATCAGGAGTTGGTTGAACTGAAAGATAAATACCTGCGGCTCTACGCCGATTTTGAGAACTTCCGTCGGCGCACGGCCAAAGAAAAAATGGATATGCTGTCGAACGCGAACGAGGGCATGTTGGTGGCCTTACTACCGGTTGTTGACGATTTCCAGCGTGCCATGCAATCGTTTGAATCTACCGACGATTTGGCGGCAGTGAAAGAGGGCGTTACCCTGATTTACAATAAGTTGGGACGCACACTGGAAGGCAAGGGTCTCAAGCCGATGGTTTCTAAAGGCGAGCCGTTCAACGCCGATTTGCACGAGTCGATTACCCAGTTTCCGGCCCCCAGCGACGACCTGAAAGGCAAGGTAATTGACGAGACCGAACGGGGTTACTACCTCAACGACAAGGTGATACGATTTGCAAAGGTTATTGTAGGGTCTTGAACTGTGATTTGTGTGATTAAACTGATTCTCTTGATTGATGTATAATCAGTGAAATCATATAAACCAGACGAATCAAAGTTCTGATATTATGGCGACGAAACGAGATTATTACGAGATACTGGGTATCGACAAAAGTGCGTCGGCAGACGATATTAAGAAGGCCTACCGCAAGATGGCCATCAAATATCACCCCGACAAAAACCCCGACGATCCCTCCGCCGAGGATAAATTTAAGGAGGCTGCCGAAGCCTACGATGTCCTGAGCGACGTGAACAAAAAAGCACGTTACGACCAGTATGGGCATGCCGGGATGGGCGGTGCGGCTGGTGGCGGCTACGGCGCGGGTGGCCCGTCGATGGACGACATTTTCAGTCAGTTTGGCGATATTTTCGGGGAAGAATCGCCGTTTGGCTCCTTCTTTAACCGGGGGCAGGGCGGTGGTGGCGGTCAACGACAGCGCGTTCGGCGCGGGTCGGACCTGCGGATCAAGCTCAAGCTGAACTTACAGGAGATTGCCAACGGCTCTGAGAAAAAAATCAAGGTAAAACGGCATGTTACCTGCAACACCTGCGGGGGCAATGGCTCTAAAAATGGAGCCGCCGTACAAACCTGTTCCACTTGCCAGGGAACCGGCCAAACCCGCAAAGTGGTAAACACGATGCTGGGGCAGATGGTCTCGACCAGTACGTGCCAAACCTGCAACGGCGAGGGCAAAATCGTGACCGACCGTTGCGAAACCTGCTTTGGCGAGGGGCGCGTGTTGGAAGAAGACGTAATCCCGATCAAAATTCCGGCGGGTGTGGCCGAGGGCATTCAGCTTTCGGTGGGTGGCAAAGGCAACGTACCGCCACGCGGGGGCGTGGCGGGCGACCTGCTCATTGTGGTGGAGGAAGAAGAAGATGTCGACCTCAAACGCGACGGCAGCAACGTGGTGTATGACCTCCACGTGACCTTCCCCGACGCAGCCCTGGGCACGAGCATTGAGGTGCCAACCATCGACGGACGGGCACGCATCACCCTCGAACCCGGCACCCAAAGCGGCAAAATTCTGCGTCTGAAAGGCAAGGGCATTAAGGAGTTAAACGGCTACGGGCGGGGCGATCAATTGATCCATGTGAACGTCTGGACCCCCCGCACGCTTTCCTCCGACGAGCGGGCTACGTTGGAAAAACTCCGTCAGTCGCCCAACTTCCAGCCTAAGCCAAACAAAGGTGATAAAGGCTTTTTCGAGAAGATGAAGGACTTCTTTCACGGGTAAATAAACTTAGCTGAAAGTACTTATCAGGCCGTGCGGCAGACAGACTAAAAACTGTTTGTCTCACGGCCTGATTTGCATAGTTAGACTGTACAAATACTTATTTTTCCATGACTACATAATATTATTTCCTATATTCATGTGACGGATTGAAGCGCATTTCGTCTAGGTTCTCAAGCCAACCTAAACACCTACCGTGACATGAATCGTATACGTTTGTCCCTGCGTTACGCAGTGATAATCTTTGGCGTTTTGTTCGCCCTGCCTGCCTTTGCTCAGGAGAGCAATTGCACGAACGGAATCGACGATGATGGCGATGGCCTCATTGACTCGTACGACCCCGACTGCCCCGATTTTCCGCGAACCATCAACTGCGCCCAGGCAAACGTGTGCTACCTGCCCACGGTATATGCCAACCCAAACGGAGCGGCTTCGGTGTATGGCACGCAGGATCTGGTTCTGGCGACGAGTGCGCCCATCGCCAAGGTGACCATCCGTACTCCTGACAATTCGTTTACCCAAACTGTAATCGTAACCAACACGGGATCAACGATTGTGTCGCTGCCGCGAACGGTTGTCGAGTCGATTAGCCTAAATATTCCCCAGGCAAACAAGGGTTTGATTATCAATTCCGATCAACCCATTCAGGCTACGTATCGGCTCACAGCCTCGAATAATCAGGATATTATTCCACTGAAATGTGAGGGCGCATTGGGTCAGTCGTTCTACCCGGCAAGTCAGACGCGCCTGCGCGGAACAACAAGCGTAATTGACGAGCGGCATTTCATCTCGGTCATGGCTACACAGCCCAACACCCTCGTTACGTTTACTCGTCCGGCAGGCTCTACACTTACGTTTGATGGTGTTTCGGTTTTCCCACATACAGTAACCTTGCAGGCTGGTCAAACGTACATGGTGGCCTCGAATACGACGAATGCCACTACTTCGGTCAACCAAACCGTGAGTGGGGTTTTGGTGACGGGTTCGCAACCAATTGTGGTGAATTCGGGATCGCAACACACCCCCCAACCCTACACCGGCAACCGCGATGCCGGACTGGACCAGATGGTGCCCATTCGCAGCACGGGTACGAGCTACGTGGCCATGCACGGGCAGAACACAGCCGCCAACTCAGACTATTTGATCGTGATTGCGTCGGAGAATGGCACGACGGTGAACATTTCGGGGCCACTTACAGCCGCCGGTACCTCCGTCGCGCTCTCAACCACAACCATTAACGCCGGGCAGGTGTACACCTATAACCTGCCCAACGTACCAAACCGGGCCTACACTGTCAATACAAACAAGCGGGTGTACACCTACCACGTATCGTCGTATGCGGTGAACGAATACGGCATGGGGATGCTGCCTAATATTTCGCCCTGCAACGGTAGCCGACAAACCGATTTTTTCCGCACGTCGGGGTCATCGAACGATCAGGCGGTGGTGTTATTGCCCGCAACGGCCCTAAGCAGTTTGCGCTTTCGGGGGGCAGCCTATACCACCTACGGCACTGTGGTCGACAACGTAACGGTAAATGGCATCGGCTACAGTGTGGTTAGTTTCCCGAACGGCAGCATTGCACCCGTCGGGACCGTGAACCGGGTTACGGCGAGCGAACGCTTTCATGTGGGCGTGTTGAGCGGAACAGGAGGGGCCACGGGGAACTTCGGATTTTTTTCGAACTACGACACTAAAGTTGATGTCATTCAGCCTAATACGGGTCAGCCAACTACGTTCTACAGCGCGGCCAAAGTACCGATCAACACGGCCACACCTCACTGCCTGACCTTGTCGAGTTGCGGCCCCAATAACCGCATCAACAGCGTCGCGTTCGGGCCATATACCCAGAATGTTACGTTCTCCGGGTCGTGCATTACCTACACCATGAGCAGCACGGCCCCGATCTGCGCCCGCGATACGATCCGGGTGGGTGTTATCAACGACACGGGGCAACTGGGTTCGGTTTGCCTGGAATTTGTGAACCAGAACAACGACCTCATCGCCGATGTGCTGCCCGCATCGTCGGCGGTGTGCCAGCCGGGGGGCGTGGCCTCACTTACGGCCACCACCCGCCCCCGTAGCGTGACCACCGCGCCCAACTACGCCTTTGAGTGGGTGGCCCCCGACAAGTCGTTTTTTAGTACCTCCGTTATTTCAACCACAGCCATCGGACAGTTTCAGGTAACGGTAATCGACCGGGTCAGCAACTGCCGCGACACCGCCACTGTGGTCACGTTTGCCGAAACTGCCACGCTTGCATTCGGCAACGCCCCCGCTACGGCCTGCGTGGGATCGACGGCTACGTACAATGTGCAAAGTACAACAGGAACCTACGCCTGGAGCGTTACAGGCGGGACGATTATCGCGGGCGGTACACCGTCGAGCAACTCGGCAACGGTGCGCTGGACAAGCGCGGGAACCGTTCGGGCGGTGGTGACTACGGTCAACGGGTGTACGGCGGCAGCGTCGGTGGCGGTCACGATTCGACCGGGCCTGACGCTCTCGGCCACAACCACGCCCATCGCCTGCCCCGGAACACCCACCGGCACCGTCGATCTGACCGTGACGGGCGGGGCGGCTCCGTTCAGTTATACATGGAGCAACGGGGCCACGACAGAAGACCTGACCGCCCTGATTGCGGGGTCGTACACGGTGAGTGTGTCGGACCGCAACGGCTGTGCATCGGCAACGGCGTTGGTCGTGAGCCTTACGCAGCCGACGGGTATTGTGATTACGCCCACCAGCACCAGCGTAACGTGTTTTGGGTTGACCAACGGCGGGGTGAATCTGGCGGTATCGGGGGGGCGGCCGTTCACGTCGGGATCACCGTATCAATACGTCTGGAGTACGGGTGCGACAACTCAAAACCTCACAGGCGTTGGGGCCGGAACCTACACCGTAACCGTGCGCGATGCGAGCGGCTGTTCGCAAACGGCTACGGCCACCGTGAGCCAACCGGCCCCGATTACGTTCACCACCACCCGGCAACACGTTGCCTGCGCGGGTGGCGCAACGGGCGGTATCACGCTGACGCCCGTTGGCGGAACGCCCGTGTTTACGTACCGCTGGAACGATGCCGTCTTGACACAAAACCGATCAGCTTTAGTAGCAGGTGCTTATAGCGTGACCGTCACCGACGCCAACAACTGCACCGCCACCACAGCCGTGAGCCTTACGCAACCCACCGCCCTGAGTTTGTCGGTAAGTGTAACGCCGATCCGTTGTAACGGAGCCAGCACGGGAGCCATCGACCTCACGCCAACGGGCGGCACGGGCGTTTACACCTATGCCTGGAGCAACAGCACAGCGGGGCAGGACTTGACGGGCATCCCGGCAGGAACCTACTCCGTAACCGTCACCGACAGCAACGGCTGCTCCACCACGTTGACCCGGACGCTGAACGCGCCAACGGCCCTTGTACCATCGGTAACGGCGCAAAACCCGCTCTGTTTCGGTGGGGCAACGGGCAGTATTTTGGTAAGTGCAACGGGCGGAACGGCCCCGGTCAGTGCCTTGTGGAGCGATGGAAATACGACCCTAAGCCGCACCGGATTATTGGCGGGCATTTATTCGGCCACGCTGACCGACGCCAACAGTTGCAGCGTGACAACCTCCGTGAGCCTGACGCAACCGCCCGTGCTGACGGGCAGCACAACGGCCACCAACGTAAGCTGTTTTGGTGGGAGCAATGGCCGCGTTGACCTGACGGTGGGGGGTGGCACGAGTCCGTATGGCTACGCCTGGAGCAACGCGGCAACCACACAGGATATTAACGGCCTAACAACCAACACATACAGCGTGACCATTAGCGATGCCAACGGATGCCAACTCACGCAGGCAGCCGCTGTTTCGCAGCCAACGCAACTGGTGTTATCGGCGGCAACGGTTGATGTGCAATGCCCGAATCAGGCACCGTCGGGAAGTATTGCGACGCAGATAAACGGCGGCACAACGCCCTACAGCTTCCTCTGGAGCAACGGCTCCACGCAGCCAACAGTACAGGGGCTACCGGCAGGTTCGTATACGCTCGTTGTGACGGATACGCAAGGATGCACGGCTTCTTTGGCGACGACTATCGTGTCGCCACCACCATTCGCGTTGGGCCTGCAAGTGCGGCCCGTGGCCTGCAACAGCGGGGCTACGGGGTCTGTTGACTTGAGCGTAACGGGCGGTACGGCCTTCACATCCGGCGCACCGTACCAATACCAATGGAGCAATGGCTCTACAAGCGAAGACCCAACGAGTTTAACCGCCGGAACCTACTCCGTAACCGTTCTCGATGCCAGTGGATGCTCCGAATCAGTGACGCTGTCCGTATCGGAGCCGCCCGCGCTAACCCTGACCGAAACCCACACGAACCTGCTGTGCAACGGGATCAACACAGGCAGTATCAGCGCATTGGCTACGGGTGGGGTCACGCCGTACTCGTTCTCCTGGACCGACGGGGCAACCACCGCCAACCGGACAAATCTGGCCGCAGGCACCTACACTGTTCGGGTAACCGACGCGAACGGTTGCCAACAAGTGCTGGCCTCATCGACGGTGAGCCTGACGCAGCCGCCTGCCCTTGCTGTGAGGCAGTCGGTTACGGCTGTAACGTGTATCGGCACCGCAACCGGACGTATCAACTTGAGCGTATCGGGGGGAACGGGAGTCTATGGTTACGCGTGGAACACCGGCGCAAACACGGCCCTGCTCACAAGCCTCACGGCAGGTTTATATTCGGCCACCGTAACCGACGGAAACAGTTGCTCCGTGGCTGTGCAACAACTCGTTACGGAGCCATCGGCCCTGACAACGAGCCTTGTACAACAGGACATTCGGTGCAACGGAGCCGTAACCGGCCAACTAACCGTTGGCGCAACAGGCGGAACTGCGCCCTACTCGTTCTCGTGGAGTGATGGGGTCGGTGGGCAATCGCGCACAACCCTTACTGCCGGAATTTATTCGGTAACAGTGACCGACGCGAACGGTTGCGCCCAATTGTTATCGGCTACATTGGTGCAGCCAACTGCCCTGACGTTGCTGGCTGAGGGAACCCCGGTGCTGTGCGCGGCTGGTGCAACGGGCAGTATCAGCACCACCGCGACGGGCGGCACCGGCCCCTACAGTTACGCCTGGAGTGATGGCAGCGGCCAACCGGGAAATACCAACGCCAGCCGGGCCGCTCTGACCGCCGGAACCTACTCCGTAACCCTGACCGACGCCAACAATTGCCGCACAAGCCAGACGGTTTCGCTTACGCAACCAACGGCCCTAACCGCCGTTACGTCGCTTACGCAGGTGGCCTGTTCGGGCGGGAGCAGCGGAGCGGTTGACCTGACGGTTTCGGGCGGCAGCGGGGTGTATTCGTTTACATGGAGCGATGCCAATACGAGTCAAAACCGCACCGGTTTAACCGAAGGAACCTACGTCGTACAGATTGCCGATGCCAATGGATGCCGCACTACAGCCACAGCCTCGCTCACCCAACCGCAACCCCTGCGCCTGACCGAGGTATTGGTTCCCGTGACCTGCAACGGCGGTAGCAATGGACAGATTACGCTCACGGCATCGGGCGGCAGTGGGGTGTATTCGTTCACGTGGAGCGATTCAAATAATAACCAAAACCGTACGGGTTTAACGGCGGGGACTTATTCTGTTTCGGCAACCGACTCGCGGGGTTGTTCACAAACGCTTTCGGTAACCATCACCCAGCCCACGGCCATCACGGCAACGCTGCAATCGACCACGATTACCTGCGCGGGTGGCACCAACGGGGTAGTCGATCTGACGGTTTCGGGCGGAACCACGCCGTACACGTACGTTTGGAGCAAGGGCGCAACAACCGAGGACATTTCGGGCCTGCCAACCGGCAACTATTCCGTAACGATCACCGACAACGGGGGTTGCCAACTCTCCGACACCCGGATGCTTGCCGAACCAACCCCTTTGGTGGTATCGCTCACTCCAACGAACAACCTGTGCCAATTCGACCTGACCGGGCAAATTACTTCAAATGTATCGGGAGGAACGGCGGGCTATACCTATTTGTGGAACACAGGAGCCGCGACGCCATCCGTCACGGGATTGGCCGTGGGGCGTTACTCACTCACTGTGACCGACGCCAACAACTGCGTGGCTTCGGGGTTAACGTCGCTTTCAGCTCCCTCGGCTCTGTCGGTGGTGGCGCAGATTTCGGGCGTAGGCTGTTTCAGCAACGCAACCGGGGCCATCAATGTAACGGCGTTGGGCGGTTCGGCCCCCTACACCTTCGATTGGACCCAAAACGACGGGAACCTCGGTCTGCGGCAGTTCACAACGGCCAGCGGTCTCGATGGGGTAGCCAACCTGCGGGCAGGCTATTACACGGTGTTCATCACCGACCAGAACAACTGCACCCAAAACCGGACCTATTTTGTTCAGCAACCCGACCAGCCCCTTTCGCTCAGTATCGCCACGAGGCTGGAAATCTGCCCCAGCGATCAATCGGGCGGCCTATCGTTGTCGGTAGCGGGTGGTACAACGCCCTACAGTTTCTCGTGGAGTTCGGGAGCCATCACCCAGTCGCTGACTTCAGTTACCACAGGCACCTACTCGGTAACGGTGACGGATGCCGCCGGTTGCACCAGCACCACCGCCAGCCCCTACAGCTACACGGCCTTTGGCATTCGGGCCAACACGAACGTGGCGTGTTCGGGCAACCGGGTCCAACTCGAAGCAGTCGGCTGCGACCGGGGCACAGTCGTTTGGTCGACTGGGCAAACGGGGGCTATTGTCGAGGTAACGGCCCAACAAACGGGGGTTATCCAGGCACGGTGTATTTCGCCCTGCTCAGGGGTTGTTGTGCCACCGGGCGGTGTTCCGTGATTGTAGTGTCGGCGGTCCGTCGCTACGGTAGTATCCGGCATGGCCGTAAGGCCAACTTGATCCGCAAAACAGAACCTTGCTGGTCAAACGCTCTTAGCCTCACGGCTGTGCCGGATAGTATCCGGCACTACTTTAACAGTCCCGTCTGCAACATGGGCAGCGTACTATCGTGCCCCCGGTCGTCAAGGCGAATTTTTTCGATCTCGCGGATGACGTCGATGATGCCTTTGAGCGGGATTTTCACCCACGCGGGCCGGTAGCTGATCTCGTAACCCAGTTCGTACACAGCCTTTTCGAGCAAATACACGAGCAACAGGAAGTTGATCTCGTTGTTGCCGTTGAATAAGGGGTGCGGAGAGCCAAACTCTTCCAGATAAGCATCCAGATAGGTGTCGCGGATGAGGTAGAACCACCGGTCCGACACCCGTTGCAGGTGGTCGGGGTCGATGTGGGCGGTCTCGGCAGCGTTGAACAACTTGGCCGACACGGCGTAATGGTAGGACCGAATCATCCCGGCCACGTCTTTCAGGGGCGAGTGTTTGATCTTGCGGTCGGCAATGGTGCTTTCGGGTTCGCCCTCGAAGTCGATGATCACGAAATCATCCTGCGTAGCGAGCACTTGCCCCAAATGGTAGTCGCCGTGAATGCGGATGCGGAGCGAGTGGATGGGCCGCGTACGGAACTCTTCCACAAAGGCGTCGATCATTTCTTTGGCCTCCATAAACACCCACGCCAACCGTTGGGCCTGCGCGTCGAGCTTGGCGTAATTATCCACCAACAGCGCGTACCGACGGTCGAGGAGGTCGTTGAAACGGCCGATCAAAAACGCCCGATACTCGTCGGTGAAGGGTTCGGGGGCGAAGGCGGCATCAGTGGTTTTTGGTTGATAGAGGCCGCAGTGCATTTGGCCCGTGCGCTTACCCAGCAATTCAACCTTGTCGAACACATCTTCGCTGATAGCAAACATCCGGTTCGGAACGGCATATAGAAAGTCGTTGAGGTAGTCGCCGGTTTGGTTCCAGGAATCCTGTTCGTTGGGGACCATCCGCTGCACCATACCGAGGGTGATTTCTGAGTTGGCTTGTTGCCAAACCACGCTACCGCAATACGCCGGGATATGGTCGAAACCGCCCTCTTCGGTCAGAAACGCCACCATTTCGACCTCCGGGTTGGTTAACTCGAACAACTTGCGGTAGAGTTTCAGGAAATACGTCTCCCGCATGGACGTGCCGAACACCATCGCCGAGTTGCTCGAATCGACGGGCAACACCCGGCTCGGTATGGTTTCATCGCCGGCCTCGGCCAAACCCCGCCCCCGGAAACACGCTAACCGACCTTCGGCCTGCTCAATCACTTTATTTTGTCCGATGTGCGCGAACAGGGCCGACCGAAAATCGGCGGTATAGATTGCGTCGACCAGCACCCCTGCTTGCCCCCCCACCTCGACCGGGGCAATGCGCCCTTTGTCGGGAACCTCGGCCAAGTCGGAGCTATCATTCGCAACAAAAGCCAGTGGCAGCAAATAACGCTCCGATTCGCCTTCCTGATAGTGCGCCCCCAAAATGAGCAAATACGCCAAACTGTTGGCAGTAGGCCACTGGTGCAGCCCCTCGACGGTGAAGCCAGTTTGGGCGCGGGCTTTCCCTGCAAACCAGCGGCAAGTGTTCACATAAGCGGGCAGCACATCGGTGGTCAATGTCTGCCAAAAGGCCGTATCCTGAGCAAGTTGTGGCCAAAGGGTTTGGGTTTGGGGCATTATTGGACAGAAGAATCAAAGGGATTCACAATGTGCAAACCAGTAATGTGCTTAAAATCATCAACATTCCGGGTTGCTAACGGAACGTCGTAGTACAACGCAGTTGCCGCCAGCAGAGCGTCCCCCAAAGTCATTGAGCGTTGTTGACGTAAGCCAGTTGCCGCTACGACGATAGCCCAATCAACAGGAAGGAAAGCCGCTGCATTAAAGAACTCGTCAAAATATTGCTTATGCTCTTCGGTCAACCGGTGAAAGCCTAGAACCTCAATCCGGCTAACCCAGGAAACATAGGGCTGCGAGTCGAGAATGAATTGCTTCAAAAAAGCATGTTCCGGTTTCGCTGAATATATAATCAGATTCGAGTCCAGCAGCATACTTATTCTGAAAACGGATGCGGTCGATCCTGCCGAATGTCCCGTTGCCAAATCTGCGGATCAGGGATGTAGTCGAATGTACCACTTGCGCCTATTTTATCTAGCGCATTGACCATTGCCTGAGCATTTGAGCGAGGGGGGAGTACAGGCCGTTGCCTCACTTGAGCGTTCAAGCGCTTTGCCAAACTAAGCAACAACGCTTCATCTTCAGCATTCTCCACTGTTATGGTCAGTTCTGACATGGCTAGTTCTTTTCTGTAATATTATCCAAAAATTGCCTACACCTCAATCCTGAACAGGTGCATGGGCAGCATATAGGGGTCGAGTTCAACGTAATTCCATTCGCCTTTCCAGGTATATTGCGCCCCCGTGAGCAGGTCGTGAACGGTATAGGGTTGGTCGCCCCCGATGCCGAGTTGCCAGAGCGGTATCTGCACCATGCCCGCCCGCCGGTTATAGGCATCCAGGTTTACGATGATCAACAAGCGATTGTTACCGGTGGTTTTCATATAGGCCAATACCTGATCGTCGTCGATGCGGCAGAACGTGAGGTTGTTGGTTTGTTGCAGGGCCGCGTTCTCGCGCCGAATCCGGTTGGTGAGCGTAATCAGGTACGTGAGCTTGTTAGTGCGGTCCCAATCCCAGTGCTTGATCTCGTACTTTTCGGAGTTCATGTACTCCTCCTTGCCGGGGTTCGGCACGTGTTCCATTAGCTCGAACGACGGGCCGTAAATACCGTAATTGCTCGACAAGGTGGCCGCCAGGAAATACCGAATCAAAAACTGGGCTTCGTGGCCCGACTGCAAGATGTACGGGTTGATGTCGTGGGTGGTGGGCCAGAAATTGGGCCGGAAATAGTGCCGCATCTCGCCCGCCGTTAGTTCGGTCATGTACTCGGTGATCTCCGCTTTGGTGGTGCGCCAGGTGTAGTAGGTGTACGAGTGCGCGTAGCCCAGCTTGGCCAGTTGTTGCATCACCTTCGGGCGGGTAAAAGCCTCCGACAGGAAAATCATGTCGGGGTATTCCTTTTTCACCTCGGCAATAACCCATTCCCAAAAACCAAACGGCTTGGTGTGCGGATTATCAACCCGCACGATACGCACACCCCACGATGCCCACACGAGCAACACCCGCTTCAACTCCTGCCACAGGTTCTGCCAGTCTTCGGTCTCGAAATAGACCGGGTAAATGTCCTGGTACTTTTTGGGCGGGTTTTCGGCGTATTGGATGGACCCATCGGGGCGTTTTTTGAACCATTCGGGGTGTTGGGTGGCCCAGGGGTGGTCGGGCGAGCATTGAATGGCAAGATCCATCGCCACCTCGATACCGTAGTTCTTGCTGATCTCGATGAGGTGCTTGAACTCCTCGACCGTGCCAAGTTCGGAATGAATCGCATCGTGCCCGCCTTCGGCTGACCCGATGCCGTAGGGAACGCCCGGTTCGTCGGGCAGGCAGGTAACGGAGTTGTTTTTGCCCTTGCGGTGAGCCGTGCCGATGGGGTGAATGGGTGGTAGATACAGCACATCGAAGCCCATACCCGCCAGACGCGGCAACAGTTTTTCAACGTCTTTGAACGTGCCGTGTTTGGGTGCGCCGTTTTCTAGTTCGCGCGAGGCCGAGCGCGGAAACAGGCAGTACCAGGTGCTAAATCCGGCCCGCTCCCGGTCGACTTCAACGCCTAGATTCTGTGCGTAGCGCGTGGGGTGTTGGCGTTCGGGGTAGGTTTCGGCCCAGTGGTGGAATTGGTCACCGAGAGCGATGGTAACTGCTTCGTCGTAGGCGGCTTCGTCGCGGAAGAGGCCCGCCACGCGGTATAATTCGGTTTGGTCGGCTACGTTCCCGCCCGCCCGGTGGCCCATGCCCTCGGCCAGAACGGCCCCGGCCAGGAGTTCGCTCGTCACACGTTGCCCGTCGCGTACTTTCAGGTCCAGTTCGTGTTGCCACGAGCCGATATGATCGACCCAGGCTTCGAGGGTGTACTGGTAACGGCCCATCTGCAACACGGCGAATTGACCCGTCCAGCGGTCGTTTTCAAGTTTATGCAGGGGGGCCTCCTGCCACGTTTTTTCGTGGGGGGCGCGGTATAGCAACCGGGCCGACACGTAATCGTGTCCATCAGCGAAAATGTCGGCCTCCACCGTGATGATATCACCCGGAACGGCTTTGATCGGAAAACGCCCCCCATCAAGTTCGGGGCTGACGCGTTCGATCACCACGCGTATCTGCCCCTGAATGTCGACCATCGACAGATCGACAACGGGCGGTTGTGGGGCAGACTTAATGATTTTTGCTTTGGGAGCGGCTGGTGTTTTGGCCTTCTTGGGAGCGGTTGACGTAGGCATCGGTCGGTTCTATACGTTGGCGGTCACGAGCCGCCGATCCGGCGACTCACCTGATTAGAACCACAATGATACGAAAATGTCGGCACGCCCGTACGCTACAATTCCCAGATGGTTGGATGTGCGTGTCGACGCAAATGCTTGTTCATTTCCATCCAAAAGGCCATCACCAGATACACAATCACGGGTGAGCCGAGCGTCAGAAAGGACGTATAAATAAAATAGAGCCGAATGCTACTAGCCGAAATATTCATTTTCTCGCCCAAAAAAGAGCAGACACCGAATGCTTGTTTCTCGATGAAGTACCTGAATTTATTCATAAGGAAGTTAGGCGACGAATCGCAACGTATAGAGGTTACCCTCTGATAATGGTCAACGAAGGCGGTGTAAAATTGTTTAAGCTGCTGATTCAGACCTATCCAGCGTCTTATTTAACGGTCCTAAATTAATAAAAAGTTTTGAGGTTGTTCGGAACAATTTTAGTTCTTTTGCGTTCAAGGAGCGTTGGATATTCAAAACGAATACCACATACTACCTCACGGGGTGCGTTCAGTTGATTGCCAAGTACTCTTGTTTGCGTCTTTGGTGCCTTTGTTGCGTACTTTGTAGGAGAGTGCCTTTTTTACATGTTCTATTTTTACTTTTTTACAATCATGCAAACAGGAGTAGTTAAGTTCTTCAACGAAAGCAAGGGTTACGGCTTCATTGTCGACGATGAGTCGAAAAAAGAGATTTTCGTTCACATCACGGGCTTGAACGGCGTTACGCTCCGTGAGAACGATCAGGTTCAGTATGAGGTAATTGATGGCAAAAAAGGCCTCAATGCCGTGAAAGTTCAGAAATTGTAAGAAACAGAGCGGAAGCTCGATTTCTTCGGGTATATGAAACCCCCGCTCGACTATTGAATGGGGGTTTTTTGTGCAATAGCCATTGCCCGTAAGCAAAATGCTTTTATTTTTGGCCTAAACCATTTTTTATTCCTTTGTATGAAAAAATTACTCCTTTCACTCCTGCTTACCGTAGCAAGTCTGGGTGTATACGCAGCCGATGCGTCGGCGGAGTCGTATGTAGTTGATGATGTTCAAATCGAACAGCTTATTGCTCAGAGTGAGGACGTGAGCCTGGCTATTAGCGATAATAGTATGCTACAAAATTCGTCGATGGCTACTGCTCCTACCCAAATTAAAGCGAACAAAGAGTTTGTTCCCGCGTTGTTGCTGAATTTCTTCCTGGGAGGTTTTGGCATCCACCGGTTGTATCTTGGCACAAAGCCTATTACCTGGATTGGCTACATTCTGACCTGTGGTGGTATTTTTGGCGTTGTTCCTCTGGTCGACTTTATTGTGTTGATTATCAACAACGACAACCTGTCGCCTTACATCGACAACCCGAAGTTTTTTATGTGGGCAAATAATTAGCGTCCGCTCAAATTAGGTAAAAAAGGCTGGCATCGTTATGATGCCAGCCTTTTTTATTGACCCATTATTGCTACCAAAGTAGCTCTGACGTTTGCGTTGAATGTTTTGATTTGCTTATCGTTAAACTGCCGAATAAGGATTTCGGTCCGGCGAATGCCACCCGCATGAAACGATCCAAACGTGGCGGCCCCCACCCCCCATGCCGAGATATAATAGCCAGCCAAAAAACTGTGAATACCAAAATACAAGCCAGCAGACTGCACCAAAATACTCAACAACCCTTCGCCCGGTTTGCCCGCATAAAATTGTCCCCCACCCGGAATGAACGTAGATAAAACTTGCCCCTTTTTCTCACTTTTCAGCTTCGGTAGCTTCGCATAGGGCGTCTGTGTAGTGTCGGCACCGGCGCGGGAAAGGGCCTGCCGGTAGGCAACGGCGGCTTCGGGCCAGCGTTGGAGTTCGTTGAGCGAAAGTACCCGAATCAGGCTTGTCAGGGTGGTTTCGGTTGGTCCATCGGGGTGCAAATAGGGTAGTCGGTCGAGAAGGGAAAGAGCATTCTCAAACTGCCCTGCCAGATACGCACAGGTAATTTGTTCATAGCGCAGGGCCAGCAACACCGAGTCGGGATAAGCATTGGTGACCTCGCCGTTCAGGTACTGAACAGCCGCGCCAAACCGACCCTGTTGCTTCAGGCAGGCTATTTTACCCCGTATGGCGGCCAGTTGCAGCGGGGCGTCGGGTTGCTCAAACAACGTGCGTTCGTAGACAATGCCAGCCTCGAAAAACCGCCCCGCTCCGGCAAGCGAATCGGCCTGTTGCAGCCAGTCAGCGGGGGTGGATTGCCCATTAATTGAGCAGCATACTCCGCACAGGAATATGCATATCAAACAGAATCTTGTTGTCATACTCGCGTTTGAACTCGTTACGCCGGACCTTCACCGACAGCACGCTCCCCCAGATATTCCCCACATAAAACAACGTGAACAGCGACCCAAACCCAATAAACCGCGCACTCCGGGGGCCATCTTTGCGCAGACCTTCGTAGGTCAAAGCCGCCATCGACAAAATGGGCAGAAAAGCCGCCAACCCCTGCTTGGGTTTACCGGCGTAGGCCTTGCCCAAACCCGGCACTACCGCGCTAAGCACACCCGCCACCAACGGCGACCGACGTTTTTCGGCCCGCAACGTCGAATCGTACCGGTCGAACCGGCGTTGCTCGTTGGCCATCGCGTAGGAGGTGTATCGAAACTGTGTGCGTTGCTCGGCGTATTCGTCAAATCGGCGTTGCAACAGGGCTGCTCCCGCTAGTTGCAGGGCGCGAAGCTCGTGCAAAGTCGAGTCGGGAGCGGGCAGGGTTTGCATCACCACGCGGGCCGAGTCGCGGTTGCCCACGAATGCCAGGCAATAGGCTCCAAAGTACCGTGATCGGGTGTAAAACGGCGACGTTGCCGACACCGACAAGAGTTTCTGGTGGGCAACGGTCAGTTCTTTGGTGGTGTAGGCCACCCAACCGCGCAGGTAGTTCAGGGAGTCATGTTGGGCTGGAGTTCGGGTCAGCGGCCCCAGTTGGTCGAGCATATGCACGGCTTCGGCGTGGGCTTCCCGCTCAGTCAGGTACTGCGCAAATGCCCACTCCCGCCCAAACAGGGCCGATTTCTGCCCCAAACATTGACCGGACAGGAAAACCAAAAACCAAAAACTGTAGGCTACAAACCTCATCGGTATCGGCTCAGAGAGTCCAGAATGGTGCCATCGGTCTCGTCTATATCAATAGGCCGGATGTCGAGCAAACCAATGCGGTTGCAGCGCGTAATCCGGTCGGCACTCAGAAACACACCCTTCAACACGCCGTATTGCTCAATGGCCTGTTTGCTGAAGTTAGAACACGAAATCTGGTACGGGCACGAGCGCGCCAATTGCTGTGATACCAGCCGCTGATACCCCAACATGGCCCCTTTGAGCATCAGCGACACCGGATTGTAGCGAGCAAACGCGCTTTTTTTTCTGTACGCCAGCGCGTTGGCATCATTGCCCGCCCGCCGGTATTGCGCGAACTCTTGCCCCGTCCGAAATTCCCGATCAGCAATGAGTTGCAGATCGGTTTGCTGCGCCTGAGCAAAGAAGGGGAAGGCAAACAAAATATAAAAAATGATTTTGTACATTAACGTCACGTGTAGGGGCAGACCCACGTGTCTGCCCAATGTCCACAGACCCACGTGTCTGCCCAATGTCCACAGACCCACGTGTCTGCCCAATGTCCACAGACCCACGTGTCTGCCCGATGTCCACAGACACGCAGTTTCGCATATATCGGGCAGGCACGTGGGTCTGCCCCTACTCGGTTCGGGCATTGGCCGGAATGGTGTATCCAAAATACGGGCTGTTGGCTTCGGTGTTGAGTTTAAAGCCGCCATAGGTTGTTTTGGCAACGGTCGAGTCGCGACCTTCGTAAACGATTTCGGTGGTTGCCGTTGGGAAGGGTCGCCAGTCGATTGGTTGGTACTGGTAATAAAATACCTTGCGGATGATTTTTCTGGCCCCGTCTTCGTAGTGCATGTAGACGGGGTTGGCCTTGTCAAAAACAACCTTCACGCGCTGCACAGGGGCTTTTTTGTCGGCTACCTTCTGCCGCCACTCCGTCACGAGCAGTTTGCCCGTGTTGTAGGTCCGGTCCTGCACGAAGCCAATTTGAATTAGGCCCATGTCGGCGGTGGCCCCGGTCAGGAAATACGACAATTGGGTGGTCGAGGTGCTGAACGCACCACTCTGATACCGCATCACGGCGTTCCGGCGAGGGTCATAAATACGGGTTTCGCCCAGCTTGTTAGCCAGAATCACAAGCTCCTGCGGGAATGTGAAATGGGTAACCATATTGCCGTTACGCTGATAAAATACCTCGCCCCGCACCGTCACCGACTTGCCTTTTTGCACCTGCCGCGTCACCATCGACGCCGACAATCGGTCAACGGTCTGCGGGGCTGAGATGAACGGGAGAAAGAAGAGAAGAAGGAGGTGTTTCATTTTTATTTAAATGATGGTCTTGTCATTCCGAGGTACGAGGAATCTTACAACTAAGCAATGACCGCAATAGCGAACATACGATTCCTCGTACCTCGGAATGACAAAACCGTCGGAGCATTTAACACCCCAAAACGTTTACATATCCAGCGTTTTCAGAACGTCGTTCATGTTGCGAACGGCATCTGCCGATTTGTTGAAAGCAGCCTGCTCGTCGTCGGTCAGTTTGTAATCGACGATTTGCTCCCAGCCGTTTTTACCAATCACCACCGGCACACCCAGGCAAATATCCGACTGCCCGTACTCGCCGTCGAGGGCCACGCAACAGGGGAAAATGTGTTTCTGATCGCGCACGATACTCTCCACCAGTTCGGCAACAGCCGCGCCGGGGGCATACCAGGCCGAGGTGCCGATGAGCTTGGTCAGCGTAGCCCCACCCACCATCGTGTCGGCGGCTACTTTTTCGAGTGTCTCGGCGTCAAGAAACTGACTAACGGGGATGCCGTTGCGGGTTGCCAATCGCGTGAGGGGGATCATCGTCGTGTCGCCGTGACCACCAATCACCGTGCCCTGAATATCGTTGGGCGGGCAATCGAGAGCCAGCGAGAGATACGTTTTGAACCGGGCCGAATCCAAAATACCACCCATACCGATAAGCTTGTGCTTGTTCAACCCCGATGTGGTCAACGACAGGTAGGTCATTGTATCCATTGGGTTCGACACGATGATAATGATCGCGTCGGGCGAGTGCTTCAGAATATTGTCGGTAACGCCCTTCACGATGTTGGCGTTGGTACCGATGAGTTCCTCGCGGGTCATGCCCGGCTTGCGCGGCAAACCCGACGTAATCACAACCACCTCTGAACCAGCCGTTTTGGCATAGTCGTTGGTTGATCCGGTGATTTTGGTATCGAAGCCACAAAGCGTGGCTGTCTGGAACATGTCGAGGGCTTTGCCTTCGCTAAGGCCTTCCTTAATGTCGAGCAAAACGACTTCCTGGGCGAGTTGACGGCGGGCGATGTTATCGGCGCAGGTGGCTCCAACGGCCCCGGCTCCTACTACGGTTATTTTCATACGATTGTGGCGGACAGTGGTCCGTGTGTTTAGAGTTACTGAAACCGGGTGCAAATATAGATACGAACGCGGATTTGGCAGAGGGAGCAAATTCAACTTCAGCTTAGTTGGGAGCTGGGCAAGCTGATTGTTGAACGCCAACAACAACACGGCTGGGGCAAGTCAATTGTTGACACCCTCGCCCAAGATTTACAGGCTGAATTTGCCGGGATTGCCGGATTGTCCTCATCCAATCTTTGGCGGATGCGCGCATTTTACTTGTCGTATCATCAAAATGAAAATCTCGCACCATTAGTGCGAGAAATTAGCTGGTCACACAACTTAGCCATTTTTGAGAAATGTAAAGACGATCACGAGCGGCTGTTTTATATTCAACAGACCCGACGGAACGGATGGAGCAAGGCGGTGTTGATTCACCAAATTGAGAGTCAGTCGTACCAGAAAACGCTGATTAGCCAGCAGAACTTTGCCCAAACACTACCCGAATCGGCCCAATCTCATGCCGTGCTTGCGCTCAAAGATGAGTACACCTTCGACTTTCTGAATTTAGCCGATGCCCATTCGGAGTACGAACTCGAACAGGCCATTTTAGCCAATATTCGCAAGTTCCTGATCGAAATGGGGGGCGATTTCACGTTTCGGCGTGGCTACCTACACCCTCAGCGAGCAACTCCCCGACAACCTCAGCCGGTTCTTCCCCAGCCCCTCCGCGTTCGTGCGCCGGATTGAGACGGTTTCAGCGTTACTGGGAAGGTAAAGATACAAGTAAGGGCACAAACCCACCGGCCACGGTGTTTCAACAGAAACTCAACGCAACAACATGGCCGATGTTCACACGCCCGCACAGCGTAGCTACAACATGTCGCGGGTACGCAGCAAAGACACCAAACCTGAACTGCTGGTCCGCAAGTTTCTGCACGCCCAAGGTCCGGTGCGCCGGTCCGATCCGCTACCGGCTCCACGACAAAACTCTCCCCGGCACGCCCGACCTTGTTCTGCCCCGATACAAAACCGTTATTTTCGTGCATGGCAAAATCACTCAACTGGACTCGCAACGAACTCATTGTTGCGTTCAATCTTTACCTAAAACTGCCTTTTGGTAAGCTCCACACAGGTACGAAGGAAATTCAAGCGTTAGCCAGCTTGATTGGTCGTAGCCACAGTTCGGTGGCTATGCGACTCAATAACTTTGCCCATGTTGACCCATATCATCAACAAAGGGGTATCACCGGATTGGCTAATGGCACTAAACAAGTGCAGCCGATTTGGGATGAGTTTATCAATAATCAAGAAGATCTCATCTTTGAGAGTGAGCGTATTCTGGCCGAGTATAAGCACCAAACTATTGAAGAAGCTTATCCTGAAATCACTTTTGATCTAAACGACTTGAAGGGGGAGGTGCGAACTCGCCTGGTTAAGACGCGCGTTAATCAGAGCGTTTTTAGGCAGATGATTTTAAAAACGTACCAAAATCAATGTGCTATTTCCGGGATTGACTTACCGGAATTATTGGTCGCCGGACACATTGTTCCGTGGGCCGAGGACGAACACAACCGGCTGAATCCTGAAAACGGGATTTGCTTGTCTAGCCTGTATGACCGTGCCTACGAAAAGGGGTTGATTTGCGTTGACACTAACTATAAAATTCTAATTTCCAGCCGTTTAAGAAGCGAAACGAGCAAGCATTTCTATAATGATTTTTTTGGACGTTTCGAGCATCGGTCAATCCTCCTCCCCAAAACGTATCAACCCAAACGTGATTTCTTGGAATACCGGTTGAATAAATTTGAGCAATAATATCCCTCTTTACTCCCGCATACACGCGTCTGGTTTCATACCCGCTAGTGTGGGCATGGCCTGCGCCACATCGTTCAGGCGCATCACCAGCGCACCCCGGCCCAGCGATCCAGCCGTGTTCTGGTCACAGCGGATGTAATAGATTTTGTTGGCCTCAGTTTGAAGCACCAACCGGCTTTTGGCGCGGGCCGCAAACAGGCTCCGGGCAGGGCGCGACATGACGAGCGTGGTGCCGGGGTCGGTGGTGTAGACCACAAATCGGTTTTCGCTCAGGTTGCAAATCCGATGTTTGTTCACCGTAATGCGGTAGTTGCACGACCAGCATTCGTGCCCAAAACGCGAGGGAAATTCCCGAAAGAAAACAAGCGTAGCCTTTTGCGGGTCGGGCGCGAGCAGTTGGGCATAGGTGGTGGTGGTCGTCAGTAGGCAAAGAGCAAACAAGAGCGGTTTCATGGTGATAGTGGTTGAACAGGATACCTAGTGTGTAATCTGTTGCGGTAACAACCCGTTTAGGTTGTAGGTTTATGCCGTACAACAAACACTTCATCCCAAACCGTGAGCACTTTTCAGCACTTCCTCCAGGAACTCCAGGCCCGGACCGTCCAAACGCAACTCGGCGGTGGGCAAAAAAAGATTGACGATCAACACCGCAAAGGCAAACTAACCGCCCGCGAACGCATCAGCTACCTCACCGACCCCGACACGCCCTTCGTCGAAATTGGCCTGTTTGTGGGTGAGGGCCTGTATGCCGAACACGGCGGGTGTCCGTCGGGCGGGGTGGTCGTGGGCATCGGTTACGTGTCGGGAAGGCAGTGCGTGATCGTGGCCAACGACGCGACCGTGAAAGCCGGGGCGTGGTTTCCGATTACGGCCAAAAAGAACCTACGGGCGCAGGAAATCGCCATTGAAAACCGCCTACCCATTATTTACCTGGTCGATAGTGCGGGGGTATACCTGCCCTTGCAGGACGAGGTCTTTGCCGACAAAGAACACTTTGGCCGGACGTTCCGCAACAATGCCCGGTTGTCGTCGATGGGTGTGTTGCAGGTGGCCGCCGTGATGGGAAGTTGCGTGGCAGGGGGGGCGTATTTGCCTATTATGTCCGACGAGGCCCTGATTGTCGAGGGCACGGGCAGCATTTTCCTGGCTGGGCCATATCTGGTCAAGGCCAGCATTGGCGAAGACGTCGACGCCGAAACGCTGGGCGGGGCCATCACTCACGCCGATATTTCGGGCGTGATCGATAACCGCTACCCCGACGATAAAAGCTGTCTGGACGCCATCAAACGCATTTTCGACCGACTGGGCGAGCAACCCACCGCCGGTTTCAGCCGGGTGACCCCTGCCCCACCCGCCAAAAATCCCGCCGAGATTTACGACCTGCTCCCCATTGACCGCTTCAAACCCTACGACATGCGCGAGATTCTGGAACGGCTAATCGACAACTCCGAATTCGATGAGTATAAACCGACTTACGGGCAGTCGCTGTTGTGCGGGTACGCCCGCATCGACGGTTGGGCCGTAGGCATTGTGGCTAATCAGCGGAAAGTGGTGAAGGCCAAAGGGAAAACGGGCGCGGGGGCGCCAGCCGTCGAGATGCAGATGGGGGGCGTGATTTATGGCGATGCCGCCGACAAAGCTGCCCGGTTCATCATGGTCTGTAATCAACAGAAAATTCCTTTGGTATTTTTTCAGGACGTTACGGGTTTCATGGTCGGGAGCCGGGCCGAGCAGAGCGGGATCATTAAAGACGGGGCCAAGATGGTGAACGCGATGGCCAATTCGGTGGTGCCTAAGTTCACGGTCGTGGTGGGCAACTCCTACGGGGCGGGCAATTACGCCATGTGTGGCCGCGCCTACGACCCCCGCCTGATGGTAGCCTGGCCCACGGCTCAAATGGCCGTGATGAGCGGGGCGTCGGCAGCTAAAACCCTGCTGCAAATTCAGGTGGCCACCCAAAAAGCGAAGGGCTTGCCCATGACCCCGGAGGAAGAGCAGAGCCAACTCAAGAAAATTACCGATCAATATAATGCTCAACTCTCACCCTACTTCGCAGCCGCCCGGCTCTGGGTCGATGCCGTGGTTGACCCGCTCGAAACTCGCCGAGTGCTGTCGGAGGGGATTGCTGCGGCCAACCATGCACCACCGGAGCGGGCATTCTCGGTGGGAGTTATTCAGACGTGAATAATGAATAATGGGCATAGTCTTTGTCATTCCGAGGAACGAGGAATCTAGCTCTGTTTTAGTCAAGTTGACCATTATGAGACTAGATTCCTCGTTCCTCGGAATGACAAAAAATTACCCTCATTGCCCCGTGCAGGCCCCTTTCGACACTACAGCAATGCCGTTGCAGGCCGCGTCGCAGGCGTTGCTGTAGGTCTTCTTGTTGCAACCACATACGGGGTCGTACTGAGCGGTACAAACACAATTGGTTTTGGGGCTGGCTACGCAGGTGTCTTTATCTACGGTTTCGCGGTTGCAGCTAAGGGCAACGCATAAGAAACAGGCGACGACTAAAGTTTTCATCCGGGAACGGGGAGTCTAATCCCCAAAGAGAGAAAGCGTTCATTTTCATGATGATTCCGGGATGGGTTAGCGTCCTGTTTGGGTTGTAAAGGTACTCTCAAAAATCTTATCGGCATTACCGGCCTCGAAACCTTCACGCCGGTGTTCGCGGCCAAGCCCACTTGCGGGCAGGTCGGCAAACTGGGGCAGCACCCGCCGTTCGGCAAACTCCACGTACGAGCCAGCAATGCGGAATGTTTCACCATTGGCAAACTCGGCGTCGATCATCTGGGCTACGGTCGAGGCCTGCCGCAAACCGCCATCGGGACTCACCTTGATAACGCCCCCCGACGAGTTGAGCTTGAATCCGCGATTTTGCAGGAACTCCACAAACTCGTCGATAGTGCCAAAACCCGGCTCGAGGTTGTGTACGCTAATCGTGAAGTGGTTCAGGTAATACCGGTTGTAGATTACCCAGGCGGCATATTCGCTTTCGGCCATCAGGGTTTTATAATCATCTACCGTGGGCATTTGCCAGAGCGGCTGGTGCAAAAACTGGTCAACAGCGGCAGCATCGTCCAGGTCGAGCGCGTCGACGGGGTCGCTCGTGACGTTGTCGGTGTATTTGTGGATGATCCGTTGGGCCTCTTCCGAGAGGTCGTGGACGCGCAATTCGCTGGCAAAAATGCGCGGCAAATTGTTGGAACCTGCCGGGGGGGCGTACCAGTAGGCACTCAGTTTTTTCTCGGCAAAGTTGTACGGGTCGCGTTTCTCGTAGCCGTAATGCAGAAAAATCTTCTCGAACGAGGCAAGGCCAAGATTTGGAACGCCCATCGTGCGGAAAGCAATGTGATCGTTTTCGATCTCATCGGCAGAGTCAATAATTTCCTCGTCGAGCATGGCATCGATAATGCCGCCCACGTCGGGAACGCGCTCGCGGTAACGGCTCATGAGACCCTCCAAAACGGCCTCCAGGGTGTGAAGTTTGCTAGGTGAAGTTGTCATGGGGTAAATATCGGGTTTTTCTCCCAAACGCTCTGCGCCAATAACACCTCGCGGGCGTCGTCAGCGTGGATGAGCCGGTGCAGACCTGTTTGGGCGTCGAGCCAGGTTTGCACTTGCAGCGGTTCGTTCAGGTGGCTTTCGGCCTTAAAAAATAGGTCTAAATCAGCCAATTGACTTGTGCGCAGGTGTGTTTCGGGCATCGACTCGATCAGGGCCTGTACATAGCTGACGTTGTTGGTATGCTGATTAATATCCAGATCGAACCAGCCAATGGTTCGTGTTGTCGTTTCGGGGGCAACATCGGGCGGAGCAAAACCAGGTTTGAGCGGCAACGGGGGCAATGGATTTTCGACCACGGGCGGCTGCAACTGCCGGATAAAATCGGGCAGGGCCACCATCACCCGGCGTTCCAGGTTGAACGTCACCCAAGTGCTGGCAGCGAGGGCCAATACCTCGCCGACCTCGCTTAACAGCCGAAAGTCGCGGTAGATGAAGTACTTCTCCATGCGGGTCGGGAAAGTCATTATCCGCACGGTATCGCCATAGGCTGGGTACTTCTGGAGCGTTAGGCGAAAGCGCATGAGCATCCAGCCGATGCCATGTTTAGCCAGGTCGGCCATGCCAATGCCGTAGTCGAGTGCGTTGCGATTGGCCGACTCCTGCATCCAGTTCATCAGCGTGAGCACGCTCAGTTTACCGGTGGCATCGGTCTCGTAGCCCCGGACGGTGTAGGTGTCGGTTTGGATGAAAGCCATGCGGCAAAGGTATCGACAATCGCGGCTACCTCGGCTGGTTTTTCAAGCGGCAACACGTGTGCGGCCCTCTCTATGGTGATCATCGACGTGCCAGGGAAATGCGTGAGCAGGGTTTTCTGCATGAGGTCGGCGTTGATGTGGTCGTCTTTTTCACCCAGCACAATCTGAATCGGCGCCTGTACGTGCTCCATCCGGTCGCTTATATCCTCCCGGCTTCCGCGTTCGAGCCAGGCTGCCCAGGCTGCGGGCGACGCCCGAAGATCGTCCGAAATAATAATCTCCCCATATGCTTCCGATAGCTGCACTGCCGTAATCTTGCTCAGTGTTTCTTCGGCGGCTTCGCGTTGGCCGTGCGTAGTCAACAGGCGTTGGCTTTCGTCGTCGTCAATGGGTTCGGGCGAGGGGGGCGAGGGAGCCAACAGCACCAGTCCCAGCAGGCCGTCGGGCTGGCGAGCGGCAACGTTCAGGGCTACCTTTCCACTCATCGAATGACCCACCAGCACAAACGGCTCCCGCACCTGTTCTCTGATTAGGGCCAACACATCGTCGGTCATGGCATCGACCGAAAAGTCGGTTTCGGTCGTCGATGCATCATCCCCAAACCCACGCAGGTCGGGCGCGAGACAGGTATAATTCTGGCTCAGGATGTCGATCATCGGTCCGTATTCGCGGTGCGAACTCCCGAAAAAATGCAACAGGATTAGTGTCATGGGGACGTTGGATGGTACATCTTTTTTGTCATCCCGAGGCATGAGGGATCTAGTTTATTTACACTCAAATAGAGAGTTGACTGAGTAGATCCCTCCTTCGTCGGGATGACAAAAACGGGATGACAAAAATGCTAAACCTGCGTTTTGAGCCGGGCGGGTTGGTCGGTCATTTCGAGCATCTCGCCGTAGGGAACAATCGTGATCTGTCCGAACTCCTTCAACAAGTCTTTATAAGCCTGCGCCACGGGTCGGGGTTTGCGGTCGAGGTCGTAGAGACCACATGGCTGCACCCGGTTATTCTGTTCGCTCAATTGGGTATCCCAGTCGATTTGGTCGATCAAGCTGTACCAGGTAAACCCAAGCACGGGCACCCCATCCCGACGCATCTGCATCACGTTGATCCACTGCTTCCAGAGCCACATCGGGGCGTGTTCGGCCTCAAACACGTTGGTTTCCGTGTGCATCACGGGCATGTGATAACGGTCGTAATACTCCTTCGTGATCTGATACCAACCCATCACGTCCATTGAGTGATGCATGGACCCGTCGGGCAGCTTAATCCGCTCATTCCGACCATAATAGTCGTTGCCCATGATCTGATAACCGGGCGGTTTACCCTTCATAAACCAGTCATATTCGGCACGCGTCAGGCCGTTGTCCATCATGTACATGAGCACCGTTGCCGAGGGCGCACGGGCATACAGAAGGTCGAGCGACAGGAACCGGAGTTCGTTTTCGAGGGCTGTTTGGGGGGAGGGTGTGGCGCAGAGTTCGTGGGTGTATTCGGCACTTTCGCTCTGCACAATCACGCAGTCGGGGCGCAAGCTGGCAATCTGCTGATTCCCCATAATACTGGCCGCCGTGCAGTGTTTCAGGGCCATTATAAACCCCTTATCGGTCTTCAATTGCTCGTTCCAGACCCCATCGCGGCCACTAATTCGGGCCGTTACGTAAATCTCGTTGACGGGCGTATAGTAGCGCACCCACGGGTAGCGTTCGGCCACAGCCCGGCAATAATCGGCAAAATGAACGGGCAGTTCGGGATTTTGGAAATTCCCAATCCAGTCGGGCACACCAAAGTGCATCAAATCCAGGATGGGAGTGATTTTCAATCGTTTGATTTCGGCCATCACCACATCCGCAAACTCCCAGTTGAACTTGCCGGGGCCTTCGTGAATAGAGTAATACGGCAGCCCGTAGCGCAGAACCTTGAGGCCCATTTCGCGCACCAGATGCAGGTCTTCTTTCCAGCGGTCGTAGTGGCCGCACTCGCGAAGTTGGTCGCGCCGAACCTTACCGTTCTTTATGGTTGGGTACGAGCACTCAATGCCCGTAGCGAACATAAAACTGCTCGGATTGCCATCGGGCAGGCCGTTCCCGTTGTGCCCCGACGAACCCCCAAATTGGTCGCCGTCGTACTCGCCATCACCAAAGCGTTTCTTAATGTGTTGTAGAAAGTCCATTTAAAAATTTGTCTGCGGTTCGTAACGATAAAGCCATGATGGTCAGGGCGGGATTTACACTGAGAGCGGAAGGGAAGGTCGAATTATCACTGATGTACAGATTGGGCACGTCGAACGAGCGACCGTCAGGATCGACCACGGCTAAATCGGGGTCGGTGCCCATGCGGGCGGTGCCAATCACGTGGGCATTGCGCGGAAATGCCCAGATGTTGCGGGCACCGGCAGCCGTCCAGATATCGCGCATGATTTGGTTAGCGTGCGAGGTCAGTTGCTCTTCGTTCTCGCCCATCGAAAAATGAACGCGGGGTTTGGGCAAACCACGACTGTCTTTCTCATCGGAGAGTTCGAGGTAGTTATGGGCGTAGGGCAGACATTCACCCAGGATGTTGATGCCCGCCACGTGCCGATAGCGGCTCATGGCATCGTGCAAATCTTGCCCCCACAACGCCCGCCCCCGCGCCATCTGACTCGCGTAGGTCACGGGCATTACGCCAATGGATTGCAACAAATAACCGCCCACAAAATCGCCCGGATAGTTTGCGAGGCCGTTAGCCCGGTGGGTGTCTTCCGAGATAATCGCACCCGGAATGCCGCGCCAGGGAACGGTTTCGTCGTCGAACTCACCCCAAATTTGCAGGGCGGTGTGGGCCATCAGGTTACGCCCTACCTGCCCGCTCCGATTTGCTAAATCATTGATTAACAACAGCCGGGGCGTTTCGACAGCTCCCGCGCACAGAAACACGTTGCGCGTCAGTTGCTGTTTTGTCTCGCCATTTTGTTCGTAGACCACGCCCGTTATGTGCCCGCTTGTGTCGCGCTCGAAACCCGTCACGAAACACTCGGCCCGCACCTCGGCCCCGTATTGGATGGCCAGCGGGATAAACGTAACGTCCATGCTCGCTTTGGCCCCGTTGTTGCAACCAGCCTGACAAAACCCCCGGTTCGTGCAGGCCGACCGCCAGCCGTACCCTTCCTGAAACTGGGGTGCCGACAAAGCCGCATTGGCCGCAGGCGAGGTCTGAATACCCACCTCCCGGCAACCCTGCTCCATCAACCGACCAGCCGCATTAACCGGCAACGGCCCGTACCGATACGCCGTCCGGCGGGCAGGCCCCCACCGATACGGACTCGGCCCCGACACACCCAAAAACGCTTCGAGTTCGTCGTAATACGGTTCAATGTCCTGGTGATAGTCGAGGGGCCAATCTTCACCCACCCCGAAGTCGGTGCGGAGTTGGAGATCGTCGGGTTGCAGGCGGGGCGTGTAGGCTGTGTAGTGCAGGGTAGACCCACCCACGCCCGTGCCGGAGTTGTTGCGGCCAAAGGCCATCGGGTCGTTGCCCGCGCTCAGGCGTTCGTCGTTCCAGAACAAAAAATCCTGCGCCCGCTCGTCGGTAGCAAAGTCCTCGGTTGCTTTCCAGAACTTACCCGCTTCGAGGGCCACCACCTTGAGGCCCGCCATCGCCAGCCGCGCCAACAACGGTGCCCCCCCGGCCCCTGTGCCAATCACGACGGCGTCGGCTATATCGTTGTTTGTCATGCTACCTCACCCCCGGCCCCTCTCCTTCGAAAGGAGAGGGGTGACTTATCAGTCGAGGTTGTTTTTTTAAACAGATAAATTAAACCCCTTTACGAGCTTGATCACGGTTCTCAAGTCAGTGCTCTACTCCCCTCTCCTTATGAAGGAGAGGGGCTGGGGGTGAGGTTTGATCTGCCATTCCCGTGTAGCCAATCTTCTCCTGCGCCATTGGGTGGCTGTAGAACACCTCGACAACCTCGGCTAAGAGTTCTTCGAAAAACCGGTCGGCGGGCAGTTGCTGCCAGACGGGTCCGGGGGCCTCGCCTTGTTGCACGAGCAGGAGAATATCAGCCTGTTGTTCGTCGGTGAGGGCGTCGAAGGGGCGGTCGTAGTTGGCCTCGGCGGCTTGGTCAATGCCGGTCAGGAAAAGCCGGTAAGCCTCTCCATCGTTGGGCAGGTCGTTGTATCGCCAGCCGTTGGTGGTGCCGTTGGCGAGCCGTTCGTCGATGGGACCGGCCAGGTCAACGCGCTCGTCGTCGGGTTGCGGGATGAGCCGGTCACACACCCGTTGCAAGCGGACAAACTCGTCTTGCGTGAAGAATTGCGGCTCCGTAACGGGCGGTTGAGCCAGGCGTTCGGTCAGGGCGGTGCGGGTTGCGGGCGTGACGCGGTCTGACTGGAGCAGGTCGCGCACGGGCGTTTGGCTGGTGTTTTCGTACATCCCTAGCCTAGTTTGCCACCCGTGACCTCCACCAAACTACCCGTCATGAAACTCCCATCCGTCGACGCCAGCAGCACGTAGGCCGGGGCCAGTTCTTCGGGCTGACCGGGCCGCGCGAGGGCCACCTCGTTGCCAAAGTTTTTCACCTGATCCTGCGGCATCGTGGCCGGGATGTTGGGCGTCCAGACCGGGCCGGGCACCACGGCGTTCACCCGAATCTTGCGCTCGCCCAACTGAATCGCCAACGACTTCGTGAAGGCGTGAATAGCCGCTTTCGTGGCTGTGTAATCGACCAAAACGGGGTTGCCCACAATACCCACAATGCTCCCCGTGTTCACGATGGCGTCGCCTTGGGTCAGGTGGGGCAAGGCGGCTTGGGCCATGAAGAAATAACCGATGATGTTGGTATCGAACGTCCGGCGCAGTTGCTCCTCGCTGATGTCCTCAAACTTCTCCTGCGCCATCTGATAAGCCGCGTTGTTCACCAGAATGTTCAGCCCACCAAACCGCTCGACCGTTTGCCGGACGGCGTCCGCACACGCGGCCTTCTGCCGAACGTCGGCCTGAATCACGAGGCAGGGTTGGCCCTTGCTCTCGACCAGGCGTTGCGTGTATTTGGCGTCGTCGGTGTTTTCGTTGTAGAGAATGGCGACTTTGGCCCCCTCCATCGCGAAGGCAATGGCCACCGCCCGCCCAATGCCCGAATCGGCCCCGGTAATGAGGGCCACCTTCCCGGCGAGTTTGTTAGCGGGTTTGTAGTTAGAGAGGTCGCTGTCGGGTTGCTGCTCCATATCCGACTGCCGGGCCGGGTAGGGCAATTTCTGCGCCTTAATGTCGTCCGAAGCCGGACGGTATTCCGAAGTTTCCATAAAACACGTTGAGCGTAAAACGTTGGTTAGCCTCTAACCCCGCTTTACGCTCAACTGTTCGGAAAGCCCATCAACGGGTTCAATTCTTCAGCCAACCCGTAACGCTCAGGCGTTCGCGGGTGGCGGGCAGCACCTCGTGTTCGAGCTTGCCGCTCTCGAAGCAAACGAGCCGTCCGGCGGTGGGTGCGAGGGTTATGGTTTGCTCGGTGCCGTCGGGTTGGGGCAGGTAGAGGGCAAGTTGGCCCCCGTCGGTCTCTTGCCAATCGGGGTTGAGGTAACAGATCACCGAGAGCCGACGTCGGGAGTCAGTGCGAAACTGATCGAGATGGCGTTTGTAGAACGTGCCCGCCGGGTAGAGGGCGTAGTGAAACTCGAAATCGCGCAGGCCGAGGTAACAGGTCTGGTTCACGTACTGCACAAACTCGCCAATGCGGTTCAGAAACGTTTGTTCTTCAGGCGTAGCCGTAGCCTGGTCGAGCCACAGGATTTCGTCACCCCGGATCTGCTTCTCAATCAGCGTATTCTGATTACCGACGCCAGCCGCCCGGAATTGCCCCTGCTCCCGGCGTTCGCGCAGTCGGCGGGCCAAAGCCGTTACCTCGTCGGACGACAAAAAATGGTCGTCAACGCCGTAGCCCTGCTCCAGAATACCGTCGATGATCGGGTCGAATTGGGGTTGCATCAATTATTCAAGTCATTTACTTCATCGAGTTGCACGGTGCGGTAGTGCCGGTACACTTGCAACACGATGGCGAGGGCCACGGCGGCTTCGGCGGCTGCTACGACCAACACAAACAAGGTCATCATTTGGCCCTGCAAGCGGTCGGGGTCGTACTGGCTAAAGGCTACAAGGTTCAGGTTGGCCGCGTTGAGCATCAGTTCGACGCCCATCAACACCACAATGGCGTGCCGCTTTACGACCACCACCGCAAGGCCAATGCTAAACAGGAGAGCGGCAACGATTAAAATTGTGCTTGTTTCCATATCAATTTCTCTCCGGCATTGCCAAATAAGCTGCGCCAACAAGTGCCACGAGCAACAGGACGCCCGCTATCTCGAACGGCACCAGATACTCGGCCATCAACTGTCGACCAATTGTATCGACGGTGGTTTGGTACTTGGCCGCGCGGTTTAACAGCACAAAGTTGCCTTGCCGTAACATCTGAAACAACACCGCAAACATGCTCCCAGCCAGCAACACCGGCCACAGCCACGCCCGGTGATTGGTGAGCACCGCGTTTGGTTTTTGATTACTTCGGTTCAATGGGTCGGTTTTATGCGTAAGCATCACGCCAAACACAATCAGTACCAGAACGCCACCCACATAAATCATGATTTGAGCCACGGCCAGAAAATCCGCGCTCGATAGTACAAACAAAGCTGCTACGCCCAACAGGGTCAGCAACAGAAAGAATGCTGAATAGAGTACGTTGCGCGTGAGCAACAAGGCCAACGCCCCCCCAATGGCTAATACCGAGAACAAAATCACAACGGCCTGTATCACGGATTCTTCGGTTTCATAGTTGGACGAAACGCCGGTTTCGGTTTGGGTGGGGCCGGTTCTTCAGGCAACTCAGCCTTTGACTCTTCCAACTTTTGCTCAATAGCAGGGTTCGGGGCCGCAGCTTCAGAATCGGCTAACTTCGGCTTCATCGTAGGTCGGAACGGAGCCTTTGGCTTGGCAGGAACAGGTTTGGCCTCTTCTGCGGCTGTAGGCTGCACGGTATGCTCCTCCTGCGTTTGAGGGTCGGTGCCCGACATAACTACAGCAGGCGATGCCTCAGCAGCGGGCCGGTCCACCTCGGCATGAACCGGCGCAACCCCCGGCGTATCAGTCGCCATCGTCACCTTCTCGGCGGGTTTTGGCTTCGCCGTTGGCCGAAAAACGGGCCCGGGGTTGCGCCCAACCTTGGGGGCGGCCGGAGCAATAGTTTGGGATTCGTCGGTTTTTGGGACCGGAACGGATGCCGGAGCAGTTGGCTTGGCTACCTGTTGTGCTTTTTGAGCGGCCTTTTCGGCCACGAACTGTTCGTACAGGATTCGTTTTTCTTCGGCTTCGTCGGGGGTCAGGTTGGCAAAGCCGTAGGTCAGCTTACCTAATTCAAACTCACTATAGTCGAACTTCTTCTCCATCGTGAGGCACTCCGTTGGGCACACCACCGTGCAGAGACCGCAGTAGCAGCACTTGGCCATGTCGATGTCGAAGGTAGCCGCATACAACCGGATCGGTGAACCATCCGACGCTTTTCCAATTTCCTCCGTGGCTTTCACGGCATCAATCGTAATGCAGTCAACAGGGCAAACCTTGGCGCACTTATCGCATACAATACAATCCTCGATCTCATTATGGAGCCGGTAGCGGCCATTGTCGGGAATCGGCAATTGCTCGTGCGGATACTGCACCGTAACGAGGCCCGTCTGTAGCTCGAAATAGTTATCGTTTGCAACGGCCAACGGTTTCCGGCGTTCAGTAGCCTGTCGCAGGTGCCGCATCGTAATGCGCAACCCCGCCAACGTCGTCCTGATCCCGTCCTGTATATCCTGAAAGTATGACATTAAGTACGTTTTTAAGACACGGAGGACCACCAAGATGCACGGAGGGGCACAGAGAAAAATTCACAATAGAACCTCTGTGGTCCTCCGTGCATCTTGGTGGTCCTCTGTGTCCCAACTTTTCAGTAAAGCGCGGGGAACCGCTTTGGTTCCGCTTCGCGCATGATTTCGTAGACGGCATCAACTACATCTTCGGCGCTTGGCTTTGAGAAATAGTCACCATCGGAGCCGTAGGGAGGGCGGTGTGCCTGAGCCGTCAGCGTGCGTGGGGCCGAATCCAGATACCGATAACCTTGCTGAATCTCAACCACTTGCTGCATCATGTACGCTGTTGTGCCGCCCGGAAAGTCCTCATCGGCAAACAACACTCGGTTCGTCTTCTTCACCGACTCTACGATCTGATGATGCACATCGAACGGCAATAGCGACTGCACGTCGATCACCTCAATGCTAATACCAAGTGCATCAAGTTGAGCCGCCCCGTCCAACACGATCCGGCACATGGAACCGTAGGTCACCACGGTCACGTCAGTGCCTTCGCGGAGGGTTTCAGGAACACCCAGCGGCACGCACATCTCGGCTAAGTTTTGCGGGAGTCGTTCTTTCAGGCGATAGCCGTTCAGGCACTCAACCACGAGCGCGGGATCGTCGCTTTTGATGAGCGTGTTGTAGAACCCGGCGGCTTGGGTCATGTTGCGCGGCACCAGCACGTGCATACCCCGCAAGCTGTTGAGCATGGCCCCCATCGGCGACCCCGAGTGCCATATTCCTTCAAGCCGGTGGCCCCGCGTCCTGACAATCAACGGAGCTTTTTGGCCGCCTTTCGTACGATACTGCAACGTGGCCAAATCGTCGGTAAGGGTAGCGAGGGCGTAGAAAATATAATCGAAATACTGAATCTCGGTAATGGGTCGTAAACCCCTCATCGCCAGCCCGATGCCTTGCCCGATAATGGTCGTTTCGCGAATACCCGTGTCCGTAACGCGCAGGTCGCTATATTTCTCCTGCAAGCCCGCAAAACCTTGGTTTACATCGCCAATGTGACCCACGTCCTCGCCCATCGCCACCACGCGTGGGTCGCGCCCAAACAGGTTATCAAAGTAGTGCTGCATCAGCAGGTAACCATCGACCATCGGCGCATCGTCGGCGTAGTTGGCCACCACACCCTGCACGTGCATGGGCGACTCAGGCGACTGACTATGAAGGTGCGAGTTGAATCGGTCGGCATTGCCCTCCTGCGTACGATTTAGCCAGTTGAGCAATTCGGTACGGGCGGGGGTTGTTTCGCCCCGAAGTAGTTGCAGCGCACGCCGTACTGCCGTTGTTGCGTCGCGCCGGAGCAGGGGCACTGCCTTACGTACCTCCTCGCGAAGGGCCATCAATTGCGGAGCCTTCGGGTGGTTCCGGGCGGCTTTCTGCAACAACTCAACGGCCTCGTCGCGGTCGCCTTGTATCGACTCCTGATAGGCATTCCAGGCATCGGTTCGGGCTTGTTTTGCTACCTGCGCAGCTTCGCGCTCAATGGCTTCCAGTTCCTCGTCGGTTGCGTAGCCGTTTTGCAGAATCCACTGCCGGAAATGCTTATTGCAATCGTGGTGGGCTTCCCAGTCGAGCCGCTCCCGACTTTTATACCGCTCATGCGACCCCGACGATGAGTGGCCCTGCGGTTGCGTCATCTCCTGCACGTGTACCAGCACGGGCACGTGCTCCTCCCGGCATACGCGCGCAGCCTGCTGATAGGTTTCGATCAAAGCCACATAATCCCAGCCCTTCACGGTAAAAATTTCAAACCCTTTGTCGTAGCTGTCGCGCTGGAAACCAGCCATCGCCTTCGAGATGCTCGATTTGGTAGTCTGATATTCAACTGGCACAGAAATACCGTAGCCATCATCCCAAACAGACACCAACAATGGCACCTGCAACACCCCGGCGGCATTCATGGTCTCCCAAAACATTCCCTGCGAGGTTGATGCATCGCCAATGGTCGCAAAGGTCACCTCGTTGCCCTTGCGCGAGAAGCCCTCCATCGGATGCAGATTTGCATTTTGCCGATATAGCTTCGAGGCATAGGCCAAACCCAACGAGCGCGGCATCTGCCCGGCGGTAGGTGCTAAATCACATACTGAGTTGTATTTGTCGGTTTGCGTGCGCCAAAGGCCCTGATGGTCGAGCCAACGGGTTGAAAAATGACCATTCATAGACCGCCCCGCCGTGTTGGGGTCGTGTTCGATGTCGGTATGGGCATATAATTGGGCAAAAAATTCCTGCCAACGCAGTTCGCCCAATGCAGCTACAAACGTTTGGTCGCGGTAGTATCCTGACCGAAAATCGCCCCGTTCAAAGGCACGGGCGGCTGCTATCTGGGCTATTTCTTTGCCATCGCCGAAGATACCGAATTTGGCCCGCCCCCCCATTACATCGCGCCGACCCAACAAACTTACCTGTCGGCTCTCGCAGGCAAGGCGGTAGTCGGATAGGATTTTTTCGCGAGTCAGCACATCGGCTGTGCGCACTTGTTCGTTTGCAACCACAGGACGTTACGAAGTTAAAATGTGTTGAGATTCTTATTGATGAAGTGTATGGTGCGTTGCGAAAACGCGAAAGTAAAAATAATATAAAACGATACAGCTTTCAAAAAAACGATTTTTTACCTTTCTTTGTTAGGCTTTCGTCAGGTCCAGAAAATTTGGCAGGCGTTTTGCCTTAGTTCTATTTTTGATGGTGTAACAACCGAATATCCAAAACATAACGTACACAAGTCCAATGAAAAAGTTTTTTTCACTATTCGTAGCCATGTTTGTACTCGTGGCAGTTGGTTACGCTCAGAAAGGCGTTGTCAAGTTTGAGCAGGAAACCCACGACTTTGGCAAAATTGAGCAAGGCAAACCTGCCACCTATGCGTTCAAGTTCAAGAACACTGGGAAAGAGCCAATTTTCATCTCCGATGCGGCTGCTTCATGCGGTTGCACCAAGCCAACCTGGACGAAAGAGGCTATCATGCCGGGTCAGACAGGCACCGTTTCGGCTACGTACAACGCAGCAGCAATGGGCGGCTTCAACAAGTCGGTAACGGTAACAAGCAACGCCGAGACGCCAACCGTTGTTCTTTACCTGAAAGGTGAAGTGGTAACGAAAGAGGCCCTTGAAACTGCCGGTGCTAATGGCCCTAAAACGCCAGCCGACAAGAAGAAAGGAACAAAATAAGACAGTATAGGTAACACGCAAGGGTTAATTGATCGCGTAGTGCCAAAAGGCATCTGGTTTTTACCGGATGCCTTTTTTTATGACCGTTTCCCCCGTTCCGCAACCGTTCCTGTATAGAGCGGATAACCGCACGATTCCCCCTATACATTTGTTATGTTACTGAGCACTAATGCTCTTAGCCAAACAAATCCATGTTCTTTTTAGTCCTCGGCATCTTCGCGCTTATTGCCGGATTCGCCATCAATACCCCCGCCCTAACGTTCTCGCGTTTCGCTCGTCCGGTAAAATTAATTGGTGTTGTTTTGATTATTCTGGGTCTCCTTTCCTCCAGCATCCGGCAGATCGACGCCGGGTCGGTTGGTGTACAAGGTCTATTTGGCGACGTACAAACCCGCGTTTTGGAAAGTGGTCTGAACTTTGTTAACCCATTGGTTAATGTGACCGAATACGATATCAAAACCCAGAACTACACTATGTCGGCGGTGGCCGATGAAGGCGATAAAGCGGGTGATGATGCCATCCGGGTTCTGACCGCCGACGGTTTGCAGGTTGTTATCGACCTCACTTGCCTGTACAGGGTAACACCCTCCGAAGCGGCCAAAATTCACCGCGAAATCGGACCGGGTTATGTCGACAAGATCGTGCGGCCCATTACCCGCACTCGTATTCGCGACAACGCTGTGTATTACGAAGCCATCGCCCTGTATTCAACTAAGCGTGACGAGTTCCAAAACCGAATTTTCAAAGCGATTGAAAGCGATTTCAAAAAACGCGGCCTGATGCTGGAGCAATTGTTGGTACGTAATATTGAGCTACCGGCCTCAGTCCAGAAAACGATTGAATCGAAGATCAACGCTGAGCAGGAGAGCCAGAAAATGCAGTTCGTGTTGACCAAAGAGAAACAGGAAGCCGACCGCAAGCGCGTTGAAGCCCAGGGCATCGCCGACTACCAGAAGATTCTGTCGACAGGCCTTTCCGACAAACAGCTTCAATACGAGCAGATTAAGGCACAGAAAGAATTGGCAGCCTCCCCCAACACGAAAATTATTATCATGAATGGCCGGAGTAACGCGCCGTTACTGATTTCGGATAAGTAACTGATGTTACGCCAAGGTCATTTCTGGATGTTGACTGAGTTGATTTTTGAGGACGGTCAGTTCGGCAAAAGCCGCTTGCATGGCTTTCAGGTACA
>RDXN01000020.1 GCA_004292855.1 Cytophagales bacterium
TAAACTGGGCTGGTTTCTGACGAATTTTGAGATAATCCATCCACAAAGTTGGGGTCGCGTGCGTTCAAGAAACACTTTTACTGTTCAAAATCTCTAATGATTTGTCAGTAGCCATCATTAATAGCTAATCGGAAGGTTGTAGATTGTGGAGGAGACGTATGATTGGCTACATACGTAAAATCGCCACTGAGTGAATATCTAGCCAAACCGTTGCTGCTTTCATATACACGCTTATTAATCTTATTGTCGGATGCAACAAAAGTGAACTCACTGTCGCCTGATTCGTCACCACACCGACGTTTATATCGATAGGTAGTCAACAAGTTCATACTTGTGAATTCCTGATTCCAGAACCAGTTGCTGTCGTCCTGTAACCGACGCATGTACTTCAGTTCGGCAAGTAATGAGAAGTAGATACCCGCTTTCTGATAAACAACCTTTGCGTCAGCGAAGTACTCGACGGAATAGGTATTGATCGTGGGGGAACTTATCACATGTCGTTGAAAAGTCTGGTCAGTAGCCCCGTCCGCACGACGGTCGTTGAAACATATTGCCACTTTTGCCCCTGGCTTCGTGGTGCTTAGTAGATCCAGCACTTCGTCGTCTGTTGAGAATACACGAATGGCTTTATGAGTTGGCATCTTCTTTTTTAATTCAGCCATCATGGCCTTATCTTTCTCGGCAAGCACAAACACTTTTCCCGCACAGACATCAAGACGGAAAATCCATTGGTCAATCTGAACTATGCCATCAGGATTTAGCATCGAAGCTAGATAATCATCCTCAATGCAAGAATTGGGTTTTCCGGCAACTCGCGCACCTGACTCTGTTTTGGAGGTAGCATTCGCAGCTCTCAGAGATTTGAAGTCGTATTTTTCTTCAGCACTCGACAGAAACTTGTCTAGTTCCATTCCTTTAGGAACGTTGCCTAGACTCGTACTGTACTGCTCAAAAACCCGTCTGTCCTTGAAGCGTAGGTAGTCATCCTCTCTTTGAACATCCACGCTTGATTCTTCACGAGAATTGACTGGATTCTCTCGACACGAAAAGGTCATGCCTGTTACAAGCAGCAGCAAGCAGCAGTAAAAATGAGACAATTTTTTTCATACCTTCGTATGGTTTTAGTGAAAATTAGGACTCACAAGCCCCGCCTTCGGTCTCCAAACTATTGCGGGGCTTGCTTATGTCAAAGGTAAGGCGTCGGGGATGGTCCTGTCAATCCTCATTTTTGGGGAAATCCTGATTTTTTAATCTGGTTTTTCGCCCTCATTGTCAGTTAGAAACAGATGAGGGTAGTGGGCTACAAATTGAAACAAATCTCGTCGGGTTTTCAACCCTAGTTTGGCAAAACCCGTCTTTTTTTGCGTGTACACAGTCGATGGCTGCGTATGCAGAAAGTGGGCGATCTCTTTGTCCTCGTAGCCTTTCCCAATCAGTAACGTAACGGTACGTTCCCGGTCGGTCAGGGTGGTCAGGGTGGTCCAGGTGGTTGGCATACTGTTGTTAGCTTGCATGGTTGTGAGTAGAATTTTAGTTGAAAAGAGTGCAACAAGTCAAAAAAAAAAAACAATTTAGTTTCTCTCTCTATAATAAGTCGATTCTGAACGTCCAAATGTAATCGCGGCTTTGAAAGTTTATATCCTATTGTCCTCATAGACGTAAATATCCTCAAATAATTATACGACTGATATACTTGATCGTGCTCCTTTCTATGCGTACTTCCCTCAGGACCACTTTGCACAATAATGTAAGCAGCCTCCCGCTTTTTATTCGCTCATTCACTCAATCACTCTTTCACTCAATAAACCCGTACCTTTGCGGCCAGAAAACCCACACGGCCCGTGTACGTAAAACCCAAAAAAGCCCTCGGTCAGCACTTTTTGACCGACGACACCATTGCCCACGACATTGCCGGTCTCCTGAGCGGGCATGGTGGCTATACAAATGTGTTGGAGATTGGCCCCGGCACGGGCGTGCTAACCAAATTTCTGCTGCCCAATCCAGCATTCACGACCCACGCCGTCGAGCTTGATAAGGAGTCAGTGGTGTATCTGAACAAGCACTTTCCGCAACTGCGCGACCGCCTGACCGAGGGCGATTTTCTGCACCTGAAACCCGCCGATTACCTGCCCAACCTGCCCGACAGCGAGCCGTTTGCCATTGCGGGCAACTTCCCATACAACATCTCGTCGCAGATTTTCTTTACCGTGCTCGACTACCGCGACCGCATCCCCGAAGTAGTGGGTATGTTGCAGCGAGAGGTGGCCATGCGGCTGGCGTCGCCCCCCGGCAAAAAAGATTACGGTATTCTGAGCGTGTTTTTGCAAGCCTGGTACGACGTAAAATACGAGTTCACCGTGCCGCCCCACGTGTTCGACCCACCGCCCAAAGTGCAGTCGGGGGTGATTAGCGTCCGGCGCAACACCCGCACCGATCTGGGCTGCAACGAACGCAAGTTTATGCAGGTCGTGAAATATGGGTTCAACCAGCGACGTAAAACCCTGCGCAACGCCCTCAAACCCCTCGGCATAACCGAAGCCGCAGCTACCAGCGCGTTCATGGACAAACGCGCCGAACAGTTGAGTGTAGAGGAGTTTGTCCAGTTGACGAATTTGATGAGTAGTGCCGGTTAGTAACCGGCATGGCCGCAAGGCCAAGTGGTTGAAAAACTAACAAATACGATTAGCATAATCACGTGTAGACCTTACGGCCATGCCGGTCACTAACCGGCACTACGACCCATGACCTTCGAGCTAACCAAAGAATACCTGGGCCAGATTGAGGAGGCCATCGACCGACGCGACGAAATCTGGTTGCGGACGGAGATGGGCGACCTATATCCGGCTGACATTTCGGGGATTCTGTTTGAGTTAGACACCGACCACGGCCATTACCTGCTCACGCTGCTCGATAATGAGGTTGGGGCCGAAATCCTGGCCAACCTCGACCCCGCCGTTCGGCTCGATCTGCTCGCTACCTTCGACTCGGCAGAACTAGCCCCGCTCGTGAACGTGATGGACTCCGACGACGCCGTGGACTTGCTCAACGAGCAGCCCATCCGCGTTCGGGAGGAGATTATTGGCCTGCTCGAAGACCGCGAACAGGCCCGCTTCATCCTCGACCTCCTCCACTACGACGAAGATGTGGCCGGGGGTCTGATGCAGAAAGAGTTAATCAAGATCAACGTAAACCTGACCGTCAACGCCTGTATCGAGGAGATTCGCGAGCAGGCCGAGGAGGTCGAGAAGGTGTATTCGGTCTATGTGGTCGACGATGCGGGTAAACTGCTTGGGTTGATTTCGCTCAAGAAAATTGTGCTCGCCCGCCGGACCGCTAAAATAGCCGACATCTACGACGACGACATCATTTTTGTGGAAACCTACCGGCCCGTGGATGAAGTGGCCGAGGTGATGCAACGCTACGACTTGGACGCTGTCCCGGTCGTAAACGTGCAGGGGCGACTGCTGGGCCGCATCACCATTGACGACGTCGTCGACGTGATTACCGAGCAAGCCGAAGAAGACATTCAAGTGATTTCGGGTTTGTCGGGCGAGGTCGAAGAAGACGACTCTGTTTGGGTACGCTCGAAGGTGCAACTGCCGTGGCTTATTGCGGGGGCAGTGGGGAGTTTGCTGGCCGCTACGGTCATCAACGGGTTCCAGAGTGAACTAGGCAAGATTGCGGCTCTCGCGGCCTTCATTCCCATCATCGGATCAACGGGTGGCAATGTGGGTATTCAAACGTCGTCGCTTATCCTGCAAAGTCTGGCCGACACGTCGGGCCTGAGCACCCCGCCGGGCCGACGATTGTTGCGCACGTTGCTCGTAGCGTGCATCAACGGACTCGTGGTTGGTTTAATTGCCGGGGCCTACACCTTCCTGATCGGGCAACCCCGGCTATTTCCGGTGGTGGCAACGTCGCTGCTCGCCGTGGTGCTGCTGGCGTCATTTATGGGGACCGTCACGCCCCTGCTCCTTAACCGAATTGGCATCAACCCCGCCGTGGCCTCCGGGCCATTCATCACCACTGCCAACGATCTTATTGGTATTGGGGTGTACTTTCTGATTGCTGATTTACTGCTGGCTGAGCTGTAGTTTGTAGTGCCGGATACTATCCGGCACTACAGTACCAATCAGCCAAACGTAAAATTATACGCCAGCGACACAATGGGGGCCGCGAAGATGCTCAAGCGGTAGCTCTTTAGCTGGTTGTTAACGGTCCGATAAAACACCGAATAAGCATTCTTACGGCCATACAGGTTATAGACCGTGAAGGCCCAACTGCCTTTCCAACGTTTCTCTTTCAGGCTAGGCTGGTAGATATTCCACGAGAAGTCGAGCCGGTGGTAGTCGGGAACGCGGGCGTTGTTGCGGTCGCTGTAGAGCGCGTAACGGACACCTCTGTACGTGATGGGACCATCGGGGGCGGTGTAGGGTTGGCCGGTACTGTAGGCAAACGTAAACGCGAACGTATGGACCTTATTGGGCGTAATCGAGATCGACGCGTTGAGCGTGTGCGGGCGGTCGTAATTGCTCGAATACCAGCGTCCTTCGTTCACTTGCTGCACCGCCGACGGCCCCTCGTTTACCTGGTTGAGCGACCGCGAATAGGTGTAGTTTACCCAACCTGTTAGCTCGCCCTTTTTCTTTGAAACCATTGTCTCGATGCCATACGAGCGGTTTTGTCCCTGCAACACCTCGGTTTCGATATTGTCGCGGAGTAGAAATTGCGCCCCCGGCTTGTATTCCAGAATGTTCTGTGTGTGGCGGTAGTACCCCTCCAGCGACACATCGTAAACGGCATCGCCCAGATTTTGGAACACACCAGCCGAGATCAGTTGGCTAATCTGTGGCTTGATAAACTCGTCGGAGGTTTTCCAGCGGGCCGTAGGCAGGGGCGTTGTGGTGTTTGTAACGACCTGAATGTACTGTCGCATCAGGTTGTAACCCAGTTTAAGTGTGGTTTCGGGGGCTAGCAAATACCGCAACCCAAAGCGCGGTTCGGGGCCGCTGTAGGGTTGCCGGAAGGCACCATCGCCCACCGTTTCGGTGCCAATTACGCTGCCGTCGCGCCGGGGTTCGTTGGGGGCATATTGCCGGACAGTGGCCGGTCCCATTGCCGAAAAGGCTGTCAGGCGAAGTCCGAGCATAATCGTCAACCGTTTCGACAGGCTTACTTCATCGTCGACATACACCGCCGACTCCAGACCGGCTTCGTCGGGGAGCCGCAGCGCGATCACCGCCGAACTGCTGTTGGGCTTGAGTTCGCCCGGCTGAATCCCGTAGCGCACCACCGCCACGCCCCCCTCGACCCGGTGCCGCCCCCGGTTCCAGATGAGCGACGCCCGCAGTTGGTCGTACTTCACCGACGATGCAATCTCAACCCGGTTGTCGGTTATGCGTTCGGGTAAGAGCGTGGTGGGGGCGTAGTTGGCCGTCACAGCGGAAACCTGTAAGAACAAGTTGGGCCGGATAATGTAGCTATAGCGGGCTGAGAGTCCGAGCGTTTGGTGTTTGTATTCGGTGCGGGCCGCATCAATGTCGGCCACGGTGCCGAGCAGAGCCGTGCGGAAAAAGTCGGTGCTATAATAGCCGGATACCGAGAGGGTGCTTTTGTTGTTGATCCGGTACAGGTATTTCAGGCCCACGTCGCCAAAGGAAGCCCGCACATCGTCGAGCCGGTTGGAGGCTATGGGGAGCAGAAAACTGTTGAACGCCCCCCGCGTGGCCACCTGTATGCCCATTTTGTCGCGCCAGATAGGCAGGTCGGCAGCCAGTCGGTTCGAGACCAGGCTAACGCCCCCTTTGAGCGAAAACTTGTTGAGCGAGGGGTTGGCAAAGCTCATGTCGATCACCGACGCGGCCCGCCCGCCAAACCGTGCAGGTACGTTACCTTTGTAAATATCGACCCCGGCCAGGGCATCCGGCGGAAATGCCGAAAACAACCCGAACATGTGTGTGGGATTAAATACCGGAATATCGTCGATCACCATCAGGTTTTGATCGGTGGTGCCGCCCCGGATGTTCACGCCATTGCTGGCTTCGCCCACGCTCGTCACGCCGGGGAGCATTTGCAGACCCCGCAACACATCGACCTCGCCCAACGCAGCGGGCAGTTTCTTCAGCGTTTTTACACTCAACGTGCTTACCCCCAGTACGGGCCGTTCCTGATTGGCCTCGGAGCTTTTGCTGCTCACCATCACCTCTTCCAGTTCGTTGGTTACAGGATTAAGGTTGGCATTGGCCACGATATCGCCGTTGGCAACCGTCACCAACTGCCGAATCGTGCGGTAACCGACCGACCGAAACGTAACGGCGTACTGGCCATTGGGCAAGAAAAACGAGTACTCCCCTTTTTCGTTGGTGGTTGTCCCCATCTGCCTGTAGCCGATCATGACGGTCGTTTTGGGCATGGGTTGGCTGGTGATCGAGTCACGCACCATGCCACTCAAATTGTAGGATCGTTGAACTCTCGATGCCGAGCGTTGGGCTTGTGCCAGGGTTATCGAGCACAACAAAACGATCAGGAGTCGACCGAAGAAAAGTATAGATGATTTCATGCAGACAAATGGTCGCTTAGTTTCGCCACCCGGCAGGGGTAATGGGAGTACGAGTCAGACTGGGCACGCACACGGCAAAGGGAGGCCTGAACGGGGGGGCCGCCGGCTCCGGGTTAATAGCCCGACCACCCAGAAGCCCTAATGCCCGCACGCTCGATGTCGCGCTCGCCGTTTTGGGTCGGTCAAGCCAATAGCGCATTGAGTAGCCGCCTGCTACGGAAAAGTGCCCTACAACCTTTTCGGAAGCATTGGTCACGTTACGGATATTTCCGACCAAACTAGCGGGGGGCGTATCGGCCAGGCTTCCTTTATTTTTAACCTGATCGTTCAACAACAGCCGGTATTGATAGGCATCGGCGGTAAGGTTAAACTGCCGCAACTCGACCAAACAGGCACCCTCCTGGTAGAACGGAACTTGAGCAGCCAGTTGATTTATAAGTTGATTATTCTTCAACAGGCGGTCGCTAAACACCACAATATTCTGGCTACGGACGATATCATAACAGGTTCCTTCGCAGATGTAGTCGTACAGATTATCGGCAGCCAGCGAGCGTTGCGTTACGCAGTTGCCCGTATTCCCGGAACGGTTATAAATGCCCTGCTGACACGTTGCACACACACTTTGCTGCTCCCAAAGTGTATAAGTCCACTCGTAAAAGTTGGCCTCGTTGGGACGGTCAGGCGCGTCGATATAGAGATTGTGCGCGGGCAGGTATCGGTTACTAACCGGATCGCTTAGAATTGCTTTGGGCTGAAACTCATTACGGATAGCCGTAAACGACGTGCTGCTCGGCATCGTTTGCTCGTCGGATTCATATTGTTGCCCATCTTTGGTTCTGAACCGCAGTTTGTAGCGACTTCCCTGCACGATTTTGGTGGTTGTGGGCAACACATACTGCCCCAACGTTTCGTGTTTGAGCTGAACCACCTCGCTGCCATTGGCAACCAATTCAACGGTGGCATCGGTAATGGATATCTCGCCCACACTGTTGCCGAGCGATTGGCTCCGGCGGATGGATACAAACTGTCGTTCAGGGAAGTCGGTGAGGGTGCCCTCGACCGTTATTAAGTTGAGCAGGCCCGTTTGTCGGGCATTGAATTCGTCAATGCAGCCTACCATAGCCAGGATTAACCAACTGAGTAGCGAAGCATTTCCAAACCGCCTGGCGCGGATAGTCGAAAAAATCACAGGGAAGACAAGCGTTAGTGTATAGTAAACAAAGCAGGAGTTCGATTGACTCTACCGCTTTCCATATACGCTCCAGAAGCCATCGGCATAGCGTTCGCCCACCGGAATGGGTAAGTCGCCCAACATGATGCGTGTTTTCTGAACGGCTGTAATCTGGCTCAGCGGCACGATGAACGACTGATGCACCCGGCAAAACTGCGCCGGATCGAGCAGGCTTTCAATGCCTTTCATATTCAGCCGGGTCAGCACAGGGCGGTTTGGCTGCGAATGGAGAAAAACCTTAACGTAGTCTTTCTGCCCTTCGATATACCGGATGTCGTCATGCGCAATTTTAACATCCTTGTAATCAACCTTTACAAAGAAAAACGAATCGGGTGGGTTGGCGGGGGTAGTGGGCTGAACGATTGCCTGCGGAGTGGCCACACGCTGATGCAGGTCGTAGGCTTTGGTGCAGGCCCGCAGCAGTCGCTCGAAACGAATCGGTTTGAGCAAATAATCGACCACGTTTAACTCATAACCCTCCAGTGCATACTGCTCGTAGGCTGTGGTAAAAATGGTCATGGGGGGTCGGGGCATAGCCCGCAAGAACTCCGTACCAAGCAAGGTGGGCATCTGAATGTCCAGAAACAGCAAATCGACCCGACCCGATTGAATTAATTCGAGGGCTGCAAACGGGCGCGTAAACGTACCGAGCAGTTCGATAGTCGGAATTTTAAGCAAGTCGTCGGCCAGGATTTGCAGGCCCAGCGGCTCGTCGTCGATAGCAATTGCCCGTAGTGACATGGACAAAAGTAGTCTTTTTTTGTTGACTCAGGCAAGCTCACTATACCTGATTTTCGTACAGCGTTTTTTCAGCAACAGCCTCTTTTTTCTTTAAGGATCTGAATTGTAAATAGACGCCAAGGGCAAAAAATACAAGAAGCACTTTAACCGAATTTTGCACTACAGGATGCTCGGGGCTATCGGCCAACGGACCGCTCACAGGCAGGCGAGTGAGCGTCTCATTAATGGTAGGTATAAGCGACAGAAATACTGTAGCAGACATACTTACCACCGAAATAAACTTACCCCAAAAGTTATTAGAATTTCGAGTAAAGTACCCGATACCCAAACATACGACTACCAACCCGGCAATGATATGACCCGGACCAGCTTGTCCTGTTTTGAAAATCATGAACGATGTAGCACAGGTAATCAACGTAAGAACGATGTAGACCAGATCAATGCGGTTGGAGAAACCGATCTTACCCCGTTGCACCAAAGAAAGTGCTGCCAAAAACAGGGCTACAACACCCACTACCGTGTGAAAAATGCCAAGATTGCTCATGATACGATGATTTTAAGAAGGTTACGTGATTCGTCAAACGTAGTATTTTTTACCTAAAAACGCCCGTCTTTACCGCATTTTAACCTTACATGAGCAATTATTATACGAACATGCTACACCTACATCTTTGTTTATATAACAACTGAGTATTTGTGTCAAACCGTTTGTTCATCGGCTTGTAGGTCAATGCGCAAGTCAACGCAGAAAAAACCGTTTTTGTGTTGTAGGCGCAGTAAATGCCTATTCGGATAATGCAGGGCCAGCCGCCGTTCAACGTTCTGAACACCCACTCCGGAGTCGGGCGAGGGTTGTTCGGGCTGCTCGTGAAACAGCCGGTTGCGGGTTTCAAAGGTCAGCAGGCCGTCGCGGACGTGGAGCCGGATGCTGACAGTCGATGGTTCGTCGTGGTGCATCCCGTGTTTGAACGCGTTTTCAACAAAGTGAATCAAAAGTAGAGGCTCCACCCGCACCCGGTCGTTGTCCACGTCGGTCTCGAATTTGACGCGGTTGTGGTCTCCGAGCCGGAGTTGTTGCAGGGCCACATAGTCGGTGAGGTAATTGATCTCCTTGCTAAGAGGCACTGGCCCCTCGTTGACCTGATAAATCATGTAGCGCAGAATATCCGAAAGCCGCAGGATGGCATCTTCGGTCTGATCGGATTTTTGGCGAGCGAGCCACCGCATATTGTTGAGCGTGTTGAACAGAAAATGCGGACTGATCTGCAATTTTAGTGCATTTAGTTCGGCTTCCTTTTTCTCAATTTCCATCTGCTGATGCCGGGCTTTAACCTCGTTCCGGTCGCGATAGAGAGCCAGGCCAGTACTAACGCTTGCCACCACCAACACCAGCAAAACCGATGTAATGGCCAACGGAAGCGGCATACCCAACTGTGTATCCTTCTGTAAAATAGCCTGTTGCAGTTCATGAACCCGCACCGAAAAATTGGCTATATTCTGAGTAACATACCAGTAGAAGATCCGATTAACAAACAACATTAACGCACCCAGAACCAGAAATGTAGGCAACAGCCAACTCAGCCGGTTTCGGCGCACCAACCAGGGCGTCAGTACATAAAGATTCACATAGAAGATCAGAATTGCGAGCAGATTATTGAAAACACGAACGCCATTCAGTATGGCCCACTCCGTTGTGAATAGCTGCTGGGTCGTGGTGAACGGGTCGGGTAGAAAAATAAACGCCAGCCATACGACCATCTGAATCAAAATGGGATACTGATTGTAGAGCCGCCGAAACTGACTAACTGGAAAGATATCAGCCATAAAAAATACCGATTTGATAAAGGCATCGTAAAACACGCTTGCTCACCGGACTTATGCAAGGCTTCGACGATCATGCCGTATAACTGCCGATAAATACCTTAAAAGTGCCGGAATCGGGGAAATCTCGACACTTTCTACCTCCTTCTCTACACACCTGTCTGTATCTATGCGCCCAGCCCTGTAGATGATGATCGTCTGAAAATGAGCCACTTGCTTTGTGTCGAAGATGCAAAACAGGACGATATGCTACGATTCGCTACACGTTGTTTTTTAGGCTGGCTGCTACTTGGGCAGACAATGGTGCAGGCTCAGACGCCAGCCTATGAGTGGGAGATTGCCAAGCACCAACGCTGGGAAGCCCACAAGAACAGGTTAACCGATTCGCTCATGCTGATTCATCGAAAACGATTGCTTTTTTCGCTTGGCTACGGAAACTACGTTGTTCCGGGGTTTGAAGCGGCTACTGCCGACTCAAACGGAATCAACATTCGTGATGGACACCGGGTCTTCACGGTCTCGATTGCCCGGTTCATGACCAATCGTCTTGGTCTGGAACTTGACTGGAATCTCTACCTTATCAAACAGAACATGACCGTCAAGGGTAGCTCGATCCGGGGCGGAGGAGGGGTAGTCAGCACCGTGCTGATTCAAACGAAGTACCTGTTTCCGGCTTTCGCCAAGCACCCCCATACCCATCTGTATGTTGTGGCGGGGGCTGGTTCTTCGCAGACCTTCTATATGTCGATTAAGGCGAAGTTCGACGCGAGTCTGTTGGGAGCCTTCGGCGGGGCCGGTGGACTGCCAGGGGGCGGGGGACTGGGTTTGTTTGGTGGTGGGGGCGGGAGTTTGCCGGGCGGGGGTTCGCCTACCATTCACCGGATACCCACCACAACGTTTGTGATTGGTGGAGGAGTGTATCACCGCCTGGGCAAATACCTCGCCATCGATGCTTCTTTACGCTATTTCTACGCCCAACATTACGATGAACCCGTGGGGTCGATCCGCTCGTTCAGCCCGTTTCAATTAACAACCAAATTTAGTGGCATTGCCTTCGGTGGCTTCGGGCGAATGAACCGAAGGCTACGCTACGAATAACACGTATGACAAATCAGATTATTAGTCGCTTTCCTATGAAGCCAGTTCCTCAGAATACCCCCTTTCTAAAAAACTTGTTGGTTGCTTTCCTGCTTTGGGCCGGACTGACAACCTCACCTACGCTGGCGCAGACCACCAAATTCACCATCAGCGGTACGCTGCGCGATGCCAAAACGGGTGAGTCGCTCATTGGGGCCACGGCCTTTGCCAAAAATGCAACAGCCAACAGCGGGGCCGCTGCCAACGCCTATGGGTTTTACTCCATTACGCTCCCCGCCGGGCAGTATAACCTGACCGCCCAGTTTATTGGCTACACGCCCAAAACCATTACCATCGATATCCAGAAAAACCAAACGCTCGACCTCGAACTCAGTCCACAATCGGTCGACTTGTCGGAGGTGGTCGTGTCGGCGACGAAGCAGGAAGAGAATATCGTAACGCGCAACCAGATGGGCATGGAAAAGCTCAATGTGGAGGCTATCAAAAACGTGCCGGTCCTGTTTGGAGAGCGCGACGTACTGAAAGTGCTTCAATTACTGCCGGGTGTAAAGTCGGCAGGTGAGGGCAACAGCGGCTTTTTTGTGCGGGGCGGTGCCGCCGACCAAAACCTGATTTTGCTCGACGAGGCCACGGTGTACAACGCCAGCCATTTGCTCGGCTTTTTCTCGGTGTTCAACTCCGACGCCATCAAAGACGCCACCCTCTACAAAGGGGGTATGCCCGCCGAATATGGGGGGCGGTTGTCGTCGGTGCTCGACATTAAACTAAACAACTATGGACTGGAAGTCCATAGGTTTAAAAGCGAATGAAATTCGCCCATTCGGTTGGAAACCGACCTAAAGTACACCACTCAAAGTGGGT
>RDXN01000039.1 GCA_004292855.1 Cytophagales bacterium
GGACACCTTTTCCCATGTCGAACAGAGCCGTTAAGCCCCGTTCTGCCGATGGTACTGGAGTCGAATCCGGGAGAGTAGGTAGCTGCCACCTCTACTATTGAAGGCGTCGGAGACAGAAATGTTCCCGACGCCTTTTTTTGTTTTTAACAGTCGATTATATTTGCAATCTGTTAAGGGTGTAGCGCAGTCTAATAATGCGCTACGTTCGGGACGTAGAGGCTGTAGCCGGGCCGCCGGAGCGGTTCGAATCCCGCCACCCCGAAACAAAAGTCATTCAATGAGAACTGTACAAATTCAAGCATGGTGGTGGTGCCAATCCTGGATGGGATGAAGGTTGCCATATTGTGTTATCTAGATAATACGTCAAAGGCTTACCGTTCGTCCCGGTAGGCCTTTTTTTGTTCAATGGTGTACCTTTTTACCATTCAATCATGGTTACTGAATTAAACACAACAACGCCTTACATAATCAGAACAAGGCATCGACGAATGCTCGCTGATATCATTACACCAGTTAGCATCTATCTGCGAATAAGGGATCGTTTTCCAAACAGCATTCTGTTGGAAAGCGCGGACTATCATGGAAATGATAACAGCTTCTCTTACATCGCTTTTGATCCAGTAAGTCGATTTGAATTCCACGAAAATACCCTTAAAATTCAGTTGCCGGGGGAGAGTGAAGTGTCAGAAGATGTTCCTGTATCAGACTTAGTGCCTGCTTTGCAGCAATACAAACAAAATTTTAGTGCTGCCCCAAACAACTATTCATTCATCTCGAACGGACTATTTGGCTATTTCGGTTTTCCGGCTGTAGAGGGATTCGAGGACATTCAATTGAGTGCTCCAATTCCGGAGGAAAACAATATTCCAGCAGCTATTTTTCAGGTGTACCGCTACGTGATTGCAATCAATCATTTTAAAGACGAACTACACCTGTTTGAGCATTCGTACGTACGAGAGCATGAAGAAGAGCCAGAAAGTCGGCTCGACGAAATGGTGTCAATCATCACGAGCCGCAACTTCGCGTTGTATGGGTTTGATGTTGCGGGAGAGGAGACTTCGAATTTTTCGGATGATGAGTTTCGGGGGGTAATTCAACATGGGATTGACCATTGCAAACGGGGCGACGTATTCCAAATTGTGCTTTCACGCCGGTTTCAGACGCCGTTTTTGGGTGATGAGTTCAATGTGTACCGGGCGTTGCGCTCATTAAATCCGTCGCCGTATCTATTCTATTTCGATTACGGGAGTTTCAAACTCTTCGGCTCATCTCCTGAGTCGCAAATTGTGGTTCGTAAGGGTGAGGCCACGATTTACCCAATTGCTGGAACCTTTCGCCGGACGGGTGACGATGCGAAGGATGCTGAGTTAGCTCAACAACTCTATGATGACCCAAAGGAGTCAGCCGAACATGTTATGCTAGTCGATCTGGCCCGTAACGATCTAAGCCGGAACTGCGATGTGGTTAATGTTGAGACATTCAAAGAAGTTCAGTATTACTCGCATGTGATTCATTTGGTCTCAAAAGTGGTTGGGCAATTGAACGAGGGGGCTGATCCACTACAAATCGTTGCTGAAACCTTTCCAGCCGGTACACTTTCGGGAGCACCCAAGTATATGGCTATGCAGTTGATCGACCAATATGAAAATCAGAGTCGCGGATTCTATTCAGGTAGTATCGGGTATATGGGTTTCGACGGGGAGTTCAACCATGCGATTATGATTCGCACGTTTATGAGTCAAAATAACACGCTCTACTACCAAGCTGGGGCGGGAATTGTGGCAAAATCATTGGTAGAAAGCGAATTGCAGGAAGTGCATAATAAGTTGGCAGCCTTGCGGTCGGCCATTCAACAGGCAAAAACGATTTAAGATGAACGTTCTGGTTTTAGATAATTACGACTCATTTACATACAACCTCGTGTATATCCTGCGCAAACTAGGGCACCATCCCGACGTAATTCGAAATGATAAAATTGCATTGGAAGCTGTCGGACAGTACGATAAAATTCTGCTCTCACCAGGGCCGGGCATCCCGTCGGAAGCTGGCATTATGCAGGATTTGGTCCGTGAGTTTGCGCCGAGCAAATCAATCATGGGTGTTTGCCTGGGTCATCAGGGCATAGGCGAGGTGTTCGGAGCGCAACTTGAAAACCTTGGCGATGTGTTGCATGGCGTGGCGCATCAGGCACGGGTACTTGACCGTGAGGAGCGTTTGTTCGATGGTCTGCCTGACTCATTAACGGTTGGCCGCTATCATTCATGGTCAGTGGTGCGTGACTCGATTTCCGATGAACTGCGCATTACGGCAGAGGACGAAGATGGTCGTGTGATGGGATTGCGGCACACGCGTTTTGATGTTCGGGGTGTACAGTTTCACCCGGAGTCGGTTCTCACAGAAGGGGGTGTTACAATGATGAAAAACTGGTTGAAACAATGAAAGAGATACTAAACCATCTTTTCGAGCATAAAACGCTCCAGAAAGAGCAGGCAAAACAAGTGTTGCTGGGTATTGGCCGGGGCGAATATAACACGGCGCAGATTGCGTCATTTTTGACCGTTTACATGATGCGCAGCATTCGGGTTGAGGAACTTGAAGGTTTCCGCGACGCTATGTTGGAGCTGTGTTTACCCGTTGATTTAGCTGCCTACGATCCTATGGATTTGTGTGGGACCGGGGGCGATGGGAAAGATACCTTTAACATCTCAACGTTATCAGCGTTTGTGGTAGCCGGGGCGGGGCAACGAGTTGCTAAACATGGCAATCACGGGGTCTCGTCGATGTGTGGTTCGTCGACCGTGATGGAGTATTTGGGCTACAGATTCACGAATGATGTTGATGAGTTGGAGCGTCGATTAGAAACAGCGGGCATTTGTTTCCTGCATGCGCCCTTGTTTCACCCGGCCATGAAAAACGTAGCTCCTATTCGGCGTGACTTGGGCGTTAAAACGTTTTTCAACGTGCTTGGGCCTATGGTTAATCCTGCAAAGCCCCATAAACAGCTCGTTGGCGTATTTAATCTTGAATTAGCCCGATTATATGCGTATCTTTATCAGCAAACAGACAAACGGTTTATGATTCTTCATACGCTTGATGGCTACGATGAAGTTTCGTTAACGGGTCCGTTTAAAATGATTACTAACCAGACTGAACAGTTATTAAGTCCAGCTTCGTTAGGATTAGACATACAGACACCGGAATCGCTATCGGGCGGTGACACAGTTGAAGCATCGGCTCGCATTTTTATGAGCGTGCTTCGGAATGAGGCAACATCGGCACAAAAGCAGGCGGTATTGGCAAATTCAGCTCTAGCTCTGCTTGCCGCCGACCAAGCCAAAACACGTGAAGAGGCCGTTGCACAGGCTAAGGAATCGATAGAGAGTGGGCGTGCGTTGCAGTGCTTTACCCAATTAGTGGCCTGAGTTTTCCACAAAACGAATGACGATTTTAGATCGAATTATTGCCCAAAAACGTATTGAAGTAGCCCAGCACCGGGCATCTGTTTCGGAGCGGGTATTGGAATCTTGTCCGCTGTTCGACCTGCGGGTAAACTCGGCAACGGCAGCCATTCGGGCAAGTGATTCAACCGGCATTATTGCTGAGTTCAAACGGAAATCCCCTTCAAAAGGTCTTATCAACGGAACCGTCGACGTGTCCGAAACGACGCGCGGCTACGTTGAATCAGGAGCGGCTTGTTTGTCAGTGCTGACGGATGAGCCGTTTTTTGGTGGTACACCTGCCGATTTGCAAGCCGCCCGGCAAGCAAACCTCACAACGCCTATTCTTCGAAAAGACTTCGTGATCGATTCTTATCAACTCCTGCAAGCCAAAGCTTGGGGAGCCGATCTAGTGTTGTTGATCGCGGCCTGTTTGTCGCCCGCAGAAGTGCGCTCATTGAGCGAGTTTGCGCACGAACTGGGTCTTGAAGTGCTTTTGGAAGTACACGATGCCGACGAGTTGGACCGTAGTCTTTGCGATACTATCGATTTGGTTGGTGTGAATAACCGAAACTTGAAAACGTTCGAGACGTCGATTGAAACCTCAATTCGATTGGTCGATTTGATTCCCAGCTCGTTTGTGCGCGTAACGGAGAGCGGTCTACACGATGCCGCTACTATGTTGCAACTGCGCGAGGTTGGGTATGATGCGTTTCTGATCGGTGAAGCGTTTATGAGAACTCCGACTCCTGGCGAAGCATTGGCAACATTAGTGAGTCAATTGAATGCAAAACAAATATCTCCCATAACTAACTAACCAAGCCGTATGAACATCAAAGTATGTGGTCTGCGCGATGCCGAAAACCTCAACGAGGTAGCGGCTTTAAGTCCTGATTTCGTCGGATTTATCTTTTATGATAAGAGTCCGCGCTTTGTGGGCGAGAGTCTGGACGTCGACGTAGTTCGGGCGTTGCCAAGGTGGGTTCGGAAAGTGGGGGTGTTTGTGAACGCCAGCCCGGAGTTTGTTATTCGTAGCGTGAAAAAGTATGATTTACAGTACGCGCAATTACATGGAAATGAGACTCCTGATTTTTGTAAGAGTTTGCGCATGCGGGGTATCAACATTATTAAAGCGTTTCGGGTCGATGAGTCATTCAATTTCAGTATGCTCAACAACTACAAACAGCACTGCGACTTTTTCCTGTTCGACGCCAAAGGGGAGCAACCCGGTGGTAACGGTGTCCAGTTCGATTGGTCGGTGATGAGCCGGTACGATAACGACAAGCCGTTCTTTATTAGTGGAGGCATCGGATTGCACAATCTGGCCGATCTGGACCAGATACGGCATTTGAAACTGTACGGCGTTGATGTAAATAGTCAGGTCGAGGTGTCGCCGGGTGTAAAGGACATGGAGAAAATTCGGGAGCTTATTGGTCGGCTGAAGCCGGTTGAGGAAGAAGAGGAAGTCTAACCACAATGTTATGACTGTTTTAGAACCAAAAACCTCATTTGAGGTATCAAATAAAGGTTTTTATGGCCGTTTCGGGGGGGCGTTCATCCCTGAGATGCTGTACCCAAACGTGGAGGAGCTTCGCCAGAATTATCTGGCTATCATGGCTGACCCGACGTTTCAAACCGAATTTCGGGCGTTGCTGACCGATTATGTAGGTCGACCAACGCCCCTGTTTCTGGCCGAACGGCTCTCGAATGAAATTGGCGCGACTATTTACCTAAAGCGTGAAGACCTGTGTCATACGGGGGCGCACAAGGTAAACAATACGATTGGTCAGATTCTGGTTGCCAAGCGGCTCAATAAACAGCGAATTGTAGCTGAAACAGGTGCCGGGCAGCACGGTGTGGCTACAGCTACGGTTTGCGCTTTGATGGGCCTCGAATGTATCGTGTACATGGGCGAGATAGACATGGAGCGGCAACAGCCCAATGTCGACCGGATGCGGATGCTGGGGGCAACAGTTGTGCCGGCCAAAAGTGGCAGCAAAACCCTGAAAGACGCCACCAACGAAGCCATGCGTCACTGGATCAACAACCCAGTCGATACGCACTATATTATTGGCTCGGTGGTAGGACCACACCCGTACCCCGACATGGTAGCACGGTTTCAATCGGTTATTTCGGAGGAGATTCGGACGCAGTTGCTCGAAAAAACGGGACACGAGAATCCCGATTATGTGGTGGCCTGTGTGGGCGGGGGGAGCAATGCTGCCGGTGCGTTTTTTCACTATCTGCACGAGCCGTCGGTTCGGTTGGTCGCTGCTGAAGCGGCTGGTTTGGGCGTTTCGTCAGGGCATTCGGCGGCTACAACAGCGTTAGGGAAACCGGGCGTTTTGCACGGTAGCCGAACCATTTTGATGCAAACGGACGATGGTCAGGTAACGGAACCGTACTCTATCTCGGCAGGGCTTGATTATCCGGGCATTGGCCCGTTGCACGCCCACCTGTTCGATTCGGGACGGGGCGATTTTTACGCCATTGAAGACGATGAGGCCATTCGGGCTGGGTTCCAGTTGAGTAAGTTGGAAGGGATTATTCCGGCCATCGAAACAGCCCACGCGCTGGCGGCATTGCCCAAAATGAATCTGCAAGCGAGTGACGTAGTTGTGGTGTGTTTGTCGGGCCGGGGGGATAAAGATCTGGCCACGTATTCAAAATATTTGTAGCTTTTTGTCATCCCGACGAAGGAGGGATCTACTTCACTCACTCACAAGTTAAGAATACCAGAACTAGATCCCTCCTTCGTCGGGATGACAAAAACGCCTGATGAATTAAATGGAAGCAGAATTAACAAAACAGACCAACCGTATCACCCACGTTTTTACGAAGAAAAGTACTGGTCTGCTGAACGTGTACTTCACGGCGGGATTTCCGAATTTAGATGATACCGTAACAGTACTCGAAGGGTTGGAAAAAGCCGGAGCCGACCTCGTTGAGATAGGTATGCCCTACTCGGACCCCGTAGCCGATGGCGAGACGATTCAGCAGAGCAACATGCAGGCTCTGGAAAACGGCATGACGCTCAAAACCCTGTTCGAGCAGTTAGCCGACTGCCGCAGTCGGGTGTCGGTGCCAATTTTATTGATGGGCTACGTGAATCCGGTGTTGCAATTTGGCGTGGAGGCTTTTTGCCAGAAATGCCAAGAGGTTGGCGTCGATGGGGTGATTCTGCCCGACTTGCCGCTTGACCTGTATTTGGACGAATACGAGCCTATTTTTCAGCAGTACGGCATTCTAAATATTTTCCTGATCACCCCCCAAACCTCGGACGACCGCATCCGACTGATCGACGAACACTCGGAGGGGTTCATTTACATGGTATCGTCGGCGAGCATTACGGGATCGACAAGTGGAGTCAGCGAGCAAATGCTGGCCTATTTTGACCGGATCAACGCTATGAACCTGCGAAACCCGCGTTTGATTGGGTTTGGTATTAAAGACAACGAAACGTTCCAGATGGCAAACCAATACGCCAACGGGGCTATTATCGGCAGCGCGTTTATCCGGCTATTGCAGGAGAACGGGGCTGATGGCAACGAAATAGCCGGGTTTGTAAGGACTATTAAAGGGTAATTACCTTCTGGAGAAGAAGAAGGACGTTGGGAAAGAGGCTTTATCAACCGATAAGGGTCTCTTTCCCAACGTCTTTTAGTACCTATGCAACTTCAATGCAACGAGGCTCATCTTACTCAAAACACACGATCAACCTTAACTAAACTATGAACAGTTTCTGGACCTGCCTTCTGATTGTATTGACCGCAGTGCAAACAATTGCCCAAACGTCAACCACACCAATCATCCGCACAAAAAGTAACCGCCTGACCATGTATTTGGATGGGCAACGCGATTCATTCAACGGAGTTAATCAAGTTCCGCGTGAATTCAGTTATGATCTTGGTCTTGATAAAGAGATAACGCCGTTTGTACTTGTTTCGGAAACAGACTCCATTTCGATGGTAATTCGGTACGGTCAAATAACCCGGTTCCTTATTGTCCGTGAGGCAAAAGACGACACCGTGACGTGTCAGTTTACCAGTCACAAATCCGTAAAAGCAGCTACGTTCACAGAAGCGTATAAGAAGGCGAACGCAGGCAAAACGATTGTTGACATTCCTGAAGTTTATGAGTTGATGAACGTCGTTTTTGCCCTAACGGACTACGGTAAGACAGATGCCATCTATAAAGATTCACCCTATTACAAAGCTATGTTTGTTCGTTTCTCGCCCTATAAAAACCACCGGGCTGTACGGGTGCTCGATTCGCTGATGAACAAGTCGGGAGATAATTATCCTAATCTAAAAATGGATAGTTACGCCTACCGGTTCGAGGGTGATCGGATTCGGAAAGGTGATACGTATGACCGAGCAAGCTGGGGAGAGTACAACACGCTTGAACCCTATGTTGCCCATCTCCAATCATTTGCCAAAGAGTCGAAATTTAGGGTGTTTTTCCGCGAGCAGCAGTCCTATTATAATCAGTTGTTAGCTGAGTACCGGAAGAATATTGACGTGGCAACCATGAAACAATGGTTAGAGAAGCAGTTCCCGGCTACGCGTTATTCGGCAGTAAAGGTCATCTTTACGCCTTTGGTAGGTTGGAATCAGTCAGCTAATAATCTCAGTGATAACGGTTTTGCCGAGGCTCACGCGCACGTCAACTATCCGTTTATTGATGCGGATGATCGCAAACAACCGTCAGCGGTAACACGCGGTCGGCGGATGAAAATTGTGTTTACAGAGCTAAATCACAGCTATCTAAATCCCGAAGCTGAAAAATATCAGCAGAAAGTAGATAACGGGTTCGGGGATTTGACAAAATGGATAACGCCTAACAAACCATCAGCCGGGTATAACAATCCGCTACAGTGTTTTGAAGAGTACATGAACTACGGCCTGGTAACGCTCCTATATTATGATCTTTTTGATCGCCCTACATTTGAAACATTGTGCGCGGGTGTAGAGAAGAGCATGACAACAGGGCGGGGATTCCAGCAGTTTGATAAATTCAACCAGGAATTATTACGGCTTTATCAGCAGCGTAAGCCCGGTCAAACCGTTGCCGATTTGTACCCGGCTGTTCTGGATTGGGCGGCCAATCATTGACCACGTCAGGTAATCTTAAGAACCACCTATCACCTTTTCCATGAAAACGCTATTGCTTACCCTTTTCACGAGTGTGCTTGCTCTGTCAGCCTATGTTCAGAAGCAAGATCCGGTGGCTAACCAGCCCCTAAACATACTCTGGATCTCCTGCGAGGACATGTCGCCCCGGCTTGGGTGTTATGGCGACCGGACTGTGCCGACGCCCAACATCGACCGGCTGGCGCGGGAGGGGGTGCGGTTTACGAATGCGTTTTGCACGGCGGGTGTTTGTGCGCCAAGCCGAAATGCGATCATCACGGGCATGTATCAGACTTCTACGGGTGGGCATAATATGCGTACGTTGGGTAGCACATATCCTGAAAAAACGGGCTTGGCCAAAGCGTATTCGATTGTGCCGTCACCGGAAGTTCGGGCTTTCCCGGAGTATCTACGGGCAGTTAATTATTACTGCACGAATAACGAAAAAACCGACTACCAATTCGATGCGCCACCGACGGTTTGGGACGAAAATAGCCCCAAAGCGCACTGGCGAAATCGGGCGGGCGGTACTCATCAACAGCCCTTTTTTGCCATTTTTAACTCAACCATCACACACGAGTCGCAGGTGTGGGCGAGGACTAACCGGCCCTTGCGCGTAGATCCGGCCAAAATTGTGGTGCCGCCCATCTATCCAGATACCAAGACCGTTCGGCAGGACATGGCTCGGTTTTACACCAATATCTCCGAGATGGACGATGTGGTGGGCGAAATCCTGAAACAGTTGGAGGATGATGGTTTGTTAGACAAAACGATCATTTTCTTCTGGTCCGATCACGGCGATGGTCTGCCTTATGTGAAGCGTGAAATTACGGACCGGGGCCTGCGCGTGCCGTTGATCGTGCGTTTCCCCGATGGTCGGTTAAGCGGGACAACCCGACAGGAGTTGATCTCAATGATCGACCTGGCTCCAACGGTGTTGTCGCTGGCGAATATTCAACCCCCTAAACATATGCAGGGACAGGCGTTTCTGGGACCGTATGTGGGCAAAATACCTCGAAAGTACGTGTTTGCTGCTCGTGACCGGATTGACTCAGAATATGACCGAGTACGCTCTGTACACGACGGACGGTATCAATATGTTCGCAATTTCCGTCCCGAACTGTCGCCATACATGGAGATCGAGTACCGGAAGCAGCAACCGATGATGAAAGAAATGCTGGCGATGCGCGATGCAGGGCAATTGAATGGTGTTCAGATGCAGTGGTTCCGCCCCAACAAACTTGCCGAAGAACTGTACGACGTATTGGCCGATCCCTGGCAACTAAACAATCTGGCCGAGAAACCCCAAATGGCAACGCACCTGAAACGACTCCGGCAACAGATGAACAATTGGCTGGAACAGACGAAGGATTTGGGCGCAGTTCCCGAAAAAGAGTTAGTTAGTCGGTGGTGGAATGGGCAAAGCAGCCCACCCATTACGGCAAACCCGGTTTTACAGCAGAAAGGAGGCAAACTGGTTCTGACCTGCGCTACCGAAGGTGCGTCGATTGGCTACAAGCGGCTTGGCAAGGACACAGCATGGCGGGTTTATGGTCAACCAATTACAGTGAGCAAAGGGGACTCGGTTGCAGCAATTGCCATGCGAATAGGGTACACGAAGAGTGGAGAAGTGAAGATGGTGGTGCGGTGAGGGTAACATGTTTACCCCTAAACCGATTCGTCGGACCGCCCCTAAAGAGGACTTTATCCGAAAATGAGCAAAGTCCCCATTGGGGGCGGTCCGACGAATCGGTTTAGAGGCAAAAGACCATCCTTACTACCAGAACCGGACGTAGAGCATCGAGAACAGCATTAAGATAATTACGATCATGGTCAGGCTCGTGGGCGAGAGCTTGAACATACTCGCGTCGATCTCCAGCCCTTTGGGGTTCACTTTTGGCCCAGCCAAACTAATGGCAACCATAAGGGCCACGGTTAGGAAAAACGACCAACCCATCGAAACCAGGAACGGGATAGCGAAGCCACCTTTTCCGTCGGGGAAGGCCGAGTACATGAGTGTTTCAGGGCCAAACCAGTCGGTAGCAGCGTGATTGAAGAAAACCACGAGTGCGAAACCACCCAACACGCCCGCAATAGCAGCCGCACCGGTCGTACGTTTCCAGAAGAAGCCAAGGATGAATACCGCAAAAATGCCGGGACTAATATAACCCGTGTATTTCTGGATGTATGTGAAACCACCTTCACCACCAATACCAAGCGCATCGCTCCAGGCAAACGCAATAGACACGACCATAGCCACCAAAATCGTAACCCGACCAATCCAGAGAAGCCGATCCTCAGTTGCGTTCCGGTTGATGTACTTGTGGTAGATGTCGAGCGTAAAAATGGTTGAGATCGAGTTGGCTTTGCCCGCGAGTGAGGCCACAATAGCCGCTGTTAGGGCCGCTACCGACATGCCCTTGAGGCCGTTTGGCAGGAACGTCAGCACCGCCGAATAGGCATTGTCGCCCACGACGACGCCATCGCGAAGCATTTCAGTTTGGAGACCGCCATTTTTGTGAATTACGTAAGCCGCAATGCCGGGCAACATCACAATAATTGGCATGAAGATTTTCAGGATGGCCGCGAAAAGGATACCCGTTCGGGCCGTTTGAAGGTCGGCACCGAGCGCACGTTGTGTAATGTACTGGTTGCAACCCCAATAGTTGAGATTCACTACCCACTGACCGCCCAGATACATGGCAATGCCGGGAAGAGTTAGGTATCGATTAACCTCAGCCGCCGTAGCACCGGGGCCGGGTTTCTCGAAAATCATGTGGAAATGGTCGTCGGCGTTCGCAATCATGGCGTGTAAACCAGCTATGGCTCCCCCACCCACGTTTAGCACCTCGCTTACTTTAGTCAATGCTAAATAGGTCGTTACCAAGCCGCCAATGATCAGAACAAGCACCTGAATCACATCGGTGTAGCCGATGACTTTCATGCCGCCCAGGGTAATGAAAATAGCGAATAAGCTTAGGCCAATCACGATAGCATGAAACGAGTCGCCCCCGACAAGGTTGCTGATGGCCAGCGCACCGAGGAACAGAATGGATGTCAGGTTAACGAACACGTACAAAAACAGCCAGAAAACGGCCATAATCAAACTCACCGTTTCGTTGTAGCGCGTACTCAGAAACTGCGGCATGGTGTAGATTTTATTCTTCAGGTAAATCGGAATAAACCACACCGCCACGATAATCAGACACACAGCGGCCAGCCACTCATACACGGCGATGGCCACCCCGTACCGGAAGCCATCGCCCGACATGCCGATAAACTGTTCGGCAGAGATGTTTGAGGCAATGAGCGAGGCCCCAATGGCCCACCAGGTTAGGGCACCTTCGGCCAGAAAGAAATCTTTGGTGTCGGTTTTTACAGCCGATTTGCGCTTGTAAATCCAATAGCCATAGGCCGAAACGCCCACGAAATAGAGCAGAAAAATGATGTAATCGAGCGGAATCAGTTGGCTCATGTTGGTTTAGGTTCAGGTTACTTTGTCTATAAAAGCAAAAGGGGGGCAAAATTGCCCCCATATTACAAAGAATTGGTGATTGGAACGCGGATTTAACAGATTAAGCTGATTGAAACGGATACTATTATTAGAGGCAGATTGATCGTTGACACTATCAGGGTTTAGGTATCAAACGAATAACGGGTATAGGCTCAATGGCCTTCGTGACCATAAAGCCGTAACTTCTTAAACTCTCAACCATCGTTTCGGCAGATGCTTTATTCAGGATAAAGTCGAATCGCCCCGCCACATCCAGAGAGCCAAAAAATGTCTCTTTGGTTTGCGTATTTATCAACGTGAACGCTTTATCAAGGGCGTACCCGTTTAGGGTAAGCTTGTCGCTCGATTCGGAATGCCCTGACATTCCGGTTTCCATTGTCGTTCGCACCAGTTTTGTGGTGTCATTGAGCATATACCTATATACCATTTTGCGGATGGTGTCATTCATGGCAGTGAGCTTTACCGAGTGTAGAATACTGGCCGACAGGGTATCCAGAATATTTTCGTTCAGGCGAATGTTCTTGTACAAAAGAATATATTGCCTCGTGCGTAGTGAATCTGGTACTAACAAATTGACAGGGCGGACTTTGAAGGCAGCTTCCCAAATTTCATGCAAAGTAGATGCAGAAAAAAACACTCCCCGGCCTTTTTGACTCGATGACATTCGAACGGATTGCTTTGTTTCGTACATCTCAAAATGATAATTGATATCATCACTTCTCATGATTTTGGTGTACAGATTAGATGCCTGCCGGGGAGACATAACACTGGTCAGGCCGGACGTTACAGATAGTCCTTGTCTGTCGTTTGCGGGTGGCAGATTACCGTCGAGCAAATTCTGTAAAATTTCTCTATCCAGATTGTTGGGATCGCCAATCCAGCGGATGTACCCTTTGTCATCAATGAAAACGGTCAATGGAAAGATATCTAGGCCCGTTTTGCCGTTGCCATAGGCAATTTGGGTCTTCTTGGATTGATCACCGGCTACAATTGATTTGAACGCAACCTGCTTGAGAACACTGTTCACTTTGTCGACGGATTCATCAGTCAACGATACAAACCGAAGGCCCGTATGGGTAAACTGACTCTGCAACTCATTTAGGTTTGGCACGGCAGCCAGGCAGGGCGTACACCACGTAGCCCAAAAATTTAACAGTACGGGATGACTCGTCAGGTCTTTATCAGCGGGGACGTTGGCAATCCAATCAGTGATGATAATGGGCGGGGCCACCTTGCCTACCTGAATAGTCGATTGGGCAACGAGTTGCGTTGACCAAACTAATAGGAGAAGGTGGATTGCACGTTTCATATCTGTGCTATCGCCCTCTCTAAATCCTCAATCAAATCATCCACATCTTCAATACCAACACTGAGTCGGATCAGGGTGTCTTTGAGGCCATTGGCTTCGCGCTCGGGCTTGGGAATGCTGGCGTGGGTCATACTCGCGGGGTGCGTACACAACGACTCTACGCCACCCAGCGACTCACCCAACGAAAACACCTCGAAACTCTCCATTACCCGAACGGCCTCGGGTAATGAATCGCCGACTAGCTCGAACGAGGCCATGCCACCGAAGCCGCGCATTTGTCGTTTGGCCAGTTCGTGACCGGGGTGGTCGGGCAGGCCGGGGTAGTACACCTGACTTACTTTGGGGTGTTGCTGCAAGTACTCTGCCACGCGTTGGGCGTTCTGGCAATGCCGCTCCATCCGCACATGTAGGGTTTTGATTCCCCGCAGGGCCAGGAAACAATCCTGTGGTCCCGGTACGGCTCCGCAGGCATTCTGGATGAACTTCAGGCGGGCGGCCATGTCGTCGTCATTGGTAACGATGGCCCCCATGACGGTGTCGGAGTGGCCCCCGATATATTTGGTTACGGAATGTACCACCAGGTCGGCACCCAGATTGAGGGGGTTTTGTAGGTAGGGTGAGGCAAACGTGTTGTCGACCACCAAACGGATACCTCGTTGCTGCGTGATTTGAGCAATAGCCACAATATCCACAATGCGGAGTAGTGGGTTTGTGGGCGTTTCGATCCAGACCAGACGAGTTTTGTCGGTGAGGGCGGCTTCGAGGTTGGCGGGGTTATCGAGCGAGACGAATTTGAACGTCAGGCCAAACTCGGCGAACACGCGAACCATAATGCGGTAGGTACCGCCGTAGAGGTCGCTGCTGGCAATAATCTCGTCGCCAGGCTTGAATAGTTTCAGGATCGCGTCGGTGGCACCGAGACCGGAGGCATAGCAAATGCCGTGCTTGCCGTTTTCGAGAGCGGCCAAATTGGCTTGCAGGGCGTCGCGGGTGGGGTTCTGCGTGCGCGCGTATTCGTAGCCTTTGTGTTTACCGGGCGACTCCTGCACGTAAGTTGACGTCTGGTAAATGGGCGTCATAATCGCGCCGGTAGTGGGGTCGGGCTGTACGCCCGCGTGTATGGCTTTCGTTCCGAATTTCATGGAGTTCGTATTATGCTTGTGCTACCTGTTGCCGAACCTGCTCGCCAATGGGCACATATTGCACCTCTTTAGGATACCCGAAGAGGTGATTTTCTTTAATCTGTTTCACAACGCTTTCGGGAACCACGTTTTCCCAGCCATCCTCGCCCTCCTGAATCATCTCGAGCACGTTGTCGGTCGAGATGTGCAGGTTCTGCTCGTTGTAGTCGGTGATGGGTTCGATCTTGTCGTTCCGGCGGAGGTAGGTGTACAAAGGGGCCAAATGCTCGGGCACCTCAAACTCCTCGCTTGTGTAAATCTGCCCGTCGGGGCGGAGTGTGGGATAGATGAACAACTTCACTTTGCGGCTGAACAAGGTGGCAAATGACTCCAGAATGCCACCCGGCAAAAACTCGTAGTGAGCTTCGTCGAAAATGTATTCGAGGTTCGGAATGCCCATGATGAGGCCAATCTTGAGCCGGGTGAGCCGGGCCAGGTAATTGACGAGCCGGAAATATTCGTGGTAATTCGAGATCATCACGGTCTGCCCCAGTGAGCAAAGAATATCGACCCGATCCAGGAAATCTTTTTCGTCGATGCCAGCATCAGATGCTTTCAGGTTCTGCAAGGTCAGCTCCGACAGAGCCACCACTTTGCCGGGGTCTACGTCGGGTTCTTCCTTAAACTGCTTCAAACCATTCTCGATCATATCCATGTGGACGTTCGTGACGGGCCGAAGCCGCCCCCTCATAACCAGGATATTCTTTTTGTACAGGGCCTCCGAAGGTTGTAACACCCGCCCGTCGGGACCAAACAGGGCTGCATCCGTAAAGCCATTGCGTACAAGCCGCAAGCTCATCAACCGGTTATCGACATCGGCAAAGTCCGGCCCGTCGAACCGAATCATGTCAATCTGAATGCGCTCGGGTGTGAGGTCGTCCATGAGCGAGAGCAACAGCGTTTCGGGCGATTTCTGGTAATAATAGCAACCATAGATCAGGTTGGTGCCGATGATGCCCAGAGCCTGTTGCTGCAACACGTTTTCATTGTCGAGCATTCGGACGTGGATAATCACGTCGTTATAACCCGCCTGGGGGTTCATCTGGAACCGGCAACCCAGCCAGCCGTGGCCCTCGTTGGTTTTCTGATAATTAAGCGCGACAACGGTGTTGGCAAAGGCGAAGAAGGTGGTATCAGAACCGCGTTTGTCGGCCAACCGCACGTTGAGTAGGTTGTACTCGCGGTTGAGCATTTTGAGCAGCCGCGACTCACAAACATAGCGTCCGCTGGCTTCGGGGCCGTAAATCGCGTCGCTAAAGGTCATGTCGTAGGCCGAGATGGTCTTGGCAATTGTCCCCGACGAACCCCCTGCTTTAAAGAACATGGCGGCTGTTTCTTGCCCCGCCCCAATCTCGGCAAACGAGCCGTAAATTTTACGGTCGAGGTTGATCCGCAACGCCTTTTGTTTGGTCCCTATATTCTTCTCGTACATACCCGGTGCGTGTTGATGCACTAAATTTACGCAAAACTAATGAACTCATGCCAGCCGCCCACCAGCCCGCGATTACCGATTTGTTATTCGTGTATGGCACACTCATGCAAGGCTTCGACAATCCGTACGCCCGAACGCTTAATGAGCAAAGTCATTTTGTCGGAGCAGGTAGTTTGCCGGGTTCGCTCTACCGGGTCGACTGGTATCCCGGTGCCGTGCCCGACGCGTCGGCCTCGACCCGCATCTACGGCGAAGTGTATCAACTGTATAACTCTGCCGAGATACTTCGGTTTTTAGACGATTACGAAGAGGTTCGCCCCGACGGAACCGGCCTGTACGTTCGTAAAGCTTTACCCGTGCAGGTTGGCCCCAATCAACTGATCTGCTGGACGTATGTGTACAACCAGTCCGTGGCTAATCTGGTGATGATTGAAGGGGGGCGGTGGAGCAAAGAGTGAAAGACAGAAAGAATGGCTAACTTTTCAGAGACCCGTAAGAGAAAAAGAGGCTTGGGGTGGGTTTATTTTTGTCATTCCGAGGGACGAGGAATCTAGTCTCATGATGGTCAACTTGACTAAAACAGAACTAGATTCCTCGTCCCTCGGAATGACAAAAAAACCTAGCACCTACAGAATTAGAATTTGTCCAATACTCAGATAAAAGCAAAAAGGAATCAGGAGTAAACCCGATTCCTTTTTGAACAACGAGCAGGTGCATCTCCAGTTGGAATCCCCTCTCTCACGCCCGTAGCGTCTTTGCTCGCTATCAGAACAATGAACTGCCAAAAAAGTTTCCTGTAACCTACTTCAACTTCGGCATACCCGGCTCAAACATGTTGCCGCCCCCGGCCTTGCGGTCGAGCGTGGAGCCAATGGTAAACATCGTTTGCCGTTCGCTGGCAATGCGTGCCCCCGCAGCCCCCGTAATGCGTGCTACCGTTGCCCGAAGTAGCGGCTCGTTGGCAATGTCGCCCAGCGGGGCCAGAATAAGCGGCTCAAACACCGTCTGATCGGGTACAAAACCGCCTGTGTAATCAGACTGATTCAGCTTGTTGAACGACTTGGCAATGATCGGCTGCATGCCCCAGTTGATTCGGCGGGGTTTGCGCTCGTCTTCAATCGTGATCGACCCAACGTTTTTGCCGTAAGTTGTATCGCCCACGACCTGCACCGTCATAAAGGGCTTCAAGCCATTGATAATCAGTTCACTGGCAGAGGCCGTGCGGTCGCTCGTTAGCACAAACACTCGGTTGAGGTTAGCCCCTACGTTCTGCGATTTGTTCGTGAATTTCACCTCTAGCCGCGATAACGCATTGGCCCGCTGATATTCGGCCATGATGTCTTTGTTCAGTTCCTGTCGATAGAAAATCTCGTTGGAGCTAACACCTTTTCCAACCAGACTCGCAAGGTTACGGGCCGCCGTGGTTGAACCACCGGGGTTATAGCGGAAGTCCAGAATCAGCTCGTTAATGCCTTGCGCTTTGAAACGAGCAAATACCGCATCAACCTGATTATCGTAGGTTGCGTCGTTAAAACCAGCCGGACCGTTTATAAACTGGTTATACACGAAGTAGCCGATCTTCTTCACCCCAATAGTGTAGATGCTGTCTTTGAAGACAGGATTTTCTGCTAACTGTACAAGATCGAGCGTTTTAACTTGCGGGTTCGATGTTGTCTGCGCGGTGCCGTTTATGGTCACGAATGTGTAGGCTCGATTGGTCCCGTCGCTGAACAACAATTCACTGTAGTTCGATGTGGTAAGCGTTTGCCCACCCGCCCCATTGAAAATATCGCCCCGCCTGATGCCCGCGCGGGCTGCCGGTGAGTTGGGCAACACATACAACACCCGGCCAATCACGTTAGTACTCCCGGTAGGCCAACGGTTCAACTGAAACTGCATACCCGTACTTTTCTCAATACCCTGCAATGAACTTTTCAGATCGTCCACATTCTCCTGAATCCAGGAAAATCGGTCGCCATCAGGCCGGAGCGTACGATCCCAACTGTATATGATTGACTCAAAAAAATTGTCGGGCGTTTGGGCCAGGCTAGGGTTAGCGGGTAGCTTGTCGTTCCAATAATAGTAGACCCGCATGGAGTCTAGAATCCAGTTGTTTATTTCGGTATTGCTAACCGTGGTGCCCGTGCCGGTCGCAGGACCGTTTGTTGCGTTGGGGTCGACCTCTGGATCTCTACAGGCCGTTAAAAGGGATGCGCCAAGGGCTACGGATAGCACTGCCGGACGCCAGCGTATTTGTTGTAAAAGCATAGGTAAAGCGTTGATGAGGACTGAATTAGAATCGGTTTACATTCTTCTTACTCCTAAACGTTTCTGATCGTTGCGTGGTGCGGGACAGGCGTGAATTTTAATTGAAAGTCTATTTAATAAGTAGTCTACCTGGTGTTTTTTTGTTAAAAAAAGGCCATAACTTTCAATTCTCCAACACGATTCTGGAAAACCAATCATCAAACCCTTTAATCGCTTACTTCCAATGAATAAAAAGTTTAATTCTCTTGTAATCAGGGCATTAGTTTATACTTCTGCCATGGTTTTGGTGTATTTTTTGTTAAATCAAGTCTTAGATGGACGTGTTTGGGACGAAATGGTTGTCAGTAACTCATCATTGAAGGGTGAGTATTGTGAATTGAACAATCACGAACGGTTTTTTCATCAATCCAGCAATACGTATTCTAATCTGTTTTTTTTCTTTTTTGGGATTTTGATATGCTTGGTTGCGCGGGAAGACTTCAAAAACAAAAATGCAGAAAACCGAATGCAGCAATTCCCTGAGTTGTCGATGTTGATGGGGTTTTGTTTTATTTATTTGTGTTTTGGCAGTTCCTTTTTTCATGCCTCTCTCACCTGGATTGGGCAACGAGCCGACATGAACGGTGTGTATAGCCTAAACATTGTTCTCGCCACGATTGCCTTACTGAATGTTTTTTATCGAATCTCCCTGTCAAATCGTTCCAGAAACCTGCTGATTGCGTTTCTGTTGATACTGATTGTAGCATTTTATCAAGTCCATTTGATTGCTTCAAGCCGTATTTTATTGACCACATTCATCCTCCTCATTTGGGTTCTGACCACAATCAATTATTTCCAATTTCGACAAAAACGCTCTTTACTGATAGCCCTTTCAAGTTTTGTTCTTATACTTATTGCGGCTAAAATCAGGCAATTAGATGTTGATAAAATAGGCTGTGACCCGGTTTCGATTTTTCAAGGACATTCGCTTTGGCATTTATTATCGGGCATGAGTTGCTTTTTGGGCTATGCTTTTTTTAGGTTTTCAAAAAGCTGAAAGCTTCGTGAGCCGCCAGACCCTGCCGGTAACTCACCACCGTTCCCGTACTGGAGTTGATGCCGGTGCTGCTCAACCAGCCCGTGACGACCATCTGCAATTTGCGCCCGTCGGCTCCATACTGATAGGTGACGGTGCTACTGGTGGTGGCACTACTACCCGCCAGTACTACCCGGCGCGGGAGCTTCAAGAGGTTGTACTCGATCAGGGTGATACCCCTATTCAGGTCTTTTTTCAGGCTCCCGTGGGGCCAATGGTCGTAGTCGTCACCGGTGGTGTTGCCATCGCGGAAGCCCACCGTGTTACTGCTGGCATCGGTCACGGCCAGGAGTTTGTTGCTCTGGTTGGTGTCGTCGTAGCGGTAAGCCAACTGATCGGCGTTGGCGCGGGTCATACTCAGAATGTTGCCGTTGGCATCGTAGGTAATCCCGCTCACGCTGTGGGTGCCGCCCCCATATGTGGCTTCGGTCAGGCGGTCGGCGTTGTCGTAGGCATAGGTGTCTGCATACCGCAACGATTTTGTGTCTGGCATAGAGCTAGAGTTATTTATACACAGAAAAGTTTCGTTTTTATTGTTTTAGGTATAATAAAAATGCAACAAACCGTTAAATGCGTAGATCTGTAATGAGTGGTACAGCCGTCCATTTCGGAGATTTTGGTCGGCTGTACGTTGGTTTTCTTAGCGAAGAATCGGATAAAATCCAAATTTCGCGGCTTACTTTCCGACTGATGCTTTACCTTTGCGCCTTGAATACAGAAGGATAGAATTTATGGATAACTATTCGTATATAGCCAACTCCGATGCGGCCTATGTGGACCAGTTGTACCAATCGTACAAACAGGACCCTAACTCGGTCGACACTAGCTGGCAAACGTTTTTTGAGGGTTTCGACTTCTCGCTGACCTACGGCGAAAACAGCTCAAAAACCACCAATGGTAACGGCGCATCGACCAATGTAGCCGCCAACGGGCAGACTACTAAAGCCCCGACCGACGCAAAACACGCCGAAAAGGAGGTGTCGGTGGCGAGTTTGATCAAAGCCTATCGCTCACGCGGACACCTGTTGGCCAATACCAACCCCATCCGCGACCGCAAAGACCGCAATCCCCGCCTGGAGTTAGCTGACTACGCTCTTTCGGAGGCCGACCTCGACACAGTGTTCGATTCGGGTGCCTTGCTGGGGATTGGTTCGGCTACGTTGCGGCAGATCATGACCTCACTGGAGAAAATTTACGCGGGCCGTATTGGCTTCGAGTACATGTATATCCGTGAGATCGAGGTAAAAAACTGGCTGCGGAACAAGATCGAGAAAGAGGCCCTGGTATTTGACCCGACGCTGGCGGAGAAAACCCGCATTCTCAAAAAACTGAATGAGGCCACGGTATTTGAAAACTTCCTGCACACGAAGTTTTTGGGTCAAAAGCGGTTCTCGCTCGAAGGGGGCGAAACCACGATTCCGGCTCTCGACGCGATCATCAACAAAGCCGCCGACATGGGCGTTGAGGAGGTGATGATCGGCATGGCCCACCGGGGACGCCTGAACGTGTTGTCGAACATTCTCGGTAAATCGTACGAAAGCATTTTCGATGGTTTCGAGGGCAACATTCCGGCGGGTATCAGTGGCGACGGCGATGTGAAGTATCACCTTGGCTACACAAGCCTCACCGAAACACCATCGGGCAAGCGTATCAATGTGAAGCTGGCCCCCAATCCATCGCACCTGGAGGCCGTAAACCCCGTTGTGGAAGGGTTTGTGCGGGCGCAGGCCGACGAGGAGTACAAGGGCGATTTCACGAAAATTATGCCCATCCTGATTCACGGCGATGCTGCCGTGGCGGGACAGGGAATTGTGTATGAGGTGACGCAGATGGCCAAACTGCCCGGCTACCAAACCGGTGGTACAGTCCATTTCGTGATTAATAACCAGGTCGGTTTCACCACCGATTTCGATGATGCCCGCTCGTCTATTTATTGTTCCGACGTTGCCAAGATCATCGACGCGCCCATTTTTCACGTCAACGGCGACGATCCCGAAGCGGTGTTCTTCTGCGCCAAGTTGGCCGTGGAGTTCCGCGAGATGTTCAAGCGCGACGTGTTTATCGACATGGTGTGCTACCGTCGTTACGGCCACAACGAGTCGGACGAGCCGAAGTTTACGCAGCCGACCATGTACGCCAGGATCGACAAGCATGCCAACCCCCGCGACATCTATAACAAAGAGTTGATTGAGCGGAGTGAGGTCGATGCCAAGTTGGCTGCGGGCATGGATGCCGAGTTTAAGAAACTCTTGCAGGAGCGTCTGGATAAGGTAAAGCAAAAAGAAGAGATTGCATACAAGCCGCTCCGGCTCGACCAACAATGGGCCGAGTTGCGCACATCACAACCCGACGATTTCGACCAATCGCCCGAAACCGGCGTCTCAATAGAGGTACTGGAGCGTGTGGGGCAGGCTCTATATACGGTTCCTGAGGGCTTCAAGCCGCTCAAGCAGATCGACAAACTGCTTCGCGACCGCAAGCAGATGCTTACCGAAACCAAGCAGGTGAACTGGGGCACGGCGGAGTTGCTGGCCTACGGCTCATTGCTCACCGAGGGCAAACCCGTTCGGTTGAGCGGGCAGGACGTGCAGCGGGGTACGTTCTCGCACCGGCACGCGGTTTTGCACGATCAGGAGACCAACGATATTTATAATTCATTGAATCACATCGGTGGCGATGCGGCCTCGTTCCAAGCCTACAACTCGTTGCTGTCGGAATACGGCGTTTTGGGTTTCGAGTATGGCTATGCGATGGCGACGCCCCACGCACTTGTGATTTGGGAGGCTCAATTTGGCGATTTTGCCAACGGTGCCCAAACCATGATCGACCAGTTTATTGCGGCTGGTGAATCGAAATGGGGGATTCAGAACGGGGTGGTGATGTTGTTGCCGCACGGCTACGAGGGTCAAGGCCCCGAACACTCCAACGCCCGCCCCGAGCGGTATTTGCAACTCTGTGCGCAGTATAACATGGTGGTGTGTAACGTAACAACGCCCGCTAACCTGTTCCACATGATGCGTCGGCAACTGACATGGTCGTTCCGCAAGCCACTCGTGGTAATGTCGCCAAAGTCGTTGTTGCGGCACCCGCAGGTGATTTCGCCCCTCGAAGACCTCACAAAAGGTCGGTTTCAGGAGGTGCTTGGGGATTCCTACGCCGACCCCAAAAAGGTGAAGCGAGTGTTGCTTTGCACGGGTAAAGTATATTACGAACTGCTTGAGAAACAACAGGCCGACAGCCGCACCGACATTGCGATTGTTCGGTTGGAGCAGTTGCACCCGCTGCCGCAAAAGCAGATCGACGCCGTGTTGGCTCCGTACAAAAAAGCCGAACTCTGCTGGGTGCAGGAAGAACCCCTGAATATGGGTTACTACACCTACCTGTTGCGCGAGATGGACGTTCGACTGCGGCCCGTAACGCGCCCGGCTGCGGCTTCGCCCGCCACCGGTTTTGCCAAAATACATGCCCAGGAACAAGCCGCTATCGTAGCGAAAGCGTTTGAATAATTAACAGAGATCAGCGAACAGAGATCAATGAACAGTTGCTAATGATGTATTGGCCAATCGTTGCCATTGCCAAAGTGCCTGTTCGTTGCTTGCTGTTCGTTGTTCACTGTTCACTGAAATCTGTAAAAAAATGGCTGTAGAAATAAAAGTCCCCGCCGTGGGGGAATCCATCACCGAAGTAACGGTGGGCGAGTGGTTAAAAAAAGAAGGCGACACCGTTAAAATCGACGATGTGCTTTGTACCCTCGACTCTGACAAAGCATCCTTTGAACTTCCGGCGGAGGCCGATGGCGTTCTGCACATTATGGCTCAGGCGGGCGATACCCTGCCCATTGGTGCCGTAATCTGTACTATCGACGGGGGTGGCTCAACCGGTGTGGCAAGCCCGCCCCCCGCTGCCAAAGCTGAAACTCCCGCTCCTGCCCCTGAACCCCAACAGGCGGCTCCACTCATGCAGCCCGTTGCAGAGCCTGCTGTGGTGGCAACGGCTGCGCCAGTCACTCCCCCTTCGGGGCAGTCCGACGGGTCGGCTGGGGGGCTTGTCGAGATGAAGGTCCCCGCCGTGGGTGAGTCGATCACTGAAGTTACAATTGCCGCCTGGAGCAAAAAAGACGGCGACGTAGTGGCTTTAGATGAGGTGTTATGCGAACTCGAATCAGATAAAGCCACGTTTGAACTTCCCGCCGAAGCTGCCGGAACGCTCCGTATTGTGGCGCAGGCCGGTGAAACGCTGCCCATTGGGGGCGTCATCGCCCGGATCGAAGTCGGCCAGGCAAGCACGTCGACAGGCGCACCAGCTCCGACTGCTCAACCAGCATCTCCGACTCCACAGACCCAAAATGGTAGCGACCAATCGGGTTACGCGGCTAATCATGCATCGCCCGCAGCGGCCAAAATTCTGGACGAAAAAGGTGTTCAAGCCACTGCCGTGCAGGGCACAGGCATTGGCGGACGCATCACCAAAGAAGACGCTATGAACGTGCAGGCTCCCGCCCAACAGGCGGCTCCCGTGCAGACGCCAGCTCCTGCGGCAACTGCTCCGGCAAAACCAGCAGCGGCCCCAGCACCGTCGGCCCCAGCGGCTCAACCCGGAGGACGTGGTCAGCGTCGTGAGAAAATGACCTCGCTCCGCAAGACCATTGCCCGCCGGTTGGTAGCTGTTAAGAATGAAACGGCTATGCTGACGACCTTCAACGAGGTCGATATGAAGCCGATTATGGACCTGCGTAACAAATACAAAGACAAGTTCAAGGAGAAACACGGTGTGGGCCTCGGCTTTATGTCGTTCTTCACCAAGGCGGTTTGTGTGGCCCTGCGCGAGTTTCCGGCTGTAAACGCCATGATCGACGGCGATCAGATGGTGTTCAACGACTACTGTGATATTTCGATTGCTGTATCGTCGGAGCGGGGGCTGGTGGTGCCGGTTATCCGCAACGCCGAACAGATGACCTTCCAGGGAATCGAGAAAGAGATTGGGCGGTTGGCCGGTTTGGCTCGCGACAACAAACTCACCATTGAGCAGATGCAGGGTGGCACGTTCACAATCACGAACGGCGGCATTTTTGGCTCGATGCTGTCGACGCCAATTATCAACGCCCCACAATCGGCCATTTTGGGTATGCACAACATTGTGGAGCGGGCCGTGGTCCAAAACGGCGAAATCGTGGTGCGCCCCATCATGTACGTGGCCCTCAGCTACGATCACCGGATCATTGATGGTAAAGAGTCGGTTAGTTTCCTGGTACGCGTAAAACAACTGCTCGAAGACCCCACGCGCTTGCTTTTGGACGTTTAGTACTTGCTGACGCGAGGGCCTTCGACAAGCTCAGGCTGACAGGGAACTTGAGTCAGAATAGGTAATTGCGCACAGGCTACCTGTCAGGCTGAGCCTGTCGAAGCCCTGTGCGTCAGCAAGTAGTTAAATTCAAGAGAAGGTTAATTTTGATCGCAAAAGCTTGTCATTGGACGTTGCGGATTAACTTCCGGGCGTCCAATGACTTTTTTTATGCAGCAACTTCTCCGCAACCTACAAACCTATATACGAGCCGATTTTCGGGTTGACCTTTATCTATCCACTACCCTGCTGCTGGCGGGATTGATTACGTTCAATTATACCCTGGATTTTGAAGATACGTACATCGACGCTTACCGGGGTAGTTGGCAGCGGCCCGTGTGCTATATGTTGCTCTATGCGTCGGCATATTACGCGGCCATGTTGTTGTGGACGTATTTTCACCGCCGAATGGATATCTGGCGAAACCACCGTTTCTGGCTACACACGGGGTTTGGTTGGGTCTTCTATGGGTTTTATGCCGGGTTCTACGGCTACAACGATTGGAGCCGACACCTGCTGGACGGACAAATCTATATTTTCGCATTTTACTGCCTGAGCAATCTGCATTCGGTGGTTACGCTGGTGTTACCGTTGCTGTTGTATTATTGGTTTATTGACCGGTATCCCAGTTATTTTTATGGTCTGAAGCCCAAGCGCGATGGCCTTTTGGTGTATGCGACGCTACTAGCTATGATGGTGCCTGTTGTAGCGTTTGCGTCGTTTCAACCAAGCTTTCTGGACTTCTACCCGACCTACAAAGACACCATGGCCAATGAGTATTTGGGCGTTCCCGAATGGGTCACGGCTCTCGTGTACGAACTCGCCTACGGTTGGGATTTTTTACCCACCGAACTGATGTTTCGGGGCTTTCTACTAATTGGCCTGGCGCGACTGGTTCAGAAAGGCGACCAAACCCCCGGTGTCGTGTTGCCAATGGTAGTAGCTTATGCCAGTATCCATTTCGGCAAGCCCCTTGGCGAAACCGTCTCGTCGGTTTTCGGCGGTTATTTGCTGGGGGTACTAGCCCTATACACCCGAAGCATTTGGGGCGGGCTACTGATTCATCTGAGCATTGCCTGGCTCATGGATGGGGCCGCCTTTCTGCAACAGTGGTTCAGGCAGTGAATCGCTCGATCAAGAAACCCACTGCTGCAACATACCCCGAACCAGCTCAATTAATTCGCTGAACTCGGTTGGCTTTACAAAAAAATCGTTGGCTCCCATCACCTCCGACCGGAATCGGTCGTCAGGGTTGAACGAGGTCGTTAACACAATTACTTTCAACTCGCGTTGTGGAAATTTCTGGCGGATTTCCTGTAAGGCATGCATTCCACTCAGGCGGTCCATGTTCAAATCGAGCACCACAAAACTAGGACGTTCGGGGTCGCTTTGTAAACGAGCTACCAGATCTTCGCCATCGTGCATAGTTTCGAGTTGTACCGACGCATCGACGCGCTTGAAGGCCGATTCCAGCAGCATCAAATCATCGTCATCGTCATCAACTAGCCAAACTGTAGGAGGTGCAACCATTGTCAATATATAAGGGGAATCCGATCTGTAAAGATAGCGGGTATTGAAATATAATATACGCAACTTAGTGTTGCATAAAAAAGTTGCGCTCTTTCCTTCATGGGTGTGGGTATGGGTTGTCGGAACCAATTCGCGATATTTAGCCCATAAACCTAATCATGATGCTTCGCCTGCTTCTTCTACCCATTTTGGTCGCGGCCAATGTTGCTCTCGGACAAGCCACCGACTCGCTATTCGTCCGACAAAATTACACAAAATTAGATCGAGCCATTTCAATGCGCGACGGTGTAAAATTATACACCACAATTTATATCCCGATTGATGCCTCGCCCACAAACCGTAGCGACGGACCGCGTAGCGACGGACCGAAGTACCCGTTTCTGATGGAGCGAACGCCATACTCAGTAGGTGAATACGGCGAACAGACCTACGCCAAATCTGGCCCCGGTCCTTCGGCAGACCTTTCCCGAGAGAAATACATTTTCGTGACCCAGGATGTTCGTGGCCGCTTTATGAGTGAGGGGAATTTTGAGGAAATGACCCCACATGGCGGCAAAACGAATGAAAGCACCGATACATTCGACACCATCGAGTGGCTGCTCAGGAACGTTCCGAACCACAACGGGCGCGTGGGGCTGATGGGGGTTAGCTACCCCGGCTTTTACGCGTCGGCGGCCCTGCCCAACGCCCACCCTGCTCTAAAAGCGGTGTCGCCACAGGCCCCTGTGACGGACGAATTTATGGGCGACGACGCCCGGCACAATGGCGCGTTTTTCCTGCTCGACAATTTCTCGTTCATGAGTTATTTCGACGCTCCCCGCCCCGGACCCGTGAAGGAATACCCCCAACTTTTTTCGGCACGCCCGAAGGATGTCTACCAGTTTTTCCTGGATTTGGGACCAGTCAAAAACGCGAACGGTCCTAAACTTTATAACAACCGGGGCAAAATCTGGAACGAATACGTCGAACACGACACCTACGATGCCTACTGGCAAGCCCGCAACATTCGACCCCATTTGAAAACCGCCCCCAATGGCCCGGCAACACTTGTGGTAGGCGGCTGGTTCGACGCCGAAGACTTGTTTGGTGCGCTCCGCACGTATGAGGCCATCGAGAAACAAAGCCCCGGTGCCAACAACCGGCTCGTGATGGGGCCGTGGACCCACGGGGCCTGGGCACGCGCCGATTGGTCGGAGTTTGGACCGCTACAGTTCGGGCAGAATACCGCCAAATTTTACCGGGATAGCCTCGAAAACACCTTTTTTGCCTACTATTTGAAAGATAAAGGCTCGTTCGGTGCCGCCGAGGCTACCCTGTTCAACACGGGCACAAACGCCTGGCAAACGTTTGCGGCATGGCCCCCGAACCCTGCCCAAAAGCAAACCTATTTCTTCTCACCGGGCGAACTAACGCCCGCCCCAAACCCGGCTAAAACAAGAGGAACATTTTCCGAGTACGTGAGCGACCCAGCGCGGCCCGTTCCCTACACGGACGGTATTATGGCGCGACGAAACAATCAGTACATGATTGAGGACCAACGCTTTGCGAGCCGTCGGCCCGATGTGCTGACGTTTCAGACCGAGCCACTCACCACCGATTTAACTATTTCTGGCCCGATTGACGCCCGGTTGTTTGTCTCGACGACCGGCACCGACGCTGACTTTATTGTGAAAGTGATCGATGTGTTGCCCGACACCGAACAAACGCAGATGCCTGCCAAAGCCCAACCGGGTGTACGGAGCGTTCCGGCGGCTGGATATCAGCGATTGGTGCGGGCCGAGGTGATGCGCGGGCGGTTCCGCAACTCGTTCGAGAAACCCGAACCTTTCAAGCCCGGTGAGGTGGCGGAGGTGCGTTACCAACTCCCCGACGTGCTGCACACGTTCAGAAAAGGCCACCGGTTAATGGTACAGGTGCAATCGAGCTGGTTTCCAATTGTTGATCGCAACCCACAAACCTACGTCCGTATGAAGGACGCCACCGAAGCCGATTTCAAAAAAGCCACCATCCGGCTCTATCACGACGCGCAACGGCCATCGGGCATTAGCTTCCAAGTTGATTAATTCTGTTATTTTGCCTTAAAAATCGCCCTATGCTTTTCCGTTTTACTCGCTCACTGCTTCTCTTATCCTTTCTTCTTATCGCCCTCTCGTCGTTTGCGCAGACCATTGCCACCTTTACGAAGGATATGGACAAGCGGGCGGGCTTCCTGACGTTTTACTGGGATGCCAAAAAGGGCAAAATCTGGCTCGAAGTGAGCCGGTTCAACGAAGAGCTCCTCTACTACCCAACCCTCGCTCAAGGCGTTGGCTCCAACGATATTGGTCTCGACCGGGGGCGTTTGGGGCAGGAGCACGTGGTGCAGTTTCAGCGAAGCGGCAACAAGGTGCTCCTGATTGAAGGGAACTACGGTTACCGCGCCCTCAGCCGCGACTCGCTCGAACGGCGGGCTGTTGCCGAGTCGTTTGCCAGTTCGGTGCATGGTGGGTTCGAGATTGTGGCCGAAGAAAACGGGGCCGTTCTGGTCGATTTTACCCCGTTCCTGTTGCAGGATGCCGTGGGAGCCGTTCAAGCCATCACCCAAACCCGGCAGGGTACGTTTCGGCTCGACGCGGCCCGGTGCGCGCTCTACCTGCCCCACACGAAGGCGTTCCCGCAAAACACGGAGTTCGAAGCTACCATTACCCTCACCGGCGACCAACCCGGCCCGTATCTGCGGCAGGTGGTGCCCACGCCCACCATCGTGAGTATGCGGCAGCACCATTCGTTTGTGCAACTGCCCGACCTCACGGCCCCCGACGCTTATCAACCCCGTGTACTCGACCCGCGTTCAGGCTTTTTCGGCATCGACTTTTTCGATTATGCTTCGCCGTTTTCGCAGCCCATTACCAAACGCTACATTGCCCGGCATAAACTCCGCAAAAAAGACCCCTCAGCCTCCATCAGCGACCCTGTGGAGCCGATTGTGTATTACCTGGACCCCGGTGCCCCCGAACCGATCCGCTCGGCCCTCATCGACGGGGCCAAGTGGTGGAATCAGGCGTTTGAGGCTGCCGGATACCGCAACGCGTTCCAGGTGAAACTGCTCCCGCCCGACGCCGACCCAATGGATATTCGCTACAATCTGGTGCAGTGGGTGCATCGCAGTACGCGCGGATGGTCGTATGGAACAAGCATTACGGACCCCCGCACGGGACAGATTTTGAAGGGTAAGGTAACCCTTGGCTCGTTGCGCGTTCGGCAGGATTACCTGATTGCGCAGGCATTGGTGGGCAACTACGACGCCAACAGTGCTGCCGATACCACCGAGGCCGTGCAGATGTCGTTGGCGCGGCTCCGGCAGTTGGCGGCCCACGAGATCGGCCACACGCTGGGTATGCCCCATAACTACGCGGCAAGTGTGAATAACCGGGCCTCGGTAATGGATTATCCACATCCACAAGTGGATATTGTGGGTAACGGCCCGAATCAATACAAACTCAGCTTAGCGAATGCCTACGCTACCGGTATTGGCGATTGGGACAAAGTAGCCATTGCTTATGGATATCAGGATTTTCCGAAAGGAGCAAACGAAAAAACTGAACTCGACAAGATTATTGCGGGCTACATTGGGCGTGGTTTGCAATACCTGAGCGATCAGGATGCCCGCCCCGAAGGCAGTGCCCACCCCCAAACGCACCTCTGGGACAACGGCAGCGACGCCGTAACGGAACTCACGCGGGTGATGAGCGTTCGCAAGATTGCCCTCGATCAGTTTGGTGAGAAGAAAATTCCCGTTGGCACACCAATGGCCAACCTGGAGGAGGTGTTAGTGCCGCTCTACATGTTCCACCGCTATCAGGTCGAAGCGGCCGTGAAGGTGCTGGGCGGACAGGAGTACACCTACGCGCACCGGGGCGATGGGCAACTGGTGACCCGCACGGTGTCGGGCGATGCACAACGTCGGGCGTTGGAGCGATTGTTGGGAACGATCACGCCCAACGAGCTTGCTCTCCCCGAAGCCGTTCTGAAGCTGATCCCGCCCCGCGCGTTTGCGTTCGACGCGAATCCCCGTGAGGTATTCAAACGGCGCACGGGCATCACCTTCGATCCGCTCGGCCCGCCCGAAGCTGCCGCCAACCTCACGCTCCGGCTCTTGCTCAACCCCGAACGTTGCGCCCGACTGGTGAATCAGCAGGCCTTCGACCCCAGCTTGCCCGGTATGGACGCGCTCGTGGCCGATCTGATACGAGTATCGTTTGGCCTGAACCGGGGCAGCACCGCCGAGCAACGACTCGCCTACACTGGGCAAATTCGGCAGATGCTGATGCACAAGACTGTGGAGGGATTGATTGGGCTGGCTACCAACAAAGACGCCGACGGACGCGTACGCGAGTTCGCCCATAATGGCCTGATGCGAATAAAGAAGAAATACCTACGTCGGCGGGTCCGCTTTGGGCAGGCACCGAACGAGATGCGCTACCGGAGCCGCCAACGCTACCCGTCGTATCTGCGCTGGATTGTCCGGCAGTACGAGCTGAACCCGCAACAGGCTCCCACAACCACCAACGCCCTCACGCCCCCCGATGGTGCCCCCATCGACCCCGGTCAGGAGTGGTTGGATGGTTGCGCCTGGGAGCGGTAACGTTTGGTTTGTCAATCACTTAAAACCAACAATGTTTATCAAACCGAACGCTCATCTGCTGTGTCACTTGGCAACCGTAGCGGTTTTGCTGAGGTGGCTGCCGGTCCAAGCGCAGTCGAAACTGACTCAACTGATTCAGGCAAACGCCGTCGAGATTCCGGCACGAACGGTTGCGACACCCGCTTTGTACAAAATTATTGAATCGAAAAAGGCGATTCTGATTGGGGAGATGCACGGCACAAAGGAGCCTACTGAGTTTACGCAGGGCGTTGTTGAAACGCTGTTGAGCCAGAAAAAACGAGTGGTTCTGGGCCTTGAAGCAATCGGTACTCGTGCCGATAAGTACTTGAAAGCCGGGCAACTGGATAGCCTGAGGGCGTACTGGAAAACGCTTTTCCTGATGGATGGCCGCCACAATGCCGCGTGGCTCAAACTAGCCTGGAAATACCACGACCACCCGAATGTAACACTCGTGCTATTCGACCAAACCGACGAGCAAGTTCCGCGTTGGTCGCGCGACCGGAGCATGGCCGAGAACTTACTAGCTGTGCTCCGGCAACAGCCCAACGCGGTGTTGGTTACGCTGTCGGGCAACATTCATAACCAGTTGAAACCGTTCAACGAGACCGAGACAATGGGGTATTATCTGCACACGCTGCCCAATGCCCCGTTTAAGCCGGAGCAGATGCTTTCGTCCACCCATTTCTACGGGGCTGGCACCATGATAAACAATCAAGGCGACGGTATGAAGCTCCGGCAGGTTCCCGATCAGTCTGGGGAGTTCAGCACGGCGGTGCCCTACCCAAATTACTTTATGATCTCGGACGTTTTCCCGATGTGGAACTCGCTGTTGTTTACGCGGACCGTTACGGCAGCCGAGGAGCCGTGAGTTACCCCAGCCGCTTCTCGTAACAGTAGAACCGCAGGCCGGGCCGGAACGCCAACCCAATCTCGCCCGCAAACACGTAGCCGAGGGCAGGGAAAAGCTGGTTCGTGACCTGATTTTGCGTGTTGGTGTCGATCCGCAGGATTGAGATTCCGCGCTCTCGGGCTACCTCGTCGGCCTCAAGCAGCAACGCTTTACCAACGCCCTGCCCCCGAAAAGCCGGATCAACGGCAAGTCGATGCGTGACAATGGCTGGTTCAGTAATGTCCCAGCCGACCTCGGCGTATTCGGAATCTTGGTCGGTCGTGATGGCCGACACACCCGCGATTTGCCCGTCGATTTCGGCCACCCAAAGTTGGTTACGGGCAATGTCATTACCGAAAACGGTTTCGTTGGGGTAGGCATCATCCCACTGAAAATTGCCGGATGCCTGCATGAGCGGCACCACGCGCCGGAGCAGGGCCATGATGTCGGGAATGTCTGAAAGGGTCGCTAAACGAACGGTCATCTCAAAGTCAAAATTTTGGGGCGATACTACGCAGAAATAGCCACACCCGGAGAGCTTATTCCTTTGGATTTTGTCGGAATCAGCTACGGCTTTACCGTCAGCAGGTTATGCACCCCGCGCGGAACAGGCATCCGCAGGTTCGTGCGCACGAGCGTTGGCTCGCCTGCCGGGGTACGTGTCACATTCCAAAATTCTATGTAGCCCTGCCGGGGGAAGTCTTCGAGCAGGTTGTTGTAGATGGTTGCGGCCACGGCCTGCCCGGTCGCGTCGAACACGGCATCTTCGGGGAGGGCACCCTCGAAACCCCACTCGCCCACGGTTTTGAGCATACCTGCCGGACTGATGGTTACGAGCGAGAGCGACGATTTATCGTGGGCAGGCACCAACCGCCGAATGGGCAAATTGCCGGGCAAATAGGTTCGGCGCATGTTGCAGGTTACGGCCAACCGACCGTCGGGGCTGATGTCGAACCCTTCGGGACTAAGGCCCACCTCGGCCTCCGACACGACCTGATGGCTGCCCCCGGCATCGAACCGGATGGAGAACAAACGGCCACGGTCGTTCAGGATGGGGCCAAGCGCACCGGGTTTCCAATTGGTGTCGGTTACGAGCAGATGCGAGCCATCGGGGAGCCAGTTCATCACGGAAATACTCCGGCCAACGGGCATCGGCGCACCAATCGGCTCCACGCGCAGCGAGTCGCCCAGCCGAACGGCCCGGTAGAAACTGACGCGGTTATTGTCGGTGTTGACGGCAAACACATCGTCGGTTGGGTGAAAGGCAATGGCGTTAGTGCCTGCGTCGGAGCCTTCGCGGGCGACGGGCAGGCCCGGAAATGCCCACTCACGGGCGGGCAAGCCATTTTTTAGGCTTACCAGCAGCAGTTCACGGCCTTTGGTTTTCGACGGAATCACCAGCAGATCGCGTCGGTGGTTCACTGAGACCGTGCCGAGGTACGTACCACCCATTTCGCGCCGGTCCAACACGCGGGTGGGGGTACCAATGTCGACTGTAGTAAGCACTTTACCATCGGGGAGGTCGAAAAAAGGGCTTTTCACCTGCTGTACCCCATCGGCGGGGCGTCCCTTCGTTTCCACGATATAGGCCAATCGTCGACCAGCCGAATCGGTGACCACGGCGGCTATGGATGGCCACGACACCACGGAGTTGGAGACATGCACACGGCTTATCTGCGGCTTTCCATTAACAAGCCGAATCAGGCTCAGGCTATCTTCCAGCCCGGCCACACGGCCAAGCTTTCCGTCGCCATAGGCCGATGCATTCTGGTCGGCATCGGACAGGGCCAGTAATAATCCCTCAAACCGGGCAGGGGCGTTGGCATCAACAGGGGCCGTGTCGAGCCGGTGGCGCAACGTAGAGCACCCCCACAAACCCGAACTTAGCCCAATGAACAGGCCGGTTCCCCACATCAAAAAACGTTTCATTGTACAGCGATTGATTCGCTGCAAAAGTGGGACCGGGCAGTAAGGTAAATTTTACCAAATGTGAAAAACCATTCGTAGCAACCATTGCTTGTAGTCAGGCGTTTAGGACATATGGAATCATTACGCCACCATTTTAATCAGTTCGAACTGCTTTCCAACACCGATTGGGAGCGCATCGAATCGTACTTAAAGCCGGTTCAACTAACTAAAGGCGACTACTTTTTACAAGAGGGGCAGGTTAGCCGTCGGTTAGGCTGGATCACGAGCGGCATTTGCCGATACGCCTACAGCAACGAAGCTGGCGACGAATGTACCAAGTACTTTATCCGTGAACAGCAGTTTGCCAGTGGGGCCGATAGCTTTCGGAGTGGGCAACCTTCGTCTGAAAGTATTCAGGCACTTACCAACGTGTCGATGGTGGCTTTTTCGCGTGATGCGTATGAGCGGCTGTTCGACGAAGTTCCGGTTTGGGGGCGGCTCGTTCAGAAAGTGACTGAGCACGCCTACGCCCAAAAAGTCCGGCTCATCAGTCCGATGGTCGTCCAAGATGCCCGCTCGCGTTACGAAGCCTTTCTTCGTACCCAACCCGATGTCGTGCAGCGGGTGCCTCTAGGCCTTATTGCCAGTTACCTCGGCATGACACAGCAATCACTCAGCCGACTCCGGCGGCAGTTGGCCGTGGGGTAAAAAAGGTTCGTCAGCCCTGCACAAACTGACTTTTCAGCACGTTCTCCCAACCCGCCCACACCAGGAAGTTAATCAGTTTGGCGTCTAGCCCAATCACCGTGCGCAAGGGCGGATTCCGACGTTCGATCAATCGCCGAACGGACTGCGCTACCTTGATGGGGGGCGTAGCAAACCGCTCGAATTGCATGGCAGCATCCCACATTTTGCTCATGTTACGGGCGTAATAGTCGGCGTTGGGGCCGGTGAGCGTTTTCTTGCTTTGCTGCGTTTCCTCGCCCGATTTGGCGAAAAACGGCGTCCTGATACCCCCCGGCATCACACAACACACCCGGATGCCCAGCGCATCCAACTCGAACCGCAGAGCCTGACTCATGCCCAGCACCGCAAATTTCGACGCGTGGTAACTGAACTCCCAGGGCAAGCCAATCTTGCTGCCGATGGACCCGATGTTGATGACTTTAGCGGTGTCGCCAGTTTGGGTGTAGGCTTGTAGTAGGGGCAGCAGCGCCCGCGTCAGGTTCATCATGCCAAAGAAGTTCACCTCCATCAGTTGCCGCACGCGGGCTTCGTCGGCGAGTTCAAACGGGGTAATGTAGTTGATGCCTGCATTGTTGATAAGAGCCGCCAAACCGGCATTGCCACAGGATTTTTTCAAGGTCTCAACAGATTGAGCTATTTGGTCGGGTTGGCTCACATCGAGCCGAATGGGCTGGAGGTTCGCAAGCTTTTCGGCGCGGAGGCTTTGTGCATCGGCATCGTTGCGGATACCCGCGAATACTTGGTAACCCTCTTTAGCCAGTTCAAGGGCGGTGGTGCGGCCAATACCGGTCGATGCACCCGTGATGAGAATGGTTTTCATCATGATTTTTGTGAGCAATCACTCACATTTAAATTAACAAAGAACCCCGTACGCGTTTTGAATGCATACGGGGCAGAAAACTCAAATACCGTATTTCGATTTGATAAACGCCGTAGTCGAGCTAACGTCCAATCCTTCTGGTTGAATAAGCAATTGGCTCGTTAATCCTTCCAGCAAGAGCATAAGCAAGTACGTTTCTTGTTCCGGCTGGTCATACCCCAAACCGGCGAACGCTTCGACACCCGCCTGATAAAGACTCTGAAAGCTCTCCTGCTCCCGCTTTAACTTGGCGTAGAGAGTCGTTTTGAATTTCAGGGTAAATTGTAATTGCCAAAACAGCCGCTCTTCCTGCACCAACGTAGGGCCGAGGTCAATCACCAGCTCAATTCGCTTTTTCGGGTTAGACTCACGCACAATGCGGTCCACGTATTGCTGCAAACGAGCTTGCCCTTCATCCAGAATAGCCTTGAAAAGGCCTTCCTTATTCTCAAAATGCCGGAAAATTAACCCCTCCGACACCCCAGCCACTTTTGCGATTTGACTCGTGGGCGTGTTTTCGTAACCCTGATCCGCAAAGAGTTGCAGGGCTGTTTGAAGAATGGTCTCTTTTTTCTCTGTCATTTTTATCAAAAGTGAGTAATTACTCACAAAAGTATAACATCCATTTGAGCACTCAAACATTCACAGTATTTTTCCACAAAAAATCACCTGTTATCTTGCCAATCTGTTCCTTACAAAACCACATTACCCAATGAACTTCAACCCGATCATGCTGGCGATTCCCTTCTTCTTTCTGGCAATGGGCATCGAAATCTGGTACGACCGATACAAGCAAACCAAGCTCTACTGGCTCAACGACAGCATTACGAACCTGAGCGCAGGCACCTCACAACAGGTAATCGGGATTTTTCTGAAGGTATTCACGCTGGGTGTGTACGAGGCCGTCTTTGCCAACTTCGCCCTATTCAACGTTCCCCACGTTTGGTGGAGTTGGGTGGTGGCGTTTGTGCTCTACGACTTGTGTTACTACTGGGCGCACCGCATGAGCCACGAGGTAAACCTGTTTTGGAGCGGGCATGTGGTGCATCACCAAAGCGAAGAGTACAACCTGTCGGTGGCCCTGCGGCAAAGCTGGTTTCAGGGCATCTGGACGGCCCCATTCTACCTGCCAATGGCCCTGCTGGGCTTCGACACCACCCAACTGGTCATTGTAGGCGGTATCAACCTGATTTACCAGTTCTGGATTCACACTGAACTCATCGACCGGATGGGATTTTTGGAGTGGTTCATGAACACGCCCTCGCACCACCGCGTACATCACGGGCGTAACCCCAAATACATCGACAAGAACCACGCTGGCACGTTCATTATCTGGGACCGACTGTTTGGTACTTTCCAGCGGGAAGAGGAACGGCCCGTGTATGGCATCACCACGCCGATTAATAGTTGGAACCCCGTATGGGCCAATTTCTCACACTACGAGCACATTGGTGCCCAATTGCAGAACGCCCCAACTCTGTCCGACAAGCTCAAGGTGCTGTTCTACAAACCTGGCTACGACGCCAAAATGGCGGCCTATCACCCCATCCCCGACGTGAGCCGCGATAACTACGAGAAATACAACACGACGGTAACCCCTTCTGTCAACTATTACGTGTTGTTTCAGTACCTCCTGCTCACGGTCGCCACGTTCCCGTTTCTGCAATTCCAGGCCGACCTCGGCTGGACCGAAAAATCGTTGATTGCCGTACTGATCGGCCTAACGGTGGTCAACTTCGGCTGGTTGTTTGAGGGCCGCACCTGGGCGTTTCGGCTCGAAGCCGCGCGGCTCGTGGTTTGCGCGGTCGCGGCTTGTTGGCTACTTCTGCCGTTGGCGGGCGGGATTTGGTTGGCGGCTGCGGTGGGCGTGTTCGCTATGGGGTCGCTGGTGTGGTGGTGGCGGCTGAACCAGGCCTATTCATTGACGTAAAATAAAGACTGTTTTCCTTATGAACTCACCTAAGAAAGTGACCGGCATTGGTGGCATATTTTTCAAATGCCAGAACCCCGACCAACTACGCGAGTGGTACGGCACCCACCTGGGCCTGCCAACGAACCCATACGGCGCGTCGTTTGCGTTTCGTTTGGCCGATGATCCGGGTCAGGAAGCAACTCTCCAGTGGAGCACCTTTGCCGAAACAAGCGACTATTTCGATCCCTCGCCCAAACCGTTTATGATTAACTACCGGGTCGAAAATCTGGAAGCACTCGTTGCCGAACTGAAGCAAAACGGCGTGACGATTCTGGACGAGATCACAACCTACGACTACGGCAAGTTTGTGCATATTCTCGACCCCGAAATGAACAAAATCGAGCTTTGGGAGCCGGTTGGTTAAATTTTGCTGAATGCGTCGAAGATGAGGCTGTCCAATAAAGGGACGGGCGTTTTTCAACCAAACCGTTTTTTAAACGCCAACGGATTCTCGCCCACCACCCGCCGGAAAATCTTGTTGAAATACGACAGCCCCTCGAACCCACTAGCGAAGCAGGCCTCTGTGACGTTGCGGCCCGCCAACAAAAGGTTTTGCGCCTGATTGATGCGGTATTGGTTTAGAAACTGCGTGAACGTCAGGCCGGTCATGCGCTTGAAATAACGGCAAAAAGCGGCTGGTGTCAGGTTGCTCAACGAAGCCACTTCGTCGATGTCGATTCGGCGGGCGTATTGCTCTTCGACAAACAGGTAAATGCGTTTGAGCCGCTGTTCCTCTTTCAGGTTGTAAGCACTGCTTACGGGCTTGCCATCGAGCGAGTGGCATTCGGTGCTGTGAGCGAGGTGTTGAAAAATCTGCAACAGGGCCATGATTCGCTCAAAGGCAGGCAGCTCGGCTAGCCTCTGCAACTGCTTGCCCACCTGCTGTTTGGTTTGTCCATGAAACGACAAACCCGCTCGTGCCCGCTCGAATAGCCGTGTGATGGCCCCAAACTCCGGTGCCTGCCAGAATCCCGTTCCCAGAAACGACTCGTTCAACTGCACCACTACCTTCCGATAATCGGTTCGAACGCCGTAATCGAAGTTCAGATGCGGAATGTTGGGGCCGATAAATACCAGATCGCTGCCTTCGTAGCGCGAAATATGGTCGCCCACGTGCCGGGTGCCGCTCGCTCCCTCGATGTACACGATCTCGTATTCGGGGTGGTAGTGCCAGAAAAACGTGTCGTTTAAGTGGGGCGTCAGCAGAATGTGGAACGAACTGTCAGAATCGGGCTGGATTTGTTCGCGGGCAACCTTCATACGGCCTGTTTTTGTCTAAAATTATTGCTAAAGCCATTATCGACGCAAGCAAAGAGCAAAATAGTGCAAAAAGTGGCCTGAATGGTCAAAGCAACGCACTGAATACGTATCTTACCTTTGTCCTACAAAAACACGCAAACGCCTTATTTAACATGGAAACGATGCAGCCGACAATGGCTCCTGCAGGAACGCCTGCCGCAATGATTCCCGACAACGCCCATAAAGACATTCCCGGCAACCCCTCCACGGCAACCAGTAGTAAAATTGCCCTCAACGACCGTTCGTCGGGCAAACCCCTGCGGGTGTTGTCGGAAGAAGATTGGCAGTTTTGGGTGGAGAACGGCTATATCGTCGTGAAGCAGGCCGTTCCTCGCGAACAAGCCGAACGCATGGCCGCTTTGCTGTGGGAATTTGAGGAAAAAGACCCCAACAACTCCGCCACCTGGTTTGCGCCCCCCCGCGCCGAAATGCGCATGAAAGAGCTGATCGGGTCCGGTATGGTCGAACTCTACAATCACCAATACCAGTGGGACAACCGTCAAACCCAGCGCGTGTACGACGCCTTCGCCGACGTTTGGGGCGTGGACGAACTCTGGGTAACTATTGACCGGGCTAATCTGAACTTCCCAACCGATCCCAACCAACCATTCCAGGGCTTTATCCATTGGGATTATGACCCCGAAACCCGGCCCCAGAACGTGCAGGGCGTGTTGGCCCTTGCCGACCAAACCGACGAGAACATGGGCGGTTTCCAATGCCTCCCCGAACTCTACCGCACCTACGATACCTGGAAACTTACCCAACCCGCAGACCGCGACCGGTTTAAGCCTGACACGACAGGCTTCGAGTTCGTAAAGGTGAAAATGGAAGCGGGCGACCTGCTGATTTTCAATAGCACATTGCCCCACGGCATCCGGCCTAATCACACGAAAGACAAAGTTCGCATTGCCCAGTATATTTCGATGATGCCCGCCCAACCCGAAAACGAGGCCCTGCGGCAATGGCGCATTACGTCGTGGCGCGACCGGCAGGCCCCTGAAGGGTACGCATTCCCCGGCGACCCGCGCAACTGGGAGAAAACCCGTTACCAAACTGCCGAACTCTCTGAGCTTGGTCGTAAAGTTTTAGGCCTTGATAGTTGGTAACGTTTTCTGATTCTCGACAAACTGATTCGTAAACAACTTATTTACATCGAGTTGCATCACCAGTTCGCCATCGCGTGTCACGATCATGCGGTGGCGAATTAGGTAGTTTACAAACTGTACCCATACCTCCCGACGCATCCGGCCCCAATGCCCCGCCGTATCAAGTAAGTAGCCCGCCACAGTCTGTTGACTCAATTCGACAAAACCGTGATCGGCCAGCGTGGGGTGATGGGCTTGCTCAATCAGCAGTCGGGCGGCCTCGTCAGGTTGCTCCACAGCGAAGCGGTAGCCTGCCGCCGTAGCCTCCATAAACCGATGCAACAGGTCAGGATTTTGGTCAATAAAATCTTGTCGGGTAGCCAAAACAGGGCTGTATCCGTAGGGGATTTCGTAATCATCAAGCAGAAATCGGTTTAGCTTTACTTCGGCTAAATCGGCCTCAACACCCTCCCAGGGCAGGAAAATCCAGGTGGCGTCGATCTCGTTTGTTAGTAAAGCCTGCCAGAGGTTCAGGCGAGCGGGCTTGTGGGTAGCTATCACGCCCCGGCCCCCGTCGTTGCGAATCATTTGCCGAACCAGATCATCCTCAAAACGAGCACCGTAGGAGCCGTATACCTTACTATCGAGTTGGGCGGGCCGCTCAAGGCCACTTTGCCCCAGCGTGACAATGGCACTGGCATCGCGGGCCAACACAGCCGCCACCGCCACCAACGGCACGGCGGGCGTGGTGGTGTGAAAGCTTACCACACTCTCCGACGGCACAATGGCTAAATCGACCTCGCCGTGAGCAAGTCGACGGGCCGGTGTCGATTTATATTTATCGGCTTCGGGGGTGCTGATCTCAACGGTCAGCCCGGCATCCCGGTACAAACCGTGAGCCTGCGCCACGTAGAATCCGGTGTGGTTGGTGTTTGGGGTCCAGTCGAGGGCCAGACGAAGTGAATCCATAAAAAAAACGGGCTACCTGCTAGAGGTAAACCCGTTTTGTGCCGATTAGTTATCCGGCAACTATCGTCTGGCTTATCTTACAAACTCGCGCTCAGGCGGGCAAACACAAACCGCCCGTTGAAACCACCCTGATTGGAGGGGAACAGGAAACGGCCCCGGTTCGAGAGATCGCGACCTGAGTTGTAGTCTACTGACCCAAGTGCGTTACGTGGGTCCACATAAAGCTGATCGGGGTACACATCGAACAGGTTGTTGGCACCAATGGCCAGGTTCAATTGCTTTGTAAACTGGTAGCTGAGGGTCACGTCGGTGATCCAGAGTGGGCTGAACGTTTGGTCGAGGAACGGCGCACCGGCGGCATCGCGTTGAAACTGAGTGTTCCAGAATGTATTGGTAGCCGGGTTAATGTTATACGGATCAGCCGTAGTTAGGTTGCGCACCTCACCAAACCGCACCGACCGTATTGACACATCAAATTTCTTGACCCGGTAGGCCGCGCTCAGGTTAAACTTGTTCTGGGGCAAACCTGTTTCGAGCAGGGCCACCTGCGAGCGGTCGAAGAAAATGTTCCGGGGCCACGCGTCGGGGTTACCACCCCGCGCTTCGTTATTGGCCTGCGCGTTAATAAACGTCGATGGGTTAATGCTCAACACCTTCGTTTTGTTGAAGTTGATCGCTGCTGTTAAGGTCAACTGACCGGGGCCGAGTTTAACCCGCTCCGTTGCTACAATGTCGATGCCCCGCGTTTGGGTATTGGCGGCATTGGCAAACACCCGCACTACGTTTACGCCCGGAAAGGCGGTTGCGGCAAAGCCGAGCGTAGCCCGACCGAATGGCCCTGAATACAGAATTCGGTCTTCAATATCAATCTGATACGCATCGACGGTGGCCGTGAAACCCCGCCCAATTTTCGAGGTAAACCCGACCGTGTAGTTCACCGACGTCTCGGGCCGGAGGGCATCCACACCGATCACCTCCCGCGCAATTTGGCTCTCGTTGTTCACCGTCAGCGTGTTCGAAGGCAAACCGTTTACAAACTGCGTGCTGGTATTGTTGAAATACCGCTGATGCAGGCTTGGTGCGCGGAAACCTGTGCTGATGGCTCCCCGCAGATTAAACGCGTCCACAATCCGCAAACGAGTAGCTAGTTTTCCGGTCAGTTTTGAGCCGAAGTCAGAAAAATTCTCAAACCGCCCCGCTACGTCGATCAACAGTCGGTCGAATAATTCGCCTTCCACGTCGGCGTACAAACCGAAGCTCGAACGGCTTTTATCTAACTCATCGCTTGGCTGATACCCCGGAAACACCTGTGCGCCCGGTAGAGCCAACGTTGTTCCCGAAGCCGGACCACTGATGCTAACAGGAGCCAACGGAACTGCCTTGTTGGCAGTTGCTCCCGAATACGAAGCCGCTTCACCTGCTTCGATAATGTACTGCTCCCGGCGAACCTCACCTCCGAAGGCCACGTTTAGGCCGCTGATACCGTCGACTTTGAACATCCGTGAGAAGTCGAGGTTAGTCGTGTTCTGATTGAACTTGAGCGTTCCGCAATAAAACTGGGTTTGCTGGTTTGCGCTGTTGGGCAGCGTGGCGTTGCCTGAGCTTAATACATCGAACCTGAAAGAGTTCCGGCCAAACACGTTGCTCAGATCAGCGTTCCAGCCACCGAGCTTGGTTTTATAGCCCAGCAACAATGATTGGTCGTTGATAATCGATTGAATGGCAGGAAGAAAACCGTCGGGGTAGAAAATTGTTCCATCGGCATTCAGCGGTTGCTGTGCCCGCGACACCGGCACCCGGTTGTTGCCATAGCCCGTACCCGAGCGGTACGTAACACCACCCGAGAAATAAAACTCTGAGTTCTGACCAATTGGCAAACCACCATTTACGAAGGCCCCGTAGTTGCGCGACGATGAGTTACCAATAATCATGTTTTGCCGGTTGTAGCCGCGTTGCTGCACCAACTGCGCATCGGCAGCTAGCAAAGCCGGACGGTTTGCCGCCGAAACCACACCTGTGCCGGGGAAACCCCCGCCCGAACCGAGGTAGATAGTCGGCGCGTTGTCATCGGCAGAGCGGTTTGTGCGGCCCCGGTCAACAATCTGACCTGACACCGTGAAACCCCCGCGCTTACCTAATCTGAAACCTTTCGAGATGTCGAATTGGAACACCTGCCCATCGCGGATTTTCTGCGAACGCTCGGTTACGCCCCCCGCAATGTTCGGTACGGTGTATTTCATGTTAGTCATGCTGCCACCTGCCATCAGCGAAGCATCCAGACCCTCGTAGTTTTTCTTCAGAACCACGTTGATCACCCCAGCAATAGCGTCGGAGCCGTACTGAGCCGCAGCCCCGTCGCGTAGCACTTCGATGCGCTCGATAGCCGCAACCGGAATCACGTTCATGTCGGTGCCCACCGAGCCACGCCCTACCGAGCCGTTGATGTTTACCAGGGCCGTGTTGTGCCGACGCTTACCGTTCACCAGCACCAGCGTTTGGTCGGGACCAAGCCCCCGCAACGAAGCCGGGTCAATGTGGTCGGTTCCGTCGGTAACGGTTTGGCGGTTCGAGTTGAACGAGGGAGCCACGAAGTTCAGAATCTGACTCACATCGACCTGTGCGAAACTCTTCATCTCTTTAGTCGTAATCACGTCGACCGGAACGGCCGTTTGAATGTTGGTCCGGGCGGTTGCGGCCCGCGAACCGATCACGACTACCTCGCCCAACTGTGCCTGCGACTCGTCCAAAGCTAGGTTGAGCGTGACGGTCGCACCAGCCTGCACCGTTACGGTCGACTCTTTGGGTACAGAGCCAATCGCACTAAACCGAATCGTGTAGGTGCCATCCTGTTTCAGGGGCAAGGTATAAACCCCGCTACCATCGGTTGAGACCCCGATGTTCGTGCCAACGGCTAAAACCGTCACGCCGGCCAATGTTTCGCCCGAGCGGGCGTCTGTAACTTTTCCGGTGATGCGTTGCGCAAACACGGAAAGGGTAGATAGAAGTAGAAAAACGAACAATATAGTTGTCTTTCTGGCAAAGTACTTATACTGCATAGGTTGGTTGTTTACAAATATGAAAGAAAAAACTGCTTTTAAGCAAAAAGTCCAAATATTCTACTTGGTGCTTTCTTACCGTAAAATAAATAGACCGCGCCAAGTTTACAGCTTAAAGCGGTCAATTTATTTTCAATTACGATATAGACTATTGGCCCTATGACTAGTTTCGTCGATATTCGTCCGCTTCCAGATATAGAAAAAGCGTTTATCCTTTTGAGGGTAAACGCTTTTTCTACTACCCCACCCAGGGGAGACCTTACGACTTCTTATACTGCTGAATGATTTTGTAAAGTGCCTTTTGCTTTTCGAGTTCGGGGAAAAACTCGAATAACTGCACGTGGGCGTCGTAGTCAATTGTGAGGGCCACTTCGAGTTGAAGCAGGGCCTCGCGGTACATGCCCCCGTGAATCAGATACACCGCCGACCGATAGTACAAATCGGCCTCTTCGGGTAGTACCTCAATACCCAGTTGAATAATATCGTTGGCCTTGTCGAAATTGCCCTGATCGAATGGAATCAGCGACCAAACCAAATACACATCGGGGTTGGCCGAGTCTACTTCGGCGGCTTTCTCGAACGCTTCGACGCTCGAAATCACATTGCCAATCTTATACTCGGTTTCGGCAAGGGCCAGATAGTACTCCGCGTTGTTATCGTTGAGCTTGATGGCTTTCTGGAAAAATGGCAATGACTCATACCACTTACCCGACTCGCTCAAACAAACGCCTATTCCGTACCAGGCCTCATCCCACATGGCATCGAGCCGGACAGCCTCGCGATATTCTTTGATGGCTTCGGGCAGGCGGTCTTGTTTTTCGAGACTCGCGCCGAGATGGCAATACGTATCGGCGGTGGGTTCTTCGTACTTAAGAGTAGTCCGGTAACACTCCTCGGCCTTGTCGAACTGCCCCAAATTCATGAGCGTGTTGCCCAGGTTGAAGTGTGCCGACGCAAAGTCTTCTTTAATTATGGTCGCATAATCGTAGGCTTCGGCGGCCTCCTCAAACTTAGCCAGTTTGCTGTAGGTAATGCCCAGGTTGTACCAGGCATGATACGAGTACGGATCTTTGTCGATCAAGCCTTTGTAATAAGGAAGGCTGTCTTCTAACTCACCCGTCACATCGAAGCAAAACGATAGCTCATAAAGGGCGTTCTCGTTGTTCATGTTCAGAGCAATTGCCTTTTTGTATTGGCCGATGGCCTCAGGGTATTTGCCCCAGTTCTGGTAGCTCTGCCCGATTTGAAAATAAATATCGTCTTTGTCGTCGGTGTTATCGAGCATGTCTTCGAGCACCTGCACCGACTCTTCGAATCGCCCGGCCATGTTCAGCACCGTACCCTGCATGTATTGCACATCGAGGTCACCGGGATTAAAAAGTCCCGCCCGGTCGAGCAGTTCGAGTGATTCATCGAAGCGGTTGAAGTTGGCCAGAATCTGAGCTTTATCGAGCATAAGTTCGAGCGCGTAGGGAAAGTTTTCAAGACCAGCTTCAGCCGCCTGATACGCTTTCTCCAGATTACCTTCACCCAAATAATGCTCAACAAACCGCTCATACACGTCGAGGTCGAAAAACTGACGTTCCTGCCGGACCAGCATCTGTTCAAAACGCTGTAGCGAATCGTTTATATCACCTTCTCGTTCTTCAAACTCTTGCTCCATGTTGAGTCCTCTAATGGGTTAACGAATCGGGATAGGGGCCGCACCACAGGTGCGAACTATCCAAAGCCGTAAGAAATATAGGCACAAAAATGGAAATCGCAACCGATCATCCGCAAAAAATTACAGCCCGACATACGCTTTTGCCGAACGCATAAGCGTCTCCGAAAGCGGTCGGTACTGTAAATCAATGGCCTGCGTGATGGCGCGTCCATCGTAGGCATAAAGCGAACTTGCTGAACGGGCCGTTTCGCGGGTAATAAGCGGTTCGCTACCCGTGATCCACGACCGAACAGCCTCCACCGGCCAGGCCAAATGCGTGAGCCAACGGGGCATCTGCATTCGGGGCGGTCGCTTGTGCAGGGCAACCGCCATCTGTTCTAACAACTCTTTGTAGGGAATCGTGCCCCCGTTCAAAACGAAGCGTCCCTCGGGGATCGAATCGGCCTCCATGAGCCGGAAAAGGCTTTCTACTACGTCTACTACGTCGACATAATTGACCAGGCCAACCGGATAAAACGGCTTTTCGTCGTACACATACTTGAACAAACGGGTGCTGCTACGGTTCCAGTCGCCCGCGCCCAATACAATGCTGGGGTTTACCATAACGGCCTGTAATCCCTCGGCCACACCCCGCCAAACTTCTAGCTCGGCCCGATACTTGCTCTTGGCATAGGCCGAGTTGTTGGGCGAATCCTCCCATTTCTGGCTCTCATCGAGCCGAATTACCTCATTAGTACCCGTCTTGTTTTCGGGCCTGCCCAGAGCTGCCACCGAACTCACATAACCCAATTTATGAATGCCTGCTTTCAAACACACATTCACCACATTAGCTGTCCCCTCCACGTTGATTTGGTCCATCTGTGCGTGGTCTTTCGGCGCAAACGACACCACGGCAGCCGCGTGAACCACATCAATACCGCCCCGGATAGCTGCTTCCAGCGACGGAATATCCAAAATATCGCCCTCATACCAGGTAATTTGGTCGGCTACGTCGGCCAGCAAACCCGCGTGCCCGTTGGTGCGGGTCAGAGCCTCCACCCGGTAGCCAGCCGCCAGATACCGCCGGGCGATGTGTGAACCGATAAAGCCGGTGGCTCCGGTGATGAAAACAGTTTTAGGGGGTTCCTTCAATAAATCCATGTAGCAAACTTTCGAGGGTTAGCAAGCCGGGAGCTTGATGTTGATACAGATCGTTGAGCAATTGAAGGTAACTGGGGTCGGTTTCGATGGTGGGCGTTTTTAGTTGTAACCCAAATTTTTTTGGACTCGTATCAAAACCGTATTGACTGACAGCCATTCCAACGGCTTCTGCATTCCACAACAAAAACGTTTCGACTGCCTTGTCAACTATTATAATGTACTGATCCTTAATAGGATGCTTTTTAAGAGTTAACCGTTCGTATTGAGAGACGGTCTCGAAAGTCCCGAAAAACCCTTTGCAATGGATGTTGAGTTTCTTGTCGTTATCTACAATGCCAATAAGCCGGTAATCATCCGCTTTGGGAGAAAGCATAGATTTTGCCACCTCGGAACATCCTTTCTCGTGAATACTCAACAAAGGTTCAGGAATTATGAATCGGACTAATGCTGTATCTGCGTGGCATTCAGGCAGAAAAAAGGTTTGGTATCTAGGCATTAGACTCGTAGCGACTGAGATTATAAAACAGATCAATGCTTAGATCCAGTGCTTCTTGTAATTCTTCTGCCGTTAACAATCGCACCTGAGTCTGGTAGTCTTTGTAGTAAGTTATATAGACTGAAAGGTCAGCATCATCTAGTTCTGCAATCAATGTTTGGAGCAAATAAGGGCTATGCGTTGAAATGAAAAACTGATTCTGTTCGCTATATGCAATTCTATGCGCCAACGCCTTTGTGTAGGGCGGAAACGAATGTACCTCCGGCTCTTCAAAAATGATGACCGAGTTTTTGTTTGATTCAATGGCGGCAATGTAAAACATATACCGCCGGAAGGTATCGGCTATAGAGAAATAGGGGTACTGCCAGACCACACGCTCTTGCCTTTTTTGAAGGATAAACTCTTGCTTTTCGTCATATAAAACCAGCTCAAGGTTTTGGTCTTGGAAAAGCGTAGCAAACTCAGTCCACAATTCCTTGTTTCTCCTGATTACTGAATATAAATTCTGGCCATTAGGAGGAAGTAAGAAGTCTTGAAATATAGTAGAAAATATAGTGAGATTAGAAAAGTCATATTTTTTCGTGTGGCTAAAAGGCGTTTCGTCAATAGGAATAATATTAACTACCTCTCCTCTTTCAGATAATCTATATGTACTACCAAGATGATTAATAGTGTAACCAAAGTGGTTAAAGCTATTTCCGATATTCGGTTTTTGATATAACTCTGTTAACCGATTATTAGAGTCAATACTTATGGATTTACTTGGATCATTATCATAAAATAATTGAGTTAAATTCTCATATCTAATGTAACCTTCAAATATTCGCCCTTGCGAGTTGACTTCCCCCAACATCCCCAATCCCTCCAAAATATTCGACTTACCAACGTTGGGCTTGCCAATAAAGATATTCACCCGCTTGCAATCGAGCCGCAGGTCTTTGATCGACTTAAAATTTTTGATTTCAACCCAGTTCAGGAAATTACTGGTATCGCTGTTTGTGTTGTCCATAGCAATTAGGGCCTCTTGATGTAAACTTAACAACCATCGGACCTGAATTGCTAATTTTGCAGAAATTAGTGGCAGACCCCTTGCCGCTCAATCTTGAAAAATGATCGAAAATCCTCAGCGATATACCGTCACGGCGGCTCTCATCTACGCCAATGGCCCCATCCACATTGGGCACATTGCGGGTTGTTACCTCCCCGCCGACATTTACGTGCGCTACCTCCGGGCAACGGGTAAAGACGTGGCTTTTATCAGCGGCACCGACGAACACGGCGTACCCATCACCATTCGTGCTCAGAAAGAAGGCATTACGCCCCAACAAGTTGTCGATAAATACTACGGACAGATCAAGCAGGCCTTTGCCGACTTCGGTATCTCGTTCGATGTCTACTCACGGACATCAAACAAGATTCACCACGAGACGTCGCAGGAGATTTTCCGGAATCTGTACGAGGGCGGCAACTTCACTGAAGAGGTCACCGAACAGTATTACGACGAAACGGCCAATCAGTTCTTGGCCGACCGCTACATTGTAGGCGTCTGTCCGGTGTGCGCCAACGAAAATGCGTACGGCGATCAGTGCGAACGTTGCGGCTCCACCCTCAGCCCTACCGAACTCCGCGAGCCACTGCGCTCGATGCTGTCGGGAGCGAAACCAGTGCTAAAGGCCACCAAAAACTGGTATTTGCCTCTCGACCGGATGCAGCCGCGTATTGAGGAATACGTAAACAGTCATCGGGAGTGGAAAACCAACGTGTTCGGCCAATGCCAATCGTGGCTCAAAGAGGGTCTGCGCCCCCGTGCCATGACCCGCGATCTCGATTGGGGCATCTCGGTTCCCCTGCCCGATACTGAAGGTAAAGTGCTCTACGTCTGGTTCGATGCGCCCATCGGCTACATCTCCATGACCAAAGAGTGGGCCGCCGAGCAGGGTCGGAACTGGGAATTGTACTGGCGCGATAAAAACACCAAACTGGTGCATTTCATTGGCAAGGACAACATCGTGTTCCACTGCATTATTTTCCCGGCAATGCTCATGCACGATAGCACGGGCTACATTTTGCCCGACAACGTGCCTGCCAACGAGTTCATGAACCTCGAAGGCGACAAAATCAGCACGTCGCGCAATTGGGCCGTTTGGTTGCACGAGTATCTGGACGAGATGCCCAACAAGCAGGACGTTTTGCGTTATGTGCTGGCGGCCAACGCCCCCGAAACAAAAGACTCGGAGTTTACCTGGAAAGATTACCAAACCCGCAACAATGCTGAGTTAGTGGGCATATTCGGCAACTTCGTAAACCGGGCATTTGTACTGACCCAAAAGTTTTGCGAAAACCGCGTTCCCGCCCTTTGCGAACCCACCGACTACGACCGCGAGGTGCTTAACGAACTCGCCCAGTTTCCTGACCGGATCGGGCAGTCAATTGCGGCTTACCGGTTCCGCGAGGGCCTCATGCACCTGATGGACCTGGCCCGGTTAGGTAACAAATACCTAGCCGAAACCGAACCCTGGAAGGTCGTCAAAACGGACCCGACTCGGGCCAACAGCATTTTGCACATTGCCTTGCAAATCACGGCTAACCTAAGTGTATTGTGCGAGCCTTTTCTACCGTTTACGGCCCAGAATCTCCGGCATCAGCTCAATGCTGAAGCCCTTGATAAAGACAACCTTACCTGGCTCAACGCGGGAAAATCGGACCTCCTCACCGAAGGTCACGCACTGGGTCAAAGCAGCCTGCTGTTTGAGAAGCTGGAAGATGAGGTGATTAACAAACAGATTCAAAAATTACACGATTCAAAACGCATGAACGAGCTAGCCACCAAAACGCCCCCCGAACCTAAAGGTGAGATCACCTACGACGATTTTGCGAAGATGGATATCCGTATCGGCACGATTACCGAAGCCGAACGAGTTGCCAAGAGCGATAAATTGCTCAAGCTTCGCGTAGACGACGGTATGGGTGGTCGGCAAATTCTGAGTGGTATCGCCAAGCACTTCACCCCCGAAGAGTTGATTGGCAAACAGGTGACGTTTCTTGCAAATTTAGCCCCCCGCAAAATGATGGGCTTAGAATCGCAGGGGATGGTTCTGATGGCCGAAGACCGCGATGGTAGTCTGGCTCTGTTGCCTCCTCACAAACCCGTTTGGAACGGTGGTAGTGTGAGCTAACACGCTTGCCAGCAGAACTAATCCCAAATGCCCATAGGCTTTAGTCTGTGGGCATTTTCGTGTTTTACACCTTAAGGATGAACGCACGTATACGTTTGTATTGCAGTGAAAAGTTGGTTAACTGAAGTGTTCTTTTATTTATTTTAGTATATTTTTGGCAAAAACAATGCTGTTCAGTATGATTAAAACCATATGAAGGCAATCTCAACGATGAATTGTTAATATTTTATGTGTAGCGACAGTTACCCGATAGGTGCGACAAAGTCTAAACAGGGAAGATCTAACCCATCTCTTAAAACATAAACAAGATGAACTCAAAGTTTCACTTGCTCATAGTGGATGAAAATCCCTATGTCGCTGGCATTCTTGTGCAAACACTGCGGAATGACTTTGACATTACAGTGGCAAACAGCGGTCAGGATGCAGCCCGTATGCTCATACAGGGCCACCATTTCGACTGTGTGCTCACCGAACTCAATCTTCCGTTTTTCAGCGGACTTGACCTCACTAAGCTCATTCGCATGAGCAAACTGCTGGCCAAAACTCCTGTTGTAGTGCTTTCTAATGCCACTGACAGCGACACCCGCATCGAGTGTTTGGAGCAGGGCGTCGATGGATACATCGCTAAACCGTTTAACCCGCTCGAGGTTAAAGCCAAATTGCATGCCCTGTTGCGTCGGGTAGCTCCCGTTGCCGGGCCGGTTGAGCAACGCATTGTTGCTGAACGGCTGAACGTAAAGGAGAAACCTGTATGGCAACAAAAATCACGCATTTTGTCGATGTTATTCAGAGGTTATACTGTTTCTCAGAGTGCGTAAGTCTTAAACTGCTTTTTAATCTCTCTTTGAGATCGCTACTCATGTATGAAACGAATACTGAATACTACTGCAAAATTTATGCCGAAATTCTCCAAATCGTTTCATTTGCTCCACAATATAGTTTGATCGTTCGTGAAAGGATCTGACGCACACTACCTGCTATTGGTAGACGACGACGATGAGCGAGTTCAACGACTGAATGCCTACCTGGGCAATCGGTATGAGATCGTACGATTCCGAAACGTGAAAAGTGCTGAGGAGTGGTTTGAGAATTGTATGCCTACCAGTGTTATCACTGTTGATTCGACAAACACGAAAGATTTAATCAAATTGGTACGAGGCAATGCTTTTTATCAATTTACGCCCATTTTACTGGCACAGCCTGCCGGAACCTCTGACAAACACGCCCTTCCTTATGTTGGTATTGCGGATGTGGTCGATGTAAACGAAACTGCTCACACCCTTCAATCAAAAATTCGCTACTACATGGACGTTAGCACCCACCTTCAGTTGGCCCACAGGCACGCTGAAACTCTAGAGCAATATAAATTTCGATTACCCTGGTGGAAGCGGGGGATCGATATGTTGGTGGCGTTCACGGCTTTACTGATCTTATCGCCCGTGTTACTAGTGGTAGCGGCTTTGATTGTCTTGGATTCAAAAGGGCCAATTTTTTATCGCTCCTATCGGGCAGGTACTAACTTTCACGTTTTTGGCATGCTGAAATTCAGAACCATGAAGGTAAAAGCTGACCAACAGTTGAAAGATTTGGCCTCTAGCAATATTTATGCCAAAAATAAAATATCTTCATCTGAAAAGGAGTCGTTAATGCAGATTTCATCCTTTCTGTGTTCGGCCTGCCGCGAAAAAGGGGTGGCGTGCCAACGGTTGTTGATCGATCAGCATCAGCCCATTTGCGAAAAACTCTACCTACGCGAAAACGAGGAAGCGGCTAAATTCATGAAATTTCGGAACGACCCGCGCATTACCCGGCTCGGCAAGTTTTTGCGTAACAGCAGTATAGATGAATTACCCCAACTGGTGAATATTCTGGTGGGTGATATGTCGCTGGTAGGGAACCGCCCGCTGCCGTTGTATGAAGCAGAAAAACTGACCACTAACGATTCGGCAGAGCGATTTGCGGGACCGGCTGGCCTTACGGGCCTATGGCAGATTAAGAAACGGGCCAAAGGGCAAGGGCCGATGTCGGACCGGGAACGAACTGATCTGGACATTGAGTATGCACGGACGTTCTCGTTCAAAACAGACTTATATATCATCTGGCGAACCTTTTTCAGCTTATGGCAGAAGGAGAACGTATAGCCGCCCCCGCCTATCCGCTCATTTCGATTGTTACTATCAACTACAATCAGGCGGAGGTTACCCGACAGTTTCTGGACTCGTCGCACGCACTGACATATCCAAACTACGAGATCATTGTTGTTGACAATGCCTCGATTCCATCGCTGAAAAGTCAAATTGATCTGGACAGGTATTTGCACGTTCGGCTTGTGCGCAGTGAAGAAAATCTGGGCTTCACGGGCGGAAATAATTTGGGTATGCAACAAGCTAAGGGCGAGTACTATTTTATTGTCAACAACGATACCGAGCTAACGCCCAATTTGCTCGACGAACTGCTTAAGCCGTTTGGGCATAGTGATCAGGTTGGGGTGGTGTGCCCCAAAATTCGCTACTTCAACGCCCCCAATATGATTCAATATGCCGGATACAACCCGATGAATATGTTAACGGGTACCGCGCACGTGATTGGCTATAACCAACCCGACACAGGGCAATTTGATAAGCCGGGCTTCACAAACTTTGCGCACGGGTGTGCCATGCTGGTGAGTCGACGGGTGGTTGAGCGCGTCGGGCGATTTGCCGAACGCTTCTTTTTGTATTACGAAGAACTCGACTGGTCGCAACGGATTAAAGATGCCCATTTTCAGATTTATTATCAGCCTTCGGCCACTATTCTGCACAAAGAATCGGTGTCGGTAGGCTGGCGGAGCACGTTGCAGACCTACTATATGACCCGGAACCGGATTTTGTATATGCGTCGGCATTGCACACCGGCACAACGGTTGTTGTTCTATGGTTTCTTTGCGGGGGCGGTTGCCCCCAAACATTTGCTCGGCTATGTTCTGACGGGACAACTGGCCCACGCGAAAGCGTTTGTACGCGGCATTTGGTGGAATCTGACCACGGCGAGCGCATCGCCGGTATAATTTTTTCTTTGATGACTACCGTTTACTATAGTTTGGTGGGGTTGTTTGCTGGTCTAAGCTTTCTGGTCTTTTACACGTATGTGGGCTACGGAATCGTTGCCTGGCTACTTGTTAAACTCCGGGGCAAGCGCAACCGGGTGGTTGCGCTAACCGAGTTACCTCACGTTACGATGGTGGTTCCGGCCTATAACGAGCGCGACTACCTGGCCGCTAAACTGCAAAACTGTCTCGATCAGAACTACCCTGCCGACCGACTTCATCTGCTGTTCGTGATTGAAGGCTCAACCGACGGTTCGGCGGAGTTTTTGGCAGGACAAAATCGACCAAATCTGCGTATCTTGTCGGGTACGGAGCGGTTGGGTAAAATTGCCGCGATGAACAAGGCGATGCTCCAGGTCGAAACACCTCTGACCATCTTTACCGATGCGAATACCCAATTGAATCCCGAAGCCGTGAGCCGGTTAGTAAGTCGGTTTACGGAGGGCGTTGGGGCCGTAACGGGCGAGAAACGCATTCAGGTCGACTCGACCGAAGCGGCAGCGGGTAGTGGCGAGGGGTTGTACTGGCGGTATGAGTCGTTCCTGAAAAAACTCGATGCCGAGTTACACACAATTGTGGGGGCGGCAGGCGAGTTGTTCGCCATTCGGACCGATTTGTTTGAGCCGGTCGAGTCGGACACCTTGCTCGACGATTTTATAATTTCGCTCCGCATTGCCGGACGTGGCTACCGGGTTGAGTATGCGCCCGATGCCTACGCGCTCGAACGACCTTCGCACTCGGTAACGGAAGAGAAAAAACGAAAAGTGCGGATCGCAACGGGCGGTTTTCAGGCCATGAAACGGCTGGCTTATTTGCTCAACGTGGGTCGGTATGGCTGGTTGAGTTTTCAGTATGTGTCGCACCGGGTGTTGCGGTGGGCTGTAACGCCGTTTTGCTTGCCTCTGCTGGTGCTGCTCAACGTATTGATTTTATTCGTTTTGCCCCCACTCAATGCAAGTCAGGCAGCAACTGTTTTTTGGTGGATAATTTTAGCGGCCCAAAGCATCTTTTATGGGGCTGCATCCGTAGGGTATGTATTGGAAAATCGCCAAACCCGCTGGAAACTAACCTTCGTACCGTTCTACTTTGTATTTATGAACTGGTGCGTGTTGCTGGGCTTCGTCCGTTTTAATCGGGGGGGCTTGTCGGGCGTCTGGGAAAAAGCAAAACGAGCAAACTAACCAATGACCAATGACCAGCCAATAACCGAAACCCTACTGGACCGACTTCGCGATAAGAGTTGGCTGGTGAGCGTTTTGGGGATAGCAATGGCCCTGTGTGGTGGTTGGCTCATTGGTACGATGGGTGTGAAAGGAGCCGCCATCTTGATTGCGCTCCCGCTTGTGTTTGGGGCGTTGCTGGCAATTTTGGTCGAGCCACTCATAGGCTTGTATATCTACTTCAACCTGAGCTTTCTGATTGGTGGGACCCGTTTTCTGGAGGCCGAAATTCCGGTAGGGACCGGGCTTGACGGGTTGCTGGTTCTAACGTTGGTTAGTACCCTGCTGAACGGCAAGCGGATGGCGTGGAAACGGCTAAAAAATCCGGCATTCTTTCTGTTGATTTTGTGGTTGGTTTATACCATTCTGGAGTACTGGAACCCTAATGCGCCGTATGCGCCAGCCTGGTTCTACCATGCACGGTCGTTTTCGCTCAGTTGGTTTTTGTTAGCCATTATCGTATCGGTTAACCCCATCACGAAGGCCCAGGTTTGGTTATATATCAAAACGTGGCTGGTATGGTCGGTGCTGGCGGCCCTGTGGGGGTTCAAGCAGCAATATATTGGCCTGACCCCCGCCGAGGTGGCCTGGCTGGCGTCGGGGGCCGAGAAACAGCACGTGCTGTGGGGGCAACTCCGTAGTTTCTCGTTTTATTCTGATGCCGGACAGTTCGGGTCCGAAATGGCCGGGGCTACACTGGTGTCTATTGTGCTGATGTTTCGCACAAAGTCGTGGTGGTACAAGGCGGTTTACGCACTGTTGGCTCTGGTTATGTTCTGGGGGTTTGCCGTATCGGGCACACGGTCGGCCCTATTTGTGATTATTGCGGGGTATCTGGCCTACATGGTCCTGCAACGGCGACTAGTGCCTATTTTACAGGGTGTTGCAATGGCGACGCCTATTTTGCTACTGTTGCTGTTTACAAACATTGGGAATAATTATTACCAGATTTACCGTATCCGAACGGCCCTTCGACCCACCAAAGACGAGTCGTTTTTGGTACGGCTCGAAAACCAGAAGCGACTTAGAGCCTACATGAAAGACCTGCCGTTTGGTGTCGGCATTGGGTCATCGTCGGGGGCGGGGGTCCGTTTTTCGCCCAATCACTGGGCTGCTCAAATTCCACCCGATAGCTGGTATGTGCAGCTCTGGATTGAGACGGGGCTGGTGGGCCTCGGCATTTACTTGCTTATGATTGGCGGCATGATGCTGTGCGGGGTATACTGGCTCTGGCAGATCAAAGACCCCTGGTTGTTTACGATGATGCTCGCTCTGATTGCGGAGTTTGCGGGCATTGCTGTGGTCAGTTACTCGAACCCCATCATGGGCCAGTACCCAACGAGTACGTTTTTGTATATCGGTTCCATGTTGATTTCGACGGCCTACCGCTGGAAGCCGGAACCCTCGTCCGAAGCATTAGATTCCTTATCCCATAAAATTCCGTCTTATTCTGTTCATGGAGCCTTTCGATAGTATCATTTGCGTAGGCCAAACCACCTGGGAGGGCGACTTCCAGAAGGCTGTGGTGCAATTGATGTGCGAATTTTCGGTGCGCCACCGCGTGCTCTACGTCGACTACCAGCATACCTACAAAGATCTGGTGATGGGTGTAGCCGGTCAGCGCGGCATCCCGATCCGCACCATGATGCACCTCTCAGACCGGCTTGTGAAAAAGCCGGGGAAGCAGGGCAGCGAGGTTTACGTTTGGCACCCGCCTACGATGCTACCCATCAACTGGTTGTCGCCCAAAACGCACGATCAACTCGTGGAGTGGAACGTGAGTCGGCTCGTGAAAAGCCTGCGCGGAGTTATGCGCGAACTAGGTTTCAAAAAACCGCTGATAATCAACGGCATGAATCCGGTTTTTGGCTTGCCCATGTTGGGGCGGCTAAACGAGGCCGGTACGATTTACTATTGTTTTGACGAGATCACGATTGCCCGCTGGATGAGTCGGCACGGGGGCCGCTACGAGAACGAATACCTGCGCCGGGTCGATGCCGTGGTGACCACTTCCGAAACACTTCGGCGCACGAAGGCGAAAGTGCAACCCAACGCGTTCTGCGTGAAAAACGGGGTGAATTTTGCCTTATTTAACCAAGCCCGGCAACTGGCAAGCGAACAGCCGCCGGTAAAACCCGTCGTAGGTTATCTGGGCACTGCCGACGACCGCGTGAACGTCGACATTGTGGAGCACTGCGTGCGGACGATGCCCGACGTGACGTTTCAATTCATTGGTGAGATAAAAGAACCGGCCCTGACTGAGCGACTATCGCGTTACCCGAACGTGGTGTTTACGCCCCCGCATCAGCCTGCTGACTTGCCCCCGCTGTTGGCCAAGCTCTCGGCAGCTATGATCCCCTTTGTTTGTAACGAGCATACCTACACAATTTATCCCCTCAAAATCAACGAGTACCTGGCCGCTGGCCTGCCCGTTGTTTCAACGCCTTTCTCCATTTTGGACGACTTTACAGGCGTAATTGAACTAGCTGACACCCCCGAAGCGTTCGCGCAAGCCCTCCACCGGGCACTCGCCGATAGATCACCGGCCCGCGTGACCCAGCGCGTCGAGATGGCACGGGCAAACTCGTGGGAACACCGGGCCGAGGAGTTTGAAGCTGTTTTTGAGAGGATTGCAAAATCAACTTATCACTGAGCGGTCAGCTAAAGAGCAAACATCATTATGCAATACAGAACCTTTGGCCGGACAGGCTGGCAAGTTTCCGAGATCGGATATGGAATGTGGGGCCTGGCGGGCTGGACCGGCCACGAGAAAGCCGAAGTGCTCCGGGCACTCGACCGGTCGGTTGAGTTGGGTTGTAATTTTTTCGATACGGCCTGGGCCTACGGGGCAGGCGTGAGTGAAGAGATTCTAAACCAACTCCTCAAAACACACCATGACAAAACCCTGTTTGCGGCCACCAAAATCCCACCCAAAAACCGCAAATGGCCCTCGCGCCGTGGCTTCTCTATCGACGACGTATTTCCCGCCGACTACATCGTGAAGTATACCGAGAAGAGCCTGAAAAATCTGGGCGTTGAGACCATCGACTTGCAACAATTTCACGTTTGGGAGGATGACTGGGCCAATCGCGACGAGTGGAAAGAAGCTATCCAGAAACTTACGCAGGATGGCAAAGTGCGGGCATGGGGTGTATCGGTGAATCGTTGGGAGCCGGACAACTGTCTCGAAACGCTCCGCACGGGCCTCATCGACGGGGTGCAGGTGATCTACAACATTTTCGATCAGGCTCCTGAAGACAACCTGTTTCCGCTTTGCCGCGAGTTGGGCGTGGGCGTGATTGCCCGCGTTCCATTTGACGAAGGCACTCTGACCGGCACGCTCACCAAAGAAACCACGTTCCCCGCCGAAGACTGGCGTTCGACCTATTTCGTCCCCGAAAACCTGAACAGCAGTGTTGACCATGCGGAAGCCCTGCGCCCACTGATTCCGTCGGGGATGACGATGCCCGAAATGGCTCTGCGCTTCATCCTGGAAAATCCCGACGTTGCCACGACGATTCCGGGTATGCGTCAACTCCGCAACGTTGAAGCTAACATTGCCACGAGCGACGGTCGGGGCTTATCGCCCGAATTAATCCGGGAATTGAAAGGCCACCGTTGGGACCGCACGCCAACGGAGTGGAGTCAGTAGAGTGACCGCGTAAGCTCATTCAGCAAGTAGTCAACATCCTGCCGGGTCGATTTGAAGTTGGTGACGCAGAAACGGAACACTTTTTGGTCGTTGATTGTAACGGTCGAAATCCAGGTATCGCTTTGTGCGTAAAGCTGCTGCACTACATCGTCGGCGGTTAGGTTGCCGGTGGTCAATTTGGGATGCGTAAAATTGACCACCGGCAGGGCTGTTTTGTTGACAATCTGCCAGCCTTGTTGGTCTAATTGCTCCCGGAAATAATGGGCCAGATTGGTTTGCTCCTCAATCATAGCCGCATAACCCAACTCGCCAATTTCGGCCAGAGCCATGAATAACTTCAAGCCAATAAATCGGCGCGACCACTGTAGGGTAGTCAAATAGGGAACAACTGCATCGTTTTCGCTGGGGGGCATGTAATCGGCCCGGACGGCAAACGCCTGCTGATTGGCTTTGGCATGTCGGGTGAAAAACATGCCTGCGCCCATTGTCAGGTTGAACCACTTGTGGGCGTCAACCGTCACGGAATCGGCCTGTTCGATACCGGCCAGAATCGGCTTCAGTTTGGGCGAAATGGCTACGGCCCCTGCCCAGGCAGCATCGACATGAAACCAAAGCGACTGCTCCTGGCAGAGTTGCGCCAGTTCAGGAAGTGGATCAACCACGCCCGTAGCTGTTGCCCCGGCTGTCCCGACCACCATAAATGGCTCCCAACCAGCCGCCCGATCTTCGGTTAGCATAGCTTTCAGGGCAACTATGTCGAGTTGCAAATCATCATTGACCGGCACTATGCGAAGTGCGCTCAACCCCAAGCCTACATGCTTGGCAATCTTATCGAACGAATTGTGCGCCATCGCCGACACATACAGGCAGGGCCGTTTGGGAAGGCCTCCGATTCCATCGTCCAGCGATTGCGGGAAGTGATGCGCCAAGCCCACCAATACCGCCGAATGATTAGCCTCCGAGCCACCCGACGTGAATGTAGAGGCCAGTTGCTCCAGTGGAAGACCTAGTTTGGTAGCAATGAAGCGCAAGGTATGCTGCTCAATCTCGTTGGCAACAGGCGCGTGCGACCAGGCAGCCATTTGTGGATTATAAACAGCGGCAAGCCCCTCGGCAATTATTGCCGGCAGAACCGGCGCGGGGTTGAACAACCCGAAATAGCGTGGGTTGGTAATATGCACCGTTCCCGCCCGCACCAACTGACTCACCGTCTCAAACACATCTCCAGCAGGTCTGGCTTCAGCAAAATCGAACGGTTGTAGAGCGTTCAGGATAGCCTCCCGATCCAGTTGCGGGTTGAGTGGCCCCGGTTCGGCATAGAACCGTTCCATCTCAGCAGTCAGTTGGTTGATTATGTTCATGGTTGGCAAAGGTCTGGTTTAATATCATCGCTATAAACCCGATTCTTGCGATTATTTGCTTTCCCGTTTGTACCCCGTCACATAATCCGGCACAGTTACGGCTGTATCCTGCACGGGGTCTTGCTCGGGTTTGCCGTAGTGCAGTGAAATGGGCAACACCCCTGCCCAGTACGGCAGATTCATATCCTCGGGTTCGTCGCCGACGTTACCCGTGCGGACTTTGGCTGAGGCTTCTTCGATCTGAATGGCCAGCACCATCGTCTTTTTCATCTCGCTCGCGTTGGGTTGGCGCGTATCATCCCAGCGACCGGGCACGAGGTGTTCGGTGATGCGTTCGAGGGCGTGCCAACGTTCGGTTTCGTCGGTCACGAGTCGGGTCTGCCCAAACAAAATCACCGAGCGGTAATTAACCGAATGGTGAAACGCAGACCGCGCCATTACCAGGCCGTCGATGTGGGTTACGGCGATGCAAACGGGAATCTCTTTGGCTAATTCGCGGAAGAAATGGCTACCCACCGAGCCGTGCAAATAGACTATATCGTCGATCCGGCAATAAGCTGTGGGAATCATAAACGGCTGTCCGTTCAGGTTGTAGCTAACATGGCAAACCAGCCCTTCGTCCAGGATCGGGTAAATGGTTTCGGTGTCGTGGTGGCCGCGTTTGGGCAGGCGGGTGATTTTTGTACGGTCAGTAAGTTGCATGACGGTTTATTTACGCGTTTTCATTTCTTCGGCGATGGCAACAGAACCAGCGTCGCCCCGCTTTTCGAGTTGGTCGACAATTTGGCTGTGGTTGTGGTCGTCGCGATTTTGCGAGAGCTTGCGAACCGATTGAAACTCGGTTACCAGAATTTCCAGACCAACCAGTGCCCGCAACTCCCGCTTGAAAAACGCCGGTGTCATCCCCTCCACCGACACGGGCCGCTCGGAGTGTTGTTCGTGATGATTAACCAGTTGACTTATAGATTCAACAAGCGCGTCTCCTTCCAGAATGCGAACCTGTCCGTAGGCATGAACGGCCGTGTAATTCCAGGTTGGTACGTTTTCGTGATCGTACCACGACGATGAAATGTAGGCGTTCGGTCCGGCAAAAATCACCATCACCTCTTGGCCTTCGAGGCTGCGCCACTGCGGGTTCGCCCGCGCCACGTGGGTTGAAAGAACGGATTGACCTTCCTGATTTTGCCCAAGCATCATCGGGATGTGCGTGGCCCACGGGCGTCCGTCGACCTGGCTAACCAGAATTGCAAAATTGTTTTGTTGCACAAACGATTGAATCTCGGTGGGGTCGTCGTGGCGATTAAAGGGGTTGATGTACATGGCCGTGTGCGATGGTTTCTGGAAGCAAAGCAACAAAAAACCGGACCATCGAAATAATCCGGTTTTGAAAAACTTAACAGGCCGGTTTTTACAGACCCAACGCCGTCCGTATGTTTCTATCGACTACCACGCCCGTGCGATTGGCGGGGTCTTTATAGGTCACAAGGCCAAAACCTTCATCGTATTCCCACATTGACCACCCAATCTTGTTCGTGTCGAAGGTCTTCCTAACGTCGGTAATCCAGGCCTTGCGGGAGGTTGCCGGAGCGAACGTTTTATACACCCCAAACTCGTTGCAGGTAATCAGGACGCCGTTGTTCCTGGCCCACGTGACAATCCGACCCAAATCAGCAGCCACTTTGGCCGCCCCCCAACGTTCGCTACCATAGTACTGAATGTAGTTTTTGGCGGTGGGGTCGGTGGCTGCATTGTAGGCCGTCAACACGTTGGTCGGCGTCGATGGGTAGGGTACGTTTTTGATTTGCAGGAACGGGGGTGTTACCCAGCTTGCGCCCTGATGCGTGAACACCATCGGCGAATAATAGTGAAAATTCCAGACCACACTTTTGTCGGTTGGTGTAACGGCCAGCAGCGCGTCGAGCGAACTCCAATCGTAGGCCGTTGCCAAAATAATATGATTAGGGGCTACCGCCTGAACACTGCTGATCAGACTTGCCTGCACGCTCTGATACCAACCCGCCGGACCAGCCATGTGCGGCTCGTTCATGATCTCAAAAAACACCTTGTCGGTGGGGCGGCTGGCGAATTGCGTGGCAATGGCCGTCCAGTAAGCCTGCGCTTTGGGTAGAAACGCGGGATCGTTGGCCAGTTTGTTCTCAAAATCAGAATCGCCGTTGGCGTGGATGGGGTCGAGCACTACGGCCAAGCCTGCTGCAATGGCCCGATCAACACCCGTAACGAGCGAAGTCAACACGGAAGCTTTCAGCACACCCGGATTTGCCTCATCGAAGAGGTTGGTGGGCGAGATCGGAATCCTGACATGCGTGAACCCAAGCGATTTGATCTGCGTGAATGCCGAGGTGCCAAAGCGAGTGCCGTATTGAGCGGGATTTGCGCCCTGCCCAAACCAACTGCTCAGGTTGATACCTTTTGCCAGAGCTGGGATGCCGTTTGGATAAAGAGTGAGCAGATTAGCACCAACGCGAGCTTGAGCAGTAGTGGCTTGAGGAGTCTCAATCGTGGGCTGACACTGCCCGAAAAGAAGGGCAGTGCCCAACATTAAAGGAATCGAAAGACGCATATTAGGAGTTGATTTTGAATGGTTTGACTCCAAAAGTACTTGTTACGCATGAAAGTTTTATTTTCTTGTTTAAATTTTCTTAAACAAAAATTAAGTAGAGTATAATTACTAAGTATAGTTTCGGTTTTGCCTGTCACACACAAGATAAATTCATCGTACGGTAATTTTATCTTACGATGAATTTATCTCAAAATAGCTCAAACGAAAAGGGACGAAGGTCTCTTCCCTCGTCCCTTTCCTCTCTCTACACCCCGAAATTCTAATACTCTTGCTCTAGCGGATGCACCATAAACTCGTCGATGACTACGTGGGCGGGGCGGCTCACTATGAACAGCATTGACTCGGCCATGTCTTCGTTTTTGAGCCAGTTTTTTGAGGTCTCATGGCCATGACCCTTCGCGTGGAAGTGCGAATCGACCAAGCCCGAATACACGCCCGTTACCTTAATGCCAAACTCGCGAACTTCTTTCCGCAAGGCCCCCATGAATGCTTCCTGGGCATATTTGCTGGCCGTATAAAGCGAACCACCCGCAAAGGTGCGCTTGGCCACGTCGGAAGCCACCACCACCACAAGGCCCGAACCCTGCGCTTTTAACATTGGCAGGGCGGCTTTGGTCAGAACAAAGGTGCCTTTCACGTTGGTGGCCATCACGCTGTCCCACTCGTCCACTGAGATTTCGTCCACATTCTTGAAAATGCCGTAACCCGCGTTATTAATCACCACGTCGATGCGGCCGAATTTGTCAATAGCGGTCTGCACAACGGCGGCCATGTCGGTTTCGTTTGCCACATCGCCGGGAATACCCGTGATACCGGGGTGTTCAGCTTCGAGCGATTGCAGTTCGTCGGCGTTGCGGGCGGTGGCTAGTACGTTTGCACCGTTTTGGGCAAGCAAGAGGGCGGTGGCACGGCCAATGCCCCGCGATGCGCCGGATATAATAATGACTTTGTTCTGAATGTTCATGCGGCAAAAGTACACGAAATTGACTGCCAATTTGAGAACTGGAACCGTAACTTCGCTCCACAAAACACCCCGCTATGCTTTACCTCGTTGCCAGCATCGTACTCTCGGTGATGCTCCTGCTGAACTTCCGGCTTTTTCCGCGCTTCGGCGTAAACACGCTACAAGCCATCGTATTCAACTACCCGGTTTGCTTCCTGACGGGTTATTTGCTGATGCCCGCCGGACAGACGTTCTCGCTCGATTTTGGGCAAACCTGGACCTGGATGGCTTTTGCGTTGGGCGTTGGGTTCATTGTCACGTTCCTGCTGTCGGGGGCAAGTACGCAACGGAGCGGCATTACGGCTACCTCTCTGGCCAACAATCTATCGCTCGTAATTCCGGTGGCGTTTAGTTTGCTGGTTTTGGGGGGTGGTAAGGTATTTGATGGGTTCAACTATCTCGGTATTCTGTTGGCACTTGTGGCTGTAGGGTTGAGTACCTACCAAACGCCCGAACCGGGTCAGGCAACCACTCAGGCAAAGACCAACGCGCTCTGGTTACCCATTGGTGTTTTCCTGATGTCGGGCCTGACCAACACCATCATCAATTACATGAATGTGCGCTACATCACCGAACCGGGCCGGACGGTCCCCGTTACCCTTACGATGGTGCTTGGGGCAATTGTGGCAGGGGCGGTGCTGCTTGGGGTTCGATTAGCACAGGGTAAAGAGCGTGTTGAGAGTCGAAATGTGTTAGCTGCTTTCACGCTTGGGGTTCCCAATTTCCTGAGTTTCTACACCCTTGTTATGGCTCTCACGGCGTTTGGGGGCAACGGCGCGTTTGTGTATCCGCTTTATAACATTGGCGTGATTCTGGTAGCGGCTCTGATGGCGGCCTTGTTTTTTGGGGAAAAATTGTCCGGTATAAACCGGCTTGGGCTGGGATTGGCGGTGTTGGCCATCGGGCTAATCTCGTGGCAGGAGTTGAGCGGGCTTTTTGCATAATCATGCATAAAACTGGACTGTTTTATGCATGATTATGCAAGATCAAAACTATTATGAAAAACTATCAAACAATTTTTCAACAGTAAAACTTTCCGTAGCCTAGGGTCGTTTATCTATCAACTGCCTCACAAAGCCCGTCCGGTCATAACCAGACGGGCTTTTTTTATGCCTGAGCAAACTCCTTCGGCGACTGCCCCGTAAATTTTTTAAACGCCCGGTTAAACGTCGCTTTCGAGTTAAACCCGCAGTCAAGAGCAAGCCCCAGAAAACTCAGGTGGGCGTTGTCGGGGTTGCGAACTTGTTGCTTAAATTCCTCGACGCGGTACTCGTTCACAAAATCATTGAAATTTTTACCAACCCCTGTATTGATTACTTGCGACAGCACGACTGGGTTGGTATGCATACGCCGGGCCAAATCGGCTAGCGAGAGGTCAGGATCAAGGTAGGGCTTGTCGGTGGTCATGCAGGTGATGAGTTTGTCGCGCAGATCCAGTAACTCATCGGGCATGACGGGGGCAACAGTAGCGCGAACCCCGGCCGCTTCGCCCACTGCCAACTGTTCACTGGAAATCGGTTCAGCTACGGCTACCGATGTCAGGCTGGCGAACGGTGGCATTACCGCATCGTTTGTTCCGAAATTGAGCCGCCGACCGGGTTGCGCCTGTGCATAACCGTTGATGCTGACGTAATAAATCAAGGCAACCTGCGCCAGTTCGTCCCACCAGTTTTGCCAATAATCTAAGCCCAACGCTTGACTCACAACGGTCATGATGAGGCTAAATAGGCTCATAGCAGTTAACCCAATCAGGAGATTACGGAACCAGCGCAAACTAATGGTTTCGGTTTCGGAAAACTGCGTTTTGATCCACGCCCGATACTGCCGGTACAGCCGCAACGCCAGTATCAGATAGTACACGTCGATCACAAGCCCGATAACGAACTCAACCGTTTCGAGGTGGTATGGACCAACTACCTTGATTTTCCAGTTGTGTACGAACGCTGGCCCCATCGCAAATACAGTGATGTGATAGGTGCAATAGATCAGAAAAGGAACCGCGTGCCACAAGTCGCGCCGGTGGATGCGAAAGTCGGCGTTGACTTGGCTTTTCAAGTAGAAGTAGCACAGTACGGGAAACAGATAGCCGAGTGTTCGGGGAAAGAACTCCAGTTGATTCCAGAGTAGGTTAATGCCCCCAAAACCAAGCATATATTCCCAGATGTTGAACGCCATGCCCACCAGCACCCAACCGAGCAGCACATCGGACAGCCGCTCCTCGCGACGCCCCCGTACCCAGAGCAACAAAGCATAAATCCAAGCCTGTACAAAGCCAAACAGCAGGGGCGAGGAGTAAGCTGAAAAATAGAATTCCATAGGAAATGACATGAACGGTTAGCGGTATACGCGACCCAAGCTATTTCTGTTTTGAGAGCAAATTTTGTACAGCTTCTAACTCTTGATCTACACCTGCAACCGCTGCTTTTACTGTTGGCTTTACGAGTATGTCGGGCATGAGGCCAGTGTCGGGGCGTTTGGCAGCTTCTTCATAAGACATACCAATGAGCGGCACATCGACTTCGATTTTGGTGTTGGGCAGCACCACGAAAAACAAAGCCCCCGCCGTGATGCCTTTCTGATTGCCCCCGGTCTCCTGCCCAACGAGCGTTGCCAGGTTGTGTTCGCGAAACACACTCGCAAACTGCCAACCCGCCGAACTGTTGGTGGCACTTGTCAGCAAAAACAGCCGACCTGTTAGTTGATTCTCGTGCGGATCGAGCCGTTGGCCGTTACCATCGCGTTTGCCCCGGTATTGGCCGCCTGGCAGTTGTACAAAATCGTCGGCGTTTCGGTATCGCCATTTATAGGCCCATTGGTTGCTGATGTACGGACTCAGGCTTGAATCAATGCTCACGTAAGCCCAGGAATCCTGTTGTTCGTTTATTATGATGGGTTTCGAGATGAGGTGCCGAATCAACTGTTTACCGCTCCAGAGGTCGCCCCCCTCGCACCGGCGAATGTCGATCACCAAATTCTCGCCCTTCTTTTGGTTGAACTCCGTTACGGCCCGGTCGTAGAACTTGCCAAATTTGAACGAGTTGTCCCAGTTGGCGAGTGAGTTTATGGTGAGCAGAGCCGTGGTGGGGTTAAGCCAGCGGAACGTAGCAATTGAGTCGATCTGCGTAGGGTCGTTTTTTCGGATTTGGGCATCCCGCTCCGAGTGCAACACGCCATTCACCGTCGCGACCGATTCCCGGTTCGTCGTCAGGTTCCGGGTTTTCAAGGCGAATGTCGGGGTGGGGTTGGGAAACAGCAGGGGGTGCAGCACGTCGAAATATTCGTAGCCCTGCCCGCTGATTTCGAGCAATTTCAGGCGTTTGCCAGTACTGGAGCCGTCGGCCCGCACGAGGGGCAACATCGTGTCGATCAACTTGCTCACGGGTGTACCATTGATCGAAAGCACTTCCACCCCAACCGGCACGGTGGCATCGGCACTCTTGGTGATGAGCATCCGGTTTTCGACCAACCGAAACCAGAATGGCAGGCTGTTTTTCTGGTTGAACATTGCTTTCACGTTGCCCTCCTGATTGAAGAAGTTGGGATACGAATGACCGCACTTGAACTGGGCGGTCAACTTCATAATAGCCAGATACGCTTCGGACAGCGACTGAGATCGGTTCAGGCTCGCCCGACATTCGTCGAAATACCGGTCGATGGTGGCTTTATCGGCGTATTTGTACAGACCCGGATGGAGCGTCTTGTACGCTTTTTCGAGCACGGCGAAGTCAGCCTGGAGTTGTTGGGGTGTAAACTGAGGCTGTACCAGATTACCTTGGCCCAACAGAGTGTGGCTCAACAACAGGCCGAATAAAAGCAGAAACGAACGCATCAGAAAGAGTTTTTAGGGCCGAAAGTTTGAACGGTTGGCAATATACGAGCCGAATGGCTTGCCTGTCTCCGGTTGACCGTTAATCATTTTTTCCAAGCCGGTCCAGCGCAAACTCCAACACCTCGTCGCGACCCTGAAACAGACCGTTGATTGTGGGAAGAACGCGATAATCGGGCAGGCGTTTGGCGGGGTAGTTCTTCGTAAAATTGCCCCAACACAAAAACGGCATATCGACTGTAATGGCACTGTTGGGTAATTTGATGGTATAGCTCTGCCCCGAACAGCCGATGCCCGCGAAAATGTCGCTTCCCAATTCCTCGCCCACAAACGTAATCTTCTGGCCCGTTGTCTGCCGATGTTTGTAAAGACTTTCTACGAGGCCTGATCCTGCGGAGAAAACACCTTCGTTGATCAGCACAACAATCTGCGCCGTGAAGCGGTCTTTGGCGGGTGGGATGGCGGCCCCCATCATATCGAGGTATTTCTGCTTGATAAACAACGTTTTGTTATCTCTCAAAAACTCCGCCGGATCGGCCATATAGCCCTTAATATCGTCGGACAGGTTGATCGCGTATTGCTGATAGGGAAACGTCTTGCTCGGCACAACCATCTGACCGGGAACAATGGAATTGGGCGTAATATGAGCAAACAGTTTCTCGCTGTAGCCGTCGCCCCCGCCTTCGTTGTCGCGCAAGTCAATAATCAGGTTTTGGGTCTTCCGGCTGTTCATGTCATGGAACGCACTGTCCATAAACGCTTCAAACTTGACGCCAAAGTTCTCGATGAAACCCTTGAAGAAACTGCCTGCTTTGAGATACGCCGTTTGGGGAGCCACCATCGCCTTATATTGAATTGGGTTTGTAAACTGACCCAAGCTTTTGCCCGTCGCCCCTTTGTAGTTCTTCTCCATTGCCGAAGGGAGTTGTGCCTTGACTAGCACTGGCTTTGGTCCACCTGCAAACCTTAATGTAAACTCCATTTCGCTCGGATAGAGCAGGTTATAAAGAAAATGGAGGTTATAGTATTTGTAGAGGTTGTAGGTTTTGAACGTCTGATTGATCCCATCGGCGGGTATGTACCGCGCCATCGAGTCGAGCAGTTGCCGGGTCGGTTTGCCGTTGATGCTCAGGATTTCGGCCCCTTTCGGTACGGTTTGCTCCTCGCTGCAATCGCCCAGCACGTACAGTTTGTGGTCGATGATTGTTACTTGCAGGGGCAAATACCGCCGATCTTTTTTGAGTCTGTTCAGCCAATAATTCGGCTCGCCTTCGCCGGGGAGGCTAATACCTGAGTGGCCATGCCGCAAGAGCGTAAGGAGGTAGCGCAGCTTCAGGTAATACGCATCGACTGTGGCTCCTTCGCGGAGTGTTTTGCCAACGCTGTCGCACTGTTGGGTAAACGCGGCTTTGTCGATGAAGTAATACAGCCCGCCGTGGCCCTCTTCGAGCGATCCGCGAAAAATGGCGAAATCGTCGCGTTGTTGCGCCAGAGTGAGTTGGGGGGACTGAGCCTGGGCGTTGATGAAATTTAATAAGATAGCAAAGGTTGCGAGAATTAGGGCAGACTTCATGGTGATTGATTGTAAGATTTAGTGGCTTTCACAGATTAGGAGCACGTTATAATAATCAGATGCCCTATTTGAAGAAAATTGCTGACGCATCCGGCCTTCGACAAGCTCAGGCTGACAGGAGACTTGTAAGTAGATAGCAAAGTTGACTCAAGTTCGTCGTCAGCCTGAGCCTGTCGAAGGCCGAATGCGTCAGCAATTTTCTTCAAATCTTCTCTCACTCAACAATGTCAAACGTTCTCCCCTTATCATCTTCTTTAACAACCAGAAAGGGCTTTTCGGAGTCGATGCGTTTGCCGCTCATGACGGCATTTACTTGCTCATTGTCGGCCAGATAAACTTTTGTACCAACGGGAAACTGAAACCGCACGCTTGCCTTCGGAGCGAACACGCTGATTGTTGTGCCGTTACCTCCGGCCCCCGGCTCATAGCTGATAACCGCTACTTTCTTGGCCAGAATGCTCGGATTCCGCAACCGGATTTGAACCCGATTGTCCGTTTCCGACGCTACACTGCCGGTGTTGACTTCTTTAGGGGAGGTCCCGGTGTCGGTGCCGAGGGTTTTGCCTTCGTCTTCGGCTTTTACGGTGAAGATCAGCCCTGTGCCCGTTTCTCCATCCTGCGTGAAGTGGAGTTTAGCCCCGATGGGCCAATTGCAGGGGATCGTTTCCCGCCGACCCATCGTGAAGCCGTACTTGATACCCGGCCCTTCGACCAAAAACATCCGGTGATAGCCCAATGTGTTTTTGAGCATGAAGGTTACCCGGGGCGGATCGTCGGAGAGCGGGCGGGCGATGCTCAGTGCAGGCCAAAGGCACACACTAAGCAGAATGGTTAAAATCCAGGTCTTTATCATGGCGTGAAGATCGGTTTAGTTCTTGATGTCGAACGATTTGTCGGCATCTTCAGCTTTCACAATCATGAATGGCTTGCCCGCGTCGATTCGCTTGCCGCTCATGACCACGTCGACTTGATCGCTGTTGGCAGCATACAGTTTGGTGCCAACAGCGTAATAGACTCTCTTACTTGACTTAGGAAGCATAACAAAACCATAGGTACCATTACCCGTTTCGCCGGGGGTATAACTAACGAGTGTGATTTTCTTAGGCAACAAGCTAGGGTTGCGTAACGTGAAGGCAACCTCAATTTTTTGTGCAGGTTGAACGGGCTTCTCCTGCGTGGTGGCAGAGGTTGTGAAGCTGGTGGTCGTTGTGAACAGTGTTGCTGCGAACAGGGCGATAATTACGCTGGTTTTCATTCTGTCTGTTTGGTTCTGTTTAGCCGGTACGTCCCGGACGGTGAGACAAAGTTGGTGGGTTGGCCTGCTCCGTTTCGACTCAGAAATGATTTGAGCCGTCTCAAATCATAATTTGAAACATCTCAAGGGCAAAAAGCTATTTCTGCACTAGATTGACCGTTTTGCCTTCGTCTTCTTTTTGCACCACCAGCAACGGTTTGCCGGGAGCTTCCTGTCCGCGCATGTTCGCATAAATCTCCTGCTGATTCACCAACGACAGCCGGGTGCCGGGTTTGATTTCCACTTTGTACGACTGGCCGGGCAGAATGTAGGCCGTGAACACATTAGGGTATTTGCCATCAGGAGCGCGTTCCAAAAATTTGAAGTGACGCGGCAGCAAACCGTTGTTTTTCAATTTCAGATTCACCTTGGGCGTATCCTGTGCGAAGGCTAACTGAACAAACAGGCTTATGAAGAGCAGAGCGGAAATGAGGTTAGGTTTCATTGCGTTTGGATTGGTTGATTACAAATTGCCTTTGACTTTAATCCGCCCTGCGTCTTGACCAGTTTCGCGCTCGCGGGCACCCTTGATTTCGTTGCTGCCGAAGCGGTAGCTAAACCGAATATTTACCCGGCGGCTCTCCCACTTGCGGTCGATGTTGAACTGCTGCGTCAGGAAATCGGCACTTTGCTGCCAGCGCATGGTGTTCAGCACATCGTCGATGCCCAGCGATAACTTGCCACGATCCTGCATGACTTTCTTTTGCACACTAAGGTTTAATGCACCGAGGCCGCCAATGCGGTAAACCGTTTGTTGGGTGGGGGCATTCCAAAAGCCCGATACCTGCGTTGACCATAGTTTTGAGAGCGTGAACGACTGCTGCACATAACCCTCGAAGGCAAATGCCCGCTGGTCGAATGGCTCCGTCGGCGACAACCGTCCCACGAACTGGTTCCAGGTGGCTCCAGCGTAGAGGTACATGTTCCACCACTTGGTGAATTGGTACGGGCTGCTTACCGACAGATTTATGGCGTTGGCCCGGCCTACATTGGCCACCGTCTGATACCCTAGAACACCTTCCTGACGGATCACGTCGGTCGAGAAATCGTTTGTCCGGCTATAGGCTATTTTAATCGTCGTAGCCCATTTGTAGGTCCAGCTTGCCTCCACATTATCGGTGTAGGAAGGCCGCAAATACGGGTTGCCACGCGTACTCGTGTACGGATCAATTTGATACACGAACGGGTTCATATCCTGATAGTTAGGCCGCCCGATCCGCCGGCCGTAGTTCACCGAGACCTGGCTGTTTTCGGTGGCTTGATATTGCACAAAAGCCGTTGGAAACAGGTTCACATAGCTTGTATCGGGCGAATCCACGCCGGACCGCTCGATGCGCTGGTTTAGCAAGTCGGTAGAGCGGCCCCGCACGTTCGAATGCTCAGCCCGAAGCCCGATCTGCATTCCCCATTTGCCTTTCGAGCGGTTCAGTGAAGCATAGGCTGCACTGACAATTTCGCGGTAGGTGAAGCGGTTCGTGCGGTTTAGGTCGGGGCGTTCGGCGGTGGGTTTGCCGGTGAACGCCATTAGATTATTGTCGGTGTCTACGTCGGTGTATTTCAGGCCAGTTTCCAGCTTCACCGAAGCGTCGCCCGGGTGGCGGGGTTTCCATTCCTTCACTAAATCGCTTTTCAGGGTCAGGACGGTGATGCCCGTGGTGGCGTCTTGCCGGATGCGTCGGGCGAAGAGCGTTTCGCCACCTGCGCCGAGATAGTCGCTCGTGAGGGTGTTTGGAGCATTGTTGGCGAAGCGCGTCAGGTCGGCGTCTAGGTTCAGTTCGAAGCCGGTTGTGTCCGCAAAACGGTAGTTCAGGGCCGCATTCAGGCGATTGTTCCGGCTTGGGTTGTCAACTCGGTTCATCAACGTGGAGTCGATTCGGCTTCGGTTATTCAGAATCTGGGTGGTCGTGAAGGTACCAAACCGGTTTGCGGTGGTGTTGCCCGACACGATCAGACCCAGCGTTTGCCGCGAGTCGATGAAGTAATCCGCGCCTGTTTTGTACACCAGCCCCCGCGTTCCGTCGGAGTCGTAGCCGCGTTGTAGAAACCGCGACCCAACAGCCACGCGATCCAACAAAACGTTGGTGATCTGGTAGTTGTCGCTACCCGATAGATTGCCAAACAGGTTGAGTTTCTTGGCACGATAGTTCAGGTCGAGAGCCGCATTGGCACGATAATGATCGCTTTGGCCGTAGCCGCCCGATATAGTTCCGTTCAAACCCAAACTCTTGTCGCGCCGGAAGCGAATGTTGATGATACCCGCCCCACCCTGCGCGTCGTACCGAGCCGACGGGTTTGTGATCAACTCGATGTTCTCAATGTTGGCGGCTGGCGTGGCCCGGAGCAGATTAGCCAGATCAGCGTTGGAGAGGTTGGTTGGCTTGCCGTCGATGAATACGGTGGCTCCCTGCTTACCGGCCATCCGCACGTTGTCGTTTGGGTCGATTACCACGCCGGGAGCTTGCTGCAATAACTCATAGGCTGTTTTTCCCTGCGCTGTGGCATCCGACGACACATTCAGCACCGTCTTATCAACTTGCTGCTCAATATACGGCTTCTGTGCTTTCACCGTTACGGCATCTAACGTTTGGTTAGCAGTTCCAAGCGTCAGGGCATCCAGCGTGAGTGATTGCCCGGCCCGCACCACTACAACCGGGCTTGTCGCGTTGAGCATACCCACCAGCGAGGCCTGTACGCGGTAGGAACCCTCGGCCATCCCAGTAAACGTAAACCGCCCGACTTCGTCGGCAACTGCCCCCTTTGCGAGAGTGGAGTCGGCGGAGCGGAGCAGTTTCACCACCGCGAACGACGCGGGTTGATTAGCGGCATCGCGAACGGAGCCGGTAAGCGTCTGTGCCAGTGTTGCGGTGGCGGTCAGATTCAGGAGGAGAACAGAGGTAAGGAATCGGGCCATTCAGTTAGTGCCGTGCCCGGCGTTTGTGATTGAATGGCACAAAGGTGGCGGGTTAGGGCACCGCCGTTCGACTCAGAAATGATTTGAGACGGCTCAGGTTATGATTTGAGACGCGAAGGCCGAAATGAGACGCGAAGGGTCGCCGGTCGGAATGCCGCATCACCGCCGGTGCGGTCTCTACAGAATCAACTTCATGCCCTCGTGCGAGGCCACAAACCCCAGCGACTCGTAGAATTTAAGGGCTTCGGGGCGTTTTTTATCGGTGGTGAGTTGGAGCAGATGCGCCCCGCGCTGTTTGGCTCGCTCAATGGCGTACCGGAAAATCTCACTGCCCAGACCTTGCCCGCGTTGGTCGGACCGGACCCGCACGGCCTCGATTTGCGCCCGGATGCCGCCCTGATACGTCAAATACGGAATAAACGTCATCTGGAACGTGGCAATTACTTCGCCGTTTTGCTCCACCACAGTCAATTCCTGGTTTGGATCGCCCGCAATGCGCTCAAAGGCTTGTTGATAGGCATCGGGTAGGGGGACTTGAAAATTCTCGCGGGAGGTGCCGAGCTTATCGTCGGCAAGCATACGGACAATGTCGATTAGGTCGGCTTGTATTGCAAGGCGGTAGGTGAGGTGCATTGAGTGGTAGGATGGTTACGAACCAAGCAGGTTTTGCAGGGCGCGCATGTTGTCTTGTTTGTCGAAAATGGCCCGAACGGGTATGGCAAAACCCAGCACGGTGATCGCTGTCAGCGTATCATCGACAAACAACGTGGCCACCGACTCAAAGGCCATCGTTGCCTCATCGAGCCGATATTGCTCCAGCGACTTACGAACTGGGTCGATAATCCAGTACTCCCGAACGCCGTGAGCTGCATAATCTTCGAACTTAATGCCACGATCTCGACCCGTGGTGCTTTTCGACAACACTTCGACGATCAAATCAGGGGCTGGATGCTCCATCTGATCGTCCTTAAACGAAGCGGCAGTTTCTGCATTCCAAAAGCAAATGTCCGGCTCATAATCGTTGCGGGTCATCTCCACCAGAGCCTTTTCGGAATCAACCTCGCCCAACCCGTGACGTATCACATAAACCCGAAGTAGGGTCATCAGATTTTGTGTGGCATTCAAGTGTTGCCGTTTCACGGGCGAGTGCATGACCACCTGCCCGTTGATAAATTCGGCCTTGACATCGTCGCGCAGCCATTCCCGAAACGCACGTCGTCGGTTCGATTCGTCGGCTAAAATAGCCTGCGCCCGCTCAATCACCAGTTTGGCGTCGGGGGCTTCGAGAAGGTCATTCACGCGGGCTTCGAGCATGGCGATTTCGCTTACTGTTTACGCAAAAAAACGCTAATTCCGCTTGATCTGGTTCCAGAGCGTTAGTAAGGCAGCATTAGGCTGACCCCGAATGCGCGATTTCTTCGCCAACGCCCGTGTGGCCGCTACGCGCTCGGCATTGTGGGGGTGGGAGCGGAGGAGCGTCGGGATTACGTCGCCTTCGGTGGGGAGAGCTTCCATGAGCCACACGGCCCCCATCGGGTCAATGCCGTGTCCGGCCAGTTGAGTTACGGCAAAGGCGTCGGCCTCGGCTTCGTGTTGGCGGGAGTAGGATAAAGAAATAAGATTGTCGGCATTGTCAACCAAAACGGCGGTCAGGCCGCTGACGTCGCCCACCATCACCGACACAATCACATAAGCCGCCAGGCTTCGAATCAATTGCTGGAGCGAATGCCGATTCTGAACGTGCGCTGCCTCGTGCGCCAACAAGGCCACCAGTTGTTCGGGGCGTTTAAACTTTTTCAGCAGGCCCGTAAACACCACCACGCGCCCGCCCGGTACAGCAAAAGCGTTGACCTCTTTGTTGTCGACCACGGTAATCTGAATAGGGAACCGCGTTTTGATGCCTGTTGCCCGCCAAAACTGGTTTAGTCGTCCGCTTTGTACTGAGTCGGCATCGAGTTGACCGGTGGTTTCGAGTTGGCGATATAGCATATCGCCTAGTTGTTTCTCCTGTTCAGCGGGTATCTGCCGGGCAATCTGCTCCGATGCCACTGGTACCCCAAAGGCGTAGAGTATCCACAGAAACGCCACGGCCACCACCCCAACAATAACCACGCCCCGAAAACCACGGCTCAACACAAACTCGTACAGGCCGGTGCGGGCGGGTTGGGGTAGTTGCCCATCGCCAACGAAGTGTGTGTTATAATCGGCCGTTTCCACATCCAGATATTGGTGTGGAAACGGCCCAAATTGCAGTCGTGTTTTCTCCGCCGGATTCCAGGTTGCCAGTCGGGCTTCGGTTAGAGGCCACTCGATCTGATGCTCCACCGCGTCGGCATCCGTGTAGGCAATCTGGATGGCGTTGGCCGTGCGGACATACTGAGCCGGGTGCGCTCTGGATACTTTTCCGTCGAAGAATGTTGCGTTCATGTTTCGTTACACCAGGCCAATGTCGAGCATATCGGCCATGTCTTCGCCGGTGGCATCGCGGTAGTCGGCTTCCGTTTGGGTGAGCGCGTCGGTATTGAGCCGTTCGTCGAGCAGAGTGTTATCGAAAACAGCCTTCAATGCCCGCGTATCGGCCCAGGCAGCACCGAGGCCTAACGTAAAGATAATCAGCAAAATGTTACCGATAACAAGACCGGCGTAGGTGCCAACCGTCATCGAAGATTGAAATTCGTACGTTTCGCCTTCGTGTTCAATAGCCAGGTTATCCACAAAATAGGCGAACAGATCGCGGCCCCACCAGAAGCCATAAATGCCTAACGTGATGATAGTCAGAAAGTAGCCTTTTATGTTTAGAATGAAATAATCCATTCCGTCGCCCGTGTACTTCATCTTAGCCGACCCAAACCGAATGTGACTGATCGTGTATCGGTTTAGATTCTGCACCAACCACGCGGCATAGATACCGAACGTGACAATAGTCAACAAAGCTTGGGTGAAATACATCTTGACCAGTTCGTTTCGGTCGCCCCGGTAGCCGAAGTGAATGCCTTGCCACGACGTGCGCGACATCCTGTAGCGCAACGCCCCATGAACGGCAATCGGGATTAGAGCCAGAATAAACAGATAAAGAACTACATAAGCCAACAAACGAAGTCCTTCTGGCAAGTAGAGTGTAGCTGCAAAAATAGCCGCATACCACACAATCAGAATGCCAACGGCTTTAATGAAACCCTTAAAGATTTCCTTACCCGTGCCGTGGAACTGAAACGGACTGTTGTCTAACTGCGTGTTGGCGTACGTGTACTTTGACACGGCCGCTTTTGCCCACGGGTAATACAGCCCCAGCGTGACAATGCACAACAACATGTTGACGATGTAGATTCCGAATAAATCGGACCCGGTGCCCACGTAGCGCAGGCGATTGCGTAGGAGGTATGGCTCCATAAAATGCAAAGGTTTAGGTTAAGAATAGTTGCCGGGTGTAAGCTAGTAAATAAATTAATCTAAACCGCTTCACTCAAGCTTGAGAACGTAAACTCCCGAATTTTCATGGCGGGCAACAAATAATTGGAATCCGATTCAGTACTGACAACCCGCTCGGGCTTACCAAGCGTTTCGAGGTTGTTGAGCATGATAACCGGACTTTCGTTGAAACGGAAGTTCTTCACGGCATGTTTGATCTTTCCATTTTCAATGTAGAACGTTCCATCGCGGGTGAGGCCTGTGTTGAGCAGTGTTTGTGGGTCCACCTCGCGGATGTACCAGAGTTTGGTGACCAGAATACCGCGTTGGGTGCTCTTAATCATGTCCTCAAGAGATGCCGTGCCCCCAGCCATAATCACGTTGCTAGGAAACGGTACCGGCTTTTTACCCTGCTTCTGCGCCCAATACCGCGAATACGCCATGTTCCGAACCACACCTTTGTCGATCCACGTAACTCGCTCCTGCGCCTGACCATCGCCCGACCACGGTGAACCGGGCAACTCGGCGTTTGTAGGGTCGGAGTAGATAGTTACGCGGGGGTCCACGATTTTTTCGCCCAGCTTGGTTTTGCCTCCGGGCTTGCTCAGAAACGACCGGCCTTCGTCGGCAGAGCGGGCGTCCATGTTGAAGAACAACTGCTCCATCAGCACGGCGGCTGCGGTTGCTTCCAGAATCACGGTGTATTTGCCCGGCTCCAGCGCCACCGCACTTGCCGAAGCCACCGCTTTCTGGGCGGCTATGCGCGTGAGCGAGGCCGTATCGAGCTTGTTCACGTCACTGTAGCCCCGCGTCACGTAGCCCGACCCCTTGCCGTCTGCCGTGCGGACGGTCAGCGAGAAGTTTACGTTCGTAAAGGGGTAGTATGCAAACAACCCTTTCGAGTTCATCATGGCCCGATACGCGTGAACGTCTTCCATGAAGCCTGCGGCTGTCAGGTTTTGTGGTCCCATCAGAGCAAGACTTTTGGCAACGGCATCGGCGCGGGCATCGGCACTAAGATTGGCCGTACTTTGGAACGAGCCGTTGCTTTTCAGATACGTTTGCGGCCCTAAAACGGGCATGTGTTCGGGGTTTTCGGGGGCCAACCGGGCGAGTTCTTCGGCCCGACGCACCACTTTTTCCAGCGAGGCATCGTCGAACTCGTCAATCGTAGCCACGCCGACTTTCTTCCCAAATGCCGACTGTACCACCAGGTTCTGGTTGGCGCGGGAGCCGCTCGTCGATACGGCGTTGCGGGCGTAGCGGATGTTCCCGCTCACATCGCCCGACAGGTTGGCCTCGCACTCGTCGGCTTTGGAGTAGCTGAGGACTTTCTGGAGAAGCGTCTTGGCTTCTGCTTCTGTGAGGATAATTGCCATATTTTTTTGGGACACAGAGGACCACGGTGATGCACGGAGTTACACAGAGGTTTTTTAGAGAAAATATAAGCTCCGTGCATCACCGTGGTCCTCTGTGTCTAAAATTAAATCTTCCGACCCGTGTTGATTACATTAACCCCGTTGAACCGGGCCGTGCTGGACCCGTGCGAAACCGCGCTCGATTGGCTCGGTTGCCCTTTTCCGTCGAAGAACGAACCACCAAGCCGGTAGTCGCGCTCGTCGCAGATGGCCGTGCATGAATTCCAGAATTCCTGGGTATTCGATTGGTAGGCCACGTCCTTGAGCATCCCGGCAATCTGCCCGTCCTTGATCTCGTAATAGAGTTGCCCGCCAAACTGGAAGTTGTAGCGTTGCTGATCGATGCTGAACGAGCCATCGCCCACGATGTAGATGCCTTTTTTGACATCCTTAATCATGTCCTGCACCGAAAGGGGCGTTTTGCCCGCTTCGAGCGACACGTTGGGCATTCGCTGGAACTGCACCGTACCCCACGAGTCGGCATAGCAGCAGCCGTGCGATTCTTTTTCGCCGATGATAGCCGCCTGATCGCGGATGGCCTGGTAGTTCACCAAAACCCCATCCCGAACAAGATCCCAGTTTTTGGTCGCCACGCCCTCATCATCATAACCCACAGCCCCAAGCGAGCCAATTTGCTTTTTGTCGGCCACAAGGTTCACGAGTTTACTGCCGTACTGGAAGTTTTTGGACTGCCATTTGTCGAGCGTGGCAAAGCTCGTTCCGGCGAAGTTGGCCTCGTAGCCCAGCACCCGGTCCAGTTCGAGCGGGTGCCCGACCGACTCGTGGATGGTGAGCCAGAGGTGACTGGGGTCCAGCACCAGATCGTACTTACCCGCTTCGACCGACTTGGCCGAGAGTTTCTGCTTGGCCTGTTGGGCGGCTGCGGTCACGTCTTCGAGCATATCGTAGCCCTTGTTGTAGCGAGTCGTGATGCCTGTGACTTTATCGGCGGGGTTCACCTGCAGGTACTCGTAGCCCATGCCCATCGGCGAACTCAACGCGTTGCGCGTCTCGAACTTGCCCGAGGTTTTATCGATACAGGTTACGTTGAAAATAGGCCAGATTCGGTGAATGTCCTGATCGGCGTAGGTGCCATCGGTCGAGGCAAAATATTTCTGCTCGTTGACCATGAACAACACCGAGTTCACGTAGTTGGCCCCGTTTTTCATGGCCGACGCATTCACGCCCAGCAGTAGGTCAACCTTTTCTTTGATGGGAACTTCAAAGGCGTTCTTCTGAATGGGTGCCTTCCACGACACCTCGCCGTAACCCTTTTGCGGAGCCAGTTGGACCGGCTCTTTCAAGAGTTTGGCGTTGGCTTTGGCAATCGCTACGGCCTGTTCGGCAGCGCGGGCCATGTCGGTCTCGTTTTTAGCGTCGACCACGGCGGCAAAGCCCCAGCAGCCGTTGGCAATTACGCGAACACCCACACCATAGCTTTCGGTGTTCACGATGTTCTGCACTTTGTCTTCGCGCGTGACCACGAACTGATTCAGGTAGCGACCAATCCGAACGTCGGTGTAGGTAGCACCTTTGGCTTTAGCGGCATTAAGCGCGGCATCGGCCAGGCGTTTTTTCACGGCCACGTCGAGGCCCGTCTCAAGCAGGACAGCCGGGTCGACGTTTCGACCGAGGGAAGGAAGGCTGGGCAGCATCAGTCCGGCGGTGCCCATGCCGAGGAGGTTGTTGAAATGTCGGCGGTTCATGTGGTTGTAAAGGTTAGGACACGGAGGGGCACGGTGATGCACGGAGGTACACGGAGAAGAATTTGCTCAAAACTTGAGGAAGAAAAACTCCGTGGTCCTCCGTGCATCACCGTGATCCTCCGTGTCTAATAAAGTTACACAGCATCACTCAAGCTAGAGAACGTGAAGTCACGAATCTTCATGGGTGGCACCAGGCTACCGTTTACCCGCACGGGCTTGCCCAGGGCTTCGAGGTTGTTGAGCATGATAACCGGGCTTTCATTGAAACGGAAGTTCTTGACCGGGTATTTGATCTGCCCGTTTTCGATGTAAAACGTCCCGTCGCGGGTGAGGCCCGTGTACAAGAGCGTTTGCGGGTCCACGGCGCGGATGTACCACAAACGCGTGACAAGAATGCCCTTTTGGGTGCTCTTGATGAGGTCGGCAAGGGATTCATTGCCGCCCGCGAAGATGATCCCCGATGGGGGCGGAACGGCCTCAACACCTTTTTTCTCAGCCCAATAACGCGAGAAAAACATGTTTTTTACCACACCCTTGTCTACCCACGTCATGCGTTTCTGTGGGCGACCATCCACACCCGCGCCCCCGAACCGGCCACCCCCGCCCGCAAATGGCGAGCCGGGGATTTCGGCGTTCATAGGGTCGGAATAGATGGTTACGCGCTCATCGAACAACTTCTCACCGAGCCGCGTGCCGCCACCTTTTTTGCTCAGGAACGAGCGACCTTCATCGGCAGAGCGACCATCCATGCTGAAGAGCATGTTTCCCAACAGGTCGATAGAAGCTGCCGGTTCCAGAATCACGGTGTACTTACCCGGCTCCAGGGCTTTGGCGTTTACCGAAGCGGCTGCTTTTTGCGCGGCCACCTCGGTTGCCTGCCGGGTGTTGAGTTGGGCGGTATCGGTCACGTCGCGGAGGGCGTAGCCGGAGCCGGTGCCATCGGCTGTGCGGACGGTTACCGAAAAGTCGACGCCCGTGGCCCGGTTGTAGCCGAACAACCCTTTGCTGTTGGCAATGGCCGTGAAACCCGCCGTGTCTTCCATATACCCGGCGGCTGTGAGGTTCTTTTTGGCACACACCTCAATACTGTCGAACGCGGCTTTAGCCCGGTAATCTGGGTCAATTTTGGCCGTGCTGTCGGCGTAAGGGTTGGTGTTGAGGTAGGCTTGCGGTCCCAGCCCCGGTACAAACTCCGGGTTCTCGGGCGCAAGCCGGGCAATCTCCTCCGCCCGACGTACCACTTTTTCGAGCGACGCATCGTCGAACTCGTTGAGAGTGGCTGTGCCGGAGCGTTTGCCAAATACCGCCGTAACGGCCAGGCCCATGTTGGTTGTCTCGCCCGATGTAGAGACGGTGTTGCGGGCGTACCGGATGTTGCCGGTTCGGTCGCCCGAAAGCGATACGCTCAGTTCGTCGGCTTTGGAGAAACTGAGGATTTTATCGGTGATGCGCTTGGCTTCTTCTTTTGAAAGCATTGTAAAAAAAGTTTTGGGACACGGAGGGGCACAGTGGTCCACAGAGTTACACAGAGATTTTTTTGGAGAAATTAGAGATGCGCTTTACGCCTTCGTAGAGTACAGGAACGCGAAAGTTGATGAGAAGCCCTAAACGATAGTCGCCAAATTTCAGGTAAGTCATTACTTGAGCAAAGTGAAGGCTGTTTAACTCATCCACCGTTTTTAGCTCGATGACAAGGCGATTCTCAACTAGCAGGTCAATACGATAGCCTTGTTCCAGAACAATGTCCTTGTATGTTATCGACATGACTTTCTCTCGTTCCACGAACAAGCCTGCTTGTTGTAATTCGAAATGCAGGCATTCCTGATAAGCTGATTCTAACAAGCCCGGCCCCAAAGCCCTATGTACTTCTATTGCCTTTCCAATGGAAATAGTAGCCAAATCATCTAAATTTTTTCTCCGTGTATCTCCGTGCGTCATGGTGTTCCTCTGTGTCCAAAAAATTAAATTTTCCGGCCTGTGTTGATCACGTTAACCCCATTAAATCGTGTCGTTGGCGAGCCGTGGGAGACTGCGCTGACCTGAGAGGGTTGCCCTTTTCCGTCGAAGAACGACCCAAACGTGCGATAATCGTCCTGATCGCAGAGCTGCACACACGAGTTCCAGAACTCCTGCGTGTTCGACTGGTAGGCCACGTCGTTGAGCATCCCGGCTATCTCGCCGTTCTTGATCTCGTAGAATAATTGCCCGCCAAACTGAAAGTTATACCGTTGCTGATCAATGGAATAAGACCCCCGGCCAATAATATAGATACCTTTCTCGACACCCTTGATCATGTCGGTAACGCTCCGCTTCTCGGTGCCCGCCTTCAGCGACACGTTGGGCATCCGCTGAAACTGCACTGAGTTCCAGTTGTCGGCGTAGCAGCAGCCGTGCGATTCTTTTTCGCCGATGATAGCTGCCTGATCGCGGATGGCCTGATAATTTACCAGCACGCCATCTTTAATCAAATCCCACTGCTTGGCCGGAACGCCCTCGTCGTCGAAGCCTACCGTGCCGAGGGTGTAGGGTTGCGTTTTATCAGCCACGATGTTAACCAGCTTGGAGCCGTAATTAAACGACTTCGTTTTCCACTTATCGAGCGTGGCGAAGCTCGTGCCAGCGTAGTTGGCCTCGTAACCCAGCACGCGGTCGAGTTCGAGCGGGTGACCAACCGACTCATGGATGGTCAGGCCGAGGTGGTTTGGGTCAAGCACGAGATCATACTTCCCCGCCGTGACCGACTTGGCAGTGAGTTTTTCTTTGGCTTGTTTGGCGGCTAACGTGGCATCTTCCACCATGTCGTAGGCATTGCGGTAGCCAACGAGGCCGTTCGGGGCCAGAATTTTCTCCGATGCCGTTCCATCCAGATACTCGTAGCCCATGCCCATTGGCGAACTCAGCGCGTCGCGGGTCTGGAACTTGCCCGCCTGCCGGTCAACTGCCGTAGCCGTAAACGTAGGCCATATCCGGTGGATGTCCTGGTCGATGTATGACCCGTCGGTTGAGGCAAAATACTTCTGTTCGTTCACGAAAAACAGGTTCGACGTGACGAAGCCCGCGCCGTTTTTCATGGCCTCGCTGTTCACCTTCAACAGCAGGTCAATTTTGTCTTTAACGGGCACTTCAAACGCGTTGCGCTTGATGGGTGTTTTCCAGACCACTTCGCCCACGCCCTTCTGCGGGGCTAGTTGAACGGGTTCTTTCTGAAGCCGGGCGTTGGCTTTGGCAATCGCCACAGCGGTTTGTGCGGCTTTGGCGATGCCATCGGGCGACACGTCGGAGGTGGCCGCGAATCCCCAGGTTCCGTTGGCAATTACCCGAATGCCAACCCCGTAGCTCTCGGCGTTGGTAATGCTCTGGACGCGGGTCTCACGCGTAAACAAAAACTGTTGCAGGTAACGGCCTACGCGCACGTCGGCGTAGGTGGCTCCCCGGCTGCGGGCCGCGTTCAGGGCTATGTCGGCCAGGCGTTTTTTGGTGGCCACATCGTCGCCGGGTTCGAGCAGGCGTTCGAGCGGCACGGCGTTGCCCAAAATCGGCACCGACGACAGGGCGAGTGTCCCCATGCCCCAGCCCGCTTGTTGAATGAAGTCTCTTCGATTCATGCAGTAAGGTTTAATTGGTAATGAAAGCACAATATCGGGAAAAGTTAAATGGCAGCAGACGGGATTTTGAAGAACGGTTGGTAGGTGACAGGAATCTATTTCCAAATTTTCTTTGTTAGTCAGAGAGTTTTCGGCCCCACCTGTGCTTTACTGGATATAGTTCACGCATTGTTCAACGACTAACACAGCATGAAACCAAAACTGCTTGCGGTGGGTGGTTTGGTGGCCGTAGTGGCTCTCTCCTCGTTTTCGATTCTGGGTGTTTTCGATCAGAAGGTCGATTACAATACCCAGATCAAACCCATCCTGAACAAACAGTGTATTGCGTGCCACGGGGGCGTGAAAAAAACGGCGGGCTTTAGTTTGCTGTTCCGGCACGAAGCCCTAGCTCCGACCAAATCGGGCAAACCGGCTATTGTGCCCGGCGACGCCGACGCCAGCGAGATGATCCGTCGGCTCACCCTCCACGATCCCGAAGAGCGTATGCCGCTCGACGGTGAACCCCTCAACGAAGAAGAAATTGATCTGCTACGGAAATGGGTCGATCAGGGAGCCGAGTGGGGCGATCACTGGGCTTACACCAAAATTGAGAAACCCGAAGTTCCGAAGGTAGGCACATTCTGGTCGAGGCTGGGTTTGTCTGAGAGCGACGAAACCACCTGGGTCAAGAATGAGATCGACCATTTTGTGTTGGATAAATTGCAGACGGTGCGCGACAGCACCGCCAACAAAACCCTGGCCGACGCACTGAAACCCGCGCCCGAAGCTGACCGCGCCACCCTGCTCCGGCGCGTGGCCCTCGACCTGACTGGCCTGCCCCCAACGCCCGAACAGGTCACGGCTTTCCTGAACGACAAATCCCCTGAAGCCTACGAACGCGCTGTTGACCGGCTCTTGGCCGATCCCGCTTACGGCGAAAAATGGGCGGGTATGTGGCTCGACCTCGCCCGCTACGCCGACACTAAAGGCTACGAGCGTGACCCCGGACGCAAAATCTGGCGGTATCGCGATTGGCTCATCAAGGCATTCAACGACGACAAGCCCTACGACCAATTCCTGACCGAACAACTCGCGGGCGACCTCCTGCCCAACCGCGACCCGCTCACCAACCTGCCCAATGACGATGCGCTGATTGCCACCGGTTTCCACCGAAATACCATGAACAACGACGAGGGCGGCACGCAGGATGAGGAATTTCGGGTAGCGGCCACCATCGACCGGATCAGCACGACCTGGGATGTGTTTGGGGGTACGACCTTTGCCTGTGTGCAATGCCACAGCCACCCCTACGACCCGTTCACGCACGACGAGTTTTACAAGTTCATGGCGTTTTTCAACGACGCTCGCGACGAAGACGTGACGACCGATACACCTACGCTTCGGTTCTATAAAGATAAAGACTCCGTTCGGCTCGCGGCCCTGCACGACTGGATGGGCAAGGTGGCCCCGGCCCGCCAAACCGCCGAGCAACGCCAGTTTTTGCGCACGCTCGAACCGAAGTTCAATTCGCACGTGCTGGATCAGTACGACAAAGCCTCCTTGCTCGATGCCAAGTTTTTTGGGGTGTTGCACGAGGGTTCCGCGCGACTCGCCAACGTGACGCTGACGGGCAAAAACCGCCTGTTGATGGCTTGGGGCAACGAAACGCCGGGAGCTACACTCACCATCCGGCGCGATGGCCTGACCGGGCTGGTGCTGGCCACGTTACCCGTGCCAGTAACGGGCGGTGCCTGGAAAGACACGGTTCAGATTTTCACCCTGCCCGCAACGACTGGTCGGCACGATCTGTTTGTGCAGTTGAACAACCCGAAAGGCGGCAATAAATTCGTGATGATTAAATGGCTGGCGTTCCAAACAGCCATGCCGGGGCAAGACGCTAACACGGTTGGGCCGCTCGAAATCGAATACGCGCAAATGCTCAACAAGAAACCCGATACCACGCCCATCATGCTCGACGGAACAGGCGACCTCGTCCGCGAAACACGGGTGTTCGACCGGGGTAACTGGCTCGTAAAAAAGCACGTTGTACAACCCGATGTGCCAAATTCCTTACCGCCCATGACCCGCGATATGCCTCGAAACCGACTGGGACTGGCCCGCTGGATGACTTCGCGTGAGAACCCGCTCACGGCTCGCGTGGCTGTAAACCGGCTTTGGGAGCAGTTGTTCGGAGTGGGTCTGGTCGAGACGACCGAAGATATGGGTACGCAGGGCATTCCGCCTACCCACCGTGAGTTACTTGACTATCTGGCTGTTGAGTTTATAGAGACAGACAACTGGAGCGTCAAAAAAATGCTTCGACGGATGGTTTTATCGGCTACCTACCGGCAACGTTCCGAAACGAGTCCCGCGTTGGTGGCTACCGACCCGTACAACAAACTCCTGGCTCGCGGACCACGCGTACGGCTGGCTTCAGAACAAGTGCGCGATCAGGCATTGGCCGTGAGTGGGTTACTAAGCCGCAAGATGTTCGGGCCGAGTGTGATGCCGGTGCAGCCCGACGGCATCTGGCAGTCGCCCTACGATGGTGCAAGCTGGAAACTCAGCGATGCCACCGACCGTTACCGCCGGGCCATGTACGTCTACTGGAAACGCACCTCTCCCTACCCCTCGATGGTCACGTTCGATAGTCCGAGCCGGGAGTTTTGCCAGGTTCGGCGATTACGCACCAACACGCCTTTGCAAGCCCTGGTCACGCTCAATGACCCCGTGTACGTAGAGGCAGCCCGCAATCTCGCCGATTGTATGCGCGAGTCGGGCCAAACGCCCGAAGCACAAATTCAGGCGGGCTTCCGGCGCGTGATGCTCCGCGACTTAGCTCCGCGTCGGTTGGCGGTGCTGGCGAAATTGTACCGAAATACGTTGGCGGAGTACCGCGCCCACCCCGAAGAGTCTCAGAAACTGTTGGGCTTCGACCGGCCCAACCCCGAACTCGCGGCCATGACCGTTACGGCCAATACGATGTTGAATCTGGATGAGGTGATAACCAAAGAGTGATGAACAGACTCCTGCAAGAACTTCAGCAAGCGGCCCTCCGGCGCGAAACTCGGCGGCATTTTCTCCACACCTGCACCACAGGCATGGGGGCAATGGGCCTTAGCTCGATCCTGGGTAGTTGTGGCTTTTTAGGCAGCAACGACAAGGAAGCCCAAGCCACCCATTTGGCATCGGGCGAGCCGATGATGCCCCGGCCCGCGCAGTTCAGCCCGAAGGCCAAACGGGTGATTTACATCCACATGGCCGGGTCGCCGAGTCAGTTGGAACTGTTCGATTACAAGCCCGAACTGGTCAAATACAACGGCAAAGACTGCCCGCAGGAACTGCTGGAGGGCAAGAAGTTCGCCTTTATTCGGGGAACACCCAAAATGTTGGGGCCTCAGGGCAAGTTCGCCCAACACGGGCAGTCGGGAGCCTGGATTTCGGACTATCTGCCGCACCTGCAAACGGTGGCCGACGACATCACGTTTCTGAAAGCCATGCACACCGATCAGTTCAACCACGCGCCCGCGCAGTTGCTCATGCACACGGGTAGCGCACGGCTCGGTCGGCCTAGCATCGGCTCGTGGGTGACGTACGGGCTGGGGTCCGAAAACGACAACTTGCCCGGCTTCGTGGTGCTGGCATCGGGCGGGAAGCAGCCCGACGCGGGCAAGTCCGTTTGGGGCAGTGGGTTTCTGCCGACGGTGTATCAGGGCGTGCAGTGCCGTACCGAGGGCGACCCCGTGCTGTACGTGTCGGACCCGGCGGGGATGAACCGCAACATCCGCAAACAGACCATCGACGCCATCACGGAAATCAATCAACAGGAATACGACGAAGTAAAAGACCCCGAAATTCTAACGCGCATTAGCCAATACGAACTCGCGTTTAAGATGCAGATGTCTGTGCCCGACGCGATGGACATCAAAGGTGAAACCCAATCAACGCTGGACCTATACGGAGCCGATGCCAACGTAGGCTCGTTTGCTCGGAACTGCCTGTTGGCGCGTCGGCTCGTGGAGCGGGGCGTGCGGTTTGTGCAGCTTTTCGACTGGGGCTGGGACACGCATGGGACGAGTGCCGACGGGGCTATTGAGATCGGTCTCAAGAATAAGTGCAACGAATCGGACAAAGCCGTTACGGCCTTGTTGACCGATCTGAAGCAACGCGGCCTGCTCGACGATACGCTCGTTGTCTGGGGCGGTGAGTTTGGGCGGACACCCATGCAGGAAAACCGCGACGGACTCACGCTACCCTTTATGGGCCGGGATCACCACCTCGACGCGTTTACGGTCTGGATGGCCGGTGGGGGCGTTAAACGCGGTTTTTCGTATGGCGAAACAGACGATATCGGGTACTATGCCGTTAAGGACAAGACCCACGTTCACGACCTCCAGGCAACTATTCTACACTTGCTTGGTTTTAACCATGAAGAACTGACGTATCAGTTTCAGGGACGACCGTTTCGGCTCACCGACGTTGCGGGCAAGGTGATCCGGCCCATTTTGGCATGATCCCTGCATAGAGAAAAAGTACAAAATTGGACTGGTGCATAGGTATATCCCCCGACTGGCGTAATTTTGTTATTGAATTAATCAATTTAACCTTCTGTATCTGTTTGTTTTAAGCCATATGAAACAGGCCATTTATGTGTTGATAGCGATATCGTTGCTATCGTCTTGCGTCAGTAAAAAGAAGCTGACCCAACTGCAAGCAAGTTATAACGAACTCGAAGCGGCTCGCGACAAAGCCCTTGCCGCAGCCAACGACTGCGACAAGAAAGTGACGGGTCTTCAGTCGGACCTGCGCAGTCGCGAAACCGAGTTGGCCACCAACATGGCCGCCAACAAAACCCGCATTTCGGAACTGGAAGCCCAGTTGGGTGATCTTCGTAAGAATAACAACAGCCTGATCGACCGCATGGCCGATTTGTCGGTGGTGAGCAAGCAGGGTGCCGAGAGCATCAAGAAATCGCTCGAAGTACTCAACGAGCAAACCAAGCAGGTAAACAACCTAAACCAGTCGATTCAGCGCAAAGACTCGCTCAATCTGGCTCTGGTAATGAGCCTGAAACGGTCGTTGGCCGACGTGAACGATCAGGACATTTCGGTGGAGGTGAAGAAAGGCGTTGTGTACGTCTCGATTGCCGACAAGCTTCTGTTTGCGTCGGGCCGTTACGAGGTGAACCCCGCTGCTGAGGCTGTTCTGGCCAAAGTAGCTTCTGTGGTGAACGACCACAAAGAGCTGGACATCCTCGTGCAGGGCCACACCGACGTGGTTCCGTTTGTAAACAACCAACTCAAAGACAACTGGGATTTGAGCGTATTGCGGGCTACGTCGGTGGTGCGGATGCTGCAAGGCAAATTCAGCGTAGCACCGGAGCGGCTCTCAGCGGCTGGCCGGGGCGAGTTTGAACCCAAAGACGACAACGCTACAGCCGAGGGCCGCAAGGTGAACCGCCGGACGGAGATCATCCTGACGCCCAAGCTCGATCAGTTCTTCAACCTGCTCTCGAACGGTAAGTAAGATTTTGATATTTGCTTTTTACAAGAAGCGCGGCTCTTTAAAGGGGTCGCGCTTTTGTTTTGTAAGCCACCCTTTGTCACAAGAGGTTTGGGTAAAATAGCCCCCCAGCCCCATCGGGGCGTCATGTCAATAGAAAAAAAGACGCCACCAAATAAGCCCACAGCCCCATCGGGGCGATATGTAAAAGGGTAACCTGTAAACATGCCGCCCCGATGGGGCTTTATCCTATGAAGGCCACCCTTTTTTCTATTGACATGTCGCCCCGATGGGGCTGTGACGGGGGTAGACTCTGCTTTTACGGCTAGGCCTTAACAGAGTAAGTTGAGCTACGAACCCTAAAAATCCGTAGTATTGCGCCCATACCGACAGCCAAGACCATGCTCAAGCGCGTTTCGATTCAGAACTTCAAAAGCCTCAAAGACGTCACCCTCGACTTGCAGAAGGTGAACCTGTTGATCGGCCCGAACAACTCAGGCAAGACGAATTTTTTGAAGGCGTTGGAGTACATGGTTAAAGAAAATATCAATCAGTCGGAGCCTGATTTTGAGCGTATAAGCTTCAAGCAAAAGCTAAAATCGCCGATATCTATTACTTTAACATTTGACAGGGAAAGCTCAGGATTGCCCTACGTAAGATTTAGCTGCTTGATTAAACCGGATATTATAGAAAAAACAGTAGAGGATATATTGAGACTAAACTCTGTTACTCTCGTATCTAAATCTTTAAACCCACTCGTCTTAAAAGTACTAACAGGGCCTATGACCTTGTATAAACCTGATCCTAACAAACTAACTCAACCCGGCCCTGTTGGCAAAGGGGAAGAAATGGTAAAAGCTGACGCTTCCAACCTCGTCGGGTTTTTAGATTTGATGCTGGGCAAATACAGAAAAGCCGTTTTTAATCGCACTGAAAATGATTTGAACAAGTGTGTTCCTGAGTTTGACGAAATCAACCTTGACGACGCTCCATCTACCGAGGAACTTAGAAAGCAATACGGTGATAAATCTTTCAAACGGCTCGGCCTAACCAATAGCAAACAGGGCGTTACCTACTGGGCTGACGAACTCTCAGAGGGTACGCTTTATTTCCTTGCTTTGCTATGCATAATAAACCAGCCCAACCCGCCCAAGTTGCTATTGCTGGAGGAGCCGGAGAAGGGGATTCACCCGCGCCGGATTCAAGAAGTGGTCAATTTTATTTTAGGGTTGGCCGATGAAAAAGACATTCAGGTGATTATGACCACTCATAGCCCAATTGTGGTCGATATGTTTAGGGATATGCCAGAGTCGGTGTTCATTTTCGATAAAGACGATGAAGGGGCTACGCACGTTAAAAATCTCCAAAAAAATGTAATTGAGCCGGAAACAGAGGAGAGTGAACGTTTGGGGATCAATCCACCGCAATATTTAAACGGCTTAGGCCAAGCGTGGAAAGTTGGACTTATTGGCGGAGTACCTAAATGAGCAATTTATTCATCTACGGCATTCTGTGTGAAGACAGAGCACACCGCAATTTCATTCACCATTATCTAATTCAATGCCATCCGGAATGCTTCCTTGAAAACGAAGAATTTGGATGGAGAATTTATGCTACTAATGCGAAGGAAGTTGATGATTCTGCTGCCGATGCAACCCGTTTGGGGTTTACCAAGTTTGGTTTAGACGTTTTGATTATTGGTCGCGACGCGGATAAAACTGACCCTAAACTGATCGACGAATTGAAAACAAAACTACTTACCTCTTGCGGCAGGAACCCAAAAGTAGTTTTGATGGTGCCTGTTCAATGTATCGAACATTGGTTGTTGTACATAAAACGACACCGGGACAACCCAACATCAACCAAGAACGAGTCGTTAGAGACTATACTGCGACCTGATAGTAAGAAGTTAGTTTATGGCGAGATCAAAAAGCCTGACAAGCAGGTTGAAATTGCCAGCGAACTCTTGATTGATTTCGACGTTTCGTGGCTAGAGTCCCGGTCCGACAGTTTCAAGCACTTTCATAAGCAAGTACAAACCTTCATCAAACAAACTCCATGAACTATTACAACTCCATTATCGACACCATTGGCAACACGCCGTTGGTGAAACTCCACAAGGTCACGAAGGGCATTCGCGGGACGGTGCTGGCCAAGGTCGAGTATTTCAACCCCGGCAACTCGGTGAAAGACCGTATTGCCGTGACCATGATTGAGGACGCCGAACGGCGGGGCGTTCTGAAACCGGGCGGGACCATTATCGAGGGCACAAGCGGCAACACGGGCATGGGCCTCGCGCTCGCGGCCATCGGCAAGGGCTATAAGTGCATTTTCACGATGGCCGACAAACAGTCGAAGGAGAAGATGGACATTTTGCGGGCCGTGGGGGCCGAGGTGATCGTTTGCCCCACCAACGTGGCCCCCGACGATCCCCGTTCGTACTATTCGGTAGCCCAACGGCTCAATCGCGAGATTCCAAACTCGCTTTACCCGAATCAGTACGACAACCTGGCCAACACTGCCGCTCATTACCAGACCACCGGCCCCGAAATCTGGCGCGACACCGACGGCAAAATCACCCACTTCGCGGCTGGCGTGGGCACGGGTGGCACACTCTGCGGCACGAGCAAATTCCTGAAAGAGCAAAACCCGAACGTGGTTTCGGTCGGTATCGACACCTACGGCTCGGTGTTCAAGAAGTACAAGGAAACAGGCATCTTCGACGAAAACGAGGTGTACCCCTACCTGACCGAGGGCATTGGTGAGGACATTCTGCCCAAAAACGTCGATTTCAGTATGATCGACCATTTTGTGAAGGTGACCGACAAAGACGCGGCCATCATGGCTCGCCGACTGTCGCGGGAGGAGGGGCTGTTTGTGGGGTGGTCGTGCGGGTCGGCGATGCACGGGGCGTTGGAATGGGCGCGTGAGCACCTGACCGAGACCGACGTAATGGTGGTGATCCTGCCCGATCACGGCACACGCTATCTGGGTAAGATTTACAACGACGTCTGGATGCAGGACCACGGGTTCTTGGAAAATCGGCAGTTCAAAACGGCCCGCGACATTGTGGCAAGCAAAAATGGGACATCGGTTCTCACCACGCTTGGGCGCGAGGTAACGGTGGCCCAGGCCATCCAGGTACTCAACCGGCAGGGCATTTCGCAGATTCCTGTCACCGACAACGAGGGCCACATCGTCGGGAGCCTCACCGACTCAACCATCCTGAACCGGCTCATCGACGACCCGACCGTGAAAGATCAGCCTGTTAGCGACATCATGGATCAACCCTTCAAGTTTGTGGGTCTCGACAACACCGTCGATGTACTTTCCTCGCTGATTGACCGCGATAACAAGGCCCTGCTCGTCCGCGACGACACCCAGCATGTCCACATCATCACACAGGCCGATTTGCTGGCGGCCATGACAAATTAAGGAAGATGTTGGATATTGGACATTGGACGCTGGACTTTGATTGTAAATCCAGCGTCTAACGTCCAATGTCCTTTACCTATTCTTATTCGCTCGCTCCATGCCGTTATAAATCTTGTCGGCAGTGCTGTACGCGTCGGTGTAGGCTGGACCTGAAACCATAAACTGCTTACCATCGGGGCTGATCTTCACGGCCATATCTTTGGCTGTAGGCAGTAACGTGACCGTAAAATGGGCCTCTCCGCTCTTTGGCGACCATTCGGGCGTTTTATGGCCGATCCGCTCAAGCACCTCATAGGGATATTGCATCATCATCGTATAGGCCTTGCCCCGGCACTCCATCGGTGCCTCAACGGTTAGCGACAATTTCTCCCGAAGTTTTTTAATCATATCGTCGATCATGGGGCGATTTTCTTTCTCTACCTGCTTATCATCGACGGCAAGCGTGTACAAATCACCAATGCCCTCGCGCTTACCATACTCAACGGCGTAGCGTACCCAGTAGCGCATGGCTCCAAACCCGCCTTCGTTGCCCGTGAGGGCCGGATCGGTAAACTTGGCCCAGCAGGTCGGCGAGAACTTGAACGTAAAGAGTTTATCGACAATCTGCGCGTTCAGATAGGATTGTTCCGAGAACAACCGTTCCACGAACTCATCTTTTTTCTCTTTGTCTTCGGCGGGGGCGGCCGATGTGGCCACGGCAGCAGGAGCAGCGGCCTTGGCCCCGGTGGTCTGATTGGCCGAGGCCGGTTTGGTTGTTTGGGCAACTGCCACTCCAGTAAGAGTCGCGAGGGCAGTGGCAAGCAGAAGTTTTTTCATACGGGGAACGATTAAACACGTAAACACTACAAAAATAGACTGTATAGATAGACTTACTGATGAAATTGTGTAAACGGTACGATACACATTTTACCCACAAGAAAACATCATTTAATAAATACATACCTTTAGGTATAAATCACTATCTCATTCAATGCTATTGTTTAGAAATCGTACTATTTTTCGGTCTAGTTTAGCTTGATAATGAATTATTTACCCTCGACCTCTTCATGCCTCCTCTTATTTCAATCATTACGTCTACGTACAACCGGAGCAACGTGTTGCGTTACGCCATTGAGAGCGTCAGGCAGCAAACCCTGACCGATTGGGAGCTGATCGTGGTTAGTGATGCCGCCACCGACGACACGCCCGATGTGGTTGCGTCGTTTGCGGATGAGCGCATTCGGTTTGTCGAGTTGGCGCATAACCACGGCGAACAATCGGTGCCCAACAACATAGGGCTGAGCTTGGCGAGGGGGCAGTTTGTAGCCTTCCTGAACCACGACGATCTCTGGCTACCCGACCACCTGGAGTGCAGCTATAACCGACTACTGGAAACCGGTGCTGATTTGGTGTTTGGCGTTGGTGTGTTGATCCGGTCTGCCACAGATATTGGCCTAGTGGGATCGTTACCCCCGGAGGGCTTCCGGCCTGTTAATTTTGTCCCAGCGTCGGGGTGGCTGTTTCGGCACGAGTTGGTTCAACGGGTTGGCCCGTGGCGGTCGTACCGGGAGATTTGGCCCATTCCCTCGCTCGACTGGCTTATGCGAGCTTATCGGCTTACGATTCGGTTTGCTTCGTCGGAACAAATCACGTGGGTTGCTATCACGTCGCTTGTGCGGCTACGGACATACGAGGATCGCCTGGACGACGAACAACAAGCACTTTTTGAGCAGATACAGCAGGGAACGTTTCGGGAGCAGTTTGTACAACAAGTGCTGCTTCAACACCATCAACAGCAACTGCAATATCCCATCCGCTCGTTGCTGGTTCAGGCCGGGCGGCACTGCCTGAATCGGCTTCTGGCTCTGTCCGATTATCGACTTATGCCCCTGTGGTTCATGATGAAATTCTGGCGCAAGGGGGGCGTTATCCATTATCTCCGCAAAAAACGGGGGCTTCATTCGCTCAAACCAATCACCACCAATAAAACCGTTTCGTACTATGAACGACTGGCTACTTGAAGGCACCCTCCGCGATGGACAAAGCATCACATCCGACTGGCAACCCGCTCACCGCTCGCCTATTGAGGGCGTAGAGGTGATTGATGTTCAGAACGTTATTAAAAATAATGGTTACCTGACCGAAATTTGTCGAAGCTCTTGGCTAGGCGAAAATACCGTTGTCGATCAGGTATTTCAGGTCGCTCTGTGGCCGGGGGGACTGTCGGCCTGGCACACGCACGAACACACCACCGACCGGTTGTTCGTAACGCTGGGCACCCTCAAGATCGTGCTGTATGACGCCCGTTCTGACTCGTCTACGTTCGGACAAATCAATGAGTTTCGGGTAAGTCACGTGCGGCCTCAACTCATCGTTGTGCCACCCAAAGTGTATCATGGCGTGCAGAACATTGGCCCCGACACGGCCCTGTTGCTGAACATGGTCGACCGGGCGTACCAATACGAATCGCCCGATCATTACCGACTCGACCCTGCCACCGACCAAATTCCCTATCGATTCTGAGCTTGTTAACCTCCTTCTACAATGGCTAAACCCTCAAAACGTCGACCCGCAATTGTGCCTCAACGCGCACCGAAACCGGAACCGGCTGCCACACCCACCGCATCGGGGACTGTCAAAGCTCGCCCTGTAGAACCAGCCTCATCCGGCAACACACACCTTATCCATTTCGACTTTCGGGCTAAGCTCTATCTGGGCATTGTGGTGGGTCTGTTCGCCTTATTGACGCTTTCCAAGGTTCACACGAGTTCGTCGCCCATCTGGGACTTGCTGCTGCCCGATGGGCATGAGTCGGCACCGAGGGGATTGGTTGCTGGTAACCCTCGAGTTATTCGGACCGACGAATGGGGCGTTACGTTGCCCTGGCAGTTATCTAACGTCAATAAGGGGTATCCTCTTGAAAACGAGACCATTGGTGGTCATAAAGTGGGTTTGTTGTTAATGCCAACCTACCATCTGTTCGGCTTGTTCCGGCCCGGTAACTGGGGGCTTCTGTTGTTCGACGTTGAGCGGGGCGTGGCCTGGAAAGGAAACATCGCCTACTGCATTCTGTTGACCGGGGCGTTCTTATTGCTCATGCTCCTGACCCGAAATAATTTCTGGCTGTCGGTATTTGGCAGCCTCTGGTTATGGATGTCGTCGGGAACACAGAACTGGAACGGGGGCATGGGGGTCATTTTCGGTTTGTATTGTTACTTGTTTACACTGGGAATGCACCTGCTCTTTGCCGAACGCCAAAGTTGGCGATGGTGGCTCATAGGTCTGTTGTTTGGTTGGCTGCTCTTTGCGGAGATATTTGCGTTGTACCCAGCCTATCAGGTGCCAATGGGCTACACGTTTCTGGTACTTTCGGCGGGTTTTATCTGGACAAACCGTCATCAGGCCGGGTTACGCTATCAATTCCCAATCAAACTAGGGATTGTTTTGGTGGGACTGACCTTGTTCGGGTTGCTGTTTTACTCCGTATACGAAGAACTGAAACCCACCTTGCAGGCAGCTTCGCAAACGGTATATCCCGGCAAACGCCTGGAAACCGGCGGGACGGGTTTTAAAGCCAACTGGTTTTCGGAGTTTTATGTCTGGTATCTATCCGAAGACAAGCTCCCTAAGTCGTGGGACAACATCAGCGAACTGTCTCATTTTCTGACCTTTGTACCTATCGTGATCCCGGCGTTGCTCGTTAGCTTTTATCGGCGTCGCCGAATCGACCCGGTGCTGGCGGGATTATCCGTTTGGGTGCTGGTTATGTTGAGCTGGATGACGTTCAATTGGCCCGTTTGGCTGGCCGAGGGGACGCTGATGAGCATGAGTCCGACCCGGCGCATGCAAATGCCGCTAGGTGTGTCGAGCGTACTGCTCGCGCTGCTGTATCTTAACTACATGAAAACCAATGCTCTACAGGTGAGTCGCGGTGTTCAGGCCGGTTTGGTGGCTCTGGTCGCTGGGTTTATTGGGTTTACGGCGTACTACAACCTTCAGGATTCTGAAGGCTTTTTCAAGCTGTATCAGTTAGTCATTCCCGCGCTCTGGATGACGGTGCTTTATGTCTTGCTGCTGCCAACCACCCGCTGGAATCTGAGGCAACTCGCGTTTGGTCTTGGTGTTCTGGTATTTTTGTTACCCAATATGGCGTTTAATCCTTTATCCGTTGGTTTGAAGGCAGTTACGGAGCATTCGCTATACAAAGCGGTGCAGGCCATACAACAAACCGACCCCAACGCCCGGTGGGTGGCGTACGACAATCGCCGACTGTCGGAAATGATTACGGCAGCCGGAGCCAACATCATCAGTGGTGTCAAATACCTCCCCCCCGACTCGGTTTACAACGTGCTGGACCCGCAGAGCAAGTTAGACTCCGTATATAATCGGTATGCTCACACGATTTACAAGCTGAATATTGACCAGAAAGACGGGATTATTATGCACAACACATTCGAAGACGAATGTACGGTCGCTATGGACCCCTGTTCGCCCAAACTGAAACAGCTTCGTGTCCGATACGTGGTGTTCGATGGGGAGCCAATTGCGCTCGCCACCCGCTGCATGACGTTGGTGCAACAGGTCAACAACGTCAGGATTTACCGCGTGAACCCATAGAATCCCGCTTTTTTCGGGCTGTTCTAATGCTCCTTTTGCCATTCCTTGCGTTATTTGGCTCCTCAACAACGCTGTGTGGGCATAACACGGCCTAAATACCTACATCGTGAATTGGCTTCTGGATAAACGAATTGTTGTAATGGGTGGAACCACCGGTATGGGCCTGTCGGCGGCTCAGGCGTTTGTACGCGAGGGTGCCCGTGTGGTGGTGGTGGGGCGTAACCCCGATAGTTGTGCGGCTGCTGAGAGTCTGCTCGACGGTAGCGGGCTGGCGATGTCGGGTGACGCATCGGACCCCAAAACGGCTACCAAGGCAATTGACCTCTGCCAAAGTATTTTTGGCGGGTTTGATGGTCTGTATCACGTGGCCGGGGGGAGCGGTCGGCGGTTTGGCGATGGCCCCCTGCACGAGCTTACCCTCGACGGCTGGAACGCTACGTTCAACCTCAACATCACCTCGCTCATGCTTTCGAATCAGGCAGCCGTGCGGGCATTTATGGAGCAAGGGACAGGCGGGACCATCTTGAACATGGGGTCTGCGTTGAGCTATTCTCCCTCGCCTAAATATTTCGTGACGCACGCTTACGCAGCCGCTAAGTCAGCGGTGATCGGCTTTACACGCTCATTGGCAGCTTATTACGCGCAGAATGATATTCGCGTGAATACGCTGGTGCCCGCCTTGGTCGAAACCCCAATGGCGCAACGAGCCGCCAACGACGAGGCTATTCAGGCATTCATCAAAACAAAGCAGCCTCTCGACGGTGGGCGCATGGGCCAACCAACCGACCTCGACGGTGCCGCCGTATATTTTCTGTCTGACCATTCGCGTTTTACCACCGGGCAAACCCTCTCCGTCGATGGCGGCTGGGATGTAAGCGAAGGGCAGTATTAACTCGTCATTGATTGTCATTCGTGGTCATTGGTAGTCATTCGTTGCTTTCCAGTAATGACCAGTAATGACCACCAATGACTAATAATGACTAACAATGACCATCCTGGTGATTCAGACAGCCTTCATTGGCGACGTGATTCTGGCAACGGCCTTGCTGGAGCAGATTCACGCTCATGCCCCCCACGCCCGCATCGACATGCTGGTACGCAAGGGGAATGAGGGCTTGTTGGCGAATCACCCGTTTGTAAATCAGGTACTTGTTTGGGATAAGAAGGGGGGCAAATACAGCAGCCTGTGGGCACTGTTGGGCCAACTTCGCCAAACCCGCTACGACGCCGTGTTGAACCTCCAACGGTTTGGAGCCACAGGCTTGCTCACGGCCTTTTCGGGAGCCAAACAAACGGTCGGGTTCGACAAAAATCCGTTTAGTGGGCTATTCGCGCACCGGGTCGAACATCGCATCGAGCCGGGCGTTCACGAGGTCGACCGAAACGTAGCACTGCTCATGGCCCTGCGCCCCGGTTACCCGACGCCCCACCGCCTGCGGCCCCGGCTTTATCCGTCCCCCGCCGATTACGAGGCCGTCCGGCCCTACCAAACTGGTTTGTATGTGTGCATGGCCCCCACGTCGGTTTGGTTTACGAAACAATTTCCCGCCGATAAATGGGTTGAGTTAATCCGCCGGACGCCCGCCGAAACCCGAATTTATTTGCTCGGCGCACCCACCGACGAGACCGCCTGCGAGGCTATCCGGCAACGAGCCACCCCCAATGTAGTGAGTCTGGTTGGGAAGCTGTCGCTGCTGCAATCGGCTGCCCTGATGCAGGGTGCCGCGATGAACTACGTGAACGACTCGGCCCCGATGCACCTTTGCTCGGCGGTGAATGCACCAACTACGGCCATTTTTTGCTCGACCGTTCCCGAATTTGGTTTCGGTCCCCTGTCCGAGACGGCCCATCTTGCCCAAACACCCGAGCCGCTCGACTGCCGCCCCTGCGGACTACACGGGCACCGGGCTTGCCCACTAGGTCATTTTCGTTGCGCCACCACCATCGACGTAAGCGCGATGCCTGTTTATTCGTAGCTTGCTACATGACTGAAGAACAACTTGCATTCTCGCGGAAGGCCCGGCTATGGATTACGGTCTTGCTACTTGTTACTATCGGACTCATGACCTGGTATCACAGATGGGCAAAATTTGATCGATTTTTCCCGCCTGACCAACCGCCTACAGAACCAATCGCTGTTTTTGAGGAAATAGGTCGAGACAAGGGCAAAGGAAATCTGCTAGGCTTACAACCGTGGATGAACCCCATCGACTATGGTTCACCCTTTCATCTGCGACATAAACTATCAGATTACCTGAACGAAGCGCAGGAGAAGGGATGGCTAATTCCGCAAAATACAGTTCTGGTCTTACCGGAGTACTTCGGCACCTGGCTTGTGGCAGAGAGGCAACGACGCGAGATTTACGAAGCATCGTCGATTCAGGATGCCATGACGACCATCGTGCTAAGCAACCTTTCGATTCTGACCAACAGCTATTGGAATGCCCCCGATGGAACAAGCGATAAACTGCGCTACGCCGTTTTTGCCAACGCGGGCGAGCAAATGGCCCGCTCGTACACCCAAGTTTTTAGCGGGTTGGCGCAACTTTACCAAATTACTATTGTCGCCGGGTCAATCCTGCTGCCCAACCCCCGCGTTGAAAACGGGCAAGTTGTCGCAGGTGAAGGACCACTGTACAACGTGACGGCAGTTTTCCGGCCCGATGGGAAAGCCGATCCCCAACTTGTCCGCAAACTCTACCCGATCAACGACGAGTTGCCGTTTGTAAGCTCGGCCAACCCCAACGACCTGCCCGTGTTTGATACGCCCGTGGGCACGTTGGGCGTACTGGTCTGCGCAGATGCGTGGCATAGACCGGCCTATGCAGCCCTGCGCAAAAAGGGAGCCACGTTGCTGGCTGTCCCCAGTTATTCGGCGGGCGACGGCTGCTGGGCCAAGCCCTGGGGCGGCTACAGCGGCACCCCAACCCCCGCAACCGCCAAAGCCGACGTAGGCAAACTAACCGAAGGTCAGGCGTGGCTCAAATACGCAATGGGGGGCCGCGCCAAACCCGAAGCAGGCATCACCAAAGGCATGAACGTGTTTCTGCGCGGCAACCTCTGGGACCTCGGCTCCGACGGCACCACCGTTGTTTTGAACGACTCCCTGCACGTGACAAAGCCGGTTAAAGGAGCTTCTTTGACGTGTTTGTGGTTGTAGAGCGGTTTTCCGAAACCGCTCGATAGTATACAGCTTTAAAAAGCGGTTTCGGAAAACCGCCCTACAACATATATGAACGCTAACTACTGGAACACCCGCTACGAAGCCGGGCAAACGGGCTGGGATTTAGGGCAACTTTCGCCCCCGCTGAAAGCCATCATCGACTCAGTGACCGATAAAGACGCGGCCATTCTGATCCCCGGAGCCGGGTCGGGTTACGAGGTCGATTATCTGTTGCAGCAAGGTTTTCGGAACGTAACGGTGGTTGATTTGGCCCCGCTGGCTCTCGAACGACTGCATGAGCGCGTAGGTAAACAACCGGCTCTGAAAACCATAGCGGGCGATTTTTTTGAGCTTCAGGGCCAGTACGACTTAATTCTTGAGCAAACGTTCTTCTGCGCCCTCGACCCCGCGTTGCGTCCCGCCTACGTACAACACATGCACGAACTGCTCAAACCCGGCGGGCGGTTAGCGGGCATTCTGTTCGGCATCACTTTCGAGCGGGCGGGGCCACCCTTCGGCGGGTCGGTGGGTGAGTACCGCGCCCTGTTTGAGCCGGTGTTTTCCCAAGTTCGTCTGGAACCCTGCGAGTTATCCGTAAAACCCCGGTTGGGTAGCGAGTGGTGGCTGGAGGCCGTGCGTTAACTGTTTTCTCGGTCTCGCTCGGCTGACAACGCCAAATACACCCCGTTGGTCCAACCGAAACCGTCCTGGTTAGGGTACTCGCCCCCGCCCGTGGTCAGTGCTGCGTCGACGACGTTGTATTTTTCCATCATCTTGCCCGTTGCCTTAAATACCTTGTCGTTGAGGGCCAGCCAACGGTCGCGGCCCTCGCGGGCCGTTTCCTCGAAGCCGTAGTTCATCAGTCCTTTGTACACGATCCATTGCAACGGTGCCCAGCCGTTCGGCCAGTCCCATTGTTGCCCGGTGTGGTTGAGTGTCGTAACCCAGCCGCCTGCTTGCAAAAAATCGGCTTTCAGCCGAGCGTGGACGTGTTCGGCTTGTTCGGGCGTGGCGAGGTTGAAAAACAGCGGGAAGACTCCGGCGAGGGTCAGGCCGGGAGTGGCTTGCTGCGTTTGCAAATCGTAATCAGAGAAAAACGTATCGTTCGCGTTCCAAAACACCCGACCGATCAGCTCATCACGATCAACAGCCAATTGTTCAAACAGAGCGGAGTGAGCATGGTCGCCAGCGTGGGCATAAGCCTCTGCCAGGGTTGACTCCAGGGAGTACAACAAACAATTCAGATCGACAGCGAGCAAATCGGCGCATCGGATGCTGCCCAATGTCTGTTCATCAGCAAACCAGCGGCTACTAAAATCCCATCCCGACTCACAAGCCGCCCGGATGTGGTTATAGAGCGTTTGAGGAACAACACCGGTTGGTTCCGTTTCCTCGTTTAGTTCTACCTCCTGCCGGTACGCTTCGGGGCGGGGTTTTGGGGTGTTGTCCCAATAGCGATTCATAGGCAAGCCATCGGGTAGTTGAGCCACACGCCGAACGTGTGGATGAGCGTCGGACAACTCATCTTGCCCATCCATCCAAAAATCATATTCCTTCCGCAGTTGCGGTAAATACGTTACCAGAATTTCCCGCCCGTCGATCTTGGCCAATAATTGGACCATGAGCGCGAAAAACGGCGGTTGCGAGCGGCTCAGGAAATACGTCCGGTTGCCGTTGGGAATGAAACCCAACGTGTCGATCAAGTAGGCAAAGTTGTCGATCATGCCCCGGATCAGGTCCACGCGGCCCGATTCGCGCAGGCCGAGCATGGTGAAATAGCTGTCCCAGTAGAAGATTTCGCGGAAACGCCCCCCCGGCACTACATACGGGTGGGGTAGGGGCACGCGTGAACTGTACGGCACTGGCTCATCCGCAGGGCGCGTGAGCCGGTCCCAGAGCCGGTTGATATGTTCGGTGGTCGACAGGTTCGTATTACTTACATAATTTGACGCAACTTGCCCCGGCACCTCAAACTGTTCATGCACGAATGCGCTCATGTCAAAACCCGGCGCGTTTTTCTGGGCTTCGTACAAGGCCAAAATCTGCTCAGGGGCCTGTTTGGGTGTACAATCGACGAAGGTTTTGGAGTCCGAAAACACGCGACCCAGTTGCACGTCGATAAATAATTGGCCGAGGAGAACGTCGGGGGAGGCTTGAGGATTCATAAGCAGTTGCTGTGTGGCTGACCGCACCGGCGGACCGGCGAAGCCCTTCGACAAGCTCAGGGTGACATCAAACTTGAGTCAGGATAGTTACTAGCTTACAAGTATCCTGTCACCCTGAGCTTGTCGAAGGGATTCGCCGGTCCGCCGGTGCGGTCAGCAAATTTCTTTAGCTTGCAAAGCTATTACCTAATTCACTATTTCACTCACTACCTATGTGGCGCGTTAAACTCTCCTTACTCCTTAATTATTTCGTATTTGCCATCCTGCTCAACAGCGTCGGGACGGTGATTTTGCAGGTGCAGAACAACTACGGCGTGTCGGCAACGTCGGCGAGCGTGCTGGAGGCTTTCAAAGATCTTACCATCGCCGTGGTGTCGTTTGCGGTGGCCTCCTATGCTACCCGAATCGGTTACAAACGGGCCATGTTGGTGGCGTTGGGTATTGTTACGGTGGCCTGTTTGTTCATGCCATTGGTGCCCTCGTTCTGGACCACCAAACTCTTGTTTGCGGCTGTCGGGGCAAGTTTCGCCCTCATAAAAGTGTCGGTATTTGCGACTATCGGCCTCGTCAGCCCCTCCACCGACGAACACGCCAGTTTCATGAATTTTCTGGAGTCGTTTTTTATGGTCGGTATCCTGTCGGGTAATTTCCTGTTCAGCGCGTTTGTCGATGACCAAAACCCGCAATCGACCGCCTGGCTCCTGGTTTATTACGTGCTGGCGGGGTTGTCGCTGTTGGCCCTGCTGCTGCTCGCGACCACCCCACTCGATGAGTCGAGCGTGAAGCATGAGACCGCAAAATCGTTTGCCGACGACCTGGCCGATATGCTCAAACTAATTGCCCGGCCCGTGGTGCTGGTGTTCATTATCAGCGCGTTCGTCTATGTTCTTCTCGAACAGGGCATTATGAGCTGGTTGCCCACGTTCAACAATAAAATTCTGAAACTGCCTACTTCCTTGAGCATCCAGATGGCGAGTATCCTGGCAGCTTCAACGGCTCTCGGGCGGTTTCTGGCCGGGGTGCTGTTGCGCCGAATCACGTGGTACTGGCTGTTGATGATTTGTCTCGTGCTGGCTGCTGGCCTGGTGCTTGTGGCCCTCCCACTGGCCAATTCAGTCGATTCTACTCCCGTAACGGGCTGGGGCAATGCGCCGTTGGCTGCGTTTGTGTTCCCGCTAATTGGTCTGTTCATCGCGCCAATTTATCCGGCCATCAATTCGGCCATTTTGAGCAGCCTTCCCCTGCGGCAACATGGGCCAATGGCGGGGTTGATTGTGGTCTTCTCGGCTCTAGGTGGCACGACCGGTTCAATTATCACAGGACGTGTGTTTGATGCGTACGGTGGACAAACGGCATTCTATTTTTCATTGCTTCCAATCGGTCTGTTGTTAGTGTCGCTGACAGCCTTTCAGCGGTTAGTGAAGCCACACGCTGAAGCGATGCAAAAATAAATTTCACTGGGGCGCAACGTAAAGATTATCAACGCTGTATCTAGTTTTGTACGTACAACGACTCCTTAAAACCATGAACAAAATTTATGTTCTGCTAATGCTACTGGTTGTAGCCGCCCTGAATGCCTGCCAACGCGCCGACCTCGTACCCACCGACACTAGCCCGAGTGAGTACAAAGATGTTCCGACGGTAGTTGTTCAGGCTGTGCAAAATGCCTATCCGGCAGCCGTTAACCTCAAGTTTACCGAAGTTGATAAAGGCAATATCTGGAGTGCCGACTTCATGAATGCCGCCCTCGCGCATCAGGCTACAGTGAGCAAAAAAGGTGAGATTCTCGAAGCCTACTCCGTTGCCGACGCTGCCAGAGCCGCTGCTGCTACCCTGCCTGCGGTTATTGAAGCGTTTATTCAGAAAAACTACGCGGGGTATAAACTGATCGGGTGGGGCGAGGGACAGCACAACGGCCAAAAAGCATACAAAGTCGCGCTTCGGAAGGAACGGGAAGACGTGACCCTGATTTTCGACGCCAACGGGGTTTTGCTGTTCACTTATAAGGCGACCGTTCCTGTTGCGACCACGATCACCGCACCAAGAACGATTCCCATTAGCAAAGTCGAAGAGTTAACATCCCCGATTGCCGCCTACCTCAAAACCAATGGCATGACCTTCGGTAAGGGCTTGGCGGTTGTGGACAAGGACGGGAAGAAGACGTATTTAATCGTTGCCACAAAAGGGTCCACCGTTTTTGAACTGACGTTCGATAATGACGGTAAACTGCTCAAATCCAGTTCATACACGCCCCCACCGGCCCCCGTTGCCTTGAAATCGGTAAGCGAGTTGCCTACGGCAGCCATCACATACATGGCGGGGTACACATTTGTGAGCGGCACGGTAATTACCGGTACGGATGGGCAAAAAACGTATCTCGTCAATGCCAAAAAGGAGGGAAAGCAATTCACGTTTGCCTTCGATAATGCAGGTAAGCTAATTCGTTCGGCGGAAATTAAGCCGTTACCTAAAGTTGAGTCAAAGTCTCTGACAGATAAGGATCTACCCGCAGTTATCACATCGTATTTGAACGCTAATTATAAGGGATGGTCGCTCACAAAGGGAGCCGTTACAATCATTGATGGCGTAGCAAGCAATTACCTGTTGGTCATTAAGGTGGGAGCCGATTCGTTTACCGTTTCGTTCGATGGGGCCGGAAAGTTTATAGGTGCCCGTAAAAACGGTTGATGAGTTAGTAGCGGCCTAAGTGGGGTCGTATATAGGGTCGTTCAATAAGCTTTTGTTGTGTTTCCTCAAATTCGGTAACACTCTCCATTGAACGGTTAGTTGATAACGTGCCGGGCGGATAAAGACACCGTCCGGCACGTTGTATGATCGCCGATTTCGCCCCAAGCATAAATGGATTTGAACAGACTTTTCAACCCTATTTATTCGACAAACAACCGCCTTCGCCTGCGTTGCAGGTGTCGGTTATTGTGCCCGTTCGCAACGAAGCACACCATTTGGCCCGAACATTAGAGGCCCTTCGGTTGCAGCAAGACCCAACCGGCAAGCCGCTCCACCCAAGTACCTATGAGGTGCTGGTTCTGGTCAACAATTGTACGGATGCTTCACTGGCTATTGCCCAGTCGTACCAGAAGCGCAATCCCGGTTTCTCGCTGCATATTGCTCACATCAAACTGCCCAGGCCTAAAGCGAACATCGGCACCGTTCGGCGGCTCCTGATGGACGAAGCACACCGTCGGCTCTTGAGCGTGGGAAATCTGACCGGCATTATCGCTTCTACTGATGGCGATACCGTGGTTGACCCGCAATGGATTCATCATATCCAAAACGAGATTGCCCTCGGTGCCGATGCCGTCGGGGGCCGTATTCTGACGCATCCTGACCGCAACCCCGTTCGGCGATTTCACCTCTGCGACGTAACCTACCGCACCCTCGTGGCCCGGCTCGAATCCCAACTCGACCCTTGCGCACACGACCCGTGGCCGCGTCATTTTCAGCATTTTGGAGCAAACATGGCTGTCACGTGCAGTGCCTACGAGCGGGCCGGTCGGCTTCCCGAGGTGCCTTATCTGGAAGATGACGCTTTTTTCAAAGCCTTAGCGCGGGTCGATGCCCGCGTGCGAAAAAGCCCGCTCGTAAAGGTCACCACCTCGGCCCGGATGCAGGGGCGTGTGGCCATTGGGTTCTCGGAGCAACTACGCTGCTGGGCCACCATGCAAAAAAATGGGGATTGTCAACTAGCCGAACCCGCCGGAGCTTGGGCCACTAAATTCAAAGCACGTAGCCTACTCCGTAGTCTTTGGACAAATCGGTTAACTAACTTGCCCCTGTCGGTTCTGGTCGACGTCGCTACCCAGTTATCTGTTTCTGCCGAATGGTTACGCCGGGCGTTGTTGCAGTGCCGGTACTTCGGCGAGTTCTGGCAACTAGTGGAGCATCGGATGGTGAAGGAACACTATTGGACCACTCGTTGGCCGTTGGTACCGATTGACCGGGCGATTGCAGAGTTGCGGGGGCTTACATCTTCTCAAACAAATCGACCCGGTACGTTTCTTTGCGATGCCCATGCACGTGACGCAGGAGTTGCCCATCGCCTGTGAGAGCCAAGAACTCATCATGCACGGCATCGCCCGTGAGCGGGTAGTCATGCACTTCGGGTGTCCAGTGAACGAGTAGCAGGTGACCACCCGGTTGTAGGTGATCGAGCATGAGTTGTTGGGCCTTGTGCAGATCATCCATCGACCAATAATACGCAACCTCCGACACCAGAATCAAGTCGAACAACTCATCAGGGAATTCATCGGGCACGGCCATTTGCCGGATGGTCACGTTTGGGGCGTCTTTCAACCGCTCGCGGGCCTGCTTCAGGGGTAACTCGCTCGCATCGACCGTGATCAGATGGTCGCAACGGCGGGCAAGTTGAGCGGTCAGCACCCCAATCGACGTGCCGATCTCGAACGCATTGGCGTAGCGTTCGCGACCCAACGAGTTAAGTGTGTCCTCATATTTGCCGCGCTCATAGTCGCTTGTTATAAAGTTCCACGGGTCTTCGTTGGCCCGGTAAATATCATCAAAATAGGTTTGAGAGAGGGAAGTCATTGCGCTTCGAAAAACAATTCGGTGTTTCCGTCAAAATAAACGAGCAAATCGGGGCGAAGCCAAAATGCCTGCGGGTCGTCGTCGATCATCTGCGTCACCTGCGAGGCATGGGCAGCAATGGCCCGGTGCTTGCGGTCGCGTACCGCGCTTATGTCGATGCCAATCGCCCGAATATGGTCGTTCGGTTGGGGCATATCGTCGGGTTGACCAAGTTCCCAGAGCCAAACGGCGTACTCCAACACACTCGGTTGCACGGTCATTCGCGGCAAAGCTGATTGTAAAAGCCGGTACGTGGCCCGGTGGTCGCGGTGATTGTCCCGACGCCAGGGCACAAACACGGTTTGGGGCCGATGCCGGTTCAGTTCGGTCAGCAGCCTGTCGGCAGCGTCGGCAAACGTGGTTGTTTGGGGGTCGGCGGGTACGGCACCATCAGGCAGGCGCAGAAACGTGACCGTGTCGGGCGAAAGGCCTAGTTCGGTCAGGGCCTCGCGAGTTTCAGCTTCGCGGAGGTTGCGGAGTCGCTCGGCGGGGTATTTTTGAGAGTTTGGGTGCGATTTGCTGCCGTCGCTGATCATCACCACATGGACCGGAATACCCAACTCTTGTAATAAAGCTAGTGTTCCCCCACACCCAAGCGATTCATCGTCGGGGTGGGGCGACAGCACAATTGTCGGCCCTAACGAAACAGGTTCAATCGTTTGTGCAACTTGCTGCCAATTTGTGAGCTGTTCAATGCCAGAGGTCATGGGCCGGTTCGGTGTGGTTCAAAACATACGCGCCAACGTCCTGGATGGTGGCGTCGGGCGCGGGTTGGCGCAGGTAGATGCTCAGGTCGCGGATAATACGCTCGAACGGCAGCGGGCGCAACAGCCCACGAGCACCTACTGCCTGCTCGGTCAGGGTTATCACGCGCGTGCAAATCTGCTCAATAGCTGTGCGGGTCATGTTGGCATAGGCAACGGTCGTGGCCGGATCGGTCCCATCGCGCTCCCAATTGTCAGTTTTGGCACCAGCCGTGTTGATCCACTGATTACCCGACTCCACGAGCCAGGCCATTTCGGCCAGTCGTGCCCGCTGGAAGGGATCGTTAGTGCGGTTCAGGTCGCGCAAAAACTGGCGCGTATGCTCAAACAGGCTCTCGGCCCCACCCAACTGCACAGCCGCGAACCGAATGGCCCCGCCACTGAAATAAGGTTGCTTGTAATAATCGCCGGGCTTGCCCAGTAAGTCGGCCTCGCTCAGTTCAACGCCCGTAAAATCCATCTTGAAACTAGCCGACGCCCGCATTCCCAGCGGTTTCCAGAACGAATCGTCTTGCGGAATGGGCTGTACGTGTTCGGTTGGGATAATGCACATCTGCCAGCCGCGAGCCTCGTTGCCGTCCATCAGTTCGCCCGTTACAAGCGGTCGGTTGATCCAGTTCGCCCCGGAGCAGAATGTCTTGCAGCCTTCGAGCACGTACCGCCCCTCACCCACGGCATGAATACGGACGCCATCGCCGGCCTGCGTGTTCCAGACACTAAACAGACAGCTACTCTGGGCGGCCTGAAACCAGGTTTGTTTTTGCGCATCACTCCCGAATAAATGAACCAGTTGCAGGGCGTTAATGTGCCCCTCAAACACGCGCCCCACGGCCAGATTGGCCCCGCCAATTCGCTTGAGCAATTGAAGCAGATTGGCTGTGTCGGCCAGTCGACGGTCGAGCGGGTTTCCAGGCAGCGTTACCGAAAACAAACCCGCTTCGGCCAGTGCCGCGAAGGAATCGGAGGGAAACTCGCCCTCGTGATCGGTTTCGCCAGCCCAATTCGCTAGTTGATTCAGCACAGAGGATAGCGCAGCCTCATTAAGTACGGGCCGCGTGGAGGTATCAGGAGTGGATAACCGTTGCGTCATGCCCGTTTAAGCGGGCGTTGCGGGCTTTTGTTTGGGAAAACGAGGTGACGGGAAAGAGGCCAGTTACTTTTTCACTTCGTTCAGCTCGAACAGATACCCGTCGGGGTCCGGGAAGTAAATCTGCACGACGCCATCGAAGCGGGTTTGCTTGTGAAACGTGATGTTTCGGGCCTTCAGAAACACTTCCGATTTAGTTATATCGTTCACGAACAGGGCAATATGGCTCCCGTTTTTGTCGTGCGTAAACGGGTCTGTGCGACCCGCCATCAGGTGAATCTGCTGGCCATCGCCCAAATCGAACCAAGAGCGGATCGCCTTCAGATTGTCGGGTACGGCAAGGGGTTTCAGGCCCAGCACCTCCCGGTAAAACTGGGTGCTGGTTTGAATGTCTTTCACGTGCAGGGCCAGGTGGTTATGGCGCACAACACCAAGGTTATCCTGCCCGAAGGCAACTTGCGAGAGTAGCAAAAGGCTACCGAGAAGGGTTTTTAAAGATGTCATCTTTCTAAAAGATGACATCTCGTTTCACAGAGATGTCATCTTGTTATTGGCAATCTGTTTAAGAAACTATTTCTTTGTACGTTCTACTTCTGACGATTTCAAATTATGCTTGATACCCCCATTCACCCTGTTGCCATTCGCACCACCGACCGCCTGGCTGAGATTGCCTGGTTTTGTGATTTGTGCGGGGGCGACACCGAGTTTCTGGGCCAACTCGACCCCGACCGGCGTAGTAATTTTGAACACTGCCGCGATATTCTGCTCACTGCCGACCGGCTGGGTTTCCTGAATATTCTCCTGCCAACGTCGTTCGTGGTAGGGCAGGAACCCATTGCGTTTGCCTCGGCTATTGCGCCCATGACGAGCAATATCAGCCTGCTGGTGGCTATCCGAACGGGCGAATTTCACCCGCCCATGCTCGCCCGCGCCCTCTCCACGCTCGATCATGTGCTCGACGGTCGGCTCACGATCAACATCATCAACTCTGAGCTGCCGGGCCTGAAAGAAACCCCCGATCTGCGCTACAGCCGCTGTGCGGAAACGATCCAGATTTTGCAACAAAGCTGGACCCGCGACCGAATCCAACACGACGGCCCTGTGTACGGTAAGCTCGACATGTCGACCGCGCCCGTGAAACCGTACCAGCAAAACGGCGGCCCTCTGCTTTATTTCGGCGGCATTGCCGAGGGAGCTAAGGAGGTTTGCGCCCAATATTGCGATGTGTTTCTGATGTGGCCCGAACCCGAAGAAAGCCTGTATGCCACCATGCAGGACGTATCGGCGCGGGCCGCCCGGCATGGTCGTACGCTCGATTTTGGGTTGCGGATTCACGTGGTTGTGCGCGAAACCGAGGCCGAAGCCCGCGCCTGGACCCGCCGGATGATGTCGAAATTTGATGAGCAACAGGCCGCAGCCCTTAAGAATCGCACCCAGGATGCGCAATCGCTCGGCGTGGTCCGGCAGGACGAACTCCGCAAAACCGCCGACGACGATGGGTTCGTGGAGCCGATTCTCTGGACGGGAATCGGTCGCGCCCGGTCGGGATGTGGGGGAGCTTTGGTCGGCACACCGGAGCAGATTATTGCCCAACTGAACCGCTACATGGACATGGGCATTCGGTCGTTTGTGCTATCGGGCTACCCGCTCATTGAAGAGTGCGAATACTTTGGCAAGCTCGTGCTGCCCCACCTGCCTAACGTCCGCCTGGGCGACGTGCAGGGCCGCCGACCTGCCCAAACACCCGTTACGCCCCTGACAACGGGGGAGTTGACGTATTAGTGAGCAGATAACAGTGAGCAGCCAACAGCGAACAGTAGTTTGTGAATATTAACTGTTCGCTGTTGGCTGCTCACTGTTATCTGCCCTCACTTCTGCGTGTAATCCGACAGCGGCATACCGTCGCCCTCATCCTGAACGGCGTCAAGGATGGCTTCAACTTCTTTGACGCGGTCGGCATCGCCCTTTTTCTCGAAGGCCAGCATGAGGTTGCGGAGCGTCCGGCGCACAATATCGACGTTGGAGCAGGGCTGGTAAAAAATGTCGTTCTGCTTTAGGTTCAGTTGACCAATGTAGTGGTCGATGTCGTTTTTGGAGAACACCAGCCCCCGCGTGAACACATTCACGTAGAACTGAACGCCGTTGGGTTGCTTGTAGGTGAGTACGAACAGATTGGGCAGGTTCACGCCGTAAATGGGCATCCCGATTTTTCGGGCAATGAGCATATAAATAATGCAAAGCGAGATAGGGTTGCCCTTGCGTGACTCCAGCACCTGATTAATCATCGAGTTGGCTGGTGAGTGGAAGTGCTTGGAATTAGGCGCAAAGCCGAGCGTGTTAAAAAACGCGTTATTCAACGCCTTCACCTGATCGACGGGGTGGACGTCGTTGCCCACGTCGAGCCAAACCTTGTAGTAAAGCTGTTCCAGCTCCTGCCGGAGCTTTTCGAGCGATAAGTCAGGATACTGATACGTAGCCACGATCCATAAGCCTTCGAGCAGGTCCATGCCACCCCCGTTTTTCCAGGTTCGGATGCGCTCCAGCACCGATTGGTACTGTAAGTCATGGATCAGTTCCTCAATTTTCTTTTGCAGGTTGGGATTGAAACTGCCTTCCCACTCAGTTTCCAAAAACGGAATCAGTCCACCGCCCAATTGCCGAATCCGGCTCTCCACATGCTGTACTACTTCGCGGTCCTCATCATCTAAGAGCGATATGAGTGCTTTGATCTCGTTGTCGTTCATATTTTTTTGGATGAAAGAGAAAAGATAAAGGACCAAGGACTCGAAAGGAGTCGTTACCAATGTCTTATTTCTCATGTCTTTCATCTTGTGCGTCAATGCACAGGATAAATACTGCTTTCAGAAAGGCACTGAATTGTCTAGTTTTGCGTGAATTTCGGTCCGTAAGCTCGGCCCATCTCTAAAGTAAGAACAAAATTTTACAAAAAACGATTTGGCTTCTTCAGACAATACAAGGCCGAAAATAATCGTGACCGGCGGGGCGGGTTTTATTGGCTCCCACACGGCAGTTTCGCTGGTCAATGCCGGTTTTGAACCAATTATCGTTGATAATTTTTCAAATTCCGAGCATAAAATACTGGCCGGACTCAAGCAAATTTTGGGCCGCGCCCTTACTCATTACGAAGCCGACTGCAACGATGCCTCCGAGATGGAGCGCATCTTCGCCACCGAGCAACCAATGGGAATTATTCACTTCGCGGCCTCAAAAGCCGTGGGTGAGTCGGTCGAGAAGCCGCTCATGTACTACCGCAATAACCTCAATTCGTTGATGGTATTGCTCGAACTGATGCCCCGCCATAATGTACGGAGTTTCGTGTTCTCGTCGTCGTGTACGGTCTACGGTCAACCCGAGCAGTTGCCCGTTACGGAGGCAACCCCCCGGTTACCGGCTTCGTCGCCTTACGGCAACACAAAAGCTATGGGCGAAGACATTATCCGCGACTGCGTAGCTTCCAAAATGCCTATTCGGGCTATTTCGCTCCGGTATTTTAACCCCATTGGTGCCCATCCGTCGGCTTTGATCGGTGAGTTGCCCCGTGGCGTTCCGGCCAATCTGGTGCCTTACCTGTTGCAGGTGGCCACCAAACAACGCGCCAGCCTGACTGTCCACGGTAACGATTACAGTACTCCCGACGGCACCGCCATCCGTGACTACATCCACGTAATGGACCTCGCCGAAGCTCACGTGAGCGCGTTACAGTTGCTGGGCCAGAAAGATGCCGATTCATTCTATGATATTTTTAATATCGGCACAGGTCGGGGGGCGTCGGTTCTGGACCTGATAAACACCTTTGAAGAGGTAACCGGCATTACGTTGCCCTACACGCTCGGCCCTCGTCGCGCTGGCGATATTGAACAAATTTACGCCGATGTAATCAAGGCCACCGAGGGCCTGAACTGGCAAACCAAACGATCACTGGCCGAGGCCCTGGGCGACGCCTGGCGGTGGCAGCAAACTCTATGAAAACCATCATCATTACCGGCGGAGCGGGTTTTATTGGCTCCCACGTGGTCCGGCTCTTTGTTACGAAGTATCCCGAATACCGGATCGTCAACCTCGACAAACTTACCTACGCGGGCAACCTCGCCAACCTCACCGACATTGAGGACGCACCCAACTACCTGTTTGTAAAAGGCGACATTACGGATGCGTCGTTTCTGGACGGGATGTTTGCCGAAATCCAGCCCGACGGGGTAATTCACCTCGCTGCCGAGTCACACGTAGACCGTTCCATCACCGACCCCATGTCATTTGTGATGACCAACGTGGTGGGAACGGTAAACCTGCTCAACGCAGCCAAAGAATGCTGGAAGGGTTCTGCTGCGGCCGGGGGCGCGTCCGGCTTCGAAGGCAAGCGGTTCTACCACGTCTCGACCGACGAGGTGTATGGTTCGCTGCACAACCCCGACGAGTTCTTCCTCGAAACCACTTCCTACGACCCACAGTCGCCTTATTCGGCCTCAAAAGCGGCCTCGGATCACTTCGTACGAGCCTACGGCAACACGTATAAGTTGCCCGTGGTTCTGAGTAACTGCTCGAACAACTACGGCCCGAATCACTTCCCGGAGAAGCTGATTCCGCTGATGATTCACAACATTCAGAATAATAAGCCGCTTCCGGTTTATGGCAAGGGCGAGAACGTGCGCGACTGGCTCTATGTAGTTGATCACGCGCGGGCCATCGACACCATTTTTCACAACGGACAACTAGGCGAGACGTACAACATCGGCGGTTTCAATGAGTGGAAAAACATCGACCTCGTCCACCTGCTCTGCTCGATTATGGATAGCAAGCTGGGTCGCGAACCCGGCACTTCGGCCAAACTCATCACCTACGTTACCGACCGGGCCGGCCACGATCTCCGCTACGCTATCGACGCGGGCAAGATCATGAACGAACTTGGCTGGGAACCCTCGCTCCAGTTCGAGGAGGGTCTCGAAAAAACCGTCGACTGGTTTTTGGCCAATAAGGAGTGGCTCGAAAACGTCACGTCGGGCGCGTATCAGGGGTATTATCAGGGAATGTACGCAAATAGATAATGAAAGGAATCATCCTCGCTGGAGGCTCCGGCACCCGTCTTCACCCGCTTACATTGGCCGTATCGAAGCAGTTGATGCCCGTTTACGATAAGCCAATGATTTATTACCCGCTCTCGATTCTGATGCTGGCGGGTATTCGTGAGATTCTCATTATCTCGACGCCCCACGATCTGCCGCACTTCGAGAAACTCCTCGGCGATGGCTCACGCATCGGCTGTCAGTTCACCTACGCCTTACAACCCAGCCCCGACGGTCTCGCGCAGGCATTCATTATCGGTGAAGAGTTTATTGGTAATGAAAAAGTCGCGCTGGTGTTGGGCGACAATATTTTCTACGGCTCCGGCCTGTCGAAGTTGTTACAGGCCAACAACGATCCCGACGGTGGGGTGGTCTACGCCTACCAGGTACACGACCCCGAACGTTATGGCGTGGTGGAGTTCGACGCCGATTTCAATGTATTATCTATTGAAGAGAAGCCCGAGCAACCCAAGTCGCACTATGCCGTGCCGGGGTTATACTTCTACGACAACGACGTAATCGAAATTGCCAAAAACATTCCACCTTCGCCACGGGGTGAACTGGAGATTACCGATGTGAACAAGGTATATCTGGAACGTGGCAAACTGAAAGTGGGCGTCCTGGACCGGGGCACAGCCTGGCTCGACACAGGCACGTTTGCGTCGCTGATGCAAGCCGGGCAGTTTGTGCAGGTCATTGAAGAGCGACAGGGTCTCAAAATTGGGTGTATCGAAGAGATTGCCTACCGGATGAAGTTCATCGACAAAGATCAGCTTTGCGACATTGCCAGGCCGCTGGTCAAAAGCGGCTACGGGCAATATCTGCTCAATATTGTGAAGTAAAAAAGAAAAGCCGGGGCAATGCCCCGGCTTTTTCATACCTAACCTATGAGATGAGAAAAACGTAATGTCGTACTGCCAGGCTTAACCTTGCAAAGATTGAATAGGAGTTGCCAGAGGAATTCGACGCATACTTACGCGAATGCAAAATTGACAAGCCTGAAGCCATCTGCATAGCGTAGAAATACGTATTTTGTAACGGACAAGTACGTTTTTGGCCGATTACATAAGCCAAATACTGGATTTGAAAGGCGCATACGCACATAAAATGCTAATTTGTCTGCCTAAACAAATCATACACATGGCTATGAGTAAACCGTTTCCATATAAGAAAGCAGGCCGCGAAATGCGGTTCGACGAAGCCCGCACGTGGGTCGACTCCTATCGCAAAACGTGTGAGAAGCAAGTCAAACCTATCTTCGCCGAAGGTTTCAGCAAAGAAGTGCTGATGAAGATGTTCGCTGACGATGCGTGTACGGGCATTCGTATCTATCACGGACAACAGAACGGCGAACCTCGCCTACTGCTGGTCGGTATGGACAAAGAAGGAAATGATATGCACCGAAGCCAGCGCGGCCTCAAAGACGATATGCCCGATGATGGGGGCGGGTCGGGTATCTATGGTGATGGGGCGCGTTGCCCGGAGGAGTGCGGTAGTCGATAACTATTGTGTTGCTATATCTATCCATTGTCAACCACATTATTAAATACCCGCTGGCAGCCGCAGCCGATGCGTCCATCATGCTGCCATTTGGGTTTAGCTGGGGGATAAAAAAGAAGTCTGTTGCTTTACGCTTTTTCGGTGTGTACCTGTGGTGGACCTTTTTTCGAAATGTAGTAGACATTTGGACATCAAGTGAAAAATCGAATAATCTATTGTTATTCAATTTTGATCTGCTCGTGCGGTTTACGTTGCTAGGCTTAATGTTTTACCACACGTTTCAGTATCCGTACGAAAAACGGGCTGTGTTGGTCATGATTATTGGTTTCGCCATGTTGTTCGGTGTCGATTTTGTCCTGTCGAATCCAAACCTGAGCGATTTACATAATCACCGGCTTAACCGATATTCGTTTGTAGTAGAAGGAGTTTTAATGCTTTTACTTGTCTTACGCTTCTTTTTGTACTTGGTCCGAGAGTTGCCTGTAGCTAATTTGAGCCACTATCCATTCTTCTGGATTTGCTGTGGATTATTAATCGCTCACGCGGGCACTATTTTCTTAACCCCGTTCCTTCATTATTTCAATGTCTGGAATAACCCGTATAATTTCAAAACGATGGTCAAAATTGAACACTGGGTTGAAATAATACGAAACGCAGCCTTTACGATTGCTATGTTTTTTGCCCGACGCTCAACGAATTAAGCTTATGTTGCAAACGGCCAACGACGGAATTCTGATCGCAAGCATCGCCATGCTCCTCATGGCGATGTTCATCATTATTTTTGTGGCCTACTACCAGCAGCGACACGCGCAGCATCAGATTACCGTGAAAGAGATGCAGGAGCGACACCGGCAGGAACTCATGGCGGCTATGTTCCGCGGGCAGGAGGCCGAACGCCGACGACTCGCGCAAGACCTCCACGACGACATCGGAACGATGCTCTCGGTGGCCAAAATGACCTTGAATCAGTTGGAGCGGCATCTGGATCGGTTCTCACCTGAACGCGCACAGGCACAGAAAACCCGCACGCTGCTCGACGACACGCTTAAAAACGTTCGCCGGATCAGCCGCGATCTCGTTCCTACTACGCTCGAACGGTTCGGTTTGCTGGCTGCCCTGGAAGAACTCGTAGGCAATGCCAATACTGAACTCGTTAGCGTGCAACTCGAACGCCCTGAAACATTCGATTTTTCGAACACGGCTCTAGATGTCATGCTGTACCGCATTGTGCAGGAGTTGGTGAATAATGCCATCCGACACGCGGGGGCTACACACATCATTATTCGGTTTTTTGTTCATGAAAACGAACTCCGTCTGGCCGTTATCGACGATGGGCGGGGGTTCGACATCGACGAAGTCGTGCAGAGCAAGCAGCGGGGACTGGGTCTACGGAATATCGAAAGCCGGTTAAGCGTTGTCAATGGGCACGTTACGTTCGACGTAGCTCCTGGTAGAGGTTCACGAATTATGGTGCAGATTCCGCTGGAAAATCCTAAACTTGTGGCTCTCCTCACTTAACCGTTTGTAGCGATGCGGAAGATAAAGCTGGCTCTGTGCGACGATCACAACTTGTTTCGGGTTGGAATGGCATCTATTTTGACCCAAGTGCCCGATTTTGACTTGGTTCTGGAAGCCGCCAACGGTCAGGAGTTGATTGACAAGATTGCCCGCAAAACGCCCGATGTTGTCCTGCTCGATCTTCAAATGCCTGTTCTGGACGGCACCGCCACCGCCGATTATCTGCGAGAGAATCACCCACTCATCAAAATTGTGATCCTGACCATGCACGACGAAGATCGCATGGTGCTTCACTTGCTCGAAAAGGGCGTCAGCGGTTATCTGCTTAAAGATGCCGACCCCGGCGAGGTTGAGAAAGCCGTGCGGAAAGTTATGGACGACGGTGTGTACCTGAACGAGTTTGTGTCGCGGGCCATGCTCCGCAAAATGACCAACTCGACAACGGTTATCAAGCAACCCTCGGCGTTTTATAACAGCAAGGTTCTCTTGTCGGAACGGGAGAAAGAAGTATTGAAGTTGATCTGCGAAGGTCTGTCGACCGCCGAAATCAGCGAAAAAATATTCCTCAGCCCCCGTACCGTGGAGGGGCATCGCCTGCGTATTCTCGAAAAAACGGGCACCAAAAACACCGCCGGTATGGTAGCCTATGCGTTTAAGAACAATCTGGTCTGAACTGTGATTCGTTTGATTTTTATGATTACGCTGATCAAGAGAATCAAAGAAATCAGCAGAATCAAACGAATCACAGTTCAGAAATCTCCTGACACAATTCGACTAAAACCCCACTCGTGCCTTTTGGGTGCAGGAAACACACGAGCTTGTTGTCGGCTCCGCGTTTGGGTGTCTCGTTGAGGAGCGTAAAGCCTTCGTTTTTCAACCGTTCCATTTCGGCCAGAATATCATCTACTTCAAAAGCGATGTGGTGAATACCCTCGCCTTTTTTCTGGATAAACGTGGCAATGGGACTAGCCGGGTCGGTGGCTTCGAGCAACTCGATCTTGGTCTGATTCACCTGAAAAAAAGATGTTGAGACATGCTCCGACTCGACCGATTCAGATTTGTAGGGAGCCACGTTCAGTAGTTTGGTAAACAGAGCGTTGCCATCGGTCAGACTCCGAACGGCAATGCCAATATGTTCGACGTTAGTAAACATTGGTGATAAATGATGAAGAGCAAACCGGGGGAGGGTTGTGCAGGTGAAACTTTAAACAACGGGCTAAAGTTAGTAAGTCAGGGTAATTCGTCCTGCAAGTACGCATTACATAGTATGTACTACTCATTCCAGAAAAGCGATGGTAACGGTATCAGAAATCGCCAAAAATAAGATTGTTGAACTCCGCCAGAAAGACGGTTTTTCCGAAAATCATGCCATTCGCGTGGCAGTTGAGGGGGGCGGTTGTTCAGGACTGATGTATGATCTTCAGTTCGACGCTACCCAACAGCCCACAGATCATTTGGTTGAAGATAAAGGCATCAAAATCCTGGTCGACCGTAAGAGCCTGCTTTATCTGGCTGGCACCGAACTCGACTTTTCGGATGGCCTGAATGGTAAAGGATTCCAGTTCAGAAACCCCAACGCAACGCGCACCTGCGGTTGCGGAGAGAGTTTTGCTGTCTGATGGAAAAGTCCGTTGACTCCTCCCGTACGACACTTACAGAACTCATGATACCCTCGTATGCCAACTTCGGTGGGCGTGTACACGGGGGTATTTTGTTGTCGTTGATGGACAAGGTTGCCTACGCCTGTGCCGCCAAACACGCGGGTACTTACTGCGTAACGGTCTCGGTCGACGGGGTCAATTTTCGGCAACCCGTTGAAGTAGGCGAATTGGTATCGCTGATGGGGTCGGTGAACTACGTAGGCCGAACCTCGCTGGTTGTGGGTATTAAAGTGATTGCCGAGAATATAAAAACTGGGGTGGTAAAGCACACGAATACGTCGTATTTTACGATGGTTGCCAAAGACGAAAACGAGCAACCCACCGAGGTTCCCCGCCTTCGGTTAGAGAACGAAGAAGATGCCCGACGTTTTCTGGAAGCCATGAAACGCCGTGAACTCCGCACGGCCTACGGTGAACATTTCGACAACGCCCGCACCCGGATGCATCTCCGCGAGAATCTGCACCTGCTTCAGAACGAACGGTGCGTTTTGGTAAACATGTAGGGGCAGACCCACGTGTCTGCCCAATTACGTTAAGGCCAAACTTGGGCAGACACGTGGGTCTGGTCGAACTTGGGCAGACACGTGGGTCTGCCCCTACAATCACAATTCTCCCCGTACAATTTTTGCCCCGGCAACCATGTTGGCTAGTTTTTGCTTGGCTGCCCAGCGAGCGGTTTGGCTGAGGCCGCAGTCGGGCGCAACGGCTAGCTTTTCGGCAGGTACAAATGACAGGCACTTCCGAATGCGCTCGGCTACGTCCTGTGGCGTCTCGATGTAATAGCTCTTCACGTCGATGACGCCAACGGCCACGTCAAACTTCTCCGCAAAGCGTTCGAGCAAGTGAACTTCTGAGAAATTCAGGATCGTCATTTCGGAGTGCAGTTCATCGACGGTCATGTCGAGAAAGGCGGGCAACATGGGCGCGATGGTCTTCTTACCCACCGAGCGACCTTTGTAATTGCCAAAGCACAGATGCATCGACAGGCGCGTTTTGCCCACGCCGGGGGCTACCGTCCGGTTGAAAATATCCACAAATCGCTTGGTGTCTTCCCGATACGCATAGCACGACATAGATGGCTCATCGACACAAATTTCGGGAACGCCCAGAGCAACCAAATCTTCAATCTCTTTTCGAACGAGCGGCAACAGGGCTTCTGTAACGTCCCAGCGATCTTTGTAATGATGACCGGGTAACAGCCGCCCACTGAGCGTGTAAGGGCCGGGAATCGACACTTTTAGGCCTTGCCCGTCGGGGGCTAGTCGCTTCAGTCGTTGGTATTCTTCAACAACACCCAACCCACGCGGGGCCGTGAGGGGTTCAATAATGTTGTGCTTGCCCCGCTGATCGTGTGCAGGCGGTCCATATCGCCGTAGCTCGGTATCGTTGTTTTCGATGCCCCGGATATAGCCGTAAAAAGACAGGTTAAAGTCGAAACGGGTCTGTTCGCCGTCGGTAATGACGTCGAGACCCGCAGAAACCTGATCGTGAACCGATGCAACAACGGCGTCTTCGATCATTTCATTAATATCGGCAGGGCCAAACTGACTCAGGTTTTGGCTCGAAAACTCAAGCCAGCCGGGGAACGGCATGGAGCCGACCACGGTCGTTTTAATAGGGACAGGTTGCAAAATGGATTTGGTTTATGGCTACTACACTACTTTCATGGTAACGGGGTTCCAGTTGATGACCTTACGTTGCTCGGCACTGAGGTTGCAGGCCAACGAGGGAGCGGCAGCCCGTAGGCCAAACACGGCGTCTTCGCGCACCAGGCCAGGGTTGTTCTGTCGGATGGCGTTGAAGAACACGATCATGTGGTCGAGCCGGTCGTCGTATCCCTGGGGGGCCTTGTATTCAACGGCGGGTTCGTTCACAATTTGCCGGGTGAACTGAGCCGATGGGTATTTCTGGTCGTATTGCTGCACAAACTGCTCCTGAACAGCCTTCGGGTAGGTAAACAAGGCGTCGTAGCCAGTGCTGTACATGGGGGCATTGGGCCGCTTAAGCTTGTTCATCGTGAACTCGTTCCAGCCAATGTCGATCACACCCTCCGTCCCGACCAGACGCGTGTGGATGCTCCCGCCCGAGCCTGCCGCTAGGTTTACGCGGGTCGTGAACTGGAACGACGCGTGTTTGTCGGTTTTGGGGTAGTCCATAATGGCCGTTACGAGATCGTAGGCGTCACGCCCATCTTTCCAGTAGTTGAGGTCGCCCAAAGCAAAGATGCGTGTCGGCCCGGTCGATTCCGTGATTGTGTGGAGACCCGTGATGAGGTGAACGAACAAATCGCCCGCCACGCCGGTGCCGTAATCTTTGTAGTTCCGCCAGCGGAAGAACCGCTCGGGCTGAAAAGGCCGCTTGGGTGCGTCGCCCAAATACGTTGCCCAATCGATCTCTTTTTGGTCCACGTTGGGCGGCATCGTATACTGCCAGGCTCCGAGGGCGTCGGTACGATCCAGAAACGTCTCGACTGAGGTGAGTTCGCCAATGTCGCCCGCTTCGTAGCGTCGTTTGGCCTCCAGAACTGCCGACGCACTTGCCCGCTGACTACCCACCTGAAACACCTTACCCGATTTTTTGTGAGCAGCAATAACGGCTAGTCCCTCACCGATTTTGTGGACCATTGGCTTCTCACAATAGACGTGCTTACCAGCTTGTAAGGCGTCGATGCTGATACGGTCGTGCCAGTGGTCGGGCACACAGATCAGTACGGCATCGACGTCGGGGCGTTTTAGGATTTCGCGGTAGTCACGAGTTGTTTGAATATCTGGCCCCCAAACCTCTTTGGCTCGAACCAGCCGCTGATCGTACAAGTCGGCTACGGCAACCACTTTGGTACCTGGTACTTTCAGGGCACAATTAAGATCAAAATGACCGATGATCCCCGCACCAATCAGGGCCAGATTAATGTTGTCGTTGGCCGAACGTGGTTGAAAAATATCAATCAGGTGTTCGCGGGTTTCGCGCGGGGTAGCGGCCAAAACAGCACCACTACCGGCTAACAGGACCGAAGAACCACCGAGTTGACGAAAAAATTTACGACGTGAGTTCATAGAAACAAGGGAAAAGTTAAGGAGTGTAAAGGAATTAAGCAGTTAATTGGGTGGCGCGGACTTGTTCGCTCAGTTGCTGAAATTCGCGTTCGAGCTGGTCACGGACTTGCTCCGCTGGGGGTATATTTGCAGGTGCGCCTAATTCTCTCAACTTAGCGATATGCTCATTAAACTGACGAATTTTACGGGCTGTGACGAGCAGCCGGTTTTCCAACTCACTTATGTCCCGTTGCATTCTGTTTATAGTTTAATTTCCAAAAACCCCTTGGGGTTATCATCTTTATCTGAATTGAACCAAGTTTGCCAGTTGAATTGAACAATTTCATTAATTGATTGCTGGAGTTTATCTGGTTCTACCCATGATCCAACCCAAAATACGTGAAGGTTGGCAAACCTTGCGCTGACTTTGTTGAGAAACCCGAAATTAGTGGAATGGTAGAGTTGTTCCACAAAAATAACCATATCAATGTCATTAGGCCAAGTTTTCAATGACGCGTAGCTCCCATCTAGCCAAACACAGAGGATCGGAATTTTTAGTCTCTCACTTTCCGAAAGCAACTGCTCAAATGTGGCCCATAAACCTACTCGTACATCATTAGTAACTAACATACGTCGTACTGTCTCTAGTGAGGTTGGTATTCTTTCGTAAGGTACGAGGTAGCCCCGTGCATCCCACTTCATCCTCGATTCGGGTATAAATTGCCACCAGATCAGGCCCTCTGTTTCTTCCACAAACGTAAACCCGTTCTTTTGCAGCACTCGTTGTGAGGCCAGATTATCGACATCCGTGTCGGCCATTACGCGCAATACACCAGGCTTTTGACCTACCCAATCGACTAACCCACGCACGACTTCGGTCATGTAACCCAAGCTCTGAAACGCCGGATAAGTGCCATAGCCAATTTCGACCGTGCCGGTTTCGTCGGGTTCTCCTTTGAACTTGGCATCGGCCACGATATGGCGGGTTTGGCGGTCCCAGGCAATCCAGATCGTGTGGTAAAGTGGGTCGAGTTCGGGGTCTTTCAGGCGCGGCACCGTGAAGTGCGTGATGATCGACAGTAGCGGCTCCACAACCTTCCGGTGGCCCGGTATGAGGCCCAATTCGGTTTCCAATTGCGTATTGTCGGCCACGTGCAACCGAAGTTGGTCGAGTGTTAGGGGCTGAATTGTCAGCCGTTCGGTGTCGATCATAGGCTGCTTACATAACTCGGAATCCCGACGTTCGCGTACATTTTGGCAATCCGGTGCGCGTGTTCGTCGTAGGCTCCCTCAAACAACTCAACGGCCCGCTCGGCACCCACCACTACGCCCGCGCTCAGCACCTTGGGTGGTTGCCCAGCTTCGGTGAGCAACCGGGCCACTTCGGCTTTGATGCAGTTTACAATAACGGCTCCACCGACGGTGCTGCCGGGAGCCACCGGCGTGTCGAGGCCGGGAATGGTAATCATGGCGTCGCCGATGGGGGCACCCGTGTCGAGAATCAGGTCGGCAAAATCGCCGAGTTTTTTGCCATCGGCGCGTTTGCTGGTGCTGGCTTCGGAGTGTTCTTTGGTAAGAAGGGCCACCACCTTCACGCCCCGCTGCTGGAACAGTTCGGCCATTTCGATAGGCACCACGTTGCAACCCGATGAAGAAATAACCAAGGCCGAATCTTGCTCGCTCAGGTCAAAATTGCGCAGGATGCGGTCGGCCAAACCGGGTACGTTTTCCAAAAACATGGCCTGGCGTTGTCCGTTTGCCCCTACAACCAGGTTATGAAACGTAAGCGATAGTTCGACAATAGGGTTGAACCCGGCAAAGGAACCATAGCGCGGCCACATCTCCTCAACCATGATCCGGCTGTGGCCCGACCCGAATACGTGGACCATGCGGCCGGCCAAAATGGTGTCGGCGAACCATTGGGCTACCTGGTCGATTTGCGGTTGTTGGGCTTCGACGGTATCGAGAATCGCCCGGCATTTCTGGATGTATTGCATTGATGATAGGAACACGGATTTGGATAGGAACACGGATCAAACGGGTCCAACTGATTTAAACTGATTTTCAAAGAGTTTTCGCTTGAATTGAGGGGAGTGATTTTTAAACTGTGTCAGGCTTTGGTTTAGTAGAAGCGATGGGGTTTGATGCGATCTTCAAAAATAAGCGTCAACTCGTTAATCACCTCTT
>RDXN01000068.1 GCA_004292855.1 Cytophagales bacterium
AACCTACAACTGGAAAGAGGTGATTAACGAGTTGACGCTTATTTTTGAAGATCGCATCAAACCCCATCGCTTCTACTAAACCAAAGCCTGACACAGTTTGAAAATCACTCCCCATGAAACGTCCTTGGCGAGAATTAGAGCCTATCATTCGTAAAGCCAGGGCTTTTCTAGCTGTAGCTGCCTCTGACAAAAAGCCCTTTGCTTTAATGGTTCGACAAAACTTCCCGCATCTTCCTCACAAGCCCTAAACTTACAATCGTCAACATTATACGGTGTTTGCATTTCTGCAACGTAACAACGGGTGAAGCAGGACGCCCCACCCGTTACGTTTTCTCCTTTTAGATGCATTATCCCCACAACCCCGCCGGATACGCTCCGTCTTCATGCAACTTAGCCAAAGCCGCCTGCACGGTGGGTTTGTCTTCGGGATAGGTGACGCCGAACCAGGCCGAACGGCTACGGAATACCTTGCAGTGGCCGGTATCGGTTTGGATTAACGTGCTCATCACGGTCGGAATATAAAACTCGGCCTTTGGCGAGTCGATGTTGGCGATGGCGTAACTCTCAAATTGTTTTTCGAGCAGGGGGAACACCGATGGCTTGAAGCCCCAGAAATTCATCGAAACGGGCGTATCGGGCGCGAGTTCGGTGATGCCTTCGCCTTCTTCAAAAACGATCTTGCGGTCGGTTTCGCCGGTTTCATCTTCATAGATTTTGGTCCGCTCGATCACCGATAACAAATTGCCGTTTGGCCCCACGGTACACACGCCCCGCGACACCGAGCCGTTTTCAGACAGCGTATTACGCACTTCGTATCCCACCATTGCGTGGAGCCGGTCGTCGGTGTCGGTGCGTAGGAAATCGCCCAATACCTGGAAGGCCTCTTGTCCGTAGAAATCGTCGGCGTTAATAACCGCGAAGGGCGTTTGGGTTTGCTCTTTGGCGCAGAGCATGGCGTGGCCCGTACCCCAGGGTTTGGTTCGTGTCACCGCGCCCAATTCTTCGGGAACGTACGAATCGAGGGCCTGAATGGCAAAGTCAACCTCAATTTTGCCTTGTAGTTTGGGCAGAAAAATCTCCTCAAAGTCGGCGCGAAGCTCCTCGCGGATAATGAACACCACCTTGCCAAAACCGGCCCGGATAGCGTCGTACAGCGAATAATCGATGATCGTTTCGCCGTGTGGCCCAAACTGATCGAGTTGTTTGACGCCCCCGTAGCGGCTCCCCATGCCAGCGGCCAATATTAACAGTGTTGGTTGCATTCGTCGGTTGTTTTCGGGGCGAATTTAAGGGATTGGAACGCGGATTGAACGGATTTGACGGATTGGAACGGATTTTTTGTCATCCCGACGAAGGAGGGATCTAGCTCGTCTACTCTCAGCTTGATAATGCCAGATGTAGATCCCTCCGTTGTCGAGATGACAAAAAACGCTCAATCAGCTTCATCCGCACTCCAGTCCACTACCAGTAAATCACTTTCTAAACAAAATTATCTCTGCATAGTACAAGGATTAGATAATTGTCGTTATAATTGTGCGTAAAACAATAATTGTTAAAGCAATTAAATTATTTCGCTAATACCACCATGTTTTATCACACCCTCGGCCAGATACCACGCAAGCGGCACACGCAGTTCGAAAAACCCGACGGAAAGCTCTACTACGAGCAGTTGTTTGGGACAATCGGCTTCGATGGGATGTCATCGCTGCTGTACCATGTGCATCGCCCCACGCAGGTGCGGGCCGTACTCGACAGCGTCGATGTGGCCCCAAAACTGGCCGTGGAGAAGAATATGCTGGCCCGTAAACTAATTGGCTTTAACCTGACGCCAACCGAAGGTACGGACGCGCTCACGAGCCGGGTGCCGTTGCTGTTTAATAAGGACATGGTGCTAGGTTTGTCGGCCCCCACGGGGTCGATGACGGAGTATTTCTACAAAAACGCCGACTCCGACGAACTGATTTTTGTGCATCGCGGCACCGGAACGTTACGTACGCTGCTTGGCAACATTCGGTTTGGCTACGGCGATTATCTGGTAATTCCGCGCGGTATGATTTACCAGATTGCCGTTGATGCGGGTGAGCAAGTGCGGCTGTTGTATGTAGAATCGCACAGCCCGATTTACACCCCCAAACGATACCGCAACCATTTCGGGCAACTGCTCGAACATTCGCCGTTTTGCGAGCGCGATATCCGGCGTCCGCAGGATCTCGAAACCCACGACGAAACGGGTGATTTCGTCATGAAGATTAAAAAACAGGGTTCGTTGCACACGCTCGTCTATGCCACGCACCCGTTTGATGTAGTGGGTTGGGATGGGTATAATTTCCCGTATGCCTTTAACATTCAGGATTTTGAGCCGATAACGGGGCGAGTGCATCAGCCACCACCGGTTCACCAAACGTTCCAGACCGACGCGTTTGTGGTATGTTCGTTTTGCCCACGCCTGTACGACTACCATCCGAAGGCGATTCCGGCCCCCTATAACCACTCGAACATCGACTCCGACGAGGTGATCTACTACGTGGATGGCGATTTTATGTCGCGCAACGACATTGCCCCCGGCTACATCACGCTCCATCCCGGCGGCATTCCGCACGGACCTGCCCCCGGCGCGATGGAGCGCAGCATCGGCAAAACAAGTACCGAAGAATACGCCGTGATGGTCGACACGTTCCGGCCCCTCATGCTCACCGAACAGGCGATGGGGGTAGACGACGGCGTGTATTGGCAGTCGTGGCTAGCGTAACGCGGTTGTCCTCAACCGCGAGAATAAATACTTCATCAAACGGCGGTTGTCTTCAACCGCGATACAGCAACATGGAAACGCTCGAACTTCTCGAACCACAAACAACCCAAACGACAGACTTTCTGCCCTTGAACGGCACGGATTATCTGGAGCTTTATGTGAGCAACGCCAGGCAGGCGGCTCATTATTTTCAAACGGCCTTTGGCTTCCAACCGTTGGCCCATGCGGGTTTGGAGACGGGCCTGCGCGACCGCGAATCGTATGTGATAGTGCAGGATAAAATCCGGCTGGTGCTGACCTCGCCCCTGCACAGCAACACCGAACTGGGTCGGCACATTGATCAGCATGGCGATGGCGTGCGGGTGGTGGCCCTGTGGGTCGACAACGCGACGGAGGCTTTTCAGGAAACCACGAGCCGGGGCGCACGGCCCTTTATGGAACCCATTCGCGAGGAAGACGAAAACGGCTACGTGGTGCGGTCGGGCATTCACACCTACGGCGACACGGTACACGTGTTTGTGGAGCGTACCGGCTACAACGGGGCCTTCCTGCCCGGTTTCAAACCCTGGAATCCGCACTATCAGCCCGCGCCGGTGGGCCTCAAATTCGTGGATCACATGGTGGGCAACGTGGGTTGGAACGAGATGAACACCTGGACCCGGTTCTATGCCGAGGTGATGGGCTTCTCGCAACTCGTTTCATTCGACGATAAAGACATCTCGACCGACTACACCGCCCTGATGAGCAAGGTGATGAGCAACGGCAACGGGCGTATCAAATTCCCGATCAACGAACCCGCCGAGGGCCGCAAAAAGTCGCAGATCGAAGAATACATCCACTTTTACGAGGGCGCGGGCGTGCAACACATCGCCGTGGCAACCGACAACATCATCGAAACCGTCGTGGCCTTGCGTGACCGGGGCGTGGAGTTCCTGCGCGTGCCCAATTCATATTACGACGATTTAAAAGGCCGTATTGGGCAGATCGATGAGGAGATCGAAACCCTGCGCCCGCTCGGTATTTTGGTCGACCGGGACGAGGAGGGGTATCTGCTTCAGATTTTCACGAAGCCCATAACGCCCCGCCCAACGTTGTTCTTCGAGATTATCCAGCGGAAAGGGGCCAAATCGTTCGGGAAAGGCAATTTCAAGGCCCTTTTCGAGGCCATCGAGCGCGAACAGGAATTACGGGGAACGTTGTAATTGATGTGTAGAGACGCAAAATTTTGCGTCTCCTGACCGGATGGTTTTTGCTGACGCTAATGAGACGCAAAATTTTGTGTCTCTACACAAAAATGAATCAGGATTATTCCAACTATTCCCCCGACGATCAGGCGGTTTGGCGGACGTTATACGAGCGGCAAATGGAGTTGCTGCCGGGGCGGGCGAGTCAGGCGTATATGGACGGCATTTTGGCGTCGGGATTCCCGGACGTGCGGATTCCTGACTTTGACCGGATGCTTAATCTCCGTCTCGAACCCATTACGGGTTGGCGGGTGGTGGCGGTGCCCGGTCTGATTGGGAACCGCGAATTTTTCGAGCTGATGGCTGACCGGCAATTCCCGGCCACCACTTGGCTCCGTTCGCGGGATCAACTCGATTATATTCAGGAACCCGACATGTTCCACGACACCTTCGGGCATGTGCCGGTGCTGACAAACCAACATTTCTGTAATTTTTTGCAGGATTTGGCTCGCATTGCCTTAAGCCATGTGGAGAATGAAGAGGCTATCGAGATGATCGCCAGGTTGTACTGGTACACGGTCGAGTTTGGGTTGATACAAGAGTCGGAAGGGCTTCGGATCTACGGTGGGGGCATTTTATCGTCGCCGGGCGAGACGGTCTATGCCCTTGAAAGTCCCATCCCGAAGCGCGAACCCTACGACGTGGCCACGCTGCTGCAAACCCCCTACGTGATCGACCGCTTCCAGGAACGCTACTTTGTGATCGACTCTTACGAGCAATTGTATCATTCAAGCCCGGAGATTGAAGCAAAACTGGAAGAGCTTCTGGTAGTAAGCAGTCAACAGTGGGCAGTAGGCAGTTCCTGAAATGATAAGCATCTTTGCAGACTGATACTGCCCACTGTTGACTGCATACTGCTCACTGAAATGACCCACCCTTCTGACGCCCGCGCGTATTTTTTCAAGATCGACACCACGATCAAGAAAATCCGTAATGCCTTGCAAAAACGCTTCACTGATGCCGGTTCCGACCTGACTGTGGATCAGTGGGTGGTGATCGACCACCTGCACCGGAACCCGGCTATCGCCCAAAACGCGCTTGCCGATCTGACCGCTAAAGACGCCCCGACCGTGACGCGGATTATCGACCTGCTCGTAAAAAAAGGCCTGGCCGAACGGCGCATGGCCGACGACGACCGGCGCAAGTTCCTGGTCTCGCTGACACCTGATGGTGAGCAAGTTTACGAACAATTGTTGCCCGCCGTGATTGATATTCGGCGGCAGGGATGGGGCACGTTGAGCGATGAGGATTACACCCATTTCGTCCGGATTATGGACGAGATTTACGGGAATTTCAATTAGATTTAGGAGATCAAACAGCCAACGTCATGGTAACTACTGAGATAGAAGAACCCAAAACCCTACCCACCCACCTACAAACGGTAGACGAGTTTGAAGCCTGGCTCCGCGAGGTTGGCGACGACAACAACTATGAGTTTGTCAGCGGTCAGATTATTCCTAAACCAGGTATGAAACAAGACGAGATTGCAATTGCCAAATTTTTGTTGCGCCGGTTCACCAAAACATCTGCCTACGAGCGGGGGGATGAATTATTGCCCGAAACGGATTCCTACGTGGATAGCAAACGGAAGCGTATACCGGATCTAACGTACTTCTCTATGAAGCAGCAGGAGGCTATCCGACAAGGGGAACGGGTCAGAACCCTGTTCGCCATTGAAATTTTGTCGGAGTCTGAAGTACACGAAGAGGTAGTCGACAAAATCGAAGACTATTTCGACGGGGGCGCACAATTGGTCTGGTACATTATGCCGAAGAAAAAGAAAATCGAAGTCTATACCACACCCGACGCTATGCAGGCCTATAAAGGCACCGACGTGATTTCTGCCGCGCCTGTTCTTTCCGATTTTTCATTTACTGTAGCGGATCTTTTCGCCTGATGTACGGCATTTTCTCTTACTCTATAGCCGGGCCACACGTTGGCTTCAAGCACGGCGACCATATTCTCGACCTCGGCCAGGTGGCCCTGCTGGGCGTTTTTAAGGATTTGGGCGTCCATCCCGCCGTTTTCGCGCAGGCTACCCTGAACGATTTCATGGCTCTTGGCCGCGACACGTGCCGGGCCGTTACCGCCCGTATCCGCGAACTCCTGGCCGATGGTGAGCGCGGTGTAGAGACTGTCCACGATCAGGTTTTGATCGAACTGTCGCGGGCCAAGTTGCACCTGCCCATCCAGATCGGCGATTACACCGATTTTTACGCGGGCATTCACCACGCCGAGAACGTTGGTCGCATGTTCCGGCCCGACGGTGATCCGCTCCTGCCCAACTACCGGCACATGCCCGTCGCGTATCACGGTCGGGCATCGAGCATCGTGGTGTCGGGGACGCCCATCCGCCGACCAAGTGGACAGGTGCTTGGTCCCGACAAACAACCGGTGTTTCAGGCGTCGGAATCCCTCGATTTTGAGCTGGAGTTAGGGCTGGTGATTGGCCGGTCGTCGGTATTGGGTGAGCCAGTGCTGGTTGGTGAGGCCGAAGACTATATTTTCGGCGTAGTGCTGTTCAACGACTGGTCGGCGCGGGACATTCAGCGGTGGGAATACCAACCGCTGGGGCCGTTTTTGGGCAAAAATTTTGGCTCGTCAATGTCGGCCTGGGTGTTGCCGTTCGACGATCTCGAACCCGCCCGCGTGCAAGGCTCTGACCAAACACCCGCGCCCCTGGATTACCTGCAACAGGCTGGCCCCGGTCATTTCGATATTTCGCTGGAAGTACTGCTCAACGACACCGTCATTAGCCAAAGCAACGCTCGGCATTTGTATTGGTCGTTTGCGCAGATGATTGCGCACCACACCGTCAACGGCTGTAACCTCAACGTGGGCGATGTGCTGGCAACCGGCACCATCTCCGGCCCCTCGCTCGACTCGCTCGGCTCCCTGCTCGAACTCTCGTGGAATGGCTCACGCCCACTCACGCTATCCGACGGCTCGCAACGCACGTTTTTGCGGGATGGCGACCGCGTGACCTTGCGCGGACGGGTAGGGAGACGGGCCGACGGGTCGGGGGATTTGGGCGAAGTGAGTGGACGAGTAACCTCAACCAAATGAAAACCATTGCTCCCCAAGACCTCGACGTACAGTCTTTTTACCGGCTGCTCAATAGCTCCATTGCCCCCCGGCCCATTGCCTTTGCGAGCACGATTAGCAAAGAAGGCCACGTGAACTTGTCGCCGTATAGCTTCTTTAACTTGTTCGGATTTAACCCGCCGATTCTGGTGTTTTCGCCAAGTCGTAATCGGCATGGCGAGAAGAAACACGCCCTGCTGAACGTGGAGGAGGTTCCCGAAGTGACCATCAACCTCGTGAACCACGCGATGGTCGAGCAAATGTCGCTGGCAAGCGCGGAGTTCGACCGGCACGTGAACGAGTTCGAGAAGGCGGGTTTCACGGCGGTGGCGTCGGAGCGGGTTCGGCCCCCGCGTGTGGCCGAGGCTCCGGTGGCCTACGAGTGCCTTGTGCGGCAAACGCTGCCGTTGGGCGATGGGAGTGCGACTCTCCGACCCGGTGCCGGGACCCTCGTTATTTGCGAGGTGGTACTAGCGCATTTTCAGGACGAAATCTTTGATGAGAAAAGCCGAATCGACCCTCACAAAATCGACCTCGTGGGGCGTTTGGGGGCCGATTGGTATGTGCGGGCTAACGACGCGGCCTTGTTCGAGGTAGCCCGACCGCAGATGGGCGTGGGTGTGGATGCCCTGCCCGCGTCGGTGCGGAATAGTAACATTCTGACCGGCAACGACTTGGGTAAATTGGGTAGTGTACTCGCCCTGCCAACCCCCAATGCCGTAGCCTCCCACGCCCAAACCGACGGTATGAAAGCACTGGCTGAAGAAGCCCGTTTCGGATGTCAGTATCTTCCCGATTTGCTGCATCATCGCGCCAAACAACTGCTGGCAGAAGGAAAAGTTGAGGAGGCCTGGTTGACGCTGTTGCTGGAAAAGTAAGTAACTTTCGGCTTTGAAAGTCCTAGTTCATGGCCACCGAATTTAATCGTACCTCATTCTTTGTTTCTCCGCCCGATAATTTAGCCGAAGCATTCCAACGGCATTGGCTCCTGACCGTGCTTGTGCGTATGCGCTGGATGTTTTATGTCGGTTTGGTTCTCCACGTTATTTTTTTTTCGCTCGACTGGGTTCGGTATCAGGAGGGCACTCTGCTCACAAACACATCACACCGAGGGCTTTTTTATTCGCATTTTGTGTCATTTAGCCTTAACCTGATGTATTGGTGGGCCACTACTCACCGGAAAGCCGTTTGGGAGGGACAATCGACAGAAGTCCAACGAATTGTACTCGGAATCTTTATTTTCTTCAGCTTGTATGGCATTCCACGGGCAGCGTTTGCCTACGTTGACCGGCAAACGCTGGTCTTTTTTACGTATTATCTGGTTGTGACGCAGGTGTTGTTTTTGATTGGACACCGGGGACGTATAATCACAGCGGCAGTGGCTATTTTGGTACTTCTGGCCGTTACGTATCAGTACACCGATGGCCTGCTCTCGCAACGATACAGTGTGATGGTGGAAGTAGTGGTTTTCGGTGGGGCTATTTTCGGATTGGGGACGTATTTCTACAATGTTTTTGTGCGGGAGTTTGTGCAACGGCGGCTCATCGAAGCGCAAAACGAGCAAATTCGTCAGCAGGCCGAGCAGTTGGAAAAAGACCGCCAACAGGCTGTGCAGGAATTAGAGCAGCGGAGTCAGGAACTCATCAGCTACATTTTGCAGGAGCAACAGCGCAACACGTTTCTGGTCGAATTGAAACAAAAAATCAAGCAACCCGATGCGACCGATACCACCCGAATTGCTCAGCTTATCGACTCCCAACTGAGTCAGGAGGACCGTTGGCAACATTTCGTGTTGTTGTTCGAGCGGGTGCATCCACAGTTTTTTGGCCGGATTCAGGCGATGTATCCGAGTCTCAGTTCGCACGATTTGCGGGTGATGGCCCTGCTCAAGATGAACCTCTCTACCAAAGAAATTGCAGGTCTGCTAGGCATCTCACCCCAAAGTGCCAACACGGCCCGATATCGCCTGCGTAAGCGACTCCAACTCGACGCAGAGGATTCGCTGGAAGCGTTTCTGCAATTGAATTAGAGGTACGGAATACATTGGCGTTTTGTCATTCCGAGGAACGAGGAATCTAGCGTCCTTGTAATCAATTTGATTGTAGAGGAACTAGATTCCTCGTTCCTCGGAATGACAAAACGCCAATGCACGTCTAATCCCCTTTCACTCGCCCTTATTTTTTTTACCAGTATAGACTTAATATAGACAGCTCCTAAAAAGCCTGTTTCCCACTTGTAAAAGCCCTTTTTGAGATAATACATTTGAAGGTGACATCATATTTGATGACTTACCATTCAAATGAAATCTTTTTCTTTTTGCCTCTTGAGTTTGTGGCTGACCCTGCTCGTTGGCGGGGTGGCCACGGCTCAACCCACGCGTTTGTACGTCAACGCGAACGCCACCGCCGGAGCCAACACTGGTCTCTCCTGGCCCGACGCCTTCACCAGCCTGCAATCGGCGCTGACCTTCCCCAACTCCCAAAGCCTGACGGAAATCTGGGTGGCGGGTGGGCTATACAAACCTCACGCGTCGGACCGGACGGTTCGGTTTCAGATTCCGTCGGGGGTGGCGGTGTATGGCGGGTTTGTGGGAAGCACCCCCGGTAACCCCACCGGCGAGACGGCCCTCGGCCAACGTCCCGCCGTAAATCCCATCGCGGGTAACCCCAGCAGTTCCACGCTCTCCGGCGACATCGACAACAACCAAACTCTCGACGCGGCCAACACCGACGGTGTGGTGTCATTCAGCGATGTGGCCGCAACCACCCGGCTCGACGGATTCGTGATTACGGGCGGCTGGGCCAGCGATGGACTCGGCTATGGGGGTGGGGTTCGGATTCAGGGCGGCACCCCACGGCTTGCTAACCTGCTCATTACCGATAACCGGGCCACCAACCGGGGGGGCGGTTTGGATGCCGATCTATTTCTGGGCACAATGACTATTTCGGATTCGCGCATCACTCGCAACCAATGCACCCAGGATTTTAGCAATGGCGGGGGCGTCTATGCTGTGGGCTTTTCGAGCGGCCCCGATGGCGGAACGCTGGTGATAACCGGCACCGACATAAGCCAAAACACAATGGCGGGCAACTTTGGGGCTGGTGGGGGCTTGTCTTTGGGGAATATTACCGCCCTGACGATGGTCAACAGTACGATCCGGCAAAACAGCTCGACCAACCGAGGGGGCGGACTATACACCAACAACGTAGCAGCCCTGACGGGGTGCGACATTAGCCAGAACACCGCCCTGACCGGCAACGGGCAAGGTGGGGGCTGGGCTATTGAGGGTGGTGCCCTGGCCGGGCGACCCGTGCGGGTAACCAGCACGACCATTAGCCAGAATGTGGCCGACAATGTGGGGGGCGGCCTTGTCTGTAATGCCGGTAACAGTGAATTGCTTATGACCGATGTGGTGGTTTCGGGCAACCGAAGCAGTGTCGAAGGGGGCGGTTTGTTATCTGGCAACAACAGCGTGACGCTCACACTGACTAATACCACCTTCCGCGATAATGAGTCAGCAGGCAATGGCGGGGGCATCGCAACGGAGAGCATCGTCAGGCTTACGAACACTCGTTTTGAAAACAACAGGTCCGCCCAATTCGGTGCAGGCATGTACTTGCGGGGTAACGCGTCTGCCAGCATTGCAGGTAGCACGTTCCATCAGAACCAAACCCCTGCCCGCGGGGGTGGTCTGTACGCAGCGGGCAGCACAAGCCTGACATTGACCAACTCCGTTCTGAGCAGCAACACGGCATTAGCGGGTGGGGGTGGGAGTTTTTACGACAACACAACGGCGGTTATTACGAGTTGCACCGTAACAAGTAACACCACAACCGGCAACGGCGGGGGGCTGCTTGCAGAACAGTTTACGACGCTGACACTGCTCAACAGCCTTATCACCCAGAACCGTAGTCTGGCTATTGGCGGGGGTGTGCTGCGGATCGGGAGTTTCACGGCTCTCAACACCACCTTTTCGGGTAACATAGGCAACCGGGGCGGTGGCTTGTACAATTCGGGCGAGCGGGTAGTGAGCATCAGTGCCTGCACGTTCGACAGCAACACCGCCCTGAGAGGGGGTGGAGGAGTAGGTGACGGGTATCTGGATCGGATAACCTACAGCAACTGCCTGTTTCAGAATAATATAGCGAGCAATGGCGGGGCGGATGGCAGTGGCGGAGGTATCCGAATTACGAGTGGCACGGCGGTGATTGGTCAATCGCGGTTCCTGAACAACGCAGCCCTCGGCACCAACGACGTTGGCGGAGGGGGCGTTGTGCTTTTTAATGCTCATGTTACATTGAATGATTGTATCGTGAGCGGCAATCGCTCGGCAACATGGGGTGGCGGCATCGCTGTTGATCGGGGTGGCACAACACTAGCAACGGTTGTTGTTACGAACACCCGCATCGAAAGCAACACGGCCCAAAACGGTGGGGGCTATATGTGCCGGAATCCCTCGATTAACCAGTTGACCTCCGTGACGATCACCGGCAACCAGTCTATGAAAGACGGTGGGGGCGTTTTTGTATCAGGGAGCGCGACCCTGGTGTCCGCGAACCTGCTCATCAGCAACAACGTCGCCACCGAATGGGGGGCTGGCGTATACAGTAACAGCGGTGTCTCGGCGTTCATGTCCACGTCCCTTGTTGGCAATCACGGCAGGACAGGGGGTGCCCTGCTGTTCAACAACGATAGCCAATCGACAATTACCAACTGCTTTTTGCTCAGCAACACCGCCACCACCAGAGGGGGGGCTATGCACTGCGAAAACAACAGTAACCCCCGGCTCACGCAGGTGCTGGCGGCCTTCAATCAGGGAGGTTCCGACGGCGGGGCATTCTCGCACAAAGGCAGCAGCCCAATCTATACGGGCGTGACGGTAGCCAACAACTCGGCCACAGTGGGCGGGGCGTTTAGTGGCACGAGTAGTAGCGCACCAACGATCACGAACTCAGTGATTTGGGGTAACGGGGGAGCATCGGCCATTGGCAACGACGGGACGAGTTCGCTGTCGGCCACGTACAGTTTGTTCGAGGATGGGGCCACGGGTTACAACGCGTCGGCCACAAACCGGGTCTCGGTTCCCTCGCCGTTTGTGTCGGCTGGTAATTTCCGGCTCAATGCCTGCGGGTTGGCCATCGACGCGGGCAACAATGCCACTAACACGGCTTCTCTCGACCTCGACGGCCTCACGCGTGTTCAAAACGGTACGGTCGATATGGGGGCGTATGAATTTAGCGGGACACCCACCGCACGCGGGGGCATTACGGCCGGTCCGGGTGGCCCACTCACGGTCTGCGTAGGGTCGGCGGTGTCGGCTCCGGTTAGCGTGAGCGGAACCGGCCCCTTTAATTATCAGTGGTACAAAGATGCATTCAGCAGCCCCGTGGCGAGCCAAACCACCGCCACGCTCACCTTGCCCTCGGCGGGTTTGGGCGACACCGGGAGCTATTCGGTAGTGATTGTGGACGGTTGTCTGTTCAGCTTCACGAGCGCGGGGTTCAGCCTGAGCGTTTCGGCGGGTGTGCCGCCCGTGCTGACGCTTGCCGCCAACAGTTCGGTGGGATGCGTGGGGTCGGGCGTCGTGCTGCCCGTTACGGTGGCTGGTCCAGTTACGAATTTTCAATGGTACAGAGATGGTCAGTTAATAAGCGGGCAACTATCGGCCACGCTGACGCTGGCGGGCATCCAACCCACGCAAGCGGGCAACTACTCACTCGTAGCCACCGATACGGGCGGTTGTGGGTCGGCTACCAGCACGGCGTTTAGCCTCACCGTTCGGCCTGTGCCGGTGGTTACGTTGAGCTTCCCTACTGGGTCAACGGTGGTGGGGCCGGGAACGGGCGTAGCGACTATTACGGTGCCCGCTCCCTTCACCGCCACGACCATGCAGGCCTTCGGCGGTACGCAGTTTGACTGGCTCGCTGTCATTGACCGTATCAACGGCTACGAGATTCGGCAGGTGGACAGCAACACAACCGGGCTATTCACCATCACCCGAACAGGGCCGTTCCGCCTGACCGTGACGGACAGCAACGGGTGCCAACGGACGGTGGAGGGTGTGATTCATTGACAAAAGACCCCACCCCAACCCCTCCCCCGTAGGGAGGGGCTTTGCGAAGCCATCTTCTGCCTTCAAATAGGCTCTTAGATCAGAACAAAGGTTGTCTTTTAACCCCTCCCTACGGGGGAGGGGTTGGGGTGGGGTGATATTTTCTACAAAATCATGACAAAAACACATTACTTCTTCTTTTTCCTGTGGCTCTTATGCCTCACAAGCCACCGGGCGACGGCTATTGACATCTATTGGACGGGCAACACCAGCACCGACTGGAACACGGCCTCAAACTGGAGTCCCGCCCAACTGCCAGCAACGGCAGATGTGGTCTGGATTAACTCGGCTACGAACTATCCAGTCATTTCGTCGGGTACGGTAACCGTTGGGCTGGTTCGTATGTCTGGGCAATTAACCGTTAATGCCGGTGCTGTGCTGAACCTGAGGGGTGTAGCTACAGAAGCGGCTTGCATGGGTTTGGGCGGCTTACTAACCAACAACGGAACCATCAACATTGGCGTGGCTGGGCAGGGAAAAGATGGGATTGAGTGTGAACCTGGTGGCCGTATCGTCAATAACGGTACGATTACGTTTCTTGAGGCTGGCCGATATCAGATCTATGGCAGTAGTGGTGTTGCCAGTACTACGATCACGAATGGAACAACCGGGACGTTGGATCTGAATGGAGGTATCTTTCGCGATATTACAGGTCGTTCACCGCTTGCATTACAGAACAGTGGCCTTGTTAAAGCAGGAACTATTCAGCTTGATTTGGCTGGCTCATCGGTTATCAATACCAACTGCGGGCAGATCACCTGCGCTACGTACAAGGTGGATGGGACAAGCACCAACGCCGGTTTTCTGGAGGTAACGGGTACGCTCACGCGGTCGGGTGGAACATTTACCAACGATGGTGTACTGAATTATGGTGCTCTCGCAGGCACTATCACCAGCAACACGGGTTCGGTGATCGTCAACGAAAACCCGACCAATACCAGCATTTTTACTTATCAGGGTACCTTCGCGGGGACCGTCGACGGTATTTTCTCCAATTCGGCGGCTACCACCTCGGCGGGGACGTTCGTGGCCCCCAACAGCTTCACCCCGTCGGGCTTACCCAATGGTCCCCTAACGCTCTACGCCAAAATTACGCCTTCGGGTGGGGGCTGTGTCTATGTGGTTCCCTTTGCGTACACGGTTCCTCCGCCCTCCATTGGGGCTTTCTATGTTGCGCCCAACTCCGTTTGTAGCGGTCAGGTGGCTACTTTCAGGGCCACAGTGGGCGACGTAACGGGCAGTTATGACTTCACGCTCACCAACGGAACCAGCACCATTACGGGTGCCACAACCAGCAACGCTTTCAGCCAAAGCTGGACAACGGCAGGCTCCGGCCCTCAGAGCTTCACCCTGCGCGTTTCGGACAACGGCCTCTCTACCATCGCCACCACCACGCTGACGGTGAATCCGCCACCCGTTGTGAGCCTGGTCAATACCGGCGCGGGCAGTTGTGCCGATATCGCCAGTTTATCGGTGAGTAGCGATGCCGTTATTGGCTCGTTAGCCTGGTACCGAAACGGAAGCCTGGCCAATACCACACTACCGCAAACCGGCTCGGCGGGTGTGACCGTGGCGGGAGGGGCCGGAACAGGCAGTGGGGCTACTCAACTGAATGCCCCTACTGGGATGTACATAGACCATGATGGAGCCATCTATGTGGCCGATCTTGCGAATAATCGGATTCAGAAGTTCCCGCCCAACAGCACGGCGGGGACGGCGGGCACGACCGTAGCCGGGGGGAACGGAGCTGGCGGAGGGGCCACGCAACTGAATAATCCTGCTGATGTCTATGTGGACGGCAGTGGGGCCATTTATGTGGCTGATAAGCGAAACCATCGCATTCAGAAATTTCCGCCCAATAGCACGGGGTCCACGGCGGGTACTACTGTAGCCGGAGGAACCGGGTCAGGTTCAGGGGCGAATCAACTGAACACGCCCCGTGGGGTGTTTGTAGATGGGAGCGGGGCAATTTATGTGTCTGACTATATAAACAGTCGGATTCAGAAATTTTCGCCCAACAGCACGGCGGGTACGGCAGGTACGACCGTGGTGGATCAAATTCGATTACCTGGCACGATCTATATGGATGGTAGCGGAGCAATCTACGTAGCCGACACGGGTAACGACCGGATTCAGAAGTTTCCGGCCAACAGTACGGCGGGTACGGCGGGGACCACCGTAGCCGGGGGCAATGGTAGTGGCTCCGGGCCTACTCAATTGGACTCGCCTTTTGCGGTCTATCTGGATAGTAGAGGAGCGATCTACGTAGCCGACCAGGGAAACAACCGCGTTCAGCAGTTTCCACCCAACAGCACAGGGGCCACGGCTGGCACCACCGTAGCCGGTAAGAACGGATTTGGCGCAGGGGCTGCCCAATTTATCTTTCCTCAAGGTTTGCATGTGGATGGAAGCGGGTCGGTCTATGTGGCCGACCAGGGGAACAACCGGATTCAGAAGTGGGCGGCTACGGTCAACCCGGCGTATGCTCCCACGTCACCGGGGACTTACTCGGTGTTGGTAACCTCGGCAGCGGGTTGTACGGCCATCACAAACAGCCTTACCGTAACAGCTCCCCCGGCGGCAAGCATAGCCGCTACGCCTTCACTGCTGGTCTGTTCAGGCAACAGCCTGACCCTAACGGCCTCCGGGGGCGATTCATTCGCGTGGAGTACGGGCAGCAACTCCACCAGCATCGTGTTAACGCCGACCAGCACCACGCTGGTGTCGGTAACGGCAACGTCGGGCGGTTGTATCTCGGTCAGCAGCGTGGTGGTAACGGTAAGCCCTACCCCCGTCGTGAGCCTGGTCAATACCGGGGCGGGCAGTTGTGCCGATATCGCCAGTTTGTCGGTGAGTAGTAATGTCGTTATTAGCTCGCTGGCCTGGTACCGAAACGGAAGCCTGGCCCAAACCACGCTGCCCCAGGCAGCTACGGCGGGCGTCACCGTGGCAGGGGGGAATGGCATAGGCAATGGGGATGCACAACTGAATTACCCGATTAGCGTCTATGTAGATGGTAGCGGGGCGATTTATGTAAGCGACCAATTTAACAGCCGGATTCAGAAGTTTCCGCCCAACAGCACAGGTTCCACGGCGGGCACCACCGTAGCCGGGGGAAGCGTCGGCTCAGGGGATACACAATTCAGGCAGACACAGGGTGTGTTTGTGGATGGTAGCGGGGCCATTTATGTAGCCGACTATTTAAACAGTCGGATTCAGAAGTTTCCGCCCAACAGCACGGCAGGCACGGCGGGCACCACCGTAGCTGGCGGAGCCGGGTCCGGTTCAGGGGCTGGTCAACTGGATAGCCCTGTTGGGGTGTTCGTGGATGGTAGCGGGGCCATTTATGTGGCCGACCTCAGCAACCATCGGATTCAGAAGTTTCCGTCCAACAGCACGGCAGGCACGTCGGGAACCACCGTAGCTGGGGGAAATGGTCAAGGCTCCAATGCGAATCAACTTCGATTCCCTACCAGTGTGTATGTGGATGGAAGCGGATCTATCTATGTGGCCGATAATTTAAATCACCGGATTCAGAAGTTCCCATCCAACAGCACAGGTTCCATGGCTGGCACCACCGTAGCTGGGGGGGGCGGGGCCGGTTCGGGGGCTACGCAATTGCAAAATCCTGCTGGTGTTTCGGTGGATGCTACCGGAGCAATTTACGTAGCCGATGTGGGTAACCACCGGATTCAGAAGTTTCCGCCCAACAGCACGACGGGTACAGCGGGCACGACCGTGGCCGGGGGCAACGGAGCTGGCGGAGGGGCTACGCAACTGGATGGACCCAGTGGTTTCTTTGTGGATGGAAACGGAGCGATTTATGTGGCTGACCTCAATAACCAACGCATCCAGAAGTGGGTCGCTACGATCAACCCGGCGTATGTCCCCACGCTACCGGGAACTTACTCGGTGTTGGTAACCTCGGCAGCAGGTTGCACGGCCAGCACCAACAGTGTTACAATAACGGCTCCCCCCTCGGCGAGCATAGCCGCTACGCCCTCGCTGACGGTCTGTTCGGGCAACAGCCTGACCCTAACAGCCTCCGGGGGCGATTCATTCGCGTGGAGTACGGGCAGCAACTCAACCAGCGTCGTGTTGACCCCGGCCAGCACCACGGTGGTGTCGGTAACGGCAACGTCGGGCGGTTGTATCTCGGTCAGCAGCGTGACCGTCACCGTCAATACCACGCCCACCGCTACGCTAACCCCTGGCCCCAGCAGCACGCTCACCTGCGCCCAGACCAGCCTGACGCTCACCGCTACGGGTGCGGCCGGCGTTCCGGGCACGTCCTACACCTTCAGCGGGCCGGGCCTGAACCAATCGGGAGCCTCGGCCACGGCAGTGGTGAGTCAGCCGGGGTTGTATTCGGTAACGGTTACGAGTGGCAACAGTTGTACCAACACGGCCAGCACCACAATCTTTAGCAATACGGCAGCCCCCACCCTAAGCATCAACCCCACCTCCGGCACCATAACCTGTTCCACGCCCTCGCTCACCCTCACGGGCAGCACGTCGGGAACGGGCTTGTTGTGGAGTAATGCCCAGACCACGCCCACGATTGTGGTCAGCATGAGTGGTACGTACTCGGTCACGGCAACAGCGGCCAACGGTTGCATCAGTACCACGAGCGTCACTATCAACACCGATCTGGCGGGTGTGCCGCCAACCCCTACGCTTTCGGCGAGTTCGTCGGTGGCGTGTGCGGGGGGCAACGTGCAGGTGGTGGCAAGTGGGGTTGGGTTGTCGCCCATGATGTGGTATCGGAATGGGCAACCAACAGGTCAAAGCTCGGCCACGCTCTTGTTGGGGGGAGTGCAATCGGCGCAGGCGGGGCAGTATGTGCTGGTTGTGGCAGGCGTTTGTAGCGTCACCTCAGCTCCGTTTGCCCTGACGGTGAACCCCTTGCCGGTGGTCACGTTGAGCTTCCCCACGGGGTTAACCGTGAATGGGCCGGGAACGGGCGTAGCGACCATTCTGGTGCCCAGCCCCTTCACAAGCACGGCCATGCAGGCCTTTGGCGGAACGCAGTTTGACTGGCTCACTGTCTTGGATCGCACCAACGGCTACGAAATCCGGCAGGTGGACAGCAACACCACCGGGCTATTTACCATCACCCGAACGGGGCCGTTCCGCCTGACCGTGACCGATGCGAACAGGTGCCAACGGACGGTGGAGGGGACAGTGGTAGTGAGGCCGTAAATGAATAGTTGTTGTAAATATCTCGTTGCAATCAACCCCAGCCCAACCCCTCCCCGTTAGGGAGGGGCTTTGCGAAGCCATCTTCTGCCCTGAAATAAGCTTCTGAATCAGGACGATGGTTGTCTTTCAGCCCCTCCCTATGGGGGAGGGGTTGGGGTGGGGTTATTCCCTAACAAAACCATGAAAAAAAACCTCTATTTCCTCCTGTGGCTCCTATGCCTCACGCAAAGCACCTACGCCCAAACCTGGCAGAAACCCCTGGCATTGGGCGGCAATTACCAAACCGAAGACCTTTACAGTGTACAACTGATTGATGCCAACACAGGCTGGATCGCGGGGCAAAGGGGTCTGGTGCTGAAAACCACCAACGGCGGCCTTACCTGGACCGATAAAGGCGTTAATACTGTTAACCGCCTTCGGTCTGCTTCTTTCCTGGATGCAAACACGGGCTGGGTGGCTGGCGATGGGGGGGATGTTCGCGTCACTACAGATGGTGGTGACACCTGGACGCTGAAGTCCGGCACCTCGGAAACTCTGTTTGCGGTTCAGTTCCTCAATGCCACTACGGGCTGGGTGGCCGGAACACTTGGTACCATTCAGAAAACCACCGATGGCGGCACCACCTGGACCACGCAAACGTCGGGAACAAACGATATTCTACGCGACATGCACTTTGTGGATGCCAACACGGGCTGGATGGTGGGCGATTGGGGTAAGATTATCTACACCAGCGATGGCGGCACTACCTGGACTGCGCAAACATCCAACACGGGTCAATATCTGTCTGGCGTTTTCTTCCGAAATGCCAACAAGGGCTGGGTTGTTGGCGATAATGGAACGATCCGCGTCACCACGGATGGCGGCACTACCTGGACCACGCAAACGTCGGGTACTACCACCGATTTGTTCAACGTTTTCTTTCTCGACGACAACACGGGCTGGATTGCGGGCGAGGATGGGTTGGTGCTGAAAACCACCAATGGCGGCACCAACTGGACTCCCCAAACGTCGGGTGTGCAGACAAGGCTACTCAACGTCTATTTTGCCAATGCCGCTGCGGGTGTGGCAGTAGGGCGCGATGGGTATATTATCCGAACCACTGACGGCGGCACCACCTGGACCAATCCCTACCTCGGCACGAGCGACGATTTCGACGCGCTGTACTTTGCAAATGCCACTACGGGTTGGGCCGTGGGCGAAGATGGTGTTGTATTCAAGACTTCCGACGCGGGTATCAACTGGGCAAAGCAGAACTCCACGACCACGGAGCAACTCTGGGATGTGTTTGGCGTGGATGCCAGTACGCTCTGGGCCGTGGGCGAGTCGGGCGTGATTGTAAAAACCAGTAACGGCGGCACCAACTGGGTGGCTCAAAATTCCGGGTTTAGCGACATTCTCTACGGTGTTCATTTCGCCAACGCCAGCACAGGCTGGGCGGTTGGCGAGGGTGGCGTGATTCTGAAAACAACAGACGGTGGAGCTACTTGGGGGGCTTCATCGCCGAACCTGAGCGAAGACCTTTTTGGCGTTTGGTTCACCAATGCCTCTACGGGCTGGGTGGTAGGCACTAATGGGTTTATCGCCAAAACAACCGACGGGGGTGCCACGTGGACTCCGCAAACGTCTCCCGATCCCAACGCCAACTTCCTCAACCGGGTGCAGTTCATCAACGCCACTACGGGCTGGATTGTAGGGGATGAGGGTGTAATCCTGAAAACGACAGACGGTGGCACCACCTGGTTTCAGCAAAATTCGGGTACGACCGAATACCTGGGCGATCTCCATTTTCTGGATGCCAACAACGGTCTGCTGGGGGCCGGTGGCTATCAAATCCTGCGAACCACCGACGGCGGCACCACCTGGACGAGCATGCCCACCAAGAACGGATCGACGTATTACGTGAACGGCGTTTACTTAACCAGCCCTACGTCTGCCGTTGGCGTTGGCGACCACGGAGGCATCGTGGTGTTGCAAACCCCGCCCGTTTCCTGCACGGGCACTCCGCCCAACGCCTTGCTGGTGGGGTCGGGGAATTTGAGTTGCCAAACGCCCACCTTGAGCCTCACGGCCGTAGGTGGTACAAACTACGCCTTCAGTGGCCCTACCAACGACCTATCGGGGATTGTGAGCCAGTTCAACGGCACCGAGTCGATCATTGTGGGGGCGTATATCATCAACAAACGGGACATCCCCACGTTTGGCACGGCGGTGGTGAACAAGCCCGGTATCTATACCGTACTCGTCACCGACGACCGGGGCTGCTCCAGCACCGCCACCATCAACGTCACGGGCGAGGCTTGTCCGGGACGATAGTACGTTCAGTTCTAACCCATTTTTTAACCAAACCAATGTTTACTCCTCAATTTTTACCCTCATGGAATTGCTCGATTACACGACGAAGGCAGCCTATGCCCCCCGTCAACAACCTGTATTTATTCGCGTTAATGACCCGCTTATCGGCTGGCAATCGCGCCCGATTCGAGATTTGATTATGGTCCGGGGCGACAATGGCTACAGTTGGCTTTACTGGAAAGATGGGAGCCGCCACATTGCCGCCTACCCCGTGAAGCATTATGAATCGAAACTCCCCGAAAGCCAGTATATCCGGGTTCATCAGAACAGTATTGTGAATCTGGATTTTATTCAGAAGCTCCACTTGACCCACAAAGGCCCACAAATCAGCCTCACCACGGGCGACAAACTACCCGTGTCGCGCAGGCGATGGGGGTTTGTCAAAGAGAACCTAAGGCATTTGTTGTAACGTCGGGGTTATCGCGGCACCCGTATAGACTTGATATAGACAATGGGCTTTTGAACACTTTAGGCCTTGCATGCCTACCCAAAGCACCCTTACATTTGAAAAACGGCTCATTTGTCCGGGTCGGCTTTTCGGATGATTACTTCCTCTTTTTTAACGAAATGGCTGTGGGCCGCTGCTCTATTATTGAGCATGGCTCACAGCTTTGTTGCGTTTTCGCAAACCAAAACCTGGACCGGGGCCGTTAGTGTCGACTGGCATACGGCGGGCAACTGGAGTCCATCGGGCGTACCCACGGCGTCGGACGTGGTTCTACTTCCGGCTATATCCACCATTCAAAATCAACCGGCGTTGTTAACGGCCTCTGCCTCGCTGTCGGGCCTGATTATCGACAACAGCGGGGCCGATTATCAATTGGTCAACAACGCGCCCCTGGGCTACTCGTTCTTTATTGGCCGGGCGGGGCTTACCGTTCAGTCGCCCACGGGAACGGCCCCGTATGCCACCACGATTGGGGCAAGCGTGCAGATGTTGGCCACACAAACGTGGTCGGTGAGCCACCCCGTCAGCACGACCCTGGGTCGGTTGGTGGTCACGGGCCGAATCAGCGGGAATACCGCCCTCACCAAGTCCGGCAACGCTATTCTGCAACCCGCGAGCCTGACCAACACCTACACGGGCGGGACGTTCGTGAATGAGGGCGTACTGCTGGGTAACATCGACAGTCCAGTCCTCGTGGATGAGTATGTGATACGGATGTTTGGGACGGCCAGTCGCCCTATTGTAGTGGCCAATGCCGCCACGCTCGCCCTGGTGAGCAATGGTAAACTAACGCTGGAAAACAGTCTGACCCTAGCCGGTAGTGGGGCCGAGGGCTATGAGGGAGCCTTGTGGGTCACTGCCGATCAGAACCTCACGCCTGGTGTTTTCCTTAGGCTTGATGGTGATGTTACCCTGGCGGCAGACGTACACATCTACCGCGATTGCCTAATCAACGTCCAGAGCGACATCAGCGGACCGGGTAACTTGACGCTGAACGGCCCCGATATTATTCGGTATGACAGGCCCTTTCAAACTAACTATGGGCAACGAACCACCGTCACCGCCGGAGCACTGGTCTATGCGGGGCGGCTACCGGCCAACACCGACCTGTTTCTGGGAAGTCCAAATTCTGCGTCGGCTGTTTCTGTTGATTTAGTTGAGGATGATTTGATACTGAACAGTTTGGCATCGTCGCGCCAGGCAGAGCATAGCCTATTTTCCAGCAGTGGAACCGTTGATGAGGTTACGCTCACCATCAATCAGGCCACCAACACCACCTATTGGGGGAATTTCTGCGTCGCTAAACCCGATGGTAGTATCAAACTGGTGAAGCAGGGCGTAGGTACGCTGAATTTGGGGGGCGATAACGTTTGCCAGAGCGATGTAGTGATTGAGGGCGGGCGGCTGCAACTGATTAACACCCTGGGCAGCGCAACCGGCACGGGATTCGTGTGGGTCGAAGCGGGCGGCACCCTGAGCGGCACGGGCGTGAGTTCGGGCACGCTGACGGTGGCCAACAGCGGCACCGTAGCTCCCGGCACCGGCACGGGTAGCGCACCGGGGAGTTTGCGCGTGGGTCCGGCCCGGCTGTCGGGTGGGGGCGCGATGACCTGGCGACTCAACAATGCCACCCCCGCCGTTGCGAATCAGGACCGGTTGGTGGTCAACGGGTTGCTCGATCTGAGCGGCCTGACGTCCGCAAATCGGTTTGTGATCCAGATGCAATCGCTGGGGGCCACTAACCAGCCGGGGAGTTTACCAGGCTTTGTCAGCAGCAACTCCTATTCCTGGACCATCGCCACGTTTAGCAGCCTCTCGCTGCCCGCCGGAGCCACGTTGAACAACCTGTTCACCCTCAACCGGACGGGTTTCACGAATCTCACGGCCAGCAACGCCACGTTCACCATCGTGCGGAGTGGCAACGCGCTCGTGCTGCGCTACGACGTTCCCTGCGCCGTGACAATGAGTGTGGAGAGCGAAACGATTTGCCGGGGTAGTTCGGCCAACATCACGGCGAGTGGCTGCACGGGCGGCACCGTTGTGTGGCCTGCGGGCTTCACCGGCTCCGGCCTGACCCGCACAGCCTCGTTCACCATTACCACCAACTACACCCTCACCTGCACCGTGGGCGGTTGCACCACCACGGCTACCGGCACCCTCACGGTCCGCACCCCGCCCACGGTTAACCTCTCGGCAGCAAACGCCTGTGTGGGGCAGGCCGTTAGCCTGTCGGCCACGAGTGGGTTGAGCAGCTACACGTTTTCGTGGTCGGGTGGGGTCATTGCCGGGGGCGCGACGGCCAACACGCGTTCGTTGTCGGGGGTATCGGCGGGGACGTATAGCTTTACCGTTCGGGTGGCCAACACCAATGGCTGCACCAACACGGCGACTGATGCGGCCACCGTCGTTGCCCTGCCCACACCCACCCTCACAGCCTCACCGAGCCGCACGCTGACCTGCGCGGTTAGGAGCCTGACGCTCACGGCGGGCGGGGGAGGCTCATATGCCTTCGCACGGGTTGGTGGGGGCGCGGGTCTGGTGAGTCAGAACAGCGCGTCGGGCACGGCGGTTGTGAATGCGTCGGGAACGTATGCTGTGACCGTGACGAACAACGGCTGTTCGGCCACCACCAGCACGAGCATCAGCAGCAACACCACCGCCCCACCGCTCACGCTCAACCTGAACACGGGCACGCTCACCTGCGCCACCACGCGGCTTATTCTGACGCCCACGACCTCGGCAACGGGTGTCCGCTGGAACACCGGAGCCGTAGCCAACAGCCTGACCGTGACCACTTCCGGCACGTACAGTCTCACGGCCACCGGCGCGAACGGCTGCACCGCTACGGCCACCAGCACCATCACGAGCGACACAGCCGCCCCCATGCTCACCGTCACGCCCGGCAGCGGCACACTCACTTGTGCATCGACAAGCCTGACCCTCACGGCGGCCACCTCCGGCACGGGCGTTCGGTGGAACAACAACACAACGAGCTTAACCCGCGTGGTCAATTCGGCCAGCACGTACAGCGTCACGGCTACCAGCGCGAACGGATGCCGGTCGGTGTCGAGCGTGGTGGTGAGTCAGGATGGGGATCTGCCTACGCTCGACATCGTCCGGGATGCCGGACCACCGGCGAGTGGGGTACTGAGTTGCGCCCAACCAAGCCTGACGCTCACGGCCATCTCATCGGCAACCGCGTTGCGCTGGAGCACGAACGCCACGAGTACGACCCTCGCCGTGAATGTGGGCGGGACGTACAGCGTCACGGCCACGGCTCCCAACGGTTGTTCGGTGGTCGATTCGGCGGTGATAACGGCCAACAGCACGCCCCTTGGGGCCACGCTCACGGCCAACCAGATTACCGGACCTCCCTCTACCACAATCACCTGCGCCAACCCCATTCTGGCGATCACGGCCACGGGTTCGGGTGATGATTTCCGGTTTGCGCGGGTTGGTGGTGGGGGTATTGTTTCGCAGCAGGACGAGGTGATTCAGGTGAATCTGAGCGGCACGTATTCCGTGACAATCATTGACACCAATAGCGGCTGCTCATCGACCACCAGCATCCAGATTAGCCAGGATTTGATCCCGCCCACGCTATCAATCAACCCAATTAGCGGCACGCTCACCTGCGCCAGTCCCACGCTTACCCTTACGGCCACCTCATCGGCTTCGGACCTGCTCTGGAACGACGGAACCACCGGAAACCAACTGACCGTGAATGTGGCTGACGACTACAGTGTGTTGGCTACCGCCCCCAACGGTTGCACGGCTTTGAGGAGCGTTACTATTAACCAATCAACGGTCATCCCAACGGTGAACCTGTCGCCCAGCAGCGAGACATTGACCTGTGGCATCCGGTCCGTCACGCTTACGGCCACCAGCGGGGCAACCTCGTTCACGTTCCGAAGCGGCACACCCGCGTCGCCGGGGGGTGTGATTTCATCAACGGGCAACATGGCCGTTGTGACCACGGCGGGCGACTATTTTGTGATTGTTTCAACGCCATCGGGTTGCACGGCCACCGATAACGTAACCCTTTTTCAGACGGGCAACCTGCCCAGCGCGAACCTTGTGGCCTCCAATGGCGGGGTCATCACCTGCGCCGAAACCACCCTGACCCTCACCGAAACAGCCAACGGCGGCAGCACCGATGTTACGTATGCCTTCAGCGGCCCCGGCCTGAATCAAAGCGGTTCGGACAACCTCACGACTATTGACCAAACGGGCCTCTATTCCGTAACGGTGACCGATGCCAACGGCTGTAGCCAAACCGCCACGACCACCGTTACGGCCAACACCGCCACCCCCACGGGCGTGAGTCTCGCTGCCTCGAACGGGGACGTATTGACTTGCGCCGTGCCTTCGGTGACGCTCACGGCCAGCCCGGCTGGTGCGGCTAGTTATGCGTTCAACGGGGTGGCTCAATCGGGTAACACGTTGGTTGTCAACAATCCCGACACCTACACCGTGACGGTCTTTGGCACGAATGGTTGCTCGGCTACGGCCTCGGTGGGTGTCACGCAAAACGTCGATCTGCCTTCGGTGACGCTCACGGCCAACAACAACGCGGCCTGCCCACCGGTCACGCTCACCCTCACGGCCCAACCCGGCACGCCCGGAAGTTACTCGTACGTATTTTCGGCGGGGGCTACGCAGGTGAGCGGCCCTACCAGCCCAACGGCCACGGTTACGGGCAGTGGTAGCTATTCGGTGACGATTGTGAGCGGGAGTAACGGCTGTTCGGCCCTGAGCAACGCGGTGGCGATTCGGGTGGGAAGTCCCCGCGCCCTCACCGTTAATTCCACTGCCGACACTCCCGACGCGAACGTGGGCGATGGCGTCTGCGCCGATGCGTCGGGTAATTGCACGCTCCGGGCGGCTGTGGAGGAACTGAACGCCAGTAACTGTGGCTCCACACTCGTCACACTACCGGCCAATCAGACCATCGGCCTGGATCTTGGCGAGCTGGAAATTCGGTTCAGCGGTACCATCACGAGCGGTAGCACACTCTGCCCGGCCACGGGTGCGGGCGGCACCACCATCCGGCGCGTCGGCCCCGACCCCGCCCGGTTGATCTATCACCAAAACGGTAACCTCACGCTCCGCAACCTGACATTTGAAAACGGCTCACCCATCGACGATGCCGGGGGAGCCATTACGAGCGAAAACTGTTGCGGTGGTTCCTCGTTGTCGCTCGTGCTGGAAAACTGCGTGTTCCGCAATAACTGGAGCGGACGCATGGGCGGCAACCCAATGGGCAGCGGGGGTGCATTGTATTGCATCGGAATGGACGTGAGCATCGCCAATTGTTTGTTCACGGACAACAACGCCGAACGCGGCAAAGACATCGCTCATGCAAAGGGAACGCTCCGGGTGACGAACACGACATTTACGAACACAACCCCCAACGGAACCGGCATCGACATCGGTGGGGGAACGGCCCTGCTCACCAACTGTACGTTCTACGCGCCCACTTCGGCAACGGCGGCTATCGTGGCCGAACCCCGTTTCGAGGCCGTCTCGCTCTCGATTCTCCACTCGACGTTCCACGTGCCCAATTTTCAGCACGCGATCATGGTGTATGAAGATGAGACCGGAACCTTCCCGATCAGTACGCACTTGAAAAACAACCTGTTTGGGCAAACGCTCTCGTCGCCCATCCGGCCCGTTTCGTTCACCAGCCTGAACATCGCGTTGGCTGGTGGAAACGTGTTTGCGGGCGATGCCACGGCGCAAAACTCAGTCTCGGCAGCGGTTACCCTGTCGGGAACGGACCGGAACAACGTGGGGGCCGGGGCGTTTGGGTTGATCGCTCCCGTGGCTTCGTCGGGCGAGTGCATCCCGACTGTTGCGCTTGCCTGTTTCAACCCGGCTAACGATGCGGGCGGGGCAATCCTCGCCAACGGCACGACCGACGCACGAGGCACGGCCCGCACCAATCCCGTTTCGGCGGGGGCCTACGAAGGAAATACGGGCGGACCGGTGGCGTTCTCGGTCAGCAGCAGCACGGTTTGCAGTACGGTTGCCAGCCTAACGGCGAGCGGTTGCACGGGCGGCACGGTCAACTGGCCGGGTGGTACTACGGGCAACCTGTTCACGGCAAATCAGAGCGGCCCCTACACCGCTACCTGCACCGTGGGAGGCTGCTCGACTACGGCCACCGGCACCGTGCTGCTGGGTGTGGGTGGTGTGGCCCCAACGCTACTGGCGAGTAGCTCGGCTACCTGCGCCGGAACCACCGTACAAATTTCCGCGACGCTCAACACCCCGGCAACCGGCTATCAGTGGTATCGGAACGGCGTCTCGCTCGGTGCCATCGGCCAAAGCCTGACCCTGACGCTCGGCAGCGTACAGCCCAATCAGTCAGGAAATTATGTGCTGAATACAACGGGCCTGTGCAGTGCTACCTCGTCGGCGTTCGCGCTGACCGTAAACCCGATACCCACGGTGCTGCTCACCTTCCCCAGCAGCGCGACCGTGCAGGAAACGGGCACCCCGACGGTCATCATTCCACCCGTTTATCCGCTAACGGTTCGAGCATCAGGCGGGGTATTTTACGAGTGGATGATGGTACTCGACCGCATCAACGGCTACGAAATCCGGCAGACTGACCAGAACACCACGGGCCTCTTCCCGATCAACCGCACGGGCCGCTACTGGATCACCGTCACCGACGCCCTCGGTTGTCAACGCCGGGTCGAGGGTTTATTAATCAACCCACCGCGATAACTCGGACAAACGTTCCAAACTCTTTTCTCGTTATCTTAGCAGAATAAAAACGGGAAATCATGAAAACCTAAACGCCAAAAACGGGTAAGGCAGTCTTGGAAAAACCGCAGGTGAAGTCCAACCTGAAAGCGGCTCTCGGAAAATACAAGGGCGTTATTGTCGAAAAAGAAGGTTGTTGGGATGCCGACCTCAAAAAGACCATTGTTGATTAATGAGGTACGAATCAGATAGATGATCGGATATAGTATATTTGAAAAATGAGAAATCTGACAAGAATAAACCTGCCGAAACACGTTAGTATTGAAGAGATTAGCAACTATGAGGGCAATTTCAATTTGAAATTACCTATTCAATTGATAGATTTAATAGAAAATTACAATAGTACAAGTGTGGAGGAAGCTTTGTTTGACTCTGATGACACTTGGATTATAAACTTCTTTCTGGGCTTCGATGGGGAGCATTCGTCGATCACAAACCTTACAGAAGAAATAAACGATAACGGCACTGTAGAGTATATTCCATTTGCGATGGACCCAGGGGGATGGCACTTTTGCTTTTGTGTTAACGAGACAGAGTATGGGGCGATTTACGTCTTTAGATGGACAGATCATTCACCTGAAAATGCCTTTTTGAAAATAGCTTCTGGCTTGAGTGAATTCATCGATAAACTTTATAAATACAAGAGTCCTGTTGAGCGTAATACCGATTGATAAATGGTTTTGTCGGCAAGCAACGGAAACATAGAAGGGTTTCCTGCCAAGAAATGAATCAGGGCGTTGGTATCGGCCAGAACAAGCTCAGTTCCATTCATCTCTTAATGAACGCTGAAAGGTGAGCGGGTCTTCGTCCCAGTTGATTTTGCCAAAATACTTGGCCGCATTCAACTTTTTTGTTGGACGGACTTTCTTGAGAGCCGCTTGTATGGCTTTCTCAGAGCTATTTGGATCAATCTTGATCGTCATGCTGATGCGTTTTAACAAAAGTAAAAAGAATGCACTGGGTAAGCAACGACATTAGTATGCGTAGTGCCCTGTGGAACACTACGCATAACTCGCCAGTACCTGTTTACTGCTGGCTGCCAACTGACTAGTCCTCCCGCCCTTCTTTCCGATTCGCATCGGCCATGCGGACGATCTTGGGTGTGAATTTGGCCAGCACCTGCACTAGCTCTTTCTGAGCACCAATCACGGTCTCAATGTTTTTGTAAACCATCGGGGCCTCGTCCAAATCGCCCCCGATTAGTTGAATATCAGCCTCTTGCAAAGCCTTGTTCATTTGCGAGCGCGTGACCGAGTTGAACGCCTGCGTGCGCGACATCTGCCGCCCAGCCCCGTGCGAGGCCGAGTTGATCGAGTCGGGGTTACCCAGGCCGCGCACCACGAAGCCCGGATGGGTCATGGAGCCGGGAATAACGCCCAACACGTCGGGACCGGCGGGCGTGGCCCCCTTGCGGTGGACGATCACCTCGCGCCCATCGGCGAGTTGCTCCTTCCAGGCAAAGTTGTGGTGGTTCTCGACCATCACCAACGGCTTCTCCCGCAACGATTTGGCCATTTTCCGGTGAATCTCGTGGTGGTTCGCCGAGGCATACTCGCCCGCCAAATTCATCGCGATCCAGTATTCCTGCCCCTCCTCGGTGTTCAAATCGAGCCAGGCGAGGTGAGCGGCTTGTTTGGGGAGTTTGGTCCTCTGCATAGCCAGTTTCGAGTAATAACCCGCCACGGTCCCCCCAAATCCCCGCGAACCGGAGTGCGACAACAGGGCCAAATACTCGCCCGGAGGCAGGTTCAGGGCCGCGTTGCCCGGTTGGGCGGCATCTGCGTAGACCTCCACAATGCCCCATTCGACAAAGTGGTTGCCGGTGCCGGAGCTTCCCAACTGCCGATATGCCTTGTCTTTGAGGTCGCGGATGATCTTGGTGGCCCGCCATTCGGGGAGGTCCATCACGCTCTCGTCGATCTTCTCACGAGTTTCACCCCCGATGCCGAATTTGGTGTTTTCGACCAATGATTTTTTCAATAAATGCGGCTCGCGTTTCAAGTAGTCGGGCCGCAGGTCGAAGATCGATAGGCACATCCGGCAGGCAATATCTACGCCCACGGCATAGGGAATCACGGTGTCGGCGGTGGTTGCCAACACGCCCCCGATGGGCAGGCCGTATCCCTGATGGGCGTCGGGCATGAGCGCACCGGCCACCGAAATGGGCAGGCTGGCAGCGGTTTCCATTTGGCGCAAGGCTCCCTCCTCAATGTACTCGCGTCCAAACACGGCGTACGACAACGCACCCTCGCGCAACTCGAACGCCCGCTCGGTTTGGGGCGTGTTCGACCCCAGCACATACGGAGCCGGTTCGGGGGGCAGGTAAGCGGCCCCGGCCTCGCTCAGGGGTATGGCAATGCCTTGCTTGTTCATCGCGTATATAGCCTGTGCCAGGTTCGTGACCTTGTTTTTCGAGTAGGCGTACTTTTTAGGGTTCTGGAGCATCTTCGCCAGCAACCCCATCACGTTCGCCTTCGGGTACTCGGCCCGCCCGGTCAGCCCGTTGGCAACCCGCAAAAATTGGGGTTGCAGGTTTTCGGGAATAGGGCCGAGGGTAAGGATATCGTCTAGTGTGATTTCCATAATTTTATCGCACAAATAATTGTTTTAATTGATCGACCATTGGGCCGTTGTTCGAGACGGAGATCGTGCTGATCTTGTCGGCGATTTTCTCGACGTATTCCATCTCTTTCAGCTTCCACAGCATGGCATTGTCTTCCATCAGCTTGGCCGTGTTCAGCAAGCTTCGGGTCGAGGCTGTCTCCTCCCGACGCATGATGCTGTTGGCCTGCGCCCGCTTCTCGGCCATCAGAACCTGGTTCATGATGTCGCGCATGTCGCCGGGCAGGATCACGTCGCGCAGACCACCGTCGCCCAGTTCGACGCCCAACTGAGCCGCTTTGGTGGCCGTTGCATTCAAGACAAACGGAGCCAATTCACCTTTGCGCTCCAACAATTCGTCGAGCGTGAGCGTGCCGATGTACTCGCGCAGAGCCAACTGCACGGCCACGTACAACTGCTTGTCGAAATCTTTGTTGTTAACCACGGCCTTCATCACATCGCGGACCTGGTACTGCACAAAAAAGCTCACCCGCAACGACGCCTTATCTTTGGTCAGAATCTCCTGACCCGCGACCTCCAGTTGTTGCTGGCGCATATCGACCTTCAACACGTGAACAAGGGTGTTGTTTTTCCACCACTGATACGTGCCCGGTTGCAACACCCGATCAAACGCCCAGTCGATGAACAAAACGCCCCGCTCGTGCGCTTCCACGGCAAACGTACGCACATACGGCCCCAAGGGCGCAGGCATAAGCGACGCCAAATCAACGTCGGCGGGAATGGTCAACTGGTTCAGATCAGCCCGGACGTAGGTGTATTGTCTCACCGCATCGGCGGACCGTCCCTTCCAAAACGCATACCGACCCTTGCGCAGGATGGTCTTATACAGTCCGTTTTCGTATTGCAGGGCTATCTCATTATCCTGAACATCGACAACATCGAGTTGGGCGGCAACCTCCGGCTGATCCAGCATCACGGCCAAATCGAGGGGCGGATTCTGTAGCTGTTCGCCCCGGTTGTAGACATAGGCTGTCTCCGTTGGCCAAACCCAGTATTTACCCTGAGTCAGCACGCGCTGGAAGCCTTCATGTTTGAACAACAGCCCAATCTGGTGGGCCTGGATGCGTACAGTTTTCATTAGTGTACTTGGTAAAAAGGTTAAAAATACCAGTCCTGAAGCTACCCGTTCGGCCTGAACGGAGGTTAGTGCGGCTCTGGCTGCGGTTCAATGGTTGAGTTGGGTGTGGATAGGCAACCCAATTCGCCGAACGTTCGCCGGGGCGTTCCCGACCTGCTGGTCCTTGCCAAACTGCTTTCCCATTGGTCGGAACCTTCGGTGAAGCTGAGTCGCTTCGGACTGGTTAAAACGTGAAACGGTCATTTTTAAAAGTGACCAGCTTTTTCCACCATCGGAATCAACTTTTATAGAGTTGACGTGGGAGTCGAACCCACTACATCTGTTGCTCTACCCACTGAGCTACCTTGCTCACGCAAGAGAAGGATTCGAACCTTCGATCTACAGACCCAGGTGACGAAACCGCCCGATTACCAACAGCATATCGATCCAGTCAGAGACCGCGACACTACGGGGCTATGCAGAAACCCGCGTCCGGTTTAGTCATCGTTCGCTTCCGTCGATACAAAGATTTGGGGCATCTGCGCAGTGTTTTTGCGTAGTTGAGATTATTTTTGAAAATTGTGAAAGAATTTTTAGACACCGGTACGCCGGAGCGGGAGGGGCACGGTGACGCACCGCACCGGCGGACCGGGAGGTACACGGAGAATTTGTCATCCCGACGCAGGAGGGATCTATCTTACTAACGCTCAACTTGAATAGTAACCGAGTAGATCCCTCCTGCGTCGGGATGACAAAAAACGCTGCTGGAAAACCTCCGTGTACCTCCCGGTCCGCCGGTGCGGTGCATCACCGTGCCCCTCTGTGTCCCAATAAAAAATGCCAGCAAACCGAAACGCGCTCGTTCGCTATAAAACACTCGACGCCTGCCTGCGGAATCGGCAGCGCACGTGGACCCTCGACGACCTGATGGAGGCCGTCTCGGATGCGTTGTATGAATATGAGGGTATCGACAAGGGCATCAGTCGCCGGACGGTGCAGGCCGATTTGCAGTTGATGCGCAGCGACAAATTGGGCTATTTCGCGCCCATTATCGTGGTCGACAAAAAGTACTATACATACGAAGACCCTAGCTACAGCATCACGAATATTCCCTTGTCCGACAGCGATTTATCGCGCATGAACGAGGCCGTGGAGGTGCTGAAACAGTTTCGGGGTTTCTCGCATTTTGAGGCTTTGAACGAGGTTGTGCAGAAGCTCGAAGATCACGTGTACTCGACCGCGCGGAAGTCGGTGCCGGTGATCGACTTCGAGAAAAACGACAACCTGAAAGGGCTTCACCACCTCGATCAGTTGTACCGGGCGGTGGTGCAAAAACAGGCGATGAAGATTGATTACCAGTCGTTTTCGGCGCGGCAATCGCAGACGATGATCTTCCACGTCTGGTGGTTGAAGGAGTTCAAAAACCGCTGGTTTGCCGTGGGTGAATGCACGGGACGCAACCACGTGTTCAACTTGGCCCTCGACCGGATGCTGGCTCTCGAACCCGCGCTCGACGTAGACTATATTGCCAACCCCGGCATCGACCCTGATACGTATTACCGCGACGTGATTGGCGTGTCGGTGAGTTCAAACATGCGGGCCTCGCAGGTGAAGTTATTGGTCACGAGCCTGCACGCGCCCTACGTGGAGACCAAGCCCCTGCACCATTCGCAGCGCGTGTTGGAACGCACCGACGCAGGTATGGTGATTCTGCTTCGGGTGCAGCTCAATTTTGAACTTGAAAAAGAAATCCTGTCGTTTGGCGATGGCATACAGGTACTCGAACCGCCCAAACTTAGGCAGGCTATCCGGCGTCGGTTGCGGGCGGGGGCCAGAGCATACGACCCACCTCAAGACGACACCTTTTGAGTGGATAGTCATTCGTCATGACGTAAAATCTTGACCGTATGCTCTCGTTATCGAAGTAACGTTGCGGCTCGTTGAACCGGTTTCTAGTTCAAATTAGCTACCGATTTGCCCTGTAAGATTATGATTTATTTAGCCAACTATTAAGTTTTTGGGCCGCATGTGAAACTTGTATTATGAATGCCTAGAGTGGGCGTTGTGATCCAAATCAGACGATGATGTAGCGGTATTTTTACCGAGTAGCCAGATTCCAGCTACGTACATCATGTATCAACGTCTTACTTTTTTGATCAGCCTGAGTCTACTTTTAGGACTCTGCATCTCATCACGTTCCTTTGGGCAGGCAACCGATGCCACCATCACCGGAACTATCAAGGGCAGCGACGGGGGTGTTTTGCCCGGTGCCACCATCACAGCCCGCAACGAGTCGACCGGGTATCAACTGAACACCATCTCGGCGGTCGATGGGCGGTACACAATCCGGCAGGCTCCGCTGGGTGGCCCCTACACCATCACGGTGTCGTACATTGGTTTTGCCAATCAGGTTCGTGCAGGGTATCGGCTCAACCAGGGTGATCAGGCGGTGGTCGATTTCAATTTGGCTGAGAACACGGGCCAATTACAGGAGGTAACCGTCACCGAAAACGCCCTCAAAAGCCGCGTCGACAAACTGGGATCGTCGTTGGCCATCACCAGCAGCAACATTGCCAAACTGCCTATCAGCAACCGGAGTTTTACGAGTTTGCTGGCCCTCTCGCCCCTGAGCAACGGGGGTAGCGTGGGCGGTCAACTCCCCTCATCGACCAACTACCTCATCGACGGAGCGAGTGCCCGCAACAACCTCACGAGCGGTGCGTTGGGCAACGGGCCATTTTCGCTCTCGCTCGAAGCTATCCGCGAGTTTGAAATCAGCACCAACGACTACGACGTAACCAAAGGTCGGCAGGGTGGTGGGTCGGTGAGTGCCGTGACCAAATCGGGCACCAACACCGTTACCGGAACAGCCTTCACGTATTACAACGCTAGCGGCCTGGCTAGTGCGCGGGATATTCGCGGCAACCCCCGGATCGTGGATTTCAAGCGGTTTCAGTACGGTTTCAGCCTCGGCGGGCCAATCATCAAAGACAAGCTGCACTATTTTGTGGCCCTAGACCGGCAAACCGAGTCGGCCCCGTTCTACATCGCCGACATTCGGACCGATGCCGATGCCAACGCGCTCAATATCAGCAAGGCTGTGCTGGATAGTGTGATTACGATTGGACGGCAGAAATATGGCTTGAGCAACACGCAGCAGGTTGGCGAGTTCACCCGCGAGACGGTAGCCAACACCCTGTTCACGCGCCTGGACTGGCAAATCAACCCCCGGAACATCCTGACGTTCCGCAACAATTTCAGCAACTGGAACAACCCCAACAGCACGAACGACAACTCGGCCATTAACTTGTTTGAGGTGTTCAGCGATTTCCGGTCACGGGAAAACAGCACCCTGGTTTCGCTACGGTCGACGTTGAAACCAACCCTCATCAACGAGTTGAAAGTGCAGTATCAGACCGTTAGTCGCAACTTCGAAGCCAACAGCCTGTTGCCTGCGGCCAACATTCCCCGCGCTATTGTGATGGTGCGTTCGGTGCTGCCCAATGGTCGCAGCAGCAACACTTCGGTACAGTTGGGTGGTCAGCGGTTTACGCCCGAACGCAACCTTGAGAACCAGATTCAGTTAGCCAACACGCTCTACTGGAACAAGGGCCGGTACAACTTTACGTTCGGCACCGACAACACGCTGACGTATCTGGACACGTATATCTCGAACGAGCAGAACGGACGGTTTGTCTTTAACAGCCTCGCCGAATTCAACAACCTGAACCCCTCGCGCTACGCCCGCGAAGTGCCCATTGCCGGGGTGCCGTCGGTGCAGCAATACGTGCTGAATGCCTCGCTATTTGGGCAGATGCAATTCAACCCCATTCCTGATGTGCAGGTGCAGGCGGGTTTGCGCTGGGATATGACCAGCTACCTCACCAAAGGCGATTACAACCCGACGGTGGAGCGTGCCTTGGGCCTGCGCACGGATGCGAACCCCACCGACTGGAACAATTTTCAGCCGCGTATTCAACTGACTTACAACCCCGGTGGTCGCAACCGCGACATCGTACGCATTGGTGGCGGGGTGTTTTCGGCCTACGTGATCAACTACGCGCAGGTGAACAACATCCAGAATAGCGGCACCAAAGTGGCGGCTATCGACGTAACGCGCCCCGCGAGTGCTACGGCGGTGAACCGGGTGCCGCGCCCCGATTTTGTAAGCTATCGCAACGATCCGTCCACCGCGCCGGGCATTCCCGCCGGTACTGCCCCGACTGCCATCGTATCGACCATCAACCTGAACGACCCCAATTTCCAGGTGCCGACCATCTACAAAGCCAATGCATCGTATAGTCACTTCTTCAGCGACAACTTCCGCATGGGCGTCAATGTGCTTTACACCCGGACGCTCAACAACTACGTGTATCTGGACAAAAATATCGTCGATCAACCCGCCTTCACGTTGAGCAACGAGGATAACCGGGGCGTGTTTGTACCGGCCAACACCATTGCCACCAACAGCGGACAGACTAACAACGTGCTCGGACGTAAAACGCAGGAGGTAGGCCGGACGCTGATGCTGACCAACGGTGCCAAACTGACAACGCTCACGTTTGTGGTGGATGGCGAACTTCGCCTGCCCCGCAACGGCTCGCTAGCGTTCAGCTACACCTGGAACGATGCTAAAGACAATACGTCGTACAACGGCAACGTGGCTAACACGTCTACCTTTCGACCCATCAAGAGCGACCCGCGCAGCCTGGATGAGATCAACTATTCAGACAACCATTTTCGCCACAAACTCGTGGCCTACGGATCGACACCTTCGTTCGGGGGCGTAGTGATGAGCGTTCGGTTTACGGGCGTTGGCGGCACGCGCTACTCGGTAACGGTCGATGGCGACATCAACGGCGACTTTGTGGGTGGCCCCGGCAACGACAACGATCTGGCGTTTGTGTTCGACCCGAACAACCCCGAAGTAGCCGCAGCCGTCCGCACGTCGATGCAACGAGTGCTCGACAACCCCGATAACCGTGCCGCCGACGCGATCCGCAACAGCATCGGCAGAATTTTTGACCGCAACGGGGGCGAAAATCCGTTTGCAGGCACGTTCGACGTGCGTCTATCGAAGATTTTCAAGACCTACAAAACTCAGCGACTCGAGGCATCCATCGACGTGTTCAACTTCGGAAACTTTCTCGGCCAGGCCCTCGACGGTGTGATTACGCGGGGCAACGACGCCCAATCGGGGCGCAACTGGGGCGGCAATTTCAACCTCGGTCAGCAAACGTTGCTCACGCCGTCGGGCTTCAACGCCACCACCCGCCAGTATGTGTATCGGGTGAACGAGAGCGTGGGCGTTACCCAGAAAAACGGCACCCCCTATTCGGTTCAATTGGGCGCACGGTATTCATTCTAAGTACTATATTCACACATGAAAAGGCCACTGGTTGAGAAATCAGTGGCCTTCTTTGTTTAGTTATCCAATACCGCCCACCATGCGCGTGTGAATCTCGTCGAACTCTGCGTTTTTGCCTTGTCGGTAATGGTCCGCGTGATAGCGGTCGAGTTTTTCCAGAATCTGCACCAACAAGGCTTTTTCGCCGTCCGTGAGCGAACTGTAGGCCACATCTGCGACGCGGTCCATCACCGGAAGAGCTTGTTGAATAGCCTCTAGTCCGTTCGATGTAATGCGTACGCGCTTGGACCGGCGGTCGTGTTCGTCGGGGAATTCCTCGATAAAGCCCATGCCGATGAGCCGATTGATGATGTCGATCCCCGACGCAAATTCGGACATCATCTCGAAGATCAGCTCACTTTTTTTGGGTGTCCCCATCTGGAGTAAAACCAGCAGATAAACGGGGTCTTCGATGCTTCTGAATTGGAGGGGCTGCATTGCCTTCTTCGAGTAAAAGTAGGCGTAGTTCGACAGTCGACCCACCAACGCCCCCAGCCGGGCTTCGGGCCGTATGGTCACCACCGACCGATTGGCTTTGCCAGTCAAGCTTTCGACCCACTGTTCGTCGATCAATTCTGCTTCGTCAAGCGTGGGTTGTTGCGAAGTTGGCGGCAAAGGCTGGACATGCTGAATGAGATAATGCAGACAAAATCCGGGCAAATCGGCATCAGGGGTCGTCTCGCTGTAGGCCGCCCATGCGTTCACCAGTTCCACTAATTTCTTCTCGCCACTATCCATATCACTGTGATTTCGTACTGATAACGGTTTTTTAGCTCCATTTAACTACGAAAATAAAATAATTTTCGATTTAACAAAACAATAGCTATGGTTTCGTAGTAATATTGCTGTCAAATAGCACAATCACTATGATTGCGGAACTAAAAGGAGCAGGTAAAGAGTATAAAACGGGCGATCAAACGATTGTGGCCCTCCAACCGACTACGCTCAAACTCAACGAGGGCGAGTTGTTGCTCATCATTGGGCCGTCGGGGTCTGGGAAGACCACGTTGCTGTCGTTGTTGGGGTGCGTGATCTACCCCAGTCAGGGCGATTTATGGGTTGACGGCCAGCACGTGAATCAACTCAAAGAAACGGCGTTAGCTAAACTTCGGCTCAATACCATCGGGTTTGTATTTCAGAATTTTAACCTGTTGGCCCCGCTCACCGCCGAAGAAAACGTGATGATGCCCCTGCAACTCCAGGGCGTTAACGGCTCCGAGGCCCGCGACCGCACGCAACGCGCTCTGCAAACCGTAGGCATGACCGACCGACGCCGAAACCTGCCCAAACAACTGTCGGGTGGTCAACAGCAACGCATTGCCATTGCCCGCGCTCTCGTCACGAACCCCAAACTCGTGCTCTGCGACGAACCCACGGCCTCGCTCGATAAAGACTCGCTCGGCATTGTCATGAACGAACTCCGTACCCTCGCCGACGGGGGCAAATCGGTGGCCGTGGTTACGCACGACCCGCGCCTGAAGCAATACGCCCACCGGATTGTGGAGGTCGACAATGGCGTGGTAACGGAACTAAGTGGATTCAATAACTAACTGAAATGAGAGCTATTTTCCTATTAATCAACCTTGTTTTTCTGACAGCCTGTTCGGGCGACAACGAGCAAAAAGCCGCCGAGCAAGCCGCCGATTCGGTGCGGACCGTGCAAACGCCTAAACAGGTGAACGAGGTGGTGGGCGTTGCCGTGATCGAACCGGCGGCCCGCATCTCGCAACTCTCCGCCGAAACGGGTGGGTTGGTGCGGACCGTAAACGTCGAAATTGGGCAGCAGGTCCGCAAGGGGCAGGTGCTGCTTACGATGGACAACGCCGTGGAAACGGCTCAACTCCGGCAGGCCAATGTAAAGATCAAAACCCAGCAGGACGCCATCGAAACGGCCCGGCAGAACCTGCAAACCCTGCGCGTTCAACTCCAAAAGGCCGATGCCGACCTGAAACGTAACGAGACGTTGTTTGCAGGCAAAGCATTGACTCAACAAGACTTAGATGACTCGCGCTACACGTCTCAGAACCTACAACAGCAAATCCGGGCGTCGGAAGCGCAGGTCCGGCAGGCCGAGGGCCAAATTGGCTCGCTTAGGGCCGACATTCAGTATGCGGGCACCGTTGCTGGTCTGAAAACGGTGAAAGCCCCCGCCAACGGGACCATCCTTAGCCTCGACGCTAAGGTGGGTCAATACTTGAGCAACAACCAGTCGATTGGGGAGTTTGCGCCCGCCGGTCCGCTCGTAGCCGTGACGGAGGTCGACGAGTTGTTTGCCCTGCGGGTGAAGGTCGGGCAGCGGGCGTATGTGCGTCCGCAGGGTAGCGACGAACGCCTGACCACGGGCACGGTGGTGCTGGCATCGCCCTACCTCCGTAAGAAATCGCTTTTCTCCGATAATGCCCAAAACCTCGAAGACCGGCGCGTACGCGAGGTTCGCGTACAACTCGACAACCCTGGTCAAGTGATCATTGGCGCACGAGTTGAATGCGTCATTAACGTAAAATAATTTTAGACACAGAGGAGCACCAAGACGCACGGAGGACCACAGAGAAAAGATTGGTTGCACACATGATTAAAAAAACTCTGTGTAACTCCGTGCATCACCGTGGTCCTCTGTGTCCCAAAAAACATGTTCAGAACAGCATTCAAATTCATTCGGTACGACAAGGCCAAGTCGTTTGGGGCGTTGGCCGGTATCGTGATCTCGGTGTTCCTGGTGGGGCAGCAGGCGGGTATTTTTATCTTCCTGACCGACGCCATGCGCAGCATTGTCGACAACAACACGGGCTACATCTGGGTGACCGACGAGACCACCACCAACGCCAATCAACTGAGCCTGCTCGACGTACGGAAGGGCAACGAAATTGCCTCGTTGCCGGGCGTTGATCGGGTGTTTCCGGTGGTAATTGCGGGGGCCGGGGCTAAGTTTGCCAACGGCACCACAAGCGGTTTTTCGCTGATTGGCTCACAGGCCCCCGACTTTGTAGGTGGCCCCTGGCGACTCTACACCGCCAAACCCCAGGACATGCTCCCCGAAGGCGCACTCATCACCGATTTCTACGATGCACCCGCTCTAGGCGACCTCAAACCCGGCGATTATTTTGAGATAAACGGCAAGAAGGTGTACAACGCCGGACTGACGCGGGGTGCCCGGTCGTTTGGCGGGGGGCTGCTGGCGTTCACAACCATCGAACGCGCCCGTTATCTGGCTAACGTCCCGACCGACAAGGTGAGTTTTTACCTCGTGCGACCCAAAGCGGGTGTGTCGGAAGTAAGCGTGATTTCGGCCATCAACCGGGGCATCAACGGCGTACGGGCCTGGAACGCCAAAGACCTCTCAACCACGACCGTCAAGACCGTGTTGGCCACTAATGGCATTGCGGCTTCGTTCGGAAGCCTGATCGGATTCGCTATCATTTCGGGACTGGTCATCATCGGGTTAACGCTCTACTCGGCGGCCATCGACCGGATCAAAGACTACGGAACGCTCAAGGCCATCGGGGCCACGAACGGCTACGTGAGCCGCCTGATTCTGACTCAGGCTCTGCTCTTTGCTGTGGTGGGGTACGTGCTGGGCCGGCTCATGGTCGAAGGCTTCCGGGCGGGCATCGCGCAGTCGGGGACGCTGTTCTTTTTCCCGATCTGGTTCGAGTACGCTCTATTTGTGGTCACGTTGTTGATCTCGCTCGGTGGCAGTGTGTTCGCCATCCGACGCATTAATTCACTGGAACCCGCCACGGTTTTCAGGGGGTAAAAATCAAAACCATGAAACTGTTTATCCTATTCTTCCTTCCCCTCATCGCGACGGCCCAGTCGCCCATTTCCCTCCCCCAGGCCCTGCAACAGGCGCAGACGAACCGGCTGGAGGTGACCAACGGGCAGTTACAGGCGCAAATCGCGGAGAGCGACGAGGCCCGCCGACGCGCCCGCTGGCAACCGCAGGTGAACGCCGGGGCCGATTTTCGCTGGAACACGCAGATTCAGCGGAACGTGATCAAAGGGGGCTTTACGGGCAACGGTCCCGATCAGGTGCTGCGGTTTGGTACGCCCATCAACAACGTGTTGAATGTGCAGGCCGAGCAAAAAATCTACGACGCCCAGAGCCGCATCGACCACGATATTAATCGCCTGAACGTGACGAGTCAGCAAGCCGCGCTTGAACGCGTCAAGGTCGATGTGCGGCAACAGGTAACGGAGGCTTACTATCAGGCTGTGTTCAATCGGGAGAAACGGCAACTGTCGGAGCGGGCCGTGGAACGGGCGCGGGGCTACCTCGATCAGGCCCAAACGCGCTTACAGGCTGGCACTTTGTTGGAGTCGGACTTCAATCGGTTTGCCCTCGACCTGAGCAACGCTGAACTGACTTTACGCAACGATAGTCGCGACTACAAACTCAGCCTCGACAACCTTCGCTACCGGATCAGCACCCCCGACGCGGTCGAACCTGCCGACTCACTCGCGGCCCTGTTCGCCCAGTTCCGCGCCGACGAAGGGGCCACCGGAGAGCGCGTTGAGATTCAGCAGGAGGAGTTAGCCCGGCAGGTAAACGTGCTCAACGAACGAAAGGAGCAGGCCCGGTTGAACCCGGTCGTCTCGGCCTACGGGGCGTATTTCGCACAGCAGTTTGCCGACACGTTCAACCCGTTTGCGTCGGGCACATGGCTTCCATACAATTATGTGGGGCTGAAAATCAATGTGCCGCTGTTCGATGGTCGGCAAACGCGCCTGAACCGGCAAGACTACGTTCGGCGGGCGCAGATCAACCAAAATACCGCCCAACGGCTCCGCAACGATTTCGACTACGAAACCCGCCAGGCTCGCAACACCCTCGAACAGGCCCGCGAGAACCTCGTCGAAACCCAACGAAACATCGCCCAAGCCCAGAACATCCTGACCGTCGACCGGGTCCGTTTCGATGTCGGTACGCTGCTCCTCGCCGACTTCCGCAACAGCGAATACGCCCTCCAACAGGCCGAAAACAATTATCTGCGGGCGGTGTACGACGTGCTGCTGGGGCAGTTGCAGGTGAAGCGGGCGTTGGGATCGTTGTAGAGACGCGACGGCGGGGCGGCCCGTGCCGTCGCGTCTCTACATGAGAAAACCTTGCATATTAACGACACTTTTTGTTGGTTGCCGTATGATCGACTACGACCCCAAAGACTGGCTCCGATTTATCTTTTCGATTCACAAGTCCGATACCATCCGTAAACTGGCACCGGCTCTGGTGGGTATGGCTGTTTACTGCGCCTTGGTGGCCTATTTTGTAATCGAATACCTGCATCCCGGCCCCGACTCCGACCTGAAGAACATCGCCATCATGCACTCGTTGCTGGGTTTTGTGATCTCGTTGTTGCTCGTATTTCGGACCAACACCGCCTACGACCGCTGGTGGGAAGGCCGAAAAGCCTGGGGCACACTCACTAATAATTCGCGGAATCTGGCTCTAAAACTTGCCCATATCCTCGAAACAAACGACGTCGAGTCGAGGCAGTTTTTCCGGGCTATGATCCCAAACTACGCCTTCGCGCTCAAAAATCACTTACGCGGAACCACCCTGCCCGGCGAATTGGAACCCTGTCCCGATTTTGACCCCGCCGATTTTGACCCCGCCAAACACCAGCCGAATCAGATGGCCATGCGGCTGTTCAGTAAGTTGGACGAACTCTACCAACGGGGCACCATCCGGGCCGAACACCTGCTGGTGCTCAATATGGAGTTCAGCACCTTTACCGACGTCTGCGGCATCTGCGAACGAATTCACGGCACGCCTATCCCGTTCTCGTACTCGTCGTTTCTCAAGAAATTCATCGCAGTGTACTGCCTCACACTGCCGCTCGGCTATGTGTTATCGCTGCATTATTGGGTAATACCGGTGGTGCTGATTGTGTTCTACGTGCTGGCAAGCCTTGAACTCATTGCCGAAGAGATCGAAGACCCCTTCGGCACCGACGCCAACGACCTCCCCACCGACCGGATGTCTCAAGGCATCCGCAAAGCCGTCGCTGAATTATTGTGATAATCAGCCCGTTAACTGGGGGGGGGTAGTCAAGTTCTATTGGTGGTATAGAAATCCGGTTTCGTGCTAGTTTAAGCTCCTTACATGTGGCAGCGGGTATTTTGCCGTTACCTTCAGGCGATGACTGCGTTAGTATAGTCTAACCAACCACCGAACGCTGCCGATGAAGACTTGCTCCTTAAAAAACCTTTGCCTAACGCCCCTTCTCTGCCTCATCGCCCTCGTTACCCTGGCTCAATCGCCCCCCGACCCCGTTTTGCCCACACGCAACTGCGGTACCCAATCGCTGCCTGCCGACAAACGCCGTGCGCTCGAAGCCGAGGCCGCACTGGCTTTTCGACTCAAACAGGCCGAGAAAACGCACACTGTTACCTACGTGCCCATACGCCCGCACATTGTTCGCCGAAGCAACGGCACCGGGGGGTTCAATACCACCCGTATGAACAATGCAATGGCCATTGTGAACAGCAAATACCGAGCGACTAACATCCAGTTTTATTTTTCGGGGACGGCTCCCAACTACATCAACGACGATGGTCTTTTCGCCGGATACAGCGAAAGTGGCGATGAGGCTACCCTGACCGGCCCCAATAGCGTGACCAACGCCATGAACCAATATTACATACAGGCATTTCTGGACGATCCTTCCCTCGGCGGCTACGCATATTACCCCGACAACGCGCTGTACTCAACCATTTCGGTCATTAAAGACCCCGGCGTTACGACCGATAACGACTACGACTTTAACCACGGCCTGTTGCCGCACGAGATCGGCCACAACTTCAACCTGATCCACACCTTCGACTCCAGCAATGGCTTTGAATTGGTGAATGGCAGCAATTGCGCAACGGCGGGTGACCTCGTCTGTGACACCCCCGCCGACCCTTACAAACGGTTTCCGGCGGCTACATCGAACTGCGTTGCGGGTTGCCCACCGGCCTATGTGTGCAACATTACCGAACCCGTTACCGGCTCGCGCTACAGCCCAATGCCCAACAATCTTATGTCGTATTATGGTGTCTGCAACTACGCCTTTACACCGGGGCAGTATGCCCGTATTCAGGCTGGCTTGGCTCTCCGGCAGTCGCACCGACGGTATTCGCTCAACGCCCCTTCCACGAACGTGACGCCCGCCAGCAACCTCACCACCACGGTGGCAAACGCGCGGCTTGTGCTGTCCTGGACCGACAACGCGAACAACGAGATGGGGTATTTTATCGAACGCTCCACCAGCCCCGACCCGGAAAGTTTCGTACCGGTGGGGGGCGTGGCCGCCAATGCCACCTCGTTTACGGACGTAACGGCTCCATCGGGCCAACCGATTTACTACCGGGTTCGCCCGTCGAACAGCACCGGGAATAGCAGCACGATTGTGCAGGGTGAAGCCCCTGTTTGCAGGCCTACGTTTGCCGAAGGGTGCAGCGAATTCTCAACGGGTGTGGGCAGCTTTACGGTGAATGGGCAGGTGTTGAGCCAGAACTCGGGTTGTTCGGCGTCGGCTTATGGGCAGTTTACGGCTGTAGCTCCTGCCGTTACGCCGGGCAATACCTACGCGTTTCGGATTGCCCCCATCAACAGCACCAACTCGATTCGGTACGGGATCTGGGTAGATTTCGACCGGAACACCCAACTCACCGACGCGGGCGAGCTTATTTATCAATCGACGTCGGCGAGCCGGAACCCGGTGTCGGGCACCTTCACGGTCCCGGCGAGTGCGTCGGCGGGGGTGATTACGTTGCGGGTCATTGCTCTGTCGAGCGCGAACGCGGCCCCCTTCGACCCGTGCGGTTCGTACGACTACGGCGAGGCCGAAGATTACCGGCTCACCGTAGTGCCAACGGTTTGCAACGCCATGACCACGCTCCGAAGTGGCAACTGGACCGACCCCACCGTTTGGTCGTGTAACCGGGTGCCCGTTGCGGGCGAAACCGTTACGGTGCTTCATGCGGTTACGGTGCCTGCGGCTGTTGCCCCCAATCCAACCGGCTTCAGCCGACGCGTCAGTTTTGGCACGGGCGGACGGCTCACGTTTGCTTCGGGTGGAAAGTTGTCCTTGAATTAGCGAACTGGTATTGGCCCGATTCACACGGCAAAATAGGCTATCTTTAGGGGATAATTGACCCTAGTATGGCTTACAGCGACTTTACATTAGACCAATTAGAACGCGTATTTGGCATATCCGAAACGCAGGTTCGCTTGTTTTCGGATGATATAATAGTCCCGATTCAACCTAGCGAACGACTCTTGGCCGATGTGCAGGAAGGGCAGGAATTGCCTGTTTTTAGTGAAAAAGCTAAATCGGAAATGCTCATTACACCCGTACTGCGCGAAGTCCGCCGACAGTCGGGTAATCAGTTCAATATTTTTTCGGGTTACCAATTCGAGGTAGACCGGGAGCGGGGCCTGACGGGGATTTGCGATTACCTTTTCACAACGCACCCGCGCACCAACCGGATTAAATCGCCCGTGTTTTGCGCCGTGGAGGCCAAAAGCCGCTCGGTCGAAGAAGGTATTGCCCAAGCCGGGGCCGAGATGATTGCCGCCCGACTCTTCAACGAGCGCGAGAACACACCTACCCCCGTCGTGTTCGGCTGCGTAACCAACGCCTACGAGTGGCTGTTCCTGAAGCTCGAAGGCGACCAACTGTTCACCGATACTGACCGCTATTTTCTGGATGTGCTCAACCTACCGAGGTTGTTGGGAGTGCTGGGGCAGATTGTGGCGTTTTATAAAGGGGAGCAAGAGCGATAACAAGGTTCCTCAGAACCGCAACTGGTAATATTGGCACTGAAACGTTTGTCCGAACTCGTGAATGGTTCGTTGATGTGTGGGTGTAAATCCATTACGTTCGTAGAACTGCATGAGTTTTGGGCGGGTAGCGTCGGTCTCAAGCTGAATCTCGTGGATACCCCGCTCGCGGCACTGCTCCTGGCAGAAATCGAGGATGGGCGCGAATAGGTTTTGCCCGCCAAACTGCCGCCGAATGGCTACTTTATGAATAAACCCCGCCGTGTTCTCGGGCACGTCGCCGTAATAGAGTGGGTCTTTCCATTGCAGGGTGAACGTAGCCGCCGGAACGTCCGCTACATACATCACCCACAGGTTGTTGCGGGTGTAGTCGTCCACGAGGTTGGCCTCAGTCAGGGTGTCTATCGCCCAAAGTTCCTGCCCGTTGTCGACGAGCCATTGGCCCACCTCGCGCAGGATACTCAGAAACTCGTCGGGGGTGTCGTTACGAAAGGTATAGGGAGTCATTGCCTGCCATTGAGTAACGTTTCTATTAAGCCGGATTGTAATAACCCTGCAAGTCGGGCCGCCGGAGCGGTCTTCAAAATCTTGCAGGGTTATGAACAACGTACATCTTACAGCCGCACAATCTCGGCTCCAATTGCATTCAGTCGGGTGTCGATGTTCTGATACCCCCGGTCGATTTGCTCGATGTTGTCGATGATGCTTGTGCCGTTGGCTGAGAGGGCCGCTATGAGCAGCGAAACCCCCGCCCGGATGTCGGGCGAGACCATGCGGATGCCTTTGAGTTGTTGCTGACGGCCTAAGCCAACTACTGTGGCCCGGTGTGGGTCGCAGAGGATAATCTGGGCACCCATTTCGATGAGTTTATCGACGAAGAACAACCGGCTCTCGAACATTTTCTGATGCACCAACACCGTACCGCTTGCCTGAATGGCCGTTACGAGCACAATACTGAGCAAGTCGGGCGTGAAACCTGGCCACGGTGAGTCGGCCACGGTCATCATGCCGCCATCCAGAAACGTCTCGACAGTGTAGCGTTCCTGAGCGGGAATATGAATATCGTCGCCCCGGAATTCCATCTGGATACCGAGTCGCTTAAACACGTCGGGGATGATGCCAAGCTCAGGAATCCGGCAATTTTTGATCGTTATCTCCGATTGGGTCATAGCCGCGAGGCCAATAAATGAGCCAATCTCAATCATGTCGGGCAACATGGTATGCTCGGTGCCGCCTAATTCTGAAACCCCTTCAATGGTAAGCAGATTGGAGCCTACGCCCGATATGTTGGCCCCCATCCGGTTGAGCATCTTGCTCAGTTGTTGCAGGTACGGTTCGCAGGCTGCGTTGTAGATCGTAGTGGTGCCCTCGGCCATTACAGCCGCCATCAACACGTTGGCCGTTCCTGTCACCGAGGCTTCGTCCAGAAGCATATAGGCACCCTTCAATTGATCGCCCTCGACGCGGTAGAAATCACCGTCGAAATGAAACTTGGCACCGAGTTTTTCAAAGCCCAGGAAGTGTGTGTCCAACCGCCGACGGCCAATTTTGTCGCCACCGGGCCGGGGAATCCGACCTTTCTTGAACCGGGCGAGCATCGGGCCGAGCAGCATGACTGACCCCCGAAGAGCGGCTGCTTTCCGCTTGTAGGCATCGGTCTCCATGTGGTCCAGGTTCACGTTGCTGGCCTGAAAACGATACGACGATTCGCCGATCTTCGTGACCCATACGCCCAAATCGCCCAGCAGGTCAATCAATTGATTGACGTCGCGGATGTTCGGGATGTTGTGAATGGTTACGGGTTCGCTGGTGAGCAAAACAGCGCAGAGAATCTGCAAGGCTTCGTTTTTGGCTCCCTGTGGCACTACTTCGCCTTTAAGCTGCCGCCCACCGGTAATTTTAAATGAAGACATAATGTGTTAGTTTATCGTCTGCGCCGGTTGTTGTTGCCGCGAAAATCGTTGCGGTTGCTGTTGCCGGGATTTGTATTGTTCGGGCGATTGCCGGGATTGTTGTTGGGTCGGTTGCCGGGTGTGTTACCACGCCCGCCGGGGCCGGGGTTCGTGCGCCCACCGGCGTTGTTCGGACCCGCATTGCGCCCGTTGTTGCGCGGCCCTGCCTGACGGCCCCCGCCTTGTCCAAAATTACCGTAGCCCTGCCGATTGTTGTTGCGTTGTGGCTGCGTGCGTTGCGGCTGAACCTGATCGCCGGCCCGTTCGCGTGGGGTCGATTCAACCAGCCCTTCCCGACGGATCAACTCAACATCGTCGGCTAGCTGACCTTTTGAAACCTCAAGTAATCCCTGGTAGATAGTCTCGTCTTCAACTGATTCCTTATTCCAGGTTGTGTAGAACGATTTCATCAGCCGGAACAGGTACGAGACAAACGCCCGTTTTTCCTCAGGATCTTCGAGGGCAATGGCCTTCTGGACCAGAAGCGTTACGTTATACCCAAAGTGCTTAAAGCGCAGGTTGTGCGTATTGTAGGGGACTGATTGTGGAGCTTTGCCAAGGGCCTCCTCCGATGGGGGCGGGTAAGGGCTGTCGACGTCGAGTGTGAAATCCGAGATAATATACAGGTCGTCCCAGAGTTTGTTATAATAATCCTGCCCGTCTTTCATGTTCGGGTGGATTTGCCGCATCAGCTCAACTAATATGTGAGCGTAGCGAGTGCGCTGTTCACGGTCTTCGATGTTGACCATGTTGCTCACTAGTTTTTGAATATTACTACCGTATTCTTTCAAGCTGCTGATTTGATTCGGATGAATAAAGACAAAATTAGCAATTTTACGGCCCTTAGCCGAATTGTCGTTGGCTGAACCCCAATCGTAGTAAATTAACGAACAGGTTTGTGGGCGTTTGTTTGATAGGTTCCCAAAAACATTTCGACGTGATAAACCGTATCAGAATCAGCAAATAGTAGCGTATCGCCCCCGGAAATGTGGTAATCCTGGCGTTGTTCGGGAGTAAGATGAGCGATGTCTGGAAATTGATGTAGAGGAACATATACGATTCGATCATCCTCAAACAAAATACCCATGTACTCATCCCGGTCGAATAGCAATTCGTCTATGACCGGCTTTGTTTGAACGTATCCACGAGAATTGCTCATAGCAGAATGGCCTTGGTTTTATTACCCTTTTCAAACTCCTCAATAAGAGAAAGAATGGTTTCTTTGTTTAATTGAAGGATTTTCTGACACTGCTTCAGCTCTTTTGCGGTTAAGTCACCTTGTTCGAAAACATCAAACGTATCCAGCCATATCTTTGCCGGGTTACTCTTGCGGCTTTTCGTGTTAGAAATGTGTACATGCAGACGCTCTGACAAGTCGTAGCTGTACAGGTGAAACACAAGATGACCCCAAACGGCTAATTTGGGCATGAGTTAGATGGGTTTATTGACCATAAAAGTAGGAACTTTACGGCAAGTTTTCAATCATCTCCCTCTTGTCATGCGCACATTGCTGTTGTTCATTCTTAGTACTCTTTCATTTTCCTCAATGGCCCAGACCCCCGCTCCGCCCCCCCCGTATTCCGACGCTGTTGAGGCCAACGGTATGCTCTACGTGTCGGGGCAAATTGGCCGCGCCAACGGGCAACTCGTTACGGAATCGTTCCCTGCTGAGGCCCATCAGGTCATGAAAAACGTGGGCGAAATCCTGCGCAAACGGATGCTCACCCACGACGATCTGGTGAGCGTAACGATCTACCTCAAAGACATGAAGAACTACGCGGCCATTAACGAGGTGTACCGGACCTATTTCCGGGGCGCACGCCTGCCTGCCCGTGTCTGCATTGCCGTTGCGGAGTTGCCCTTGAACGCCAACGTTGAGATTGCGGGCATCGCACAGATGAAACGAGTCAAGTGAAATCTATCATGCCAATATACTCCCTCCGTTCCGAATTTAGTGATACCGTTCGCTTGAGTCTGCCTATTGTGATTGCCCAGTTGGGCGTGGTGCTGATGGGCGTAACCGACAATCTGTTTGTGGGACGACTACTTGGGGCCGTGCCCTTGGGGGCGGCTGGACTAGCCAATAATCTGTCGTTCTTGGTGTCGAGTATTGGCCTGGGTGGGCTGTCAGTGGTGTCGGCGATGGTGTCGCGGGCTAACGGGCAGGGCAATAAGGCCGAGATAAATCGGCTCTTTCGGGCGTCGTTGCGGGTTGCCCTGCTATTTAGTGTGCTGTTTGGCGGGGCATCGGCGGTGGTGGCCCTGTTTTTTGAGGTGTTCCGTCAAACGGCGGAGGTGACGCAGATGGGGCGTGAATTTATGCTGATTCTGAGCCTGTCTACGCTGCCCCTGATGTTCTTCACGGCATCGCGCCAATTGGCCGACGGACTTCGCCAACCGCGTGTGGCTATGACCATCACATTGTTGGCTTTGGCAATCAATGCCTTATTTAACTACTTGCTCATTATCGGAGTGGGGCCATTCCCGCAGATGGGCCTGAACGGGTCGGCCACGGCAACGCTCCTGTCGCGGGTGTTCATGGCGGTGGCAATGCTGACGTATGTGTACAGGTCGGGCCTGTTCCGTCCGTTTTTGCAGGCTACTTACGCTAAACTGCCTACTAATGAACAAGTCCGCGATATTCTGCGGCTGGGGTTGCCGGGGGGACTTACGTTCTTTTTTGAGATTGCGGCTTTCTCCATTGCCGCCATCATGATTGGCTGGTTGGGGGCTACCGCACTCGGCGCGCATCAGATCGCGATCAACATGGCTTCGACGACGTACATGGTGGCTACGGGTATCTCAACAGCCGGGGCCATTCGGGTGGGGAATGCCGTGGGGTCGGGCGATGTGCTGGGCATCCGCCGGGCGGGCATAGCCGCGTTTTTGCTGGCCACGGGGTTCATGGCTGTTTGCGCGCTGGTATTTTTCACGGCCAACGACTGGCTCGTGAGCTTGTATATCCGCGACAATCCAACGGTGGCTAATCTGGCCGCGTCGCTGGTGATCGTGGGGGCGTTTTTTCAGCTCTCCGATGGCGTTCAGGTCGTGGGTATTGGCACGCTCCGGGGCCTCTCCGATGTAAACGTGCCTACCTGGATCACCCTTTTTGCCTATTGGGGGATGTCGTTGCCGCTGGGCTATTGGCTGGCGTTCCCGCTGAACATGGGTGCTGTAGGGGTTTGGCTCGGCTTACTAATTGGCCTAACCATTGCCGCCATTTTGCTCACGTATCGCTTCTTTAAATTGGCCAACCGCTACCGGGCTACCGCATCGGGTCGAGCAGCTGCTCCCGCGTCGGTTTAGCGGTTGTGGTTGCGTAGCGGATGCCTTCGAGGTCGAGATAATCGACAAAAGCCGGGTAGTTTTCACGCTCCACATCGAACACATAAAGATTCGGGTGCGGCTCGTTGAAGGCTTCGGTTTCGGTGAGAGCCGCTTTTTTCTGGAGGGCCTGGAACTGCGACGTGCTGAGGTCGTCTTGCTGAATAATAAAATGCCACATGCTGAGCATAACGAAAAAGGGCACGTGTTAGTTGCTCTTTTTCGTCGCAAACCCTCTGTCTATACGATAGATTTTATAGCTTAGTTCAAACTTCCAATCAACGGTTGTCGTCTACGCGATCTGCCCGCTTCGTGTTGGTTTTGGCACCTGCTTTAACCGCTTTTGAATTGCTTTTCGTTGCCTCTTTGTCGACTTGGTTTTTTCGCCTAAGAGTACGTTTTGGATAGGATAAAACCGAGAGTCTGTCTTATCTTGGAGTTCCCCAACTACCAAGATCATGAACGAATCGTTTCAAGAACTAACAG
>RDXN01000069.1 GCA_004292855.1 Cytophagales bacterium
TCAAGGGCCATAGTAAAGATAGATACAGAATGTCAAAGAACGGAAACTTACAATCAAATTCCGACTTGTGGGTAAACCTCACCCTAAAACAGGAGGGGGCTTCTCCCCAACGTTTTTCAGAAAAAGCCCCCTCCTGTTTTAGGAGGGGGTTGGGGGTGGTCCTTGCACTACTTTTCCTCTCCGCCCGACCCACTCACGAGTACCACGCGAGTGTGACAAACATGCAGTACAACCCTAAAGAGCGGTCGTTTGAGGTTAGTATTCGCATGTTCACCGATGATCTGGAGAAGACACTAACCCGCGAAAACGGGGGGCAACGGGTAGTTTTCGATAAGCGGTACGAAAAAAACAACGACCAATTACTAGAAAAATACGTCCGAAAGCATTTCAGCGTCGTTTCTGCTCAAAAACACCGTAAGGCCTTTACTTATATGGGTCATGAGACCGAAGCCGATGCACAATGGATCTACATCGAGTTGCCCTACGAGGAAGCATTTAAAGGTGTAATGATTCAACAGAGCGTACTGACTGATACCTTCGACGATCAGGTTAATTTGGTGACGGTTAATTACAACACGCAGAAAAAAACTATCCTGTTCCGCAAGAATCAGACCGTACAGGAGATTAGTCTCTAATATGAAGTTTTTTATGGTGAATCGCCTGTTTGCGCCGTAATTTTGTACCTGTTACGCGATGGTATACATGGCGTCAAAAGTTAATACAAGTTGGCACGTAGCTTGCACCCATACAGTCTCCCCGGTTGTACGCCGTAGGTTCACCCACAACTGCCCAGAAATCCTGCCATACTGGCAGTACCTCTCTATGCTACAAAACGATTTAGCTTCTCGATTACTTTTGGCCGATTTCGACTCTGACAATCTGGAGATTGTTCCGCTTGGGTCGCCAGAAGGAATTGATGATGATTACGAGTTACCTCAACATTTACCCATACTTCCTGTTCGGAATACGGTGTTGTTTCCGGGCATGGTGATCCCCGTAACGGTGGGTCGCCAAAAATCGATTCGACTGGTTAAGAAAGCCTATAAAGGCAACCGCATTATCGGGGTTGTCTCACAACTCAACCAAAACAAAGACGAACCCACTGCCGACGATCTGTATCGGCTTGGTACAGTGGCTTATATCATCAAAATGATTACCCTGCCCGATGGCAATATTACCATCATCATTCAGGGCAAAAAGCGTTTCGAAATAAGCCAAATCACGCAGGATGAACCGTTTATGACGGCTTCGGTGCGGCAAATAGACGATCTGTTTCCTAACTCAAATAAGAAAGAGGGAAAAGCTCTGTTGCAATCGGTGAAAGATGCTGCGTACAAGATTTTGCGGCTGAACCCCGAAATACCACAGGAAGCCCGCATTGCGCTCGACAATATCGAAAGCCCGATGTTTTTGCTGCACTTTCTGTCGTCGAACATCAACGCCGAGGTAGCCGATAAGCAGCGACTGCTCGAAACGCTCGAAGGCATCCCACAGGCGCAGATGTTGCTCGAATATATGCTCCGCGAAGTGCAGTTGCTGGAGCTAAAACGCGAAATTCAGTCGAAAGCCAGTTCGGATTTAGACCAGCAGCAACGCGACTTTTTTCTGCGGCAGCAGATCAAGGTGTTGCAGGACGAGTTGGGCATGGACAGCCCCGACCGCGACCTTGAGGAAATTCGGATTAAGGCCGATCAAAAACGCTGGACAAGCGAGGTACGCGGACACTTCGACAAGGAACTGTCTAAATTACAACGGATTAACCCGATGGCCCCCGAATTCCCGGTGACGCTCAACTATATCGAGTTGATGGTCGATCTCCCCTGGGGTCAGTACACGAAAGATAACTACGACCTCAAACGCGCCCAGAAAATTCTGGATGGCGACCATTTTGGTCTCGAAAAAGTAAAGGAGCGAATCATCGAGTATTTGGCCGTTCTGAAGCTTCAGAACGACCGCCGAGCCGATGCCGCCAAAGACGAACCAGAGGTAATATTGCCGGCAACGCCCGCCCGTCGGCCCGGCCCAAGTGGTGGGCAACGGGGTAATAATCACCCGGCTCCCGAAGGCCTGAAAGCTCCCATTTTGTGTTTGTACGGCCCTCCGGGCGTGGGTAAAACGTCGTTGGGGCGGTCGATTGCGAAAGCCCTGAACCGGAAATACAGCCGGATGGCGTTGGGGGGTGTTCATGATGAGGCCGAGATTCGCGGGCACCGTAAAACCTACATCGGGGCGATGCCGGGCAAGATTGTGCAAAACATCAAAAAGTGCAATTCCTCGAACCCGGTGTTTATCCTAGACGAGATCGATAAGGTGAGTTCCGACTTCCGGGGCGATCCCTCATCGGCCCTGCTCGAAGTGCTCGACCCGGAGCAGAACAGCACGTTTATGGACAATTATCTGGAGGTGGAATATGACCTCTCGAAGTGTTTGTTCATTGCCACAGCTAACTCGCTCGACACCATTCACCCGGCCCTCCGCGACCGGATGGAGATTATCGACATTGCGGGCTACACAGTCGAAGAGAAAGTGCAGATTGCCAAGAAGTATCTCATTCCGAAGCAACGCAAAGAGCACGGTCTGAAGCCGAAAGACCTTCAGATTGACGATAAGGCCATTTTGCGCATCATTGAGGGTTATACCCGCGAGTCGGGGGTGCGGAATCTAGAGCAGAAAATCGGTGCGCTTGTGCGGAAAATCGCCAAGTCGATTGCGATGGAGGAGGACTACCCGCACACAATCAAAATGCCCGACGTGCGCCGTTTGCTGGGGGCCGAAGTCTTCGACAAGGACCTCTACACCGACGACGACATTGCGGGCATTGTAACGGGCCTTGCCTGGACACAGGTAGGGGGCGAAATCCTGATGATCGAGTCGAGCCTGAGCCGGGGCCGGGGCGTGTTGACCCTGTCGGGGCAATTAGGCGACGTGATGAAAGAATCGGCTATGACGGCCCTTTCGTATCTGAAAGCCCACGCCGACGACCTGCATATCGACTATAGAATTTTCAACAACTACGATCTGCACGTACACGTACCGGCGGGTGCCGTGCCTAAAGATGGTCCCTCGGCGGGAATCACGATGGTCACGTCGATGGCGTCGATCTATACCCAACGCAAAGTGAAGCCTTATTTGGCCATGACGGGCGAGGTAACCCTGCGAGGCAAGGTTTTGCCGGTGGGAGGGATCAAAGAGAAAATTCTGGCGGCAAACCGGGCGGGTGTGAAAGAGATTATCCTTTGCACCAAGAACCGCAAAGACGTAGAAGAAATCAACGCCAGCTATATCAAAGACCTCAAGTTTCATTACGCCGACACGGTCGATCAGGTACTCGCCATCGCGCTGCTACCCAATCAAGTGGGCAAGCCTATGAAGTTTATACTGCCCGACGAAGACAAGGCAAAGCGCGAACCGGAGCCAGGGGTTATTACGTATTAGAAAGCATGCTCGATTTCCCCGCCCTTTCAGCCGCTTATGAGCAAGCTCTGCTGGGGAGTGTGGTTCCGTTTTATCTGAAAAATAGCCCCGACATGCGCTGTGGGGGCTATTTTTGTGGCCTCTCGGATACGGGCGAGCCGTTCGACACCGACAAGACGGTATTACAAATTGCCGGGCAAGTCTGGGTGTTTGCCAAATTGTACAATTCCGTTGGGGCAAGCGATGCCTGGCTACAACATGCCCGACAGGGTGCTCAGTTTCTCTACCAGTTTGCCCACGACAACACCCTGCGCTGCTACGGCACCGTCGACCGGCGGGGCAGGCCCGTTGCACCCGCGCTCGATGTCTGCACGGATGCGGCTGTGGTGATAGCCTACTGCCAAATGCACCGCGCTACAGGCGAAGACGAGTGGGCTATGGTGGCCAAACAACTCTTAGCCGACCTGTTGAATCGGCGCAACGTTCGGCGCGTGGAGCAGGCCCGCCAACTCGATGGTTTTCGCGTACTTTGGCATTTGAGCGAGCCTGTTGCTGTACTAGAGGCTTTGTTGGAAGCCCAACCGCTGTTGAGTGAAGACGACTGGAAAGATGCCGTTCAAGCCCTACTGGACGAACTGCTGAACGAGTTTCTGGATAAACGGCAGGACGTTCTGCGCGAGTGGATTCTGCCCGAAGGGGCCTACCTGAACACCCCCGAAGGTCGACGCCTGAACACAGGTCTGACATTCCGGGCCGCCAACGCCTTGCACGATCTGGCCAACCGAACAGGTAACCGCAAACTGGCCATTCAAGCCTCAACTTGGACGATCCAACTGTGCGAATGGGCCTGGGACGACGCCATGCTTGGCCTAGATCCGTGGGTGGACCAGAAAGACAGTCCACTCCCCTACCCCGACTGGAAACAACGTTATGCCCAGGCACATCTGGAGGGGTTAGCGGCCCTGTTCAACGCCCATCTCTACACCCGCCATCCCGATGCGGGCAAGTGGCTCCAACGCCTGCACGACTACACCCTCGCCCACTTCCCCGACACCCAAAACGGCGGCTGGCATCTGGCCCTGAGCCATCAACACAAGCCCCTGTTGGCCGTCAAAGCCACACTTGATGTGGGTTGCGTCGACCTGCTCAAACCCCTCCTGCAAAGTTGGCTTTTAGCCGATCAATGCGCCAAACTGAAGCCAGTTGGGGCAGTGCGACGGGTTGGGTTAGCGCGGTAGTGGATTCAGTCCATTATCGGGTCAGGCCTTTCATCCGAAACTCATCGCGCAGGGCCGACAGTCGATTGTAATTCCCAAGCAAGCGCGATACCAGCACCGTTACCGCAGGTTTTGTGACAGGTACATTATTCAGCGCGGCCAGCCAACCAGCAATGCTGCCATAAAGAGTTCGGCCTTTCTTACCTGTTTCGAGCAGGTCAATAGACTTTTGGGCCACCAACTGCATACAGTCGGCGGGGTGGGTTTCGGCCAGAATGGGCAGGATGTTGGGGAGTTGATGACTGTATTGCCAATCGAGACCTTTGAGCCAGATCAGCAACTCATTGGAACGGTTTTCGGTGTGCAGCACCTGCGCGTAGAACAGCGGGTGGGCCATGTACGACCCTCCGGTGCGGGGGTTCAGACAATTGGCAAAGGTATTGCGCTGGGTTTCGGTCCAGTAGGCGCGAAGTCGCAGATAATCAGCCAGTTTACCCTGTGCGCGGCAGTGGGCTTCGAGGGCAGTCAGGAACAGGTCCAGATCGGGGCCGGGGGTCAGTTTCTTATCGTCGAGGTGTTCGACAACGAAGGCGTTGAACACGTTCGGGAACCGTTTGGTGAACCGATGTAAATCAGTCAGCAGGGCGGGTAGGTCGCCTGATTTTCGCCGTCGTTCGAGGAGTTGTTCGGCAATTTTGGAGTCATCATCGGCAAACTGATCGGCACGTTCTATCCAGGTGTCGGGATCATCCAGGGTGTCGGCAATGCGTAACAGGATGTATTCGGTGCCGCGTCCGGTCCATTTGTGCTGGTTGATAGCCTCCTGCACAGCCCGTGCTGAGGGCGCATCGGTCACGATAGCCAGCAACAGCGGCTCCATCATTCGCAGGTTGGCATACAGACAAAACTCCTCATCCGATTCGTCGTCGGCTTCGTTTGGTGCATCGTCGGCATGATCGAAAACGGTCACGCGGTCGGCCACTAGTTGCAACGCAAGCCGGATTTGGTCGGGGTGCAACACACGCGTTGCCAGTTGCGCATACGCATCGGTCAGGAGTTCATTCCATACGCCCCAACTCAATTCGGGGTAATCGTCGACCACACTAAACTCGTCGTCTTTGGCTTCAGTGGCAGTCTGTGTGCCCTCATACACCCCCAAATACACGGGCATAGCCTCAGTCAGGCGACCTTCGCGCAACGCCTTGATAACCTTGTCGGCGTAGGGCTGCAACACCTCTTTTACTGGCGGGGCAGGGTCGGGGCCTTCTTCGGAATACGGATCGTTGTAATGGTCGTCGTAGTCGATAAGCGTGCTTTCATCAAACCGGATTTTCGATAGAGCTTTATACACGTCCGTGCAGATTTTTTCGATGTCTGCCGACGATGTTTTGGTTAATTCAGGTGCCACGGCCGCTTCGCGCCGAAACCCGATAAAGCCACTCAATTGCTCCCGCAGGTCGGGTTGTTTATCGAGCAGTTGACGTAGGAAATTCAGTTTCTGGTCGGTGGTTGCCACTTGCCAGAGTGTTTCGGCAGAAACATGTGGAGTCGCCGAATTGGCAGCAGCATAGGGAGCACTCGCTTCGAGAACAGGGCCAAATTCGTCTAAAACGGCCAAACCGAGGGCAACTTCGTGTTTGCAAATTCCCTCGTAATAATACGGACACGAACAGCTAAATTCCGGCCCCGACGGGCTAAGAGTCAGCGTCACATAATAGTTTTCAGACCCCGAAACCTTCGCCGTAAACGTATCGCCAGTTCGTTTAATACGCCGGACATTTTCGTTGTAAAAATAGCCTTCACCCCGGCTATACGTGGTGCTGGTAGCTAATTGCCGAAGGATTGCGTTGGTGAGCATAGTAGTAGGGATTTTAGGTCATTCCGGCCCAATATAATCGGTGGGTGAGCTGAGCAATGACATCGCGGGAAGCGGGGGTTTGATGGAACAAAATTAGGGCAAAACGGTTCCATCCGCTATTTTTGTTTACCTTGTTTTAAGCCCACAGTGATGCAAACCGTTTGAGTTGAATGATAAAGAAAATAGAGTTAGAAAATTTCTTCAGCTTTGGTGAGAAGCAAACGCTTGACCTGAATTCTGGTGTAAATATTCTTGTAGGCATTAACGGTAGTGGCAAATCCAACTTCCTCAAGGCGATTGCATTCTTAGCCGAGGGAATGCGAGAAGGGGGAAGTATTCAACGATTGATAAATAGCTGGGGGGGCTTCGACAGCGTTTGTAACTATAGTGGCGAAGCAAAGGATATAATTCGACTTAGTTTTGAGTTTGATCGGGAGCGTATAGCGCAAAGTATCGAAAGACAAGAGCCTGAACTGGTAGGCGATCCTATATATGAAATAGAAATTCAGCGGGTTGGATCAAGTGATTATGCATTAAAAGAACGAGTCTCGGCCAAATCAATTATAGGTGATTATGTTTCCAAGTCCGGCTTCGTTTATTTGGAGATGGATAATGGTAAGGGTTATTTAAGGGAGTTGATAGATGATCCTGTAAAACCTCATTCTAAAGTCTTTTCTCTTGTAAATTATGAACAGCCGGGAGAACTTTTCAACGGCCGTGAGTTGGTGCTGAACCAACTTAATGACCCGAAGCGATACCCTGCCTTACGAGCATTTAAGCTGGCTGTGCAAAAACTCGCTGCCTATAATTACTTTAATACGTCCTTTTCCAGCGAAATTCGTAGATATCAGCCCGATACTATCGATGTCAAGCTTCAGACAAACGGCCAGAATCTGTTCTCTATTATTCAGTCCATTGCTCGAAACGCGCCTACAGACTTTGAGAAACTGGAAGAGACTTTAAAACTTGTAAATCCGGCATTTAAGAACGTTCGAATAGATGTACAAAATGGTCGATTGGGCATTGTGCTGGCTGAAACTAGCTTAACTCGGACAGTGCCAATTGAAAGTATTTCCGACGGTACCCTCCAGTTTTTGCTACTCATGGCTGTCTTCTTTAACCCTGCACGAGGTAATGTTGTCTGCTTCGATGAACCCGACAAAGGTCTCCATCCTGATATGCTACGACTCGTGGCCGAGATGATGAACTACGCTGTCAAATCAGGAACTCAGGTTTTTGTCTCCACCCATAACCCCCTCCTACTCAACTCCTTTGAACTAGACGATCTCTGGCTGTTTGAGAAGGATGACCAAAATCAAACCGTTATCAGAAGTAAAAGTGAAGAAGACTTGGGCAATTGGGTTGACAATTTTTTACCTGGAGATTTGTGGTTGAAGGGTCTTATTGGGGCGCGTCGGAGAGCATGAAACCTATCGTTTTTGTTGAGGGGGGCGGGGCACCTAATGATAGCATAACCTTGCCGGAGCCACCAGCCGGTATTTTGGACTTGACTAACGGAGAAGCAATGGGGACTCGCCAGGCACTCGCTGAGGCTTTCTATCAATTGTTTGAGAAAGCCGTTCCTGACCTGCGAATAATCTTCGACATTTCACCGAATGGTGGCTACAAAGAGACGATTAGTAGTTATGTAAAGGCAAGGCAAGGCAAGAGGGCAGAGAAAACATGTCGTTAATGGTTGATTTTCAAGATATTGATGGGCATACGTTGACTGATAAACACCAAACTATTCAGCGTATTGCCGATGAAAAAGCCCAGAATAAACAAATCCCGATCCGACCAATTCCAGTCGATGCCATCTTCTTCATGGTACAGAAAATGGATGCCTGGATTCTATCGCAGCCAACCATTATTGATGAGGAATATGGACTGGCCAGGCGAAATGCCCCCAAAATACAAGCCAAATTAGCCGTTCACAAGCAGTCGAAGCCACACGAAATCCGCAACCCAGATAAAGAAATAGGTGTACTAATGGGTTATTATGAACAAGAACGAAGGGGGCAATGGAAGAAATTGAAGTATAGTAAGACTCGTAGTGTCAGAAGCCTTCTCCCACGTTTAGACATCAATCAGCTACAGCAAGATTTTGAGGATGTCAGGCGGTTTGTTACAGTATTACGAACTCTGTCAGAGTAAGCTAACAACTGGTTTATTTCGACGTTAGCTATTACTTTAGGGACACTATAGTTTCCGTTGCCATGAACTATCCCCGTTATCAGGCCTTCTTCAACGCAGAGCGGACCGTTCCGATTCGGGTGTTGCGCAGTCGGAATCCGGCACTGGTGTTGTGCTTCCTGCACGAAGCGTTCAAAGCCGATCACTACGCGCCCGTTTTGACCAACGAACGGCTGGTGGCTGGGCTAGCTGATTTTCTGGAAACCTGGGGCGCAGCCGACGATGAAACCGATCTGAGCAGCGTGGTAGCAAGCTACGACGACAAAGCGGTCCGGCTCATTAAAGATTGGGTGCGCGAGGGCTACCTGACCCTGTATACCAACGACACCGGCGACGATCTGCACTCGCTCACGCCCGATATGGAAACGGTACTCGATTGGGTGGCGTCGCTCATGCAAAAGCGGAGTCTTGTAGGGACCGAGTCGCGCTTTCTCGACATCGTGCAGAAACTGCGCGAGCTTGTCCAGAACACATCGGAAGACTGGCGGGTTAAAGTAGCCGAACTGGAGACTCAGAAACAGGCCATTGAGGAGCAGATTCGGCAATTGACCCTCTCGCAGACCGTTCAGACGTTCGCCGACTATCAGGTGCAGGAACGGTTTCAGGAAGTCAACGTGGTGGCCCGGAGCCTGCTCCGCGACTTTCGGGAGGTCGAAGATCGGTTTCAACAGTTGTACCGAAGTATTAGTCACAAACATACATCCGCCGACCAAACGAAGGGCGGATTGCTGGGTTTCGCGCTCGACGCGCTCGATGAACTCCGCCAAACCGCCGAGGGGCGCAGTTTCGAGGGATTTTACCAGCACCTGACCGACCCTAACCAGAAAGCTGAACTAGACGAACTAATCCGGCGCGTATTTGCTCTGCTCACCGAACGCGGCCTGATCCCCGACGATACGTTTATCCGCAAAATCAAGTTTTATCTGCACACTGAGGGCCAAAAAGTGAACGACTCGTTTTACATGCTGGCCAAAAAACTCCAGAAGATTATCGCCGAAAAGAACATTCGAGACCGGCGTAAGTCCCTGACCCTCACTAATGAAATCCGTGCGTTAGCTGTTGCGGCTATGGATAACCCGCCCACGGGCGAGGTGTTTCTGGAGCTCGACGGGCGGGCCGAGTATCTTTCTTCGGACCCGACGGTGTCGTTGCAGGAGCGCGACCTCCGCATTACCCCTCGCGCCCTGTCAGTAGCTGATAATGAGGGAGTAGACAGTGGATTTGACGCCCTTGTTAATCAGCAGATCATCGACAAATCGGTGTTATTGGCGCACATAAAGTACATGCTCCGGTCGCAGTCGCAGGTGACGCTCCGGCAGGTGGTCGATGAATTTGGGTTGACGTATGGACTGTCGGAATTGATGGCGTATGGCAGTTTGGCCGCTGCGTCGTCGAAGCACCTGATTAACGACAAACAACGCGACCGCTATAGCCTGCCCAACAATCGCCAAACCGAGTTTCCCGAAGTAATTTTTTGTCGATAACACCCCTCCCCTGTTTTCAGGGGAGGGGCTAAATGACCCTAGTGATGGCTAAACCCTATGGATCGCTGATCGTGAAATTGTTGCAGTCGCACGCTATTTATGACGACGACCGCACATACTGGCTCTTGCTCGACCAACACGAAACCGCCGTACGGCAACATTTCGAGGTCATCGGCGTGTCGCTCGATCTGAATCGGCGCGAAGGCTACGCCCGGCTGGTGCAGCCCGACCCTGCCGAAGACGATCCGAATCCACCGATCCGGCTTATTCGGCGCACTCAATTAAGCTACGAGCAAAGCCTGTTGTGTGTGTTGCTGCGCGAATGGCTCGAAGAACACGAACTAAGCAACACCCTCAGCAGTGATCGGCTGTTTGTGATGCGTGAGCAGATTCGCGACCGAATCGAGCTGTTTTTCAAGAATCAGCCCAACCGAAAGGCCCTGTTGAGCAAGCTCGACAGCCTGACTGAGAAATTGGTCGAGAATGGTTTTTTGAAACAAACACGCCGGGACGAAACCAACCCCGACAATACCCAATACGAAGTAAAAAACCTGTTGAAAGCGCGGTTGAGCAACGAAAAACTTCAGGAGTTCCGCGATAAACTACAAGCTTATGTGGAGTCTGTTTGATACGCGAGGGGGGACCGACAGTCCGGGTGGTCGGGCGGGCTACCGGCTCAAAACGCTGGAGGTGTTCAATTGGGGCACTTTCCACGAGGGCGACAGTCGGCAGGACATTTGGCGACTCTCGCCCGATGGGCAAAACACCCTGCTGACGGGGGCCAACGGATCGGGGAAGACAACCCTGGTCGATGGCCTGTTGGCCTTGTTGGTGACGCCCACCAAGCGGTTTTTCAACCAATCGTCGGGGGCTAAAAGTAGTCGCGAACGAACCGAGGACTCGTATGTGGAAGGACATTACGGGCGCACTCAGAGTGAAGAGCAACAAAATGCCAAAGTCGAGAAACTTCGTCCCAACCGGGCCGATACCTACTCGATTATTCTGGGCGTGTTTGCCAACGAGGGGGCCGGTAGTGTGCCCATCACGCTCGTGCAGGTGCGCTGGTTTTCGGGTAGTGGATTGCAGCGTAAATATCTGGTAGCCAAGCAGGAGTTAAACATTGCCGACCATATTCAGTTTGGCTCAGACGGGCAGTGGCTACGGAAATTGAAACGGCAATTTGGCGACCGGCTCGATGATTTCGATACCTTTCCAAAATACGCCGAACAGTTCCGGCGGCTCTTTGGGATGCGAAGCGAAAAAGCCCTGACTCTCTTCAACCAAACGGTGGGCATGAAGGTGCTGGGTGATCTGGACGAGTTTATCCGCACCAACATGCTCGAAGAAAGTGAGGCCGAGGGTGCTTTCAAAAAGCTGAGGGATCATTACCAGACCCTGCTCACGGCCTGGCAATCGCTCGACAAAGCCCGCACGCAACTCGCCCTGCTCGAACCCGTGTACCGCCTGAACGGGGAGTACACGACCCTCGCTCAAACCATTCGCGAGACCGAAACCCACCAACGCCTGCTCGACCCCTGGTTTTCCCGGCAACAATGCCAACTATGGGCCGACGAGCAACGTCGGCAAGAGCGCGAACTCGACCGTCTGGGCGATAAACTTGCCCGACAGGAAACCGATTGGCAGGAAGCCGACGACCGGCGCATCGAACTCGAAATTCGGATCAGTAGCAATGGAGTTGAGCAGCAGATTAAGGATCTGAAGCAGCAAATCGGAACGCTCGACAAAGAAAAGCGTGCAAAGGAAGCTAACGTAGCCGATTACAACCGGTTGGCCCGCCCATTGGCCCTGACCGAAAATCCCGACGAGGCCGCTTTCCGCGACAACATGGAGCGAGCCGTTGCGCTGCAAACGACACTCTTCGATGACAGAAAACTGCTGGAAGACAGCCGCTTTAACACCCGTAAAAAACGCGATGATAGTCAGAAAGACTTCCTGGCCCTGACCACCGAAATCGATCAGTTACTCAAGAGTGTGGGGAAAGTGACGGGACGCCCCGCCGAGATCCGGCAGGAGATTCTGGCGGCTGCGGGGGCTACGGAGGCCGAAATTCCGTTCCTCGCCGAAGTTGTGCAGGTACGCGCCGACGAGAAAGCTCTCTGGAACGATGCCATCGAAAAAGTCCTGCACGGCACCGGTCTCGACCTGCTTGTGCCCGACACTCACTACCCCGTCGTGAACGCCTACATCAACGCCCACCCCAACTTACGGGGTAAGGTGGTCTATCACCGCGTAACGGGCAAACCGGCCAAACCGCTCTTTCCCGATCCCCGCGCCCTGGTCACCAAGCTCGATTTCAACCCCAAAAGTGCCTATGCAAGCTGGGTAGAAACGCACATCGGCAGTCGCTACAACTACATCTGTGTGCAGAGTCAGGCGGAGTTCGAGCGGATCACGGAAAAGGCTTTGCTCCCGTCGGGCCTGAACCGAAACCGCGACCGGCACGAGCGCGACGACTCGCCCGCCCACCGGCACATTTTGGGCTGGGATAATCGGGAACTACTCCGCGAAAAACAACGCGCTGCCCGCGAAATCAGCGAGAGCATCGGCAAGCTCGATAAGGCCTTGGCGGGTTTTGAGAAGGAACTGAACGAGAACGAAACCGCCAAAACGCAGGTCGACAGGCTTCTCGACCTGAAGCAATTTTCCAAACTCGACTGGCAAGTCGACGTTCTGGCAATCAACGCATTGACCAAACAAAAAGACGCGCTGGAAAGCTCCAATCAGGCACTCCAAACGTTGCGTGTTCAGTTGGAAGATCTGAAAAAAACGATTGCTCAACTGAACAAAGACAAGGAGCAAACCCGCGACGGTTTTCGCGATACAGAACAGCGTATCAAAACCCTAACCGATGAGCAACGAGCAGCCCAACACCGCCTGGATTTATTCGATTCAGACGACCTCGAAGGCGACCTTGCCCGCCTGACCGACCGCACCCGGTTGCTGCTAACTCAACTAACTTACGCGCAGTTCGACCGGCAAAAGGCGCAGTTTGAAGCGGCCATCGCGAACGAATTAGATGGATTAAAAAGAACCCGCGATACGCTGGAACGGGGCATCCGGGCGACCATGAAAGCGTACATTTCGCCGGAAAAAAGCATTCGCGATAAATTTTCGGACTGGGACAGCGAGACCCAGAACCTTAGCATCGAAACCGACCAACTGCCCGAATATGTGGACCGGTACGAGCAGATTCGCGATCAACACGTGGCCGAACTGGAGGAGCGGTTCCGCGACGAGTTCAAGAGTGGGGCCACCCGCGCCCTGACCGACTATTGCAACGCGCTCGATCTCCAGCACGACCGTATTTGCGATACCGTCGACCAAATCAACGCGTCGTTGCAGAACATCACGTTTAACCACAACCCCGACACCTACATTCAACTCGAACGCACCGACACCCGCCGACCCCGCATCCGCGATTTTCGGTTTGGCAAACTGCGTAGCTGGCAACCCGACCGCACCCAAATCGCTCTCGCCAATAACCCAAAGGAGGCCGAGATCGAGCACTTCATCAACCGGATTCAGCCGTTTATCCGCGAGTTGCAGGACGACGAGAAATGGCGGCAGGAAGTGACCGATGTCCGCAACTGGTCGGAGTTTAGGGCACGCGAATATTACATGGCCGACGGAACCGGTACGCCAGCCCGGCCTGACGTGGCCCGGCCCAAGCCCGGTGGCAGCTACGACAGTTCGGGGAGTTTGTCGGGGGGCGAAGCAGCCCAACTCGCCTACACGGTGCTGGGTGCAGCCATTGCCCATCAGTTTGGTATTCACCGGACTGGTGGTCCGCGAGAAGGCAGCTACCGGTCGTTTCGGTTTATTGTGGTCGATGAAGCGTTTAGCAAACTCGACGAAGACAAGTCGAAATACCTGTTGCAGCTTTGCGCAGGGCTGGGCCTTCAACTGATGGTGGTAACGCCCCTGACCTCGATCCACCTGCTCGAAAACGACGTGTCGGTGATTCACTGGGTCACGAAATCGGGGCAGGACCGGCGCAAATCGACCGTCCGCGACATCCCGATCCTGGAATATCGCGAACGCAAAGAGAGCCTGTTGGCCGAGGAGACCGAAGCATGATTTCGCTAACCGATCTACGCCGGAAAGCCCTCGCGCAGTATGAGACCGTTTTGCGCGCCCACCTGACTGGCAACGACCCATTTCCGATGCCGATCCGGGCCGCTAAAACCCTCGCCCACCGTACCGACCCCGACGCCGTTCTGGAGCAACAGCGCGACCTGCTGCTCCACTCCAAAAACAAAACAGGGCAGGGCTACACTCTCACGCTGAAGACAAACCCCAACACACGCCAAAGCGAAATCCGCCAAATAGCCTTTGAGGAACTATCTGATTATCTGAATTTTACCCAAAAAGAAGCTGAGTACGAAGCCTTTGTATCGGACGTAGAGCGAATTCGGACCACGTCGCCCGCCTTGGTGGATTTGCTCACCAAATCGCCCCGGTTGGTGGTGGAGCAGGCGGGCAACTGGTCTCATTTGTTGGTCGTGACAGGCTATTTTGAGCGCAACCCCCGCCCCAATCAGTACGTGCGAAATCTGCCGTTGCCCTTGCCGACCAAGTTCATCGAAACCAACCGGCCCGTGCTGCGGCTCCTCCTCGACCACCTCATCCCCGACAACCTGAACCCCGACGAAACCGATTTTTACCGTCGGTTTCACCTGAGCGTAGAAGAACCACTGGTCAAAATTCGGTTTCTGGATGAGCGATTGCGTCTGCACCCCGCGCTCTCGCACCTGAGCGTGTGGCTCACTGAGTTCCGAAGCCTGAACCTACCCGGTAGCCAGGTGTTCATCATCGAAAACCTAACCACGTTCCTCTCCTTCCCCACCATACCCGATAGCCTTGTGATCTGGGGAGCGGGCTTCGCCGTTACGCAACTCGCCAACACCGATTGGCTCGCCCAAAAGCAACTCCATTACTGGGGCGACCTCGACGCCCACGGTTTTCAGATGCTCTCGCTCTTCCGCGAACGATACTCCACCGCGACCTCGCTGCTCATGGATCAGGCCACGTTTGAGGCCCACCGCTCGCTCCTGGTGACAGGCGAACAAGTACCGGTCGATACGCTCTCAAACCTCACCGACGAGGAACAGGCACTGTTCCAACTGTTGAACCGGAATGGGTGGCGCGTGGAGCAGGAGCGGCTGGAGGTGGAGTGGGTTAGGGAGAATATTGTGTAAATTTGTGTGGTAAACTACCGCACGTATGGCTTATTCAGATTTTACCCTAGATAGTATCGAAGAGACCTTCGGCATCAAAAACTACAGCCGCCAATTGTTTGAGCCATTGCCGCCCCTGGCTTTAAGTCCCGATTTGAATAAAGCCCTCAAACGGGCGCGGACCTTGCCTATTCGGAGCGAAAAAGCCCGTTCGGAATGGATTGTAGCTCCTATTTTGGTTGAAGTCCTTGAATTAACCAATGAGTTTTTCACTATCTATTCCGGCGATATTTTAACGGCTGACGAAACCGTTGGACTTAGGGGAGAATGTGATTTTATCCTGACCAAAGCCACGGGCACTTTTAATATCAATTACCCAATTTTGCAAGTCGTTGAAGCTAAAAAAAATGATCTGGACATTGGCGTACCACAATGCGCGGCTCAACTCATCGGCGCTCAACTATTCAACAAAAAAAAGGGCGTCAATCTACCCTTTGTGTACGGCTGCGTAACTACCGGCGACGAGTGGCTATTTATGCGGCTATCAGGCAACGAACTCGTGATTGACATCCGCAAATACTACCTGGTCGAGATTGGCGAACTACTGGCGTTGTTTGTGAAATTGATTGATGAGTTCAGAACGGCGGGAGTGTGATGGGGTAGCTTGGGGAACTACGTTGCTGCTCAAATCTCCGTAACTTGCCAAACAGATATTGAAGATAAATGCACTATGGTAGCCGACAATAGATTTAGATCCACAAAAATCTTTGCCCCTTTAAAAGGTAAAGACTTAGTAGCCACACCTGAAGAACGCGTACGACAAGAATATATCACTCGCTTGAGAGAGCATTACGGCTACAGCCTGGAGCAGATGGGGCAGGAAGTTCAGGTCAACAACTCACAGAGGGGACAGGGACAGGCACGGGCAGATATAGTTATCTGGAAATCGAAAGAAGATAAAATTGAAGAAAACAGTCCCGTTATCGTTGTTGAGTGTAAAGCTGAATACATCACGATTCAGGAGGATGACTACTTTCAGGGATACAATTATGCGTCATGGGCCGGGGCCGACTTTTTTGTCACTACAAACCTGAAGGAAACACGCATTTTTCAGGTTGTAAAAGGTAAAATTCCGAAACGGCTCATTGAAATTATTGATATTCCAGCAGCTAAGGATGTTAACAATGAACGCAAACTCAAAGAACTGCTCAGTCAGACTAAAGCGTTTACCCGTGATGAGTTCTCAAAGCTGCTCTTCAAGTGTCACAACATCATTCGCAATAATGATAAGCTTTCACCGGAGGCTGCCTTTGATGAAATCTCAAAAATTCTCTTCATAAAAATTCGTTACGAACGGACTAATACAGAAGGACAAATCTTTTCAGAGGAACAGTTTAAAAAAGATAAAGAGTCGTATGATCGGTATCGAACTGTAACCGGCATACCCTTCTACCAGTTTTTGTTTGATAAAACCAAAGAAGATTTCAAAAATGATGACCTGTTCGATACGAATGAAACACTTCGGATTCGGGAAAACAGTTTTGAAGCCATTGTTCGTGAGTTACAGAAATACAACCTGTCTACCACGTCGGACGATGTGAAAGGCATTGCTTTTGAGCAGTTCTTGGGTCGGACATTTCGGGGCGAGCTGGGTCAGTTTTTCACGCCCCGAACCGTAGTCGATTTTATGGTCGATGTGCTCGATCCGCAAGAGGGCGAAGTGCTCTGTGACCCCTGCTGTGGTAGTGGCGGCTTTCTAATCAAAGCGTTTGAATATGTAAGAGCTAAAATCGAAACCGACATCCACAAAGCGAAAGAAGACATTAAAAACCGCTATTACACAGACGATTATGAAAAATATTCTGTAAAGAAGAAACAGGCTGTCGACGAGCTGGTAAATGATTTGTTCGCCAAACTAAATTATGAACTTAGTATCGATAATGAAAATAGCCGCCTTCGCAAGCTCTCTTACGACTGCATTTACGGCACCGACGCTAACCCACGTATGGCCCGAACGGCCAAAATGAACATGATTATGCACGGCGACGGACACGGGGGAGTGCATCACAATGATGGGCTACTAAACGTCAATGGCATATTTGAAGATCGGTTCGATGTTATCCTGACTAATCCGCCTTTTGGGGCACGCGTCGAAAAATCATTGAAGATTACCGAGGCCGATAAATACACCGACCAGAAACGTATTGAGAAATATAGGGAACGCTATCCGGGCGATTATGACAGGGCAATGGGTCAGATTAACAATAACATTGGGAAATCTGTACTTGACCTGTACGAAACAGGCAGTATGTCGTCGCTCACCGAAGTGCTGTTTATTGAACGTTGCCTAAACTTGTTGCGACCCGGTGGGCGGTTGGGCGTTGTGTTGCCTGAAGGTGTATTGAATAACCCAATGTTGCAAAAGGTGCGCGACTATTTTGAGAGCAAAGCCAAAATCATTTTTATTACCTCTATTCCGCAAGATGTATTTGTGGCTTCGGGCGCAACGGTGAAACCTAGTGTAGTGTTTCTCCGTAAGTTTACCAACGACGAGACCGACCGCTGGTATACCCTGAAAAGCGAAGCCAGAGACAGAGCCTTTCAACAGTATGCGGCTGAGTGGAACAACATTCAGGATAATTTGGCTCGGCGCGGTAAAGACGCTGTACCGGCCAACGAGAAGAAAGAGCTACGCGCCCGACTTGGCGAAATTCAACAGGCTATCGACATCGAGGTTCGACTTGCGGTGAAGAAGGCATTCGATTACCAGATTCCGATTGCCGAGGTAGAGAAAGCCGGCATTAGCTCGACGGGTGCCCCCTGCGAAAACGAACTGGAGCCTTTAGCTGAAGAGTTTAGTGCATACCGAAAAAAAGCCCAGCTTTGGGCCGATCATTACCTGAAAATCCGGTACGAAGAAGCCGGTAATGGCAGCATCATGCGTTGGATTGGTAACGAATCGACCATACTGTACGGAGAACATAAAGCATAATGACTGCACTAGCCTCAGGCATTGACTTCGTCTCGTTTAATGACCTGGTCAATTGGAGCGTTCGGTATCTGCGCGAAAGCCGCTCCCGGTACAAAAATACGTTCTCACTCATCCGAATCGGCGATTTTCTCATTCGCAACCGGAATATCATCGAGATTCAGGATGATGTGCTGTACACCCGCGTAACCATACGCCTATACACAAAGGGGGTCTTGAAGCGCGACGAAGAATGGGGCCGCAACATCGGAACCAAACGGCAATTTGTGGTCTCGCCGGGGCAATTTATCCTATCCAAAATCGACGCCCGCAACGGTGCATTTGGCTTAGTGCCGCCCGACCTCGACGGAGCCGTAACCACCGCCGACTTCCTGAGCTACAACGTGGACACGAGCCGCATAAACCCGGCGTTTCTGACGCTCGTATCGTCCACAAAAGAATTTCTGGCTATTTGCCAAAGCAGCAGCAGCGGCACAACAGGCCGTCAGCGCGTGGACGAATCGCAGTTTCTGAACATCAAAATTCCGTTGCCTTCGCTTGCAGAGCAGGATCGAATCGTAGCGGCTTATAACGCTCGAATTACGGAAGCGAAACGGTTGGAGGAGCAGGCAAAGGGATTGGAGGAAGGGATTGAAACAGTACTCAAAAATGAACTTGGTCTCGTTTTCGTGGAAGAAAATCATTCAAAAGGATTGAGTTTTATTAGTTTCAGAAATTTGACTAGATGGGATAATAAAGGAGCTGCAAGTTTTACCTCAAAACACGATTATAAATTTGTTAGAGATGTGTGCGTAAACATACAAACGGGTACCACTCCCTCAACTTCACGAAAAGAGTATTTTGACGGAGATATAAATTTCTTCACTCCTTCTGATCTAGGAGCGAGCATGTGGTTACATAGAGCAGAAAGAAAGGTTTCCGATAAAGCCTTACACGAAAATAAGATAAGGATTTTCCCTAATGAAACACTTCTGTTTGTTGGGATTGGTTCAACTATTGGCAAAGTAGGTTTAGTACAAGATACATTTGCCACTGCAAATCAACAACTCACAGGCATTGAGTTTGATACTAAAAAAATTTTACCTGAATTTGCGTATATATATTTCAGGTATTTCCAAAGGATAACAACTTTAGAAAAAACTCAAGCAACTTTACCAATAATCAATCAGGACAAAATACTCAATATACCGATTCCTATTCCTCAAATGGATGTTCAAAGAAATTTAGTTAATAGTGTGCTGCGTATGAATGATAAAATTCGAGATATACACCGACAAACAGAAGCGTTGATGCAACGCGCCATCGAGGAGATTGAATCCGAACTGTTTGCGTCATGAGACTACAGGAGCTTTACATCAAGGATTACAAAGTCTTGCAGGACTTTACGCTTCGGTTCGATGCCGGGTCGGCAGTATCGGTGTTGATTGGGGAGAATGGGGCAGGCAAGACGACAGTAGTTGAGTGCCTGACCATAATCTTTGCCGAGTTTTATAAACTGCAAATGACCGGTAAAACAACCCTAAGCGATTTGTTTGCTGTGCAGTTTCCATTTAGTTTTAGATTAAACTATATTTTGTCAACGGGTGGACAGGTCGGCTTTGATTATGAACATGAAATCAGAGACACTGTGCCTTACGCTTACGAAGGCGAATTATTTGTTCGATTTGATTACACTGACCGATTGAGCATACAAGTTGGAACAAACGAATTACATCTTCATGATTCACCAGAGGCCATCACGACCCTGTTACAGGAGGAAGGGTTTTCGTCTGATCCAATTAGCTACTTGCTACCCTCAACATTGGTCTTGTACTACTCCGGTATAGGAACAACGATAGAAAAAATCGTTAACGATTATCAGTCTAAGCTGATTACAGCAACCCTGACCGAGCAGAAAAAAGCAGAGCTAAGTATATTTTATTTTAGACCCGAAAATTTCCCGGCACTCTTAATTGGGTTACTGAGTTTTGAGTTCGGTGATATTCCTGACCAATTAGAAGCCATTTACCGCATTCCCAGAAGCAAACCGTTTGAAACGATCCGTATTCAAGTCAAAAGACCAACCTGGGCTAAAAAAGGCCAAAAAGCTACATCATTTTGGGGTGCAACAGGCGACATAGCTAATTTTTTAGCGGTTTTACGGGACCGGACAGAAACCGTATTCAACGAAGATCAGATCACATTTACTATTCGTACTCGAAACCAACTGAGCGAGGTTTGGGGGTTCTATGGTAGCGAGAAAAGCTTATTTGAATATTTGGTAATGCTGCAAGCCGATGGCCTGATTCAACAAATTGACGTTGATTTACACAAAGAAGAAAATACAATAGTTCCACATCAACGACTAAGTGAGGGAGAGAAACAACGGTTAATCATAACCGCTTTACAAGAGTTATTGGCGGCTGGAGAAAACAGCCTGTTCCTTCTGGACGAACCCGATACTTATCTCCACCCCGAATGGAAGCGAAACTTCATCACTCACTTTCAGTTTGAAAAGGCTGTTGCCGATAATTTTTTAGGCTATTATCTCATCACAACCCATTCGGCAGGGATCGTGTCGGGAATGCGGAAGAGTCAGCTACACATTTTGCGCAAAGAAGACAGCCGTAGCATGCCAAAAACATTTGCGTTCGACCCTTACGGTAAACCCGAAGATGATATTCTGTTTGATTTCTTCGGCATCAGCGGACTTCGCTATAAACCAGTTGAAGAAAAGTTGAATGAATTAAGTCGGCTTATCAACGAAGGTCAGCATGAATCCGACGATTTTCAAAAGCAGTTCGCCGAACTTGAACAGGCGATAGGCAAAGATGACCTGGGCCTCGCTCGCCTGACACTTGAAATTGCCCGCCGTAAACGAGCCGCCCAAGCCGAATGAGACAGTTGAAGAAAGGCTTGCCTTTACAAGCGTTTTCCGATTGTATGGGCGGAAGAGATTGCCCGGCAAATTGGGGTGAGTTCTCACGCAACCATTGGAACATCAATCAAGAAGCGCGATTGCATATTTTGTGCGAAGAGCAGGATGAGTTATGTGGCTATACAGAAATCCTAATCACTGATCCAAGCTCTGACCATTGCCACATCGACCACTACCGGAAAAGAAGCCTGTTTGCCGAACAAACATTTGACTGGACCAACTTCGTTGTGGCTACGAAAGACGATGATTTTGGTGCTAACTTTAAAGACAACAAGTATGGCATCGAAGCAACTGATTACGGCTCGTTCCTAAACCCGGTGACAGACAAGGCTGAAAGCTATTTTGAGTACACAGTAACCGGCGATATTATACCGAAGCAACAGGGACTTAGCGACAGCCAGAAAGCGATAGCTCAAAAAACGATTGACGTTTTCAACCTCAAACACCCTTCTCTGATTAGCCGACGAAGAGCAATTATAGAAATGATCGGAGATTATGGTGATCTGCCTGCTGACGAGATAAAGGTATACCTCACAGGGCTTGGTTTTAGAAGTCTTATTGAACAGTTTACCTAACATACCTACCCCCATGCCCCAAATCCCCTCCCATTCCGATCTCGTTGCCGATTTCGACCTGTTTCTGAGCTACCTCCGGACGAAACAAAACCTGCCTCTAACTGGCGCGGGCGAGTTGAAAGGAACCGATTTGTACGCCCTGAATGAGCGCGTTCAGTACCCGTCGCCGTTTGTTGTTACCCCCAAAAGCCGCGTCGCCGATTACCCCTTTCTGGGTTTCCTGTTTCAGGTTGCTACGGCGGGGCGGCTGTTTGCCGTGCAGATGGGGAAAGCCAACACCCTCGCGCCCGTTGCGGCCCGGCTGGAGACGTACGAGAACATGACCGCCGAAGAAAAGTACATGTTCATCCTCGAAACGGCCTGGTGCTACGTCGATTGGGCCACGCTCGACGGCGACGACCGTAGCGGTATGGGGTCCATGTGGTTCCGCGAAGGGGTTGATAGTCTGCTAAAAAATCCGGTAGGCGTGTGGGCCAGGCTCATAGAGCGGGGCTGGCTCGCGGAAAGTGAGCCGCAAACTATTCATATATTTCTCAACGTGAATATCTACGCACGGGCAGGCTATTGGCTGGGTTGGTACGAAATGGACGAACGCCCGCAAACCAAACGCGACAAATACAGCCTCGCCATCGACCGGGTAGCCCTAACCGAGTGGGGCCGCGATTGCCTGTCGTTGCTTCGGCTCTACCGCCCGTTTCACTTCTGGAATGAAAACTCTGACCGCTACTTCGACTCCGAAGCCGACGAAGATTACGATGAACCCGTTGACATGAGCACCTTTCTGGCCGCGTTCAGAACCGAGTGCAACGAACCCGATTTGCTCAGCTTGTACCCGTTCAACCCGAATCCGCCCACCGGCACATACTGGCTTCGGGTTGAGATCCCCGCGCACAAGGTATCGCGAACGTTGGCCATGCCCGCCGAGGCTACTCTAAACGACCTTCATCTGCTGATTCAGAAGGCATTCGCCTTCGATAATGACCACCTGTACGGCTTCTACCTGAACCCGCGCAACCCCTACAACGGCAAGCAGTTTTTCGATCCGCGCACGGTGCCCGGCATGGCCGATGGCTACCCAGCCGCAAAGGTTACACTGGACTATCTGAACCTATACGAAGGCCAACGGCTGCTGTACATCTTTGATTTTGGTGATAACTGGGAATTCTCCATCACCCTCGCTCGGCACCTGCCCGACGAGAAAACGGCTAAAGGCAGCATCATTGAGCAAGTCGGTGAAGCCCCCCAACAGTACGCCGACGATGAAGATGACGACGACGACAACTGGTAAGTCATACTATCGCCCTCGCTTCCCCCGAATACTCTCCGTCATCACCTCATAAATCTCCATCAGGCGCGGCTGATCGGCGAGCATTTGCAGATGCGTGTTGATGGTTTTTTGGTCACCTCGGCGGGCGGGGCCGGTTTGCACGTCGGCGGGGTTGGGGGCGAGCAGAGCCTTGCGGAAGGTCTCACGGATGAGGGGTTTCAACAGGTCGAACTCCAGATCGTGGGCCTCGGTCAGGTTTTGGGCAACGGCGAGCAGGTGATTCGTGAAATTGCAGGCAAACACCGCCGACAAATGCAGAATTCGCCGTTCGGCAGAATTAACCAAATAAACGATAGAGCTGATTTCCTGTCCAAGCGTTACGAGCTTAGCCTCGGTGTCGGGGTCGGCGGCTTCGATGCAAATCGGGATACCCTCGAAGTCGAGCGGGTTTTGGCTGCGGCTAAACGTCTGAAGCGGGTAAAACACCCCTGTTCGGGCCGGAACGTCGCTGTAAACCTGCATCCATCCATTCAGGTCGTCGAGCGAGCGACTGCCCGATGTATGCACGACGATAGCGTTTTCGGGCAGCACGAGCCGCGAACACACGTCGGGTAGCGCGTCATCAGGAACGGTTAACACGAACAGTTCAGAGGGGCTGTCGGTGAGGTTGAGGTTCGTGCGGGGTCGGGCATCGTAGAGCAGGCTCACGAGTTGGCGGGCGTGACTCAGTTGGCGGCTCACGACCTCGTTAACCTGATGGCCCGCATTTTCGAGAGCCGGGGCCAAATGCCAGGCCACATTACCGGCCCCAATGAAGGTGATGTTCATAGTACAGTGAGCAGAGAACAACGAACAGAGAACAGTGATCAGAGAAAAGCCATCAGTTGAAATACTGTTCTCTGTTCGTTGTTCTCTGACTAAATGGCAGTTTGCTGGTTATGGAATGCGTGTTTTGAACAAAGGAATCATTTTTGCAGTCAATACTTGGGTAGTGCCGCGCATCCTTTTGCGTATAGTTTGCGTATTCATTTTAGCTTTTAACCCGTTTATAATCAGACGTCTGATCTATAGTAATGGGACGAGATTCTTTTTACGGTCCGTAGTTTATTAAAACGGTCCTGACAGTAAACGACAAAAACTCCTTAATTTTATGGCGACCATACACGAAGTTATGTCAGATACGCCGACTCGCGACGACCGGGACCGGACCAACGGGGTAACCGGACCGGAACAAACGCTACCAGAGGATAGTTCTGCCGACCAAGTCGGTGCAGAAACCCCGGTACGCCGATACACCGACGAGCAGAAATATGTAGTGTTTAATAAGGAGTTTATGCCCCACATAGACTCCATGTACAATTTTGCCTTTCGGCTGACGATGGACGAGGACGATGCCAACGACCTCGTACAGGATACGTATTTGAAGGCATTTAGGTTTATTTCGTCCTTTGAGCAAGGAACCAACGCCAAAGCGTGGTTGTTCCGCATCTTGAAGAATAGCTTCATCAACGATTACCGGAAGAAAAGCAAAGAACCGGCAAAAGTCGATTATCAGGACGTTGAAACGACCTATAACTCGGAAGATGCCGAAACAGAGCACACCGTCGACCTGCGGGCCGAGTCGGTTTCGGACCTGATTGGCGATGAAGTAGCCACGGCACTGAATTCGCTGCCGGTCGATTTTCGGACCGTAATCATCCTTTGCGATATCGAAGGGTTTACGTACGAAGAGATGGCTAAGATTCTGGATATTCCGATTGGCACAGTTCGGTCGCGTTTGCACCGCGCTCGTAACCTGCTCAAAGACAAGTTGCGCGATTATGCGGCTTCGATGGGATACAAAGAAGAAAGTGACGAGTAGCCCGAACTTTTCTGAACCGGTTTTTGGTTCTCCCTTCAACTTAACGTAATATTATTTTTGGAATAAATTAAATTTTTCCAATGCAAACGTCGTCGCCATCGTCGTCCGTACAGGGGTTACAGCAAGAGTTCGATCAAATTCTGAGCGAACCTGCCACTGAGAACCTGAAAATGGATTGTACTCACAAAAATGACTGCCTGAAGATGATTCAGGCTATTTTGGATGGGTCATCCACCGAAGAGCAGATTCAAAAACTTCGCAACAACCTGCACACTTGCCAGCCCTGTATAAAAATGTACAAGCTGGAGAAAGAGATCAAAGAACTCCTGAGTGGCAAGATGGAAAAGAAATGTTGCCCGGATCAGTTGGTAGCGAGCATCAAAGCACGAATTCTACAATTTAGTTAACTTTGGACGGTAAGCTTATCATTTTTTCAGCCCCCTCAGGATCGGGCAAGACGACCATCGTCAGACATTTACTAGCCGAGAACACAAATCTCGGCTTTTCTATTTCGGCCTGCACCCGCGACCGCCGGGGCCGCGCCGAACAAAACGGCAAGGATTACTACTTCCTGACCCCCGACGAGTTTAAGCACAAGATCGACGCGGGCGAGTTTGTCGAGTGGGAAGAGGTGTACGTGGGGGCATTTTACGGCACGCTCAAATCGGAAATCGAGCGGCTTTGGGCAAGCGGCAAACACGTACTGTTCGATGTGGACGTACAGGGCGGCCTGAAGCTCAAAAAGTACTACGGCGACAAAGCGTTAGCCGTTTTTGTGCGCGTTCCTGACGAAGAAACCCTCCGACAACGACTCATCGGGCGCGGCACCGAAACCGAAGACAGCCTCTCCAAACGACTCTTCAAGGTCCACTTCGAGATGAGTTTCCAGGATCAATTCGACGTGGTGCTGGTCAACGATGATCTACAAACGTCGTTCCGAAAAGCGCAGAAACTAGTCGATGATTTTGTGAGTGAAGGGAAAGTGCCGGAAAGAGGAGCAATTCTATGAAGATCGGCTTGTTTTTCGGTTCGTTCAATCCCATTCATGTGGGACACTTAATTGTAGCTAACACGATGGCTACCAACAGTGACCTCGATCAGGTTTGGTTTGTGGTGTCGCCCCAGAACCCGTTCAAAAAAGCCAAAAGCCTGCTCCACGAATTTGACCGGCTCGACATGGTCGAACGGGCTATTGCCGACAATAGCCGCCTGAAAACAACCGACGTGGAGTTTTCGATGCCCCGTCCCAGCTACACCATCGACACGCTCCGAAAGATCCAAGAGAAACATCCCCAACATACCTTCACGCTCATTATGGGCGAAGACAACCTCGACCAGTTTGCCAACTGGAAAGCCTACGAAGAGATCCTAACTGGCTTTGGGTTGTACGTGTACCCCCGCCCCTCCCGCGACGGCGGATCGGCCAAGCCAAGCCCCTTCCACGAGCACCCCAACGTGCGGTTTGTGCAGGCTCCCCTGCTCGACATTTCGGCCACGTTTATCCGTGAGGCCATCCGGGCTAATCGCTCCATTCGGTACATGGTGCCGGAGGTTGTGGAGGAGATGATTGTGCGGAAGAAGTTTTATACTTAAGGCGTTCCCCGCTGATACGTAACCTCCGTGATCAGACCAATCGCACTCACGCGGAAAGCTACCGACGGAGCCATTGACTTCTGCTTCGGATCGTCGCAGTGAATGCCCTTTTGGAGGAAATAGATATAAAACTTCTGGTTACGTTCGGAAATCATGTTCACGTCGGGTCGACCGAGAATACCACCCAAATCATTGACGTGAACGCCTTTAAACGCCTGTTGTGAAGCTTTCAGATCGTCGATCAATGTGGCCCGGATGCCGTAACACCCGCCCCGGTCCGACCTCCATTTGGCTACATCAAGTTTCCCAAATGTGTCGGGGTTTGCGTAGCAACCTGTCAGGAGCAATAAAAAACAGCAAATGAGTTTGGTCATGGTTTTGTTATGCTGGTTATCAACCGGCATGGCCGTGAGGCCAAATAGATGGCAAAAGAAAATCTTCGATACAGTTCGTAATCAACAATTTCAAGCCTTACGGCTGCGCCGGTCACTAACCGGCACTACACCACTACTCATTATACAACGTTTGCAGCAGCGTTTGCCCTACGGCTTTCAAGGTTGCCCGGTCGATGTTGTCCATCGTGTCTTCGTTGGTGTGCCAGGCATGGAAGAAGCCGCCTGTTTGGGGGTTTGTGTGAATAATGTCGATCATCGGGATTTTGGCAATCAGATTGGGAGCGATATGGTCGTCGGTGATGGCCCCGCCGGGGGTATCCACAAAAAACTGACTGTACCCCAGTTGACTTGCCGTTTGCCACACCTGATTCACGATACTCGGCGCGTATTGCATGGAGTAGCCTTCTTTAGCAAACGTTGCGCCCTTAGCACCGACCATGTCGAGCAGGATACCGTAATAGGCTTTGGTAGCCGGAACCGGATTCTTGGCCCAATGCCGAGAGCCGAGGCAGAAACCGATATAGTCGAAATCGGAACCGGGTTCTTTATCGCCAACCGCTTTGTCGCCATCGCCCCAATCTTCGGCATCAAAAAACACGATGTCGATGCCGACGGTTGGTTTTGCTTTAGCTTGCTGAATGGCACGGGCCAGTTCGAGCAGAACGCCCACGCCGGAAGCCCCATCGTTGGCAGCCAGAACGGGGTCGGTGCGGTCGGCCTCGGTCGTGTCCTGGTCGGAGCGGGGGCGCGAGTCCCAATGTGAGGCCAGTACAATGCGCTTGGTGGCTTGCGGGTTCAGGCTCCCAATAATGTTGCGGGCGTTAAGGGTTTTACCGTCCCAGGTTTTGGCCGCAAATTTCTGCTCGGTTACGGCAAAGCCAAATTGTTTGAGTTTAGCCACCAGATAATCGCCCCCGCGTACGTGGGCAGGCGTGTTGGGTACGCGTGGCCCAAACGCGACTTGCTGCGCTACATAATTATAGGCCGAGTCGGCGTTAAAAGCGGGGGCCGTCGACGCTGCCGGAGTCGATTGACCGCCCTCGGTCGTTTGCGATTCCGTTTTTTTGTCGGTCTTGCAGGCTGCAAAACAGGCCAGCAACAACAGGGTGGCCAGAATGGATTTGTTCATAAGCGAGATAAAACTAAACGGCCCGACCTCTTAGGTTCCGGGCCGTTTAGTTAACGGACAAAAGTACGGGTTTTGTTTGAAGGGTCATTAGATTCCCTGCGTGGTTTGTTGCCGGGCAAAACAAGGGGGTTATAATACCGAAGTAAAGCAAGTTAACGAGTCCGTTTTAGTTTGTTTTATTAATATAAAATCATTCATTCAAGCTACTTATTATATAGTCAAAATCAGCTAAAATAAATAGATACTTCACAAAAAATTAATATAACAAACTGAATAACAATATTGTGTGACGACGGGTTTGACACGATATTGCACAACTCAGACTAGTCATAAAGCCCTGCTCTAACTGGTCGAGTACACCACCTTTGTAGTTAACCCATAATTGAATTTTATCCATGATTTCCTACAGTCAACGCTGGCTGGTGGCACTCGCTTTGTGTGCCTACAAACCTGCTCATGCCCAACTCTCCCTCACGGGTCAGGTTCGTACCCGTGCCGAATATCGCGACGGTCTCGGCACGCTCAATCCCATCGGCACAAAGCCCGCCTTTTTCAACTCACAACGCACCGGCCTTACGTTTGGCTTTAAATCGGAGCGGCTACTATTCGGTGTTACCGTGCGCGACGTACGCGTGTGGGGGCAGGATGCCTCGACCATCAACAATGCCGATGGCAACAAATTCTTCGTGCATGAAGCCTGGGGCGAGTTAATTTTGGCCAACAAAGCCGATACGACCATTAAATACAAGGGCTTCGATAACCTCTCGGTGCGGCTTGGTCGGCAGGAGTGGGTCTACGACGATGTGCGGCTGCTAGGCAACCTCGACTGGCTTCAGCAGGCCCGCCGGTTTGATGCGGTCTTATTTAAGGGCATGAAAAATGGCTGGCAGACGGACCTGGGACTAGCGTTTAACCAGAACACTGATGCCTTTGGCGTTCGTGGCACCAACTACACGCCGGGAGCGGCTCCGGCCTTCATCACTAATTCGCGGGGCAATCTGGTGGCCATTCCAGGTGGATTCATCCCCACCAACGGTAAAGGCGGGGCACCTGTACTGGCTACAGTGGTGAGCACCAACGGGCAAAATCAGCAGTTTAAAGCCTTACAGTTTCTATATCTGGCCAAAAAGTTTGGGCAAACAAAACTCTCGCTACTGGCCCTGCGCGATCAATTTAGCAAGTTTCGCGCCGACTCACTCGGCAACTCCACTACGGGGGTAGTGTATGGTCGACGCTACGATATGACAGGTACTAACAATCGGTTTACATACGGGGCCATGCTGACGAGTGTGTTGCCAATGGCTAAAAGTAAGCTGGCCTGGCAGGCATTTACCTACGGGCAGGGCGGGCGCGACGTTTTAGGCACCCAAATCAGTGCCTATTATCTGGGAGCCAACGCGCAGGTACAACAGGGCAAGTGGTCTATTGGGCCGGGCTACGAGGTGCTGTCGGGCAATAACACTGTTACGCCATCGGGCAAAAACAACCGCTTCGACCCACTCTACGGCACCCCCCATAAGCACTGGGGTTACATGGATTATTTCTACGTTGGAACAGGCTCACCGGTGGGTGGCCTGGCAAATGCGTACCTCAAAAGCCGTTACACGTTCAACCCCAATCTGTTCCTGACCGTCGACCTGCACCATTTTGCGCTGGCCAACGACATGGTGAATACGCTGGATGCCAACCGGGGTCGGTTGAGTTCGTCGCTGGGGCAGGAACTGGATATTCTGCTCAACTACAATATGAACCGCTTCTCAAACCTGGAACTTGGTTACGGCTATTTTGCGGCCACCAACAGCCTGGAATTTGTGAAGCTTGGCACGATGGACAAGGCCCGTCACAATGCCCACTGGCTCTATCTGATGCTGAACCTTCGGCCCGATTTTTTGAGTCAAACGGCTAAAAAATAAGCCTCCACACGCCTATGTTTGGCCGAACTTTACTTGTTCTTTTTGTGCTGATGTGGTCGTTTGTGTGGGGGCAGGTCCAAAAACCTGTGCCGCCCCCCCCGCTGGTGGCTCAGGCGAAGGCCGACAGCATCCGACAGGCACGATTACGGCTCGAAAAACAGCAGATTGCCAATGGATTACGGTTCTACCGGACCGGGAATTTCAAGCGGGCGTTGCCCTTGCTGATGCGGTATCAACGCTCGGAGGCATTCACACCCGAGGCCCGCCTGGCCCTGGGTGTGTGTTACCTGAAGCCCCTCAACGCGCAATTGCCCAGCCCGGCCAAGGCCATACCCCAACTTCAGCGGGCTAGTCGGGAGGGTGGAACCCGGAACGAAGCCTCATTGGCGTTAGCTCAACTCTATCTGAACGGAGTTCGGAATCTTAAACCCGATATGCAGAAGGCAGTGGCGTATCTGCATCAGGCGGAGGCCATGAAAAACCGGCAAGCGGCCTACCTTCTGGGTCAGATAACGTTTTACGGTACTTCGGGCGCACCGAAAAACGAGACTCTTGGCATTGAGTATTTGCAAAAAGCAGCTAATGCCGGTTTGACAGATGCCCAATGGACGCTGGCCACAATTTACACCCAGGGAACCCCCACGTTCCCCAAAGATTTAAAGGAAGCCAAAGTCTGGTATCAGAAAGTGGCGCAATCCCGTCAGGAGAAATCAAACACCTTGTAACAGTTAATCACCCAATTTCTATGAAAAAGTCACTAATCACCATCTTCTTACTATCTTCAGTAGCAGCTTTTGCACAAGAGACACTTTCGCCTGCTGGTGCCGTGAACGTTTCGGGCAAACAACGGATGCTCTCACAACGCATGGGCAAAGATTACATGTGCCTCCACTCAGGAATCCAGCCCGAAGCTGCCCAACGTGAGCTAACTACCTCGCAGATAATCTTCGACGAAAACCTTAAAGCCCTCAAGCTGTTCGCGCCAAACGATATTATTAAAGCTAAACTGAACCGACAAGAAGAGCTTTGGAAAAAGTATAGGGAGTTGCTGAACCAGCCTTTCGCTGACCGCAATAATGCGCAGAATGTGCTGGATATGAACTCACAAGTGCTCACTGCCGCCGAGGACGCCGTACAGGAAATTGTCAAATACGTTTCGATCTTGCCGAGCAAAAACGAAACCATCACAGGCGCAACAGTAGCCAAAAACACTAACATTTCGGGGCGGGTACGGATGCTCTCGCAGCGGCTGACCCTCTATTACATTGCCTACGTAAACGGAATTGGCGAACCCACGAGCAGTTTGGCCGTGATGAAGGAATCAGCCGAGAAGATTCAGGGCATTATGAGCAACCTGATGACCTCGGAAATTAACACCACGGATATTGACGAGTCTATCGGCGACGTGATTATCGACTGGCGGCAAATCGAAGAGCGTTGTACGGTCGACAACTGCCTGAACTTCGAGAAAAAGAGCGTGGACCCTAAAAACATGTTCTTGATTACCAATCGAATCGTGGGTAAAACCGATAAGGTGGTCGGCATGTATGCCAAGTTACTGGATTAAAAACAAAACCCCGGCTGTTGGCCGGGGCTTTGTTTTATTCTTCATACGCCCAGTCGATGCGGTGTTTCATGTCTTTGATTACCAACCCCTGCTGTTTAAAATACGTGCGGACCTGATCAACTTTATCATAGAGTTTCTGCTCTTTGTACTCGCGATAGAGCGTCAGCATGCCTTCCACAAATCCCTGACTGTCAGCGGGTTCCTCCAGAAGACCCAACACGTTTTCGGTGTAATCGACAAACGAGCTTTTGAGCTGGCCGAACAACTCCTCACCCAATCCGGCAGGCTGTAGCTGATTCATGTAGAGCATGTTCACGTATTTGAGCAGCGTAAACAGGTTGGCAATCGCTACAGCCGTGTTGAGGTCGTCGTTCAGGGCATCGTGAAAACCTTGCAGGGCCGTGCGAATTTCAGCCTGTTTTTTCTCGTCCGATTGGGCGGTTTCGTCGGGCGCGTAGGTGAGCGTTTTTACCACGCGCAGGCCATTTACGAGCCGTCGGTAGCCTTTTTGGGCCGCTTTGAGGGCGTCGTTCGAGAAGTCGAGCGTGCTGCGGTAATGTGATTGGAGCATGAAAAAGCGCACCGTCATCGGGCTGTAGGCTTGCTCCAGAAGCGGGTGACTGCCCGTGAATAACTCACCCGGCAGAAACGAGTTGCCGAGCGATTTCGACATTTTCTGTCCGTTCACCGTGAGCATGTTCGAGTGCATCCAGTAGCGCACGGGGTCTTTGTCGGTGAGGCCGTTGCCTTGCGCAATCTCACACTCGTGGTGCGGGAACTTGAGATCCATACCCCCGCCGTGAATGTCGAATTGGGCACCCAAATATTTAGTACTCATGCACGAGCATTCGAGGTGCCAGCCGGGAAACCCGTCGCCCCAGGGCGAGGGCCAGCGCATGATGTGTTCGGGTGAGGCATTTTTCCAGATCGCAAAATCGAGCGGGTTGCGCTTCTCCGACTGCCCGTCGAGGTCGCGGGTTTCGTTGAGGAGGTCGTCCAGAATCCGGCCCGACAGTTTGCCGTAGTTGCCGCCCCCGGCGTTGTATTTAAGGATATCGAAATACACCGATCCGTTCGACTCGTAGGCCAAGCCCTTGTCGATCAACGTTTTCACCGCTTCAATTTGCTCCACCATGTGACCCGTTGCGGTGGGTTCGATGCTTGGGGGGCGCAGGTTGAACGTGGTCAACACATCGTGAAAATCGTTGGTGTAACGTTGCACGATCTCCATCGGCTCCAGCTTTTCGAGCTTGGCCATGCGACCAATTTTGTCTTCGCCCTCGTCGCCATCACCCACAAGGTGGCCCACGTCCGTGATATTGCGCACGTAGCGAACCTTGTAGCCAATGTGTGTCAGGTAACGAAACAGCGTATCGAAGGTCAGGAACGTGCGGACGTTGCCGAGGTGAACGTAGTTATATACCGTTGGGCCGCACACGTACATGCCCACATACGGCGAATTAATGGGTTCGAACGGTTCTTTCTGGCGGGAGAGCGTATTGTATAGCTTGAGCGGTTGCATTCAATCATCGATTAAGTTCGCGAAATTAAGGAATGTTGTCCGGTTTTGTCATCCCGACGGAGGAGGGATCTACTCTGTTAACAATCAACCTGTGCGTACGCCAACTAGATCCCTCCCGCGTTGGGATGACAAACCCACGGAACTCATCTAAACTTTACGACATTTTTCGTAATTTTATCGGCAAATGTCGCCCTATCGTTCATGACTGCCATAAATCGTACGCATATTACTCTTGCTGCTTTCCGGGGTATTCCAGCCAGCCTTTTTTCAGAACTAATTCAGATAACAGGTTACGGGCGCGAACAGTTGGCCGAAGTCTTCGGGCTGTCGTTGCGCACCTTTCAGCGGTACGAGCGTGAACAACGCAACGTAACTCCGCAGGATGGAGAGCGTATGCTCAAGCTGAAAGCCCTTTTCGAGCAGGGCACTGACGTATTTGGCTCACTGGAATCGTTTCGGCGGTGGCTCGACAAACCCGCTTTCGGCCTGGGCGGTCAGCTCCCCTTTTTGCTTCTGCACACGTCGGGCGGTATGGACCTGATTATGGACGAACTTACCCGCATCGAATACGGCGATCTGGCCTGAGCTTATGGACGTGTATCGAATTGCCAAAGCCCGTTACGCCAACGCGTTGGTCGCGTCGGGTGGGGCGGCCCGCTGGAACGAACGGGGTCAATTTGTGTTCTACACGGCCTCATCGCGCTCGTTGGCTTGCCTGGAAAATATTGTTCACCGAAGTGGAGAGGGTTTACAGGACGATTTTCGGACGATGGTTATTCAGATTCCCGACCTTGTGCCCATTGAAACGCTCGCTTTGGATAGTCTTCCCTCCAACTGGCACCAACCCGACCAATATGGCTTGTGCCAAACGCCTGGCAGTGAATGGCTACGGAGTATGCGTTCGGCGGTTTTACGGGTCCCGTCGACCATTGTTCCACAGGAATGGAACTATCTGCTCAACCCCGCCCACCCATCATTCAGGGAGATTGAATTGGTGCGTACGGAGCCATTTTTGTTTGACGCCCGGTTAAAGGACTAATGTATCTTTGCGCCATGCACTTAATCGAAGTTACGACCTCCGCCCACCGCGCCGAGTTTATTCAGTTTCCCGTCCGGCTTTATAAAAACGACCCTTGTTGGATTCGCCCACTCGACGCCGACCTGGAGAGCGTTTTTGATCCAGAGAAAAACCGCCTGTTCGAGACCGGCGCGTGTGTTCGGTGGTTGCTCCAGAACGACGCGGGCAAGACCATAGGGCGGGTAGCGGCCTTTATAAACACCAAAACGGCCAACGACAAACGGAACGAGCAGCCCACGGGCGGCATGGGCTTTTTTGAGTGCATCGACGACCAAACAGCGGCCTTCGTGCTGTTCGATTCCTGTCGAAACTGGCTCACCCAACAGGGTATGGAAGCAATGGACGGCCCGATCAACTTTGGCGACCGCGACAAGTGGTGGGGGTTGCTCATTGATGGATTCGAGCACGAACCGAACTACGGAATGCCGTACACAAAGCCCTATTACGTGCCCTTTTTTGAGGCTTATGGCTTCAAGGAGTACTTTCAGCAGCATACGTTTTTTCAGCCCATCGACAAGGAACGCATCATGGCAACAATGCACCCAAGCGTTTTCGAGCGGGCCGACCGAATCCTGAATGACCCAACCTACGTGTTCGAGCACATCCACAAACAAGAGTTGTCGAAATACGCGGGCGACTTTGCCGAAATCTACAACAAGGCCTGGAGTAAAATTCTCGGCACGCCCGACATGACCCAGGAGAAGGCGTTGAAATTAATGAAGCAGATGAAGCCTGTCATGGACGAAAACCTCGTTTGGTTCGGGTATCATGGTCCAGAAAAACAACCAGTGGCGTTTTTTATTATGCTTCCCGAGTTGAATCAGTATTTCAAGCATGTCGATGGCAAAATGGACCTGCTGGGCAAGCTCAAGTTTTTGTACCAAAAAACCTTCCGCACAACCCGCAAGGCGTTTGGGGTAATCTTCGGTGTTGTGCCCGATTTTCAGGGAAAAGGCGTTGAGTCGGCCATTGCGTTGTCGTATCCGATGCGCGTAGGCTGGCAAAGCGATCACCCGTATCGAGATTTGGAACTGAATTGGATCGGCGATTTCAACGTAAAAATGATCCGGTTTTCTAAGATGTTGGGCGGGGTAGTAGGCAAACGACACGCGACCTACCGCTACTTGTTCGACCGCACAAAAGACTTTAAACGCCACCCAATTATTTAAGTAGGCAGTAAGCAGTTGACAGTGAGCAGTAGTAGTAGGCAGTAGGCAGGGCGCAGTAGCAGTAGGCAAGGCGCAAGCGTTTTCACTGCCTACTGCCAACCGCCTACTGCTTACTGCTCACTGCCTACTGCGAACTGCTTTACCGTTGGCTAAATCATAAAGCCCAATGTTATCATAGAAGTGGGTATTTACGACTAATTTCGGCAGTGGACAGGGTTTGTAAGCCTGTTCCTGAGCTAGTTGTATAACCAAACTTCCTTACTTCTATGAAACAACTCCTTTACGCCCTTCTCTTGCTGGCCATTGCGCAGCCCTTATTGGCCCAAAACATGTTGCTCAATCGAACATCGGGTAACGTGGGCATTGGCACATCCAACCCAAATTACAAGCTGCATGTGTCAGGAACCAGTGGCCTGATTGGCGAAACGTACATTTCGGGACCCGGCCTCACCTACACAGCCAATGTGGGTTTGAACGGAGGAGCACTGCGAATCAATAGCACTTATTCAGGTCCGATTCTCCTGTTAGGCGGGCCTCAGCTTTTTCTGGACGAAGATCAACTTCAGGTCATGTCTTTTCCTGGATTTCTCCTTCCGGGGCAAAGCAATTCTCCTGCGCCCAGTACGCTCTTAATCAATCCGCTTGGCGGCAGTGTAGGCATTGGCACCAACTCGCCCAGCGCATCGTATAAGCTCTCGGTCAACGGCTCCATCCGGGCAAAAGAACTGGTTGTGGAGACGGGTTGGGCCGATTTCGTATTCGACAAATCGTATCGGCTGCGTCCGTTGGCCGAGGTGGAGCAGTTTATAAACACGCACCACCATCTGCCCGACATGGCCCCGGCAAGCGAGATCGCTCAAAACGGTGTAGCCGTGGCCGAGGTGACCACCAAGATGATGCAGAAAATTGAGGAGTTGACCCTCTACGTGATTGCCCAACAAAAGCAACTCGACGCACAGAAACGCCAGATTCGCCAACTCAAAGCCCGCCAGAACCGATGAAAACCGCTCTGTTTTTGTTTGTTGGCTTCTGTATGAGCCTGTTGGCCCTTGCCCAGCCTGCTGTGGCCCAACCAAACCCTGAACCCCTAAACGATTGCGGCACGCCAACGCCAGCCCAACCGTTTGTGATTCCGCAAGCCGTTTTTGAGGCTTACCAGCAGAAAGCCGCGCTCCCCATTTGTGTGCGGGTGGTGATCACCATTTTTGCCGACACCGACGGGTCGAACGTAGCCACCACCGAGGCTAACGTTCTGCGGCAGTTCCAGAACATGGTCGATCAATATGCCCCGCACAATATCTGCTTTTTGTTGCAGGACATCCGGCAGGTAAACAACACCGACCTGAACGATCAGGATGCCGACACCGAAGGCCCCGAGTTAGTGCCGGCTCGGGTAGCTAACTGCCTGAACATATTTGTACATAACGCCTTGCCAGGCTACAACGGCAATGCCTATGCCATACCAAATTACGACGGTTACATCAGTATGAATGCCGGTGCCATCGAGAGTACCTCGAACATCAGCACGATGGGCCACGAGGTTGGGCACGTGTTTGGCCTGTACCACACCCACTCGAAGGGCTTTGGTAACGAAAAGGTAGCTCGGACGGGCGGGTGCAGAAACTGCCTCGACGCGGGCGACCTCCTCTGCGATACTCCCGCCGATCCGAATCAGCAAACCCTGCCTGGTCAGGATTACCTGAACGATTTCACAAACTCAAGCTGTGTGTATTCGGGTACGCGACAGGACGACTGCTCAACACCAGCCACGTTTGTGCCCTCGACCCGTAACATGATGGCCTACGGACGTCGGGCCTGCCGGAATCAGTTCACCGCCGATCAGGGCACCCGGATGCGGTTTTTTCTGGATAAGCCCGAATTTGATTACCTGATTGCTACCGAAACGCTGTCGGTTCCCGGACTCAGTAACACCACGCGCAATGGGGGTACGTATTTAGACGTGGCCCGCGATCAGGTAACCACCTCCCCAATTTTCACGCTTACCATCACAGGCAGCACGCGGCAACAGTTTATCGCCAAACGAATCGTGTTCAAACCCGGCACCCGTATCACGCCCACCGGCTCCGGGCGCACAAGTACGTTGATTAACACGTATTGCGACTGAGAAAGTAGGCAGTGAGCAGTAGCAGTAGGCAGGGCGCAAGCGTTTTCACTGCCTACTGCTACTGCTCACTGCCTACTGCTACTGCCAACTGCTGACTGTCATTCCACTCCCTGCACGGCCATTGGCAGTACATAAACCGATTCTGAGGCCGTGATAAACAGGGTCTTGCGATCTTTGCCGCCGAAACACACGTTGGCGGTCCACTTGGCCGGTACGGGGATATTCATCAGTTTCTTACCCGTTGGGTCGAACACCGTCACGCCTTTGCCTGTGAGATAGAGGTTGCCCTGTTTGTCGAGCGTGATGCCGTCCGAACCCATGTCGGCAATGCGTTGGCGGTTCGAGAGATCACCGTCCTTGCCAATGTCGTAGCGGTAGGTTTTGTTGTCGCGGATGTCGGCCACGAACAGGTATTTGCCATCGGGCGAGCCAACGATTCCGTTTGGCTGCTTGAGGTCGGAGGCCACCAAAACAGCCTCACTTGCGCCTTTAGGCAGATAATACACATTTTGGGCGGGCATGGGAGCCTGCTTGTGCGACCACCACGGGCGCGGGTAAAACGGGTCGGAGAAGTAGATGCCGCCTTTACGGTCGGGCCACAGATCGTTGGGGCCGTTGTGGCGTTTACCCTCCGTTGCTTTGAGCAAAACGGTCACGGCTTTGGTTTTGGGGTCGATGGACCATAGCTCGTTTTTCTCGTCGGCGCAGGACAGAATATTCCCTTTTCGGTCGATATAGAGACCGTTGGACCGGCCCGTTTTGTCGGCAAAAAGACTGATCTGCCCGTCGGTGTTGTAGATATAAATCTTGTCGTTGGGCTGATCGGTGAAATAAATGTTGCCTTTTTTATCGACGGCAGGGCCTTCCGTGAACGTAAATTTGTCGGACACTTTCTGGAGCGTCGCGCCGGGGGCAATGAGCGTCATATCTGCGGGGTTGAGTGTATCGGCAGAAGGCGATTTCTGGGCAAAGGCGGTTGCGGTTGCAACGAGGGCCAGTACGGTTAGGATGCGTTTCATAGCCCCAAAAGTCCCCTGTTTCACCAAAATACCCGTAGCCGAATATATCGCTATCTTTGCGGCTTTGAAACCTGAATTATCAGCATGAGTTTATTAACTATTGGGTCGGTGGCGTTCGACGCGCTCGAAACCCCCTTCGGCAAGACCGACAAAATTATCGGCGGTGCCGCCACCTACATCACCCTATCGGCCTCGTATTTCGTGCGGCCCAACAACCTGGTAGCCGTTGTGGGCGACGATTTTCCGCAGTCGATGATCGACGTTTTTAAGAGCCACGGCGTTGATACCGAAGGCCTTGAGGTTCGCCAAGGCGAGAAAACGTTTTTTTGGTCGGGCAAGTACCACAACGACATGAACACCCGCGACACGGTGGACGTGCAGTTGAATGTGATGGAAAACTTTGATCCAAAAATCCCCGAATCGTATCAGGATTGCCAGTATCTGATGCTCGGCAATACGGCACCGGCTATCCAGAAAACCGTTGTTGAGCGGCTGAACAACCGCCCCAAACTGATTGTGCTCGACACGATGAACCTCTGGATCGACATTGCCAACGCCGATCTGAAGGCCTTGCTTCCTCTTGTCGACGTGCTGGTGCTGAACGACGAGGAAGCCCGCATGCTCACCGGCGACTACGCCCTTGTGCGGGCCGCAGCCACCATCCGGGCAATGGGGCCAAAGACGGTAATTATTAAAAAAGGGGAACATGGTGCCCTGCTTTTCCAGGACGACCGGATTTTCTTTGCCCCGGCCCTCCCCCTCGAATCGGTATTCGACCCCACCGGCGCGGGCGACACCTTTGCGGGCGGGTTCATCGGGCACCTCGCCAAAACCGACGACATTAGTTTTGAGAACATGAAGCGGGCTGTCATCTACGGCTCGGCGATGGCAAGTTTCTGCGTCGAGAAGTTTGGTGCTGAGCGCATTATTGACTTACAACCCGAAGAAATTCAGGACCGGGTTAATCAATTTGTGAAATTGTCAGCGTTCTCAGTCGAGATGTAGTATAGTTATCCTCAACCGTGGTGGCATCTATGGCTGCCACTGCGGTTGGGGATAACCCTATTATGGGCGTTTGTTAAACTGATACGCAAAGCCCAGATACGAGTAAAAAATGCCGCTTTTGAAGTTGGCGCGGGCAAAGGGCGAGATCTCAAAGGCGACGCGTAAGTTCGGGATCATGGTTAGCGGCACTACCCGCACACCCGCGTGGAGGCCGTAGCCTTCGAGCACGTCGGCGTTGGCAAGCGAGTTGAGCGCGTTGAAGCGCGCGCTCACACCCACGTAGTAGTTGGCGGTGGTGGTTCGTTTCACGTTGATCATCGGGGCAACCGTGGTGGCCAGCGATCCAAACAGGGTGTTGGTCTGCACCCGCGCATCAACCCAAACGGCTTTGTTAGGGTTGGTGCTTACCGAGAAAAACGAGTTGTTCCCAAACGGATAATACGCCACCGACGCCTGACCGAACGAAGGGAACACGGAGGAAAGGAGGAGGGAGAAAAGGAAAACGTATTTCATTTCATCATTTTCTGCAACTTGCCGGAAGCCTGCATGGTGTTCATTTTCTTCATCATCTTACGCATCTCGTCGAACTGCTTCATGAGATTGTTCACCTGCTGAATGCTCGTGCCGCTGCCGGCCGCAATCCGTTTCCGGCGGCTCCCGTCGATCAGGTCGGGGTTGGCGCGTTCTTTGGGCGTCATCGAGTTGATAATGGCTTCGATAGGCGAAAATGACGTGTTGTCAATATCCAGGTCTTTAATCATCTTGCCCATACCCGGAATCATGCCGAGCAGGTCTTTGATGTTGCCCATCTTTTTGATCTGCTGCAACTGGCTCAGGAAGTCCGAAAAGTCGAACTTGTTGGCCCGCATCTTGGCGTTGATGCGCTTGGCCTCGTCTTCGTCGAAGGCTTGCTGCGCTTTTTCAACGAGCGAGATTACATCGCCCATGCCCAGAATCCGGCTCGCCATCCGGTCGGGGTAGAACACGTCGAGGGCTTCCATTTTCTCGCCCGTGCTGATGTACTTGATCGGCTTTTCGACCACGGCCCGGATCGAGAGGGCGGCCCCACCGCGAGCGTCACCGTCGAGTTTGGTCAGCACCACACCGTCGAAGTTCAGGCGGTCGTTGAAGGTCTTGGCCGTGTTTACGGCGTCCTGACCCGTCATCGAGTCGACCACGAACAGGGTTTCGGAAGGGTTGAGCGCGGCTTTCACGTTCTCGATCTCCTTCATCATCTGCTCATCGACGGCCAAACGACCGGCGGTATCGACAATCACGATCTTTTTGCCGGTCTTGCGGGCGTGGGCAACGGCGTTGCGGGCAATCTCGACCGCGTTTTTATTCTCCGGTTCGGCATACACCTCCACGCCCACCTGCTCGCCCAACACCTTGAGCTGGTCGATGGCGGCAGGGCGGTAGATGTCGGCGGCAACGAGCAAAATACCCCGACCTCCTTTTTTGAGATTAGCCGCCAGTTTACCCGAAAACGTGGTTTTACCGGAACCCTGCAAACCCGCGATCAGGATCACGGCGGGGTCGCCTTTGGTGTTGATCGGCACGGCCTGACTGCCCATGAGTTCGGTCAGTTCTTCCTGCACGATCTTCACAAACAGTTGGCCCGGCTCCACGGCAATGAGTACTTTCCGGTCGAGGGCTTTCTCTTTAACGCGGTCGGTTACCTCTTTGGCTACCTTGTAGTTAACGTCGGCATCGGTGAGTGCCCGGCGCACTTCCTTGATGGTAGCCGCTACGTTAATGTCTGTAATGCGACCCTGTCCTTTGAGGGTCTTGAAGGCTTTACTGAGCTTATCCTGAAGATTTTCAAACATAGTTCTTAGGGATGTCGGATGTTAGACGCTGGACGTTGGATAAACTTTAGTAAGCCAATGTCCAACGTCCGGCGTCTAACGTCCAATATCTTACAAGGCGCAAAGATAACCAATTCTGATGGGACACCGGAAATTTCGTACATTCAGCCCATTAACTAGACCATTCTATCAAACGCATGAAATCACTTCTTTTTCTGATCGTGTTGTTGCTGCCCGTCCGACTGATGGCGCAGGATTGCCTCGGTATGCCCCTGAAAGCGGGGATGGGCTACGAAATGCAAAGTTTTTCGGCCAAAGACAAGCCCAACGGTCGCATGACTTATCTGGTGAAAGATGTCCGTAAAGAAGCTGGTGCTACAGTTGTTGAGATCGAATTTCAGTCGTTCGATGAGAAAGACAAGAGTCGTCAGGCCCCCAGCCGGATTAAATACACCTGTACCGGCAACGAGTTGGTGGCCGACCTGTCGGGATTGGCGATGGGGGCTAATCAACAGACGTTCAAGGACTCCGAGATGAAAATAAAGGCCAACAAACTGGCTTACCCGCGCACGCTCACGAGCGGCCAAACCCTGGCCGATGGCGAAATGGACGCCGATTTTTACACCAACGGCCAACTGATGATGGAAATGAGCATGCGCGTAACCAACCGGACCGTAGGACCGAAAGAGTCGCTGACGGTGCCGGCCGGCACGTTCGAGATCAACAAAGTGTCGGCAGACATGGAGATGAAAAACCGGGTGATGGGTATCGGTATTCCCGCGAGCCTGAAAACGGTTAGCTATCGAGCCGCCAACCAATTATTCGATATTCGGGCAGAAACATACAACAAGAATGGTAAGTTAATGGGCTATACGGTTCTGTCAAAAATTTACTAACACCATCATCCGGGCGTTTGCCTGATAGCCCGACTTACCCACTACATGAAATCATTTTTTTGTCAATGCGGCTTGCTTTTGCTGCTGTCTGCATCCACATGGGCACAGGTCGACTCGGTAACGGTTTCAGGGCGCATCGCCAACCTGACTCCCCGACTCTACCGGCAATCGCCCAATGTACTTGTTAGTCGAAACAACCTGCTCCAGCCCAACGTCGAGTTCACCCGACCAGCTCCGCTCAACCCCGACGGCACGTATTCGGTAAAAATGCCGATTATCTTTGGGCAGGAGGAAATGTACTTCACGTTTGGGCCGGTCAGTACGGCGTTTTTGGCCGCACCGGGAGCCATCAGCATCAACCTCAATGCCGATTCGCTGTTTCAGGCGGCTATTCCGTTCCAGTTTGGGGGGGTAAATGCCCGCGTGAATGCGCAGTTTGCCCGGTACAAGGCGTTTGAGGCCAAACAGCCTAAACTAGATAACGCACGGCTGTCGCGCAACTTGCCGAGCGACTATAAGGATGTTTTCTCGCGGGTGTTTGCCACCTACAATGGTCCATTTGTGCAGTTCGCGCAAACGGTCGAGAAGCCATTCCCGTTGGTGAGAGACTGGGTTACGGGCATAAATCGGTACAACGCAGCCTCATTTCTGTACGATATGGCGAGCTACACGGGTCGGAAAATTGGCTCGACCCTCGAAGACACCCTGCGCCCCCCCGACGACCCCATTCTGACAGCCGCCCGGACCACCTCGCTCGACCGGCTGGCCAATTATGTCCTACAACTATCGAGTGCGCAAACCCTGCCCGTGGGCGACATGGCAACGCTTTTGCTTCGCTACGGCAAAAACCTCGCCGACGACGAACGGGCCAAGCTCAGCCAGTGGCAAACCGCCAACTCGGCCCGCGCCGTTGACCTGCGCACGATGCAACGGATGGTGGCCCGCAACCCCGACACGCTCCAGCGGGTTATGAATTACCAATTGCTGCTTAACCATTCAAAATCGCTGGTCGATCCGGCTTTTGAGCAAACGCTTGTAGCTTTCTGGCTAGGTGCAGCCCTGCCAACGCTGACCATAAACCGCAGCCGGTTGCTGTACGAATTTGCCCGGTCGAAACTACCTGTGGCAGAGGTGCGCCCGAGACTCATCCAATCGCTCGACGAACTTTACCGGTTAGCCGTTGCCGATAGTGTTGTGGTGCGGCAGGCGGTTCGGGCGTTGGGCGAGAAAAAGGGGGGCAATATGGAGATCAGCCCTGGTATTTTCGTGTCCCGCGATGATGAGGTAACGGGTCAGGAACTGCTGGAGCGTTGGCTGAAAACCAACCGGAGCAGGCTGGTGTATGTCCTGACATGGTCGCCCGGAAACGACGTTTCCCGCCGGATGATCCCCTTGGTCAATCAGTTACGCGATCTGTACTCCCCGTCTGAACTGAGTGTTTTGCTCGTGGGCAACAGCAACGACAATGATCTGGTACTGACGGAGTACATTGTACGAAACAAGCTCAAAGGCGACCATATTTTCACGTCGGATACCCAGAACATACTGCCTCCTTTTGCAACCGAAACCGGTGCGCTGCTCATCGACAGGTCGGGGAAGGTGTTGAAAACAGATATGCCTTTACCCGACAAGCCAGACGAATTGCAGAAACAGATCGACAGGCGGTTGCGCTGATCCATAGTCAAAAAACAATGCGATGCTCAACGACGACATAACCACATCAATCGCTACGCAACAAGCCTGGAACGCCATTAACGGCTATTTTGACAAGGTGTATGTGGTGAGCCTACGCCGGGCCACCGACCGACAATCCCGGTTTAGCAAGCTTTTGGCTGGACTGAACTACGAAATCTGGTGGGCTGTCGACAAAGACGATATCGACCCCGCCCACATGATTCAGCAGGGCCTGCTCGACGACGTGACAAGACAGCAACCCCGGTATGTGCATAACAAAGCCCTGGCAACGGGCGAGATCGCCTGCGCGCTCTCGCATCGGGCCATTTACGACGAGGTTATCCGGGAAAGCTACGAGCGCGTATTGATTTTTGAGGACGACGTAGTGCCGTTTTTTGACCAGCTTCACCACACGGCTGACATTCTGAACCAACTCCCCGACCAATGGGATCTGGCGTACCTGGGCTACACCAAAAACGAAGAGCTAAACGCCAAACAGAGCCGGAAACAGTGGTTTTACAACTTGATTAGCCCGTTGGGGCTGCTTCGTTGGTCGCGCCGGGAGGCCAGCAACTACCTGCCCCGCCCCTACAGCCCCAACCTGCGCCGGGCGGGCCTCCACGACTGCACACACGCTTATGCCGTGACCCGCGCCGGTGCCGAAAAACTCCGACAGGCCCAAACGCCCCTCCTCGCCAGTGCCGACTCGATCATCAGCGTGCTGACGCTGAACAACCAACTCGATGCCTATGTGTCGGTGCCCGTGTTGTTCGGGCAGGAAGGCGCGTCGTATATTTTTTAAGGGCTGATAGGAACACGGATTAAACGGGTTGAACAGATATAAACTGATCGTTTAGGATAAAGAAAATCAGTTTATATCTGTTCAACCCGTTTAATCCGTGTTCCTATTAAAATTACCTCTGATACGTTCTGAACACGTAATCCCAGAGGGGCGAGGATACGCCGTAGTTACTGTCGTGATTCTTGTAGTGATGAACGCTGTGGTTGATCCAAAGCCACTTGAACACGTTCTTGGGCGGGGCGTAGGCGTGTACGATAAAATGCACGGCCAGATAGCCCGAATAACCTACTAAAAAGCCCGGAAAGAACGAATAGGCCGCTTCGCCCATCAGGAAAAAGAACAGGGCGAAGAACCCACCCGCTACGAAAATAGCCAACGCGGGCGGCATAGCCAACCGAGTTTTATCCTTCGGAAATTCGTGGTGAACCCCATGAAACGTATACTGAATTTTGGCCCGCTGCGGGGTTGTCGGCTCCAGATGATACAGATAGCGGTGTAGTATATACTCGAACAGGGTGAACCCAAAAAGTCCTGTCAGAAACAGCCCTCCAATTGCCCCATTGGAGTAGTTCGTATAGGTATAGGCATACCAGAGTAAGAGGCCCGACAGCACCAGCCACATGCTGATCGGCACCATGATGTGGGTCCGCGAAAGGGCTTCGAGGAGGGGATTATCAAAAAGTTGCTTGGTACCGTTATTCTTTGGGCGGGCGTGATAACCCGGACGGAATTCTTCTAGTTTAGCTTGCATACCTGTTTCAGAACGGTTGAATAGTGTAAAAACTATGTGGTAAACCGACTTGACAACTGCTGAGTTCGCTAAGTTTAGGAAATGGACTCGGTGTCCAACTTAACCTTATTTTAATTACAAATTACGCAGTTGTCAGCTCTGTTTATTGACAACTAACGTGTCGGCAACCCTCTCCTGCATATTCGAAAAATTTCCGACAGGTAGTTTTTGTCGGATAATCAGGCGCAGCGAATTGTCGTACGAGAGGTAGTTCCACGTCCAGTTAATGAGAATAAGCAGGCGGTTTTTCACGCCCACAATAGCCATCAGGTGAACCATTAGCCAGGTAAGCCAGGCCAACACCCCGCTGAATTTCAGGAACGGCAAATCGACCACGGCCAGGCCTCGTCCAATCGTCGCCATTGAACCGAGGTCGCTATAGGTGTATTCCTGCATAGGCTGCTTTTTCAGTAAACGAATCAGGTTTTTGCCCAATAACTTACCCTGCTGAATGGCCGGTTGCGCTACCTGCGGGTGACCTTCGGGCCACTTGTCGCCCTCAACCATCATCGCTACGTCGCCAATGGCAAACACGTCGGTGAAGCCCTCGATTTGGTTGTAGCGGTTCACGGTTACGCGTCCCCCACGCCCGACGACCTCCTTGGGCAAACCCGCCAACGGCGTAGCCCGGACGCCAGCCGCCCAGATCAGGTTGTTGGAGCGTAGGGTGGTCCCGTCGCTCATGAACACGGTTTTTCCGTCAAAATCCTTTACGCGGGTATTTAGCCGCACCTCAACGCCCAACTCGCGCAAATACTCCTCCGACTTTTTGTGCGCATTCTCCGACATGGGTTCCAACAGCACATCGCCCGACTGAATCAGGTAAATCTGCATCATGTTGAAGTCGAGTTCGGGGTAGTCACTGGGTAACACGGTGCGTTTCATTTCGGCCAGGGTGCCGCAAAGCTCAACGCCCGTTGGCCCGCCCCCCACCACCACCACGTCCATAAGCCCGTCGCGCTCGTCGACGGTCTCGACGCTGAGGGCATCCTCGAAGTTTTGCAGAATCCGGTTGCGCAGGGCAATCGCTTCCGACACCGACTTCATCGGCAGGGCCTTCTCAATAATATTTTGCTGATTGAAGAAATTGGTGTCAGCCCCGGTCGCCATCACGAGGTAGTCGTAGGTGATCACGCCCAGTTCAGTGTCAATCTCTTTGTCGGCGGTGCGGACCCCCGTCACGTTCGTCACGCGGATGTGGACGTTCTCACAATCGCCAAACACCGCCCGCAACGGGAACAAAATAGAATTGGCTTCCAAACCCGCCGTGGCCACCTGATAATAAAGAGGTTGAAACTCGTGGTAGTTGGTTCGGTTCACTAGCACCACCTGAAACTCCCGGCGGTCGGCCAGCATCCGGGCGAGCCGGAGACCACCGAAACCGGCACCAACAATAACCACCCGCGTACGGTCGGTTTGGGGAATATTTGGATTCATAATATCAGAGACCAGAGAGCATCGAACAGTCAACAAGCGTACAGGCCCTATTTGTTTCTGACGCTTGAAGAAGTTGCCTTTGTAGGGCGGTCGGACTGGCGTGCCAGTTTGCTACCCGCCCTACACAAGAAAGCTCAATAAATCAGCTTTCGCAGGCCATAGAAGGCCCGTTCGAGCAGCCGAAGATCATCGGTGACTAGCTCGGCGGTGCCGGTTAGTTAGGGACGAAATGCCAGCGGAGGCCGACCGGGGGCCGTTTGCAGGCCATTTGCCATTCGCACCCGAACCCGGTAGGCCTGCCGGTTCGTCGACGGGGCCAACTGCTCCACCACACCCCGCAGGATGCCGAACTCCTCGTACGGGTAATCGTCGAGCCGAATAATGACCCGCTGCCCAATGCGCAATTTACCCAGCCGTTGCGTGCTGATCGTCACGAACCCAACCAACGGTTGAGCGGGCGTTACGAGGGCAAACAGCGTGTCGTTGGTTCGGACGAAATCGTTGGTGTTCAGGGTTTTCAGGTAGGCGAGTTTTCCGGTAGTGGGAGCTTTCAGCACGTAGTTCTGTTGCCAGGTTTGTAGCACATTTTCGATGGTACTGATCGACTGCCGGATGCCCGTTTCGAGTTGCAGTTGTTTCTCCTGCGTGTCGTGTTGCAGGGTTTGCCGCTGTTTTTCGCGCTCCGAGAGGGTCAGGCTGTTTTCGATGGCCGTTCGGCGGTAGGTCTCACTCTCCTTCTTTTTGGCGAGGTAGGTATTCTCTTCTTTCAGGAAATCGAGCCGACTGTAAATCTTGTCTTCGTAGAGTTTCCGGTTGGTGTTATACGTATGCTCTACATTAGCAAACTCCTGCCCGTTGATGGTGGCTTGTGTCTCGTTGACAGCCACGAGCCGCCGATAATCGGCAATTTGCCGGTCGAGCATTGCCAGTTGTTGCCGGGCGTAGGCATCGGTTCGGAGCCGCCGGTATTCGGTGTATTGCCGGATGAGGTTGTTCACCTCGGTTTGCAAATCCCCAAACGTGAGCGTTGGGTTGGGCCATTGCACCACCTGCGCCCCGCCCCGCAACCCCTGCAACACCTGCCGACTCAGCGACCGCACCACCGGGACGTTTTCCAGGTGCGTTGTGTTCTCGATCTCGGCCAGCACCTGCCCCGCCTGCACGGTAGCGGTGTCGGGCACCAACAGCTTCACGAGCCGCCCCGTAGCGCGGCTATAGACCCGAACGGGCGGGCGTTCGGTCGTGATCACAATGGAGCCTTTCAGCACGTCGGGATAGCGAATAAACCAGCTTGCCGCTACCAGCAGTAGCCCCAACGCAAACAGCAACGTGATGCCCCATCGCACGAGCGATGCCGGGGGCCGGGTCAGGATCTCGTCGAGTTCCGGGGCTTGCAGAGGTGGATGGAGATGTTGCCTACGATTCATGCCCCCAATGCCAGTTGGTTTCTGACCAGGCTCCAATATTCACCCCGTTGGGCGGTTAGCTCCTCGTGGGTGCCGATCTCGGTAATTTCGCCCCGGTCGAGCACCACAATCTGATCGGCGTGGCGCACCGTACTGAGCCGATGGGCCACCACTACCACTGTTCTCCGGAAGCCCGTATGCCCCTCGAAAAACCGATTCAGGTTTTCGACAATAACCTGCTCGTTGCGAGCATCGAGTGCATTGGTAGCTTCATCGAAAAACAGGTAAGCCGGATTTTTGTATACGGCCCGCGCAATCAAAATCCGTTGTTTTTGCCCCTGCGAGATGCCGTTGCCCTCGGCCCCGATTTTGGTGTTCAGGCCCAGCGGTAAGGACTCGATCAGGTCCATGACGTTAGCCATGTCGATAGCCTGCCAAAGCCGGTCCCAGTCGGGCACGTCCTCGGCCACGGCGATGTTGCGGGCAATGGTATCCGAAAAAATATAGCCGTCCTGCATCACGGCTCCGCACAGGCTCCGCCAGTGGTGGTGGGAAATGTTCTGTAAGCGACTTCCACCAACCCGAATACTGCCCCGTGTCGGTTCATAAAACCGGAGCAGGAGTTTGAGCAGAGTGGTTTTGCCACTCCCGCTCATCCCCACAATGGCCGTTACCTTGCCTTCAGGAATGGTGAGGTCAATGTTTTTTAGCACCGGTTCGTTACCCGCGCCGGGGTAGGTTAACGAGAGGTTTTGCAGGTGTAAACTCATCGACCCACTAAACCCCACCCCCGGCCCCTCCCCGTTAGGGAGGGGTGAAAACCATCCGGCTACTGCTCCCCTCCCTAACGGGGAGGAGCCGGGGCGGTGCGACGGGTCGATGGGGTCCTCATCGGCCAACTGATGAATCTCGTTGAGCCGCTCCATGCTCAGTTGGGCGTTTTGCGCCGACTGCACGAAGCCGATCAACTGCTCCACGGGGGCATTGAGTTGCCCAATCATATACTGAACGGCCAACATGGCCCCCAGCGTCATTTGCCCGTCCAATACGGCTTTGGCTGCTACAAAGGTGATGAGAATGTTTTTACCCTCGTTGAGAACGATGGCCCCCGATTGCTGAAACTGGGCAAGCGACAGGCCCCGAATCTGCAATTTGAGTAGCCGCGCCTGTAGCCGCTCCCACTCCCAACGGCGCGTTTGTTCGGCGTTGTGGAGCTTGATTTCCTGCATTCCGCTCAGAATCTGCACCAAACTACTTTGGTTCTTCGATGAAATATCGAACAGCTTCATGTCCAGTTTCCGGCGTTGGCGCAGAAACAGCACCACCCAGGCGGCATAGAGCGCGGTAACGCCCGCGAAGATGCCGAAGATGGTGAGGTTGTAGGCCAGCAAAACCAACCCAAACACCAGTAGGTTGAACAGCGAGAAGACCGTTTGGAGCGTTTGGCCGGTGAGGAACTGCTCGATGCGGTGGTGCCGGGCTGGCGTTCCAGGCATTGACGCGTTGTAACAAGTCCCCGAAGTTTTTGGAATCGAAAAACGACATGGGCAGTTTCATCAGCTTCACCAGGAAATCCGTCAGGATGGCGATGTTGACGCGGGTGCTCAAATGCAGCAAAATCCAGGACCGCAGAAACTCAACGGCGGTACGGCCCACCATCAGGGCCAACTGAGCCGCCAACACGAGGTAGATAAAACTTAGATTCTGCGTGTTGATGCCCACATCGACCACCGACTGCGTCAGGAACGGCAACACCAATTGCAGCCCGCTGCCGAGCAACAAGCCCAGGCCCAACTGTCCCACCAAATGGTAGTGTGGCCGCAGATACCCCAACAACCGGCGCAGGCCCAACCCGCCCGACGGCTCGTTTTCCTGCTCGTAGAAAGCGGGCGTTGGCTCCAGCAGTAGGGCCACGCCCGCCCGGTTCTGCTCAATGTCGGTGGTGCTAATCCAGCCCTCTTCAAACTCGTCTACGGTCATGGTCCGCAACCCCCGCGCCGGGTCCGCGACGTAGACCTTCCTGCCCCGAATCTTATAAACGACGACAAAGTGATTTTGCCGCCAATGAGCAATGCAGGGCAGAGGGGCACCTTGTACGAGTTTGGCAAGCGAGACCGTTACAGCAATGGTACGAAAGCCCAGATGTTCGGCGGCCTCGGCAATACCCAATAGCGACACCCCATCTTTCCCAATCCCGCTCCGTTGCCGCAGGGTCTGTGCCGAAAACGCCCGCCCGTAGTGCTTGGCCACCATGCGAAGGCAGGTGGGACCGCAGTCCATTTGGTCGAGTTGGCGGTAGAGAGGGAACATAGCGGGTTGGAATAGGAATGAGGAAACCTTAAATTAACTATCACAACTTTGAGTCAAGACTCATTTGTCGCTTTTAAGCAATTCCAGCAGAAGGGCTGTAGCCGCATCAGAACTGGGTCGGGGAGCAACTTCAGTAATTGTTGATCCGTTAGGGGCTACAACCATGTACTTTGGCACTGCGCCGTCTGTGATAAAAGTTGCTAACTTACTTTCAGCATCCAAATTATAGTGCGCAATGTTATTCATTACCAATTTGTTTTTTTCAATCATCGCTTCCCATTTTGCCGAATCTTTATCAATAGAGATCAAAATAAATGTGACGTTACGGTTTGCGAAGCGATTGGCTAATTTCAGGGTAGCCCCCATTTCTTCAAGACAAGGCTTACACCAACTGGCCCACACGTCACTAAACAACTATGGACTGGAAGTCCATAGGTTTAAAAGCGAATGAAATTCGCCCATTCGGTTGGAAACCGACCTAAAGTACACCACTCAAAGTGGGT
>RDXN01000021.1 GCA_004292855.1 Cytophagales bacterium
AAGATGAGTTTAAAGCGCAAACGAAAAAAAGCGGCCCGTGATGATGTTTATCTAAAAACGCTCTTGGGCCAACTTAACGTTTGATGCAATCCCCCTGTAGTCCAACTAAGAGTTTATGCGAACAGCCACGTTTCAGTAAATGCGCCCTTCTCGCCTTCGCACACATAGCTGTCGGCTTCTTTCAGCAGGGTACCCTGCCCGTTTTGGTACTCGGTTCGGGTCCTGACCTGCCCGTTAAATGTGAACTGGGCCGACGCTACAGAAGACATAGCTAACCCGACGCAAAACCCCATGAGAATTTTGCGATGACTTCTAAAAGGCATATTACGGACGTATTCAATCTTACTATAATCCAACTGGACTAAAAATTTGAAACTATGGGTTAGGGTTTTAAAATGCCCCGCTAAATAGCAAAATCACACTTTAGAAGTATTTTAGCAGAAACCTGCACTTTTCACAAGCCGGATTTACTATTAAGTAACATTGCCCTGTTTGATGAGCAAAATTTGGCAAAAATTATTTTTTACAAAAAAAAATAGCTTGTATTTTCTATCAGAACCCTAATGAAATTTCGCAGAAGAGTGAAAACAGGTTTAAAAATAGAGCTTTTGCCATGAAAAATTTGAGTTTTTCTTATTTTTAGGTTTAAATACAATTTTAGCGCACGTTATGGTGACTATTGAGGAAGAGGGCAACCCATATGCAACGACCATTTTAGGTCAGGGCATCAAACAGATTGGCATTGGCAAGTATGGCAGCAAACCCCTGTCGGCGGAACAAATCGCAGCCTGCCACAAAGCCCTGCTCGATTCTCAGGCCCATCCCCTTCAGCGGGGGGCGTTTATAGGTGCCTTGCTGGCCAAAGGCCCTACCAACGAAGAGCATACGCTCGAAGCCGCAATTGGCAAAGGGGCTTTCTCACACGCAGCCTTTTTAATTAACAAGCTCTGCCCTGAACTCCATCCCGGCCTGCTGCCCATTGCCACCAAACTCGTTCGGGGACATACGCTTTCGGTAAGCGAGGCCGAGCAACTCGGTGACTATCTCTTTGGCGATGGCCCCTGCGAAACCTTCCGGGGACTGGCTGCAAGCATTATGCGCGTGCGGCACGAAACCAACGACGAGTATCTCGGCCTGATGCGGGCCGCCGAACGCACCTTTGCTCCTGGCTTTCGGAACAACAAAACCGTGAGCGAACGTCCGCTCGTGCAGTTAGCCGAACCCTTCGACGGCGTTGAACACAGCTACCTCATTACGCCCCTGCTTGCTAACTGGTTTGAACAACGCGGCTACGGGGCCTTGTCGCTCGTAGGGCGGTCGGGCGGGCCGAAGTTTACGCTCAACGCGCATGACCTGTACATGTATCTCGGCTGTCAGTTCATGCAAACCCGCTCCGAATTAGACGAACCGCTTGCCAAATACGGCTGGGTACTGGACCAAAAAGCTCTCTCGCCCGCCCTCAACGCCTGGGTCGACCGGCGGCAGGTGTTGCTCAAGCGGCCCTTTCTGGCTACGCTCGAAAAGGTGCTGAATCCGGGCGGGGCGCGGGTGCTGGTGACGTCGGTGTTTCATATTACGTACCAGATGAAAATGGCCGAACTGGCCCTGATGGCTGGCTTCGACGCGGCCATTGTTATGAAACGAGGTCTTGAAGGTTCATTGGCTCCCTCGGCGAGCCGGGCAAGTGGCGTTCTCTGCGCCGTTCGGACCGAAAAGGGGCACCTGTTTTTCCAAAACTTCGACGCCGACCGCCCCGATTTCGCCCCCTTCCGCACCGACGCCGACCCCGACGTTCTGAATCCCACCGCTGCCGACAATGCAGCCCTCATCCGCAAATTCATCGCCCAAAAAGTAACCGACGACGAAGAATTTGATAACCGCGTTGCTTACGCCTACGCGCTTCTGGAGCGTGGCATGGAGTGGATTGAGGGGCAGTTGACGTTATGACGCCAGCCGGATCGCGTTCGGAATAGCCGGAAACAGCAAGGGCAAACTTGTCCGAATCACGTTAGCATCACTGGGGAGATTCACGATCAGTGTTTGGCCACATAAGCCCGCCGTATTGTCCCAAAGTAAAGCAGCGGGGTTTGTCGGTAAGGCAGCCTGCCGGATCAGCGTCCCGAAGCCGGGAAACAGTTTTTGACAGACGCGCCGGGTGGCTTCAGATACAAAGTCCGTTGGGTCAACGCTGCTTAACGTAAGAATCAATTGCCCCGGCGGGTTGTTGGCTAAGCCACGCAGCGAGTGTTCATAATCGGCAAGAGACATGTTGCCCATGTGCATGGGCAACAGCACAGCTTCGGGCAGTAGAATAGCCAGAGATGTTACGACCGCGTCGCAGGCCGCTTCGGAGAAGTCAGGCAGGAGGATTAAGGGAACGGTTTTGTGCATCGCTTTTCGACCCAAAAATTACTTCTTCTCAATTCCCTCCAGCACCCGCCGGATCACGTTGGCGCGATTCATAAAATCGACCGATTGGGTGATGTCTCCATCGTCGATAGCCGCTTTGAACTGTTGCAGGAAATCAATATAATCGGCCAACGCTTTGGAAACGTTTTGCCGGTTTTGGTCGAAGATAGGTGCCCACATGGCGGGGGAGCTTTTGGCCAGGCGAACGGTGCTGCTGAAACCCGTGCTGGCCATATCGAAAATAGCCTGCTCGTCTTTTTCCTTTTCCAACACGGTGAGTCCCAATGCAAACGCGCTCACGTGGCTCAGGTGCGAAACATAGGCCAGATGCAGGTCATGCTCCTGCGGGGTCATGAAAAACAGCTTCATCCCGATGTCGCGAAAAATCGACTCGACCAGCGTCCGGCTGTCGGGGTGGCTTTTCTCGCGGTCGCAGATAATCAGGTTTTTGCTCGGCAACAACTCCCGGAAAGCCGCGCCGGGGCCGGAGTTTTCGGTGCCAGCCATTGGGTGCGCGGCCACAAACTGCGCCCGGCGAGGGTGCGCGTCGGCTACGGCGCAAATGGTCTCTTTGGTCGATCCCAGGTCAGTTACGGTGCCCCAATCGGGTAGGGCGTTGAGAACGCGGGGCAGAAGGTCAATGATCGTGTTGACGGGCGTTGCCAACACCACCAGCGTCGACTGGGCCACGGCTTGTTCCAACGGCAACACTTCATCGACCAGCCCTTTGGCCACGGCCAACTGCCCATGCACCGCCGACGCGTCGACACCAATAAACCGCGCCTTGGGGTATTTTTCGCGAACGGCCAGCGCAAACGAGCCGCCCAAGAGGCCAATACCGATAATGGAGATATTCATGAAGCAAAAGTAACGAATCCCATTAACTCCGAACCGAATGAACTCTACACCCCGAACTGCGTCAGATGGTGGTCAAGATGTTTGTAGAACTGGGTGTTCCATTCGTTGGCGGTCATCGCCCCAAATACCAGTGATTTTTTCCCCTCGAAATGAGCCTCACCCAGAGCCTGGGTTTGCCGAATGTGTTTCACCAGCCGGTCGCGTTCCTGCTCAAAATTCTTCGGACTGGTCATTTCGAAGGCCGAGGCTGTGGGCGAGTTGGGTTTGTAAGGCTTCGGCCCCGTCACAATACCTTTAATAAACGCCTTGTTTATCAACCCCATCAGAAAACCGGGCTTCGGGTGCTTATCGGTATAGGCCATCTCGTAGGTCACATTACAATGAGCAAGCATCTGCGCCACATCCATTTTGCCCCATTTAGGTGCTGTTTGGGCGTTTAGATTGTTGAGTCGGGTAATGAGCAGATCCGAAACGGTCGATTCGAAAACATTAGGAAATAACATGGCTATCGTGTTTAAAACGGTTTGTAGCATACAGACGAACAAGGTGCAAAAAACCGGACAAGGCAACGCAATTATTTTTTCTTCGCCATACCCTGTACACATCGTCCATGAAACGGACATTTTGGGCCACACACTCGGCTCACAACTGTTTTGCGTACTTTTGTCTCATCATGGGAATTCGTTCAGTATTGAGTAAGCCGTTGGCCCGGTGGGTGGTTGCGCGGCAACAGGAGTGGATGCACAAACCCGGCGCGGCACAACAACGCTGGTTTGAGCAGTTGGTGAAACAGGGCCGCAAAACAGCGTTTGGGGCAGACCATCGGTTGGCCGACGTGCGAACCGTGGAAGAGTTCCGACAGGCCGTACCCGTCCGCGATTATGAAGACCTGAAGCCTTATGTTCAACGCGTAGTCGATGGAGAGGAAAACGTGCTATGGCCGGGGAAGCCCGTTTATCTGGCTAAAACCTCCGGCACCACCTCCGGCGTGAAATACATTCCGCTGACAAAAGACTCGATCCCGAACCATATCAACTCGGCCCGCGACGCCCTGCTCAATTACGTACACGAGACCGGAAATGGGCGTTTTCTGGACGGAAAGCTCATTTTTTTGTCGGGTAGCCCCGAAATGGACCACAAAAACGGCATCCACGTGGGGCGGTTGTCGGGCATCGTGAACCACCATGTTCCGGCCTACCTCCGCACCAATCAGATGCCCTCCTACAAGACCAACACGATTGACGACTGGGAAACCAAGCTCGACCGTATCATCGACGAGACCATCGACCAACCCATGTCGTTGATATCGGGGATTCCGCCCTGGGTGCAGATGTATTTTGACCGGATTCAGGCGCGGACGGGTAAAAAAATCAAAGACGTGTTCCCCGATTTTTCGGTGTTTGTGTACGGGGGTGTCAATTTCGAGCCGTACCGGGCCAAGCTGTTCGAGAGCATCGGCAAGCGCATCGACTCCATCGAAACCTACCCGGCCTCCGAGGGGTTCATCGCGTTTCAGGACACCCAAACCGAAGAGGGTCTGCTGATGCTGCTCGACAGCGGCATTTTCTACGAGTTCATCCCCGCCGACGAGTACTTCTCCGACTCCCCCCGCCGACTGACCATAGAAGAAGTTGAACTGGGTAAGAACTATGCGGTCATCATCAATAATAACGCCGGTTTGTGGGGTTACTCCATCGGCGACACCGTCAAGTTTGTGAGCCGCGACCCGTACCGTCTGCTCGTTACGGGCCGGATTAAGCACTTTATCTCGGCCTTCGGCGAACACGTCATTGGCGAGGAAATCGAGAAAGCGTTGCAGTTTGCCATGCAGCAGCAACCCGAAACCGAGGTGGTCGAATGCACGGTGGCCCCGATGGTTGCGCCCGCCGAGGGCCTCCCCTACCACGAGTGGCTCGTGGAGTTTGCCACGCCCCCCCGCGACCCCGCCCGCTTCGCCCGCGACCTCGACAGTCGCTTGGTCCAGTTGAATGTGTATTACGACGACCTCATCACGGGCAACATCCTGCAACCACTCAAACTGACGCAACTGCCGCGCGGGGCGTTCCAGCAGTACATGAAAAGTCAAGGGAAGTTGGGCGGGCAAAACAAAGTTCCCAGATTGGGGAACGACCGGAAGTTGGCAGATGGGTTACGAGAGGTTATGGTTAATGGGTAGACAACTTGGGAATTGACCGTTTTGTTGGGTTGTCGCTTTTAATTGGCTTTCAGAGTATTCCCGCTCAATGTTTAAAAAAATCAAGGAGTTTTACATTTAATGAAAACATTTAAACTGATATTGACCTTCGTCATGGGTGTGTTTATGGTTTACGCAGGTGTTAATCACTTTCTTAAACCAGCCATCTATCTACCTTTTATCTCCCAAAATTTGCCCCAGATGGCGATTGTCTATCTCTCTGGAGTTATTGAAATTGTCTTAGGAATCGGTGTTTTTATACCTAAGTCTAGAGCAGTGTCTACAAAGGGAATTTTTATTTTGATGCTTTTATTTTTGCCACTTCATATCAGAGATGTTTTTGCGGACAATCCAGCAGTTGGAAGCCATCAAATAGCTCTCATTCGATTGCCACTGCAATTCGTTTTGATTTTATGGACTTGGTTTATTCAGAGGAAAGGGTGAAACTGTCCATTAGCTAAAATCGAATTATAGACCATGAAAATCACCGGCATCGACATTGGCGAGTACCGTCAGTTCAAAAATATCAAGTTCGATTTCACGTACCCCGATGACTACCACGTTATTGAAAAGCGTGGTCAGCCATTGGACAAGGTGTGTTTTATTGGGCAAAGCGGAACGGGCAAGACGACGTTGTTGAATGTGATTTGGGATTTCTTTCAAGTTGTTATAGACAGCTATCAACGAATGGCACTTGCAAATGATCCTATACATAATGAGCCATATACAACGTTTGACTCAATCAAAATCTCCTCTACTTACGAAGACACTGAAATCATTTTAGACTATGAAACTCTTGAAGAATATTTAAATTTAGACAAAGAATTAGGTTACTCTGTCTTAGGCTATCATTGGATCAAAGGCCTTAATATTTATGATTCGTTAAAACATCAAGAAAAGACAAAGAAGCTTTGTCTATATATGAAAGATTCTGTCTCTCGAGAAGCAGATGCATTCCTTTTTAATCAGAAAGAATCTCGACAAACATTTTCAGATTTTGTAAAAACTGATATACAGCTTGAGAAAGAAAAATCTACTCAAGACGAACGTATTAATGCTACAGGCTCCAAAAAAATAGTCTCATTGGGTGATATGCAATCACTCACCGCTTGGCAATTTTTGCTTAGAGATATTGATAATTATGATGAGGCTACTGTAACGCAGATTACGAGCATTATTCAGAATACACCAAAGGATAAAGTAACAGAGGAATTACAAAGGTGGGTAGATAGCGATCCCCGTATTAAGTTAGCAGAGGAATGCCTGAACCCAATTCTTAGCAAATTTTTTCTAGAGATAGATGATAGCGAAAAGGGGAAAATCCCTGTTACACTACGCACTAACCGAGGAGTTAAAATTCCCAACAACATCCTCAGCACTGGAACCCGCCAACTCCTTGCCACGGCCATTCCCATTTATAAATTCGACACCAACGGCACCGTTATCCTCTTCGATGAACCCGAACGCTCACTGTTCCCGGATATTCAGCGGGGGTTGGTAAAATACTACACGGGCCTTGCCCCTGAAGCGCAGTTTTTCTTTGCCACGCACTCGCCCATTATCGCGGCTGCGTTTGAGCCTTGCGAACGGTTTATTTTGTACTTCGATGAGAATGGAGAAGTAAATTATCGCAAGGGTGAAGCCCCGATTGGCGATGATCCAAACGATGTTCTACGAAAAGATTTCTGGATGAATCCTTTGATGCATGAGGAGGGACTTGCTGCTTACAGGAAGTATCTCGATTTAGCAACACGGATTCGAAACGAAATGGATGAGGATAAGAAGAACCAGCTCATTGTTGAGCGATTAGAATTAGGAAATCTCTACAACTTCGCGGGTCAACATGCGCCATATTAGAAAAGACGCGGAGGCTGACAGCGCAGCCATGAGTTATAAAGTGACTGGTGATAACACGAAGTTGAAAAATGCACTTTGTGAAGAACAACACAACATTTGCGCTTACACAGAAACCTATCTGGGGCGTTCGGACAAGAAAGACATTGAGCATTTCAATCCAACGCTGAAAGACACAGCCAATGATAACCATACCAATTGGTTTCTGGTAAAGGCCCAGTGGAACAGTGAAAAAGCCAGCAAGTGGAGTAAGTTTCAACCTATTCTTCACCCAACAATAGCCAACTTCGAGCAACGAATTGTTTATAGACAAGGGACTTATCAAGCAGCATTGGCAAATGATCAGGAGGCAATCAACCTTATCAACTTGCTCAAATTGGATGATCCTGAATTAGCCTATGAGCGTTACTGCTACATTGAGAATCTAAAAGACAACATCGCTTTATCATCAAAACACCCGCAACAGTTTATTGATGATCTGCTAAAATCACGTCCCATGCTCGTCTACTACATCCGCGCCATCCAGGAAGAACTTCAAGTACGGGTCAATTTTGACCTGTTGAAAACCAAATGACCGACACTAAACAACGCCATATCGCCATTCTTGGCTCCACCGGCTCCATCGGTACGCAGGCCATCGACGTGGTCCGCGCCCACCCCGATCAGTTCGTGGTAGAAGTGCTGACGGCCAACTCAAACGCCGACCTGCTCATTGAGCAAGCTGCCCTCGTTCGGCCCAACGTAGTTGTGATCTGCGACGAAACAAAGTACGATCAGGTTTTTGCCGCGCTCGACCCGCTCAACATCAAGGTTTACGCCGGGGCTGCGGCTGTAGCTTCGGTCGTGCAGATGGACAGCATTGAGATGGTTCTCACCGCGATGGTTGGCTATGCGGGACTTTTGCCTACTATCAAGGCCATCGAAGCGGGCAAGGCCATCGCGCTTGCCAACAAAGAAACACTCGTTGTAGCCGGTGAGCTGATTACGCAGTTGGCCGCCGAGAAAGGCGTTAACATCTATCCTGTCGATTCGGAGCATTCCGCCATTTTTCAGTGTCTGGTAGGCGAGTTTCATAATCCGATTGAAAAGATCATCCTGACCGCGTCGGGTGGGCCGTTCCGGGGGAAGGACCGGGCTTTTCTGGAGACTGTCACGAAGGCGCAGGCACTGAAACACCCCAACTGGACAATGGGTGCCAAGATCACCATCGACTCGGCTACGCTCATGAACAAGGGTTTGGAGGTGATCGAGGCCAAATGGTTGTTTAACCTCACGCCCGAACAGATCGAAGTGGTGGTGCATCCGCAAAGCATCATTCACTCGCTTGTGCAATTTGAAGACGGCAGCATGAAAGCGCAGATGGGTCTGCCCGACATGCGCCTGCCTATTCAGTTTGCCCTCGGTTACCCGAACCGGCTCAAATCCGACTTCCCCCGTTTTGATTTCAGGCAGTTCCCCTCGCTTACCTTCGAGCAGCCCGATCTCGAAACGTTCCGCAACCTTCAACTGGCTTTCGACGCAATGGCGCGGGGCGGCAACGCGCCGTGCGTTATCAATGCCGCTAATGAAGTGGCCGTTGACGCCTTCCTGCACGACCGACTGAGTTTTCTGGGAATTTCGGGGGTGATCGAAGATTGCCTGAACACCGTTTCCTTCGTCGAAAACCCCGCTTATACCGATTATGTGGCGACTGATACAGAAACACGTCGGGTTGCGACCGAAAAAATCGCGAAATTTGTTGCTGCTTCGATAGGGCATTAACTAACGAAATAATGAACGAACTTACTTTTCAAGTTGAACCCGATGAAGATGGTGGTTACGTAGCCCAAGCTAAATTAATTGGAGGCTCTATCATCACACAGGGAGATACCCTCAACGAATTGAAAGAAATGATTCGGGATGCTGTCTCAGGCTATTTTTTTGACAAGCCAGAGCAGTTGCCCCGGATAATCCGGCTACAGATTAACGAAGTATTTGCACTCGCCTGAGGCTCAGATGAAGTTACCCAGAGATCTAGACGGAATTGAGTTAGCCAAGCGTTTACAACGTTATGGTTATGACATTGTACATCAGACGGGGAGCCATCTCATTTTAAAAACAGCACAAAATGGGGAACATACCGTTAGTGTTCTAAATCACAAGCCTTTAAAAGTAGGCACATTGAATAGTTTTTTGAATGAGGTAGCCGAACATATAGGGCTTGAAAAACAAGTAGTGATTGAGCGTTTGCTTAGTCGCAGATAAGAATAGACGAACGATATGGAAGTTTTGATAATGGCCGGACAGCTAATCTTGGGGCTGTCGCTTTTGGTTGGATTGCACGAACTGGGTCACATGGTGGCGGCTCGAATGTTCGGGATGCGTGTTGAACAATATTACATTGGCTTCCCGCCAAAGGTGTTTAGCTTCAAGAAGGGCGATACCGAATACGGCCTGGGGGCCATTCCCCTGGGTGGCTACGTGAAAATTTCGGGGATGATCGACGAGTCGCTCGACACGGCCCAGATGAACGCCGAACCCCAACCCTATGAATTTCGGGCCAAACCAGCCTGGCAACGGCTTATCGTGATGCTGGGCGGCATTATTGTGAACGTCGTTGTGGGCGTGATCATTTTCGTGCTGCTCACCTACAAAAACGGGAACACCTATCTGGCCAATAAAGACGCCAAATTCGGTATTGTGGCTCACCCGCTGGCCCAGGAGATTGGCCTGCGCACGGGCGACAAAATCGTGAAGGTGAACGGCAAAACGCCCGTCGAGTTCTACGACATTCGCGACACCGACGTTATTCTGGGTACCAACAGCCATTACACGGTTGAGCGCGATGGCAAGCAATTTGAGGTTGACCTGCCGAATAATCTGGTCGATAAGCTCGTAGACAGCAAAGGCGACCCAGTTCCATTTATCGACGCGGTTGAACCCTTCACCGTGTTGGCCGTTGCCGAGCCTGTTCAACCCGGCATTTTCGCCAAAATTCGGGCTGCCATAACGGGCGAAGAGCTAAAGCCCACGGTGTTGCCCGCGTATCAGGCTGGCCTTAAAGCGGGGGATAAAATCACAGCGGTCAACGGCAAACCGATTCAATACTATCACGAAATTCAGCAGACACTCAGCAAGTTACAAAGCAAGCCCGTTACACTCAACGTGCAGCGCGGTTCGCAGACCCTTACGCTGAACATGGTCACAACGCCCGAAGGCAAGATTGGCTTCGCGCCTAAATCACTGCTGACCCGCACCACCGACGAGTACACCTTTGGGCAGGCGTTGGTGATCGGCACCAACCGGGCATTTGGCGTTGTATACGACAACATTAAAGGCTTTGGCAAGATTTTCCGGGGCGACGTGTCGCCTTCAAAAGCTCTAAGCGGTCCCATTGGCATCGCGCAAAATCTGTTTGGGGGCGTCTGGATTTGGGATCGTTTCTGGACGGTTGTGGGCCTGTTGTCGATGGCATTGGCATTCATGAACGCCCTTCCCATTCCAGCCCTCGACGGTGGTCACGCAACGATCCTGATGTACGAGATCGTGTCGGGTCGCAAGCCTTCGGATCGGTTCCTCGAAGCCGCTCAGAAAGTAGGCATGGTGATCTTGTTAGGACTGATGGCTTTCGCGATTTTCAATGATGTGTTTAAAGCGGTTTTCTAAGGGAACCACCCCCAACCCCCTCCTAAAACAGGTGAGGTTTACCCACAAGTCTGGGGGTTTGTTTTTAAGTACTCGTTCTTTGACATCCTGTATCCATCTACTAAGGTTTGAAAG
>RDXN01000022.1 GCA_004292855.1 Cytophagales bacterium
GATGCTCATGGGTCGGGGGTGAAGAAATGGGCATTTCAACACTACGACCCTTTTGTCATTCTACCAAATCTAACCTAAAGTACTGCTCGGACTATTGATCTGTACGACGAAACCTCTATTAGTTTACTCTATGCGTTCACTGCTGCTATTTTTGGTGCTTCTGCTACCAACCACTCTATGTGCTCAAGGTCCCACTGCTCCCATCGACTCAAGCCGAACTACGTTTACTATTTTTCTGCGTGACGGCGGGCAATACGTGGGCCGTATTGTTGAGCGGGATTCTATCAAAGTCGTGGTTCGTCGGCAGGGTGGGGGACTCTCGTATTTGGCCCCCGCCGATATTACCCGCATCGAACCCTACCGGGGCAACGTACGGACGCGTGGCCGGAACCTGGTCAACATAACGCTCACTGACGGATCCATCTATACGGGCGAGATTACCCAACAAGACAGCCTCAAGGTCGTGCTGCGCAGACGCGGTGGCGAGTCAATATTGTCATCTAAGGAGATCAGGAAAATTGAGCCGGTACTCGATACTACCGACCCCGGAACAGGCCAATCAGTTGACCCAACGAGCGCGGAAAGGCCGCAGTCAATCAGTCGTTTTGAGAATAACCAGTTTCCGTGGCTACTCTACAACCAAACGGGTATGCCGCTCAAAGCCGGACAACTCACCTACCGAAACATCTGGTTTTTGTACAACGAAATCTCGTATGGCCTGCTCTCGTTCCTGACGGTACGGGCGAGTGTGACGCCCTCGTTTTTTGGGCAACGGTTCTTTGAGGACGCTATTTATACCCGTCCGTCGCTGGGGGCCAAGTTGAGCATCCCGCTTGGTAGCACGGTTCGGGTTGGGGCCGATTTGGGTTATCAGTGGAACGATGGCCGTCAATACAACTTTTTCATCAACCGGAGCACCTTCCTTCGCGACCGGGTGCTGACGGGTTTTCTTGCGTTTGGCTCGACAAAAGGCAACCTCACACTGGGCTATACAAACTCTAAACCGAACGAGAACCGAAGTGCTCGCAATTCGATGGATATTGGTTTTGTGGCCCCCATTGGCCGACGGCTCTCCTTGGTGAGCGACAACCGAATTCTACTCGGAGCGCGCAGCTACGACTACGAGCGATTTAGCCAGATTTCGGGTGTTCTGCGGCTGAACCGCCCCCGTCATGCGTTCGATCTGGGGGTGTTGGTTGCCATGCGCGACGAAGACCGATTGCGGTTCTATCCCATGCCGTACATTGCTTTCAATACGCGACTTTCCAGGAGATAGCTGGTACAATACCCCCAACTCCCTAAAGGACGGTCGGCCGCTGCCGGGCTTATTCCCATGTCGGACAAAGCCCGGCAGCGGCCGACCGTCCTTTAGGGGGTTGGGGGTAAAGGCGCGTTAAATGACTAAGTATTTTACACCACCACTTTAGTCTCGTCGCGGTGTTTGGCCAGGTACTGCATAAACGGCGTACCGCCCGTACCGACCGAGGTGCTGTTGTTAGCCTGCATACCCTGCTTGTGAATGTAGGTGGCTGCATATTCGAGGTGCTTGGCCCGGAACGCGTACAACTGACCCACACATGCCTGATACACCTCGTTTAGGGGGACGTTATCCGGGTTCGCTTCCACCGCAGCCCGCACCTGCGACCTACTTTCTACGGCCTCAATAAACCGCCGGTGGGCCGGGACCATGTACGTTCGCATCTCCATCAGGTATTCTCGGAGCGGGTCGTTGGCGTGCTCAATACCCAGCAGTCCGTCGATGGTGGGGACAATGGCACTTTGCGCGCCGGTTTCGCCCCGGAACAACTGCGGCTGATTGTCAAAATGGCCTTCGTAAACCAAGCCGTTGGGTAGCGCAGGGTTGTTTTTTGTGCCAAAAATATAAGGCCGAACGCGGGTGTAATAAATGTACGGGTCGCAGTATTCGGGCATGCGGAGCATGGTCGCGTTCATGGCCCCTAAACCTGCTTCCACCTCTTTCAGGGCGTTGGTCAGGCGGGGTAGGTCGCCTGTGTGAGCGGCCAAAAGCGCGTCGGGAATGACCCGGAGAGCCTGAGCCGCCCGCGCTTCAATGTCAACGTGAATCAGGATAAACCAGTCTTCGTCGGCCCCGCCCAAAAAGTTCTGCACTATCTCGATGTTGCCAATGTAGGGTGGTTGCGCTGGGTCGATAACTCGGTAGTTGTAAAGGCAGTACGATGGGTACGACAAAATAGGCGGACGACCAACCTGTTCGGCTACCATGCACCACGCATCAGACAGCCGGGCGGGAAGACGGTCGGGCACGTGGTGGGCGTCGCCCCAAAGGTAGGCGTGACCTAAGTAGCTGAGCATCCGCATGCCCGTTTCGGCGGGCATGTCGGTATCGGGTTCGTAGGGTGGTAGCTGCTCAATAAACGAACGTAACTTTCCCGTTAACAGATACTTAGACAGGTAACAGGCCAATCTGTACCAGGGTACGCTACTCATTGGTAAAACGAATTGTGGATGTTCAGGCAAAAAGCCAGTAACAGGGCTTACGCCGTAAGCCGGGAGGGAAATTTGGGAAAAAGACACGGTGGTAAGGGAGTAAAATAAAAAATGTACAACGAAAAACAGTGATGTACACTCCCCTACGAACTGCACATGCAGCTCCGCATACTAAGATAATCGTGGAGAAAAAAAGGCGCGTTACTCATCAATGGTTACGGTGATTTGTGCAAATATATCACGCTTCCATCCAGCGCAGCAAGGGCCTACTCAAAAAAGCATACTGTTCCGCCCACCCAATCTTTGTTTTTGTTGAAGTTTACGCCAATCATTTCGCCCCGGCTCAGGCGAGCTAAGTTGGTCACGAGGGTTGGTTTTGTCGCTCCTTCGGGCCACACAAACAGCATTCTGATCTCGCACTTCACCAACCCGTCGGGCGATTGCACAATGGGTTCGTACTGCACCTTGCGCTGAAGCAGGAAGTTGCCCCGTTGGTCGGCGGGTATTGCCTCAATGTCGGCGGGAGTAACGTGAATCTTGACGCCTGCGCCCGCGAAGGAAAAGAGGGGTTTTAGGACGTAATTGTCCAGATCGGCAGGGACGGTGTCGAGGTCGCTGAGGAAATGGCTTTGAGGGACAAATGGGCTTTTGATCAGAGGCAGGGTGTATTTGCTGATACGGAAAAACCAGTTCGGGTGCCCTACCCACGTCACGTCGACATCGTCGGTGAGGTGAAACTCGGTCTGGAGGTCGGGGTAATTCTGGAGATCGTCGAAAATAAGTCGGTTGTAAATGCGCTTAATCTGGATGCGTCGACCGTCTTTTTCGTAGTACAGATTGCGCCCGTCTTTTCGGATTTTAGTGAGGCAAACCGGCTCAACGCCAATCAGTTGTCGGGTCAGCTCAAAGTCGATACGGGTTTTTTGTTTTTCAGGGAAGATTTCGAGCAAAATGGTCTCTTCCGGCTTGCCATCACCCACAATTGTTGTTCGTAACAGCTCAACATACTCTTCCCGCGATAGCCCACTGAACAGAGTCGAAACGGTGTCCGGGATCGGATAAAACTCCCGGAATTTCTGTGGCAGATACTGCTGAAAACCATAGAGCGACGGAAACCCCTGCAACTCGATCAATTGCGGAGTTAGCTCCCCGCTTGTATCCCGGCAAACGGCAAAGTCCACCGCCAGAAAGGTCGTGTGCTTATCCTCGTTTGGTACGCGCTGATCGGGCGGGATAGCCGCTTCGGTGCGGGCATGGAACCCCTCGGCAGTGATCGTGTCGACAATGTCGGCGCAGGCTTGCTTCAGTTTGTCGCCCAATGCTTTAGGCACGAAAACGGGCGTTTCGGCCACCCGAAAATCGAGCATACCGGGTAGGTCGGCATGGATGGAGTTTATGAAAGCCTCGTAACGTTCGGGGCTAAAGGCTTGGTTGAAGGTTTGGCGTAGGGTTTGGATCATGGTGTTATTATTGGCACGCGGATGACAAAAAACGTCGAAAAGTGAACTACCGAACGACTTCAACTCCTTGCTGCGCAGCAATAGCTTCGCGCAAAAAGCCTGGCAGGAACACCGATTCGGTACGTTCGATCTTGTCGGGGTCTTGCAGGTACGACACCATCTCATTGTATTTGGCCTGACCGTGAATGCCCACAATCTGATCTCGCTTTTCGTCGGTCATGAAATACCGCAACATGCCCTCACCATCGGCTTCGGGGTGAAATTGCGTACCGAACACCTCCGGCGAAAACCGGATAGCCATTACTGCGCGGGGCAGGTCGACATGGGGCCGGATTTTCTCCAGACACAGAATCTTAGCTCCCATTTGATCAAAGCTGTCCAGGTCCGGTTCCGTTAGTTGATAATCGCGGGAGTCGACGGCATAGAACGGGTCGGGCAAACCGGCCATAAGCGGTTCGGCGTAGCCATCGTCGGTGCGGTGCATCGGGAAAATGCCGAACGAGGTCGACCGGCGTTTGCTGATCGTGCCCAAACCCAAATGTCGCGCCACCAGTTGAAACGAATGGCAGATCAGAAACAAGGGTTTCTTCTCAGCGTGGGTCCGGTTCCAGGCAAGCAACTGGTCGATCAGGGCAAAATACGGCTCCTCCCAGGCTTCGCCCAGCGGCAACGGACTCCCCGGGCCCCCGCTCGAAATGTAGGCGTCGTAATCAAGGTCGGGTAAATCATTGTTGGCCCGCACATTGAACACATCGAATGGCAAATCGACACCTTCCGTGCCGGCCACCATCCTGATAATCTGCTGAATACAACGCATACCTTCGTTGGCATGGTTGTCGTACATATCTAAAATTGCAATTCTCATCTCATTTATTCTAACTACCTTACCCCAAAGGAAGTTTCACTAACGATGTAGTCGACTACCTGTTTGAGGTCGTTGGTCTTCTCAAAAACAGCGAGTTGACGGTCGGCCCCGGTACCCATTTTCAGGATTTCCAGCACGTATTCGCATTCTTGGCGACTACCTAGTTCGTCAACCACGTCGTCGACAAAATCGAGCAGTTCATGGATCAGGTTGGGCGTGGGTACCTCCTCCTGTTTGCCAAAGTCGATCAGTTTGCCTTCGATGCCGTAGCGGGCCGCCCGCCATTTGTTTTCGCTGATGAGCACACGTCGGTAGGGCCGGAAATTGAGGTTTTGCCGTTGGAGTTTGGCAATTTTCACCACCAACGCCTGCATCAGAGCTGCTAAACAGATGGTCTCATCGACGCGCATCGGCACGTCGCAAATGCGGTATTCGATGGTGTCGAAGAAGGGGTGGAGCCGGATGTCCCACCAGATTTTCTTGCCGTTGTCGATGCAGCCCGTTTTCACGAGCAGCGCAATGTATTCGTCGTATTCGTTGGCCGACGAGAAAAAATCGGGGATGCCCGTGCGCGGAAACTTATCGAATACTTTGGAGCGGTACGATTTGAAGCCCGTGTTGCGCCCGCACCAGAACGGCGAGTTGGTGGAGAGGGCGTAAATGTGCGGCAAGAAATACCGCACAGCGTTCATAATTTGGATGCCCTCGTTGCGGCTGCTGATGCCCACGTGTACGTGCAAGCCAAAAATAAGGTTCGAGCGGGCCACGTCGCGCATTTCCTCGATCAACTGGTCGTAGCGTTCATTGGGCGTAATGAGTTGGGCCTGCCAGTCCGAAAACGGGTGCGTACCGGCGGCTGCCACTTTCAGGTTTTGCTTATCAGCGAGTTCGATAATCTCCTTGCGGAGGTAGGTTACCTCTTGCCGGGCCTCCTGAATATTGTGGCAGATATTGGTGCCAACCTCCACAACGGCCTGGTGCATTTCGGCCTTTACGCGCTCTTGAAGCACAATTTTGCCGCCCTCAACGAGCTTCGACATGTGCGAACGGAGTTCGCGTGTTACGGGGTCAATGGTTTGGAATTCTTCTTCGATTCCCAGGGTGAACTGATGCATTCAATAGGCTGATTTAAAGGCTTGAAATGGACGTTGGACGTTAGATACTGGATGTTGGACGGTCACTATCCAATGTCTAACGTCCAGTATCTAACATCTATCCTGAGTAGAAACAGGGAGAAAGATAGTGTTTTTTGTGGTCGGTGCTAAACAAACGAAACCGCAAACTGTATTTTTTTCATCCCTTAACTATGAAGCGACTACTCGTACTACTGGCTATTATCGGCCTATTTAGCTCGGCCCGCCCAACCCAACGGCTCTGGGTGGCCATTGGCGATTCGATTACGTATCTGAACGAACACCCCAAAGAAGCTGGCGACAGGATTACGAAAGGATACATGACGATGGTGACCGAAAAGCTACCCCATTTCAAGTACGTGAATCAGGGGCACAACGGCTGGACGTCGGGTGGCATTGCCAAGTCGTTCGGGAAACTAGGTGTCGTGAAGGCCGATGTATACACTATTTTTCTGGGCACCAACGACTGGTGGCAGGGGCGTCCGTTGGGGCGACTCATCGATTACCAAACCAACACGGGCAACAACACGGTGTATGGCTCCTTTCGGATTATTGTGGATAGTCTTCGCGCCCTAAACCCGCAGGCTCGGATCGTGCTTATTACGCCTATGCAACGAGTTGATTTTGTGTATCTGTTTAATGCGAAAAACAACGCCTACGGCTCTTACAAGCCCAAAAACAGCCAAACGCTCGAATCCTTTGCCAATGCCATTGACTCCATTGGGCGGCTCGAACGGTTTCCGGTGGTCGATCTGTACCACAATAAGGCATTGCGCCATGAGAAACTGGTGAAGTTTAAGCAGCTGAAGAACCCGCAAACGGGCACGTACGAGAACTATCCGTACCCGCAGTTCACGGATATTCCGTTCACACCAGGCGTTGACGAGTATCCGTACCCACCCGAAGCGGTCGACATGACTTATGATGGCCTGCATCCTTCGGACAAAGGATATGAGGAGATTACCCGGCAGTTGGTAAAAGTGTTGAAGAAGATTTAGATGCAGCCAGTTTTAAGCCTTAGGCAGGGTGATGGTAAATTCGGTGAACTGACCCGGCTCCGACTGCACGTCCAACTGCCCGCCGTGCCCTTTCGTGATGACATCGTAGCTCAAGGAAAGCCCCAGCCCTACGCCCTGCCCGGTGGGTTTGGTGGTGAAAAATGGCTGGAAAATCTTGCCCAGCAGGTTCGGGGTAACGCCCGTCCCGTTGTCGCGGATGCTTACGATAACTCCATTTCTTTCTTGGCTCGTTTTCACCCAAACCTGCGGCTGATAAGGCGTTTTGGGGTTATTTGACGCCTGTTTGGCCTGCTCTCTGGTGGCGTAAAAGGCGTTGTTGAGCAGGTTGAGCAACACCCGCGAAAACTCCTGCGGAATCACCTCGACAATGCCGACATCCGGGTCGAGATCGGTATGTACTAGCACCTCGGTCCAACCTGTTTGCCGGTTCTTTTCCTTGACCCGCGACGCCTGATGTGCCAGTTTTGTTGATTTATGAATAAGTACGTTGAGGTCGGTGGGTTGGCGTTCGCCGGGGGGGGGGGCGACTGTGTTCGAGCATGGCCTTCACAATGCCCGACGCCCGTTGGCCATTCTGAACAATGTACTGCATGTTCTGGCGAAGGTCGTTAGCCAACTCGGCGGTTCCCTTTGTGTCGCCCGATTGCACGGTTTCGGTTAGCTCCTCGGTCAGTTCAGCAGAGACCTCGGCAAAGTTGTTAACGAAGTTGAGCGGGTTCTGAATCTCGTGGGCAATGCCCGACACGAGTTCGCCGAAACTGGCCATTTTCTCTTTCTGAATCAGTTGCTGCTGCGTGGTTTGCAGGGCGGTGAGGGTGGTTTGCAGGTTGTTTTTCTGGATGTTCAGTTCGTCGGTGCGCTGCCGGACTTTGTCTTCGAGCATCGTGTTTTGCTCTTCGACCAGCCGTTCGTTTTCCTGCGCCAGCCGCAACTGTTCGCGAATGGCGTTATCCTGGCGTTGTTTCAGCAGGTTCACCTTATACACCAGGGCCATCGTAAACAGCAAAATCTCGATCCCGGAGCCGATGTGGATGCTGTTATAGGTCCAGAACGAGTGATCCAGTTTGCCAAACGCGTACTGGAAAAACACGAAAACCGAGGCAAAAAAGACCAGATTGCCAATGATGTAGTAGAGCGATGGTCGGAAGCCCTGCCGGTAAGCCCGGACCCCTGCCACAATGCTAAACACGCCCTCGGCCAGGGCCGTAATGGGAATAATGTCGATGATGCGGCTCGTGCTTCTGACCACATACACCGACGTGACAAACAGCATAATACCCAACGCGTACACCCCAATCATCACCTGTCCAAGACGATAAAACGTTGGCTGGTACTTTTTTAGCCGTAAAAACGACATCGTAAACAGCACGTGCAACAGCCCCGTGATGCCGCCCAACGCACTGCTGTATTGCTCAAACGAATGGTTTTCGGGCCACAGGAATTCGGTTGTAAGGCCCCGGTAAAGAGCCAGTTGCAGCCCGACGCTCAATACCCAAACGGCATAGCGAAGCGTGTCCTGATCGCGCAGCCGGACGAACAAAAACAGGCTATAGATCGAAACAATCAGGATAAAGCCGTAGTACAAACCGTAAAACAGGTCTTCGGCGTGGATGGACGGGTTAGGGGAAGGAGAAAAAATAGGAGAAGTTGTTTCATACAGTTGGCAATAACGCCGTTCGGAGCATCACGTCAATCTTTTGCGCGGGTGTACCGGTTTCGTTGCGGGCAATCCAACCAATCAGGGGCCGGACCCAAAACGGGGGCTTCACAACGTTCAGTCCCAGGGCCGCTGAGTGCGTCTCGATTCGGGTTAAAATACGCTGCCGTTCCGCCGGATCGGTCGTTTTGTGGAGTTCGCTGCTAACTTGCCAGGCGTAGGCGCGGTTTTTCTGCATGATGCTCCGTTCGAGGGCTTTAAACTGGTCTGCGATCAGGTGCAGCACCCGCCCGAATGGTCGGTAAATGCGCCCCACATTGTCGTTCATTTGGTCGTACATATCGTCGAAGAGCTTGTTCATCAGGTCAAAATCCTCGGTAATGCTCTCCAGCGGTTGCTGACCAAACACCTCGGCGACCACAATGGGCAAATCGAAAGTGATGTGGGCGGAATGCGGAAATCGGGGGCCAGTTCTTCCCACTCGTCGGCGAGGGCCGAGGGCAGGTAAAATTGCTGACTTTTGGCCGCGTTCGTAAATTCCAGAATCCGCCCGATCATGCCGTGACTGAACGCCCGGCCCATTGCGCCCAGCAACACGTGCTGCTCGTTGGTGTCGCGCACTTTCCGGTCCATCCACTTCACGGCTTCCAGCACCTTCGATTCCTGGGCCTCGTCGGCGAGGTCCACCTTGAGCATATCGGCGTAGTGGTCGCCCACGAAGAACCGGACAAAATAGGGCGTCAGACGTTGCAACGGTCCCACAATGAGCCGGTCGCGCATGAGTTCAATGCAGGCATCGGTGAGTTCGGCCCCTTCCATCGACGGCCCCGATTGTTGGGCCAAAATGGCGTTCATCAGGTTGCGGCACTCGGTTTCGTCTTCGCTCAGGAGGTCTTCGTCAATGCCCATCATGGCCCCCACCACGTGCCAGAGGTGCAAATATGCCTCGCGCTCTTCGGGAGTCAGGGTGATGCCCAACTGCTCCAGCCCATCCACTTTGCTCCCCGGAAATTGGCGAACGGCCCGCCATTGCACCCCTCGGTAAACGTGTGAGGCATCGGCTTCCGGCTCCCGCGCAAAAACGTGCCGAACTTGTGGGCCGTCGGGAGTCATGGCCCACAAACTGTCCCGTTTCGAGTCAAAAAAACTCAGCAACAACCAGCGACCATCGGGCGAGAACGCGGCATCGCTCAAGGGTGGGTACGCCCGGCTGTCACGCACTACCTGCGGCCCATCGTCGGCCAGCCGGTAGAGCTGCCGGACGGTGGTCAGTCCCTCGGTGGCCAGCAAACACAAAAAACGGCCATCGGGCGGGAAAATGGACTGTTTTGGGTTGGCCACAACGTCCGTTTTTTCCAATCTTCCCTTCCGAATCCGGTAGAGCCGGTTCACCCCGTCATTGGCGAACGATGCTAGCATATACCGACCGTCGGGCGAGCAAACGGCCCCCTGCATCACGTCGGGTAGCTGACTCACCACCCGAACGGCGGTTGGTTGGCAGTCGAGCAAGAGAGTGCCGGACGTGGTAGCCACCCAGGCAAGGCGGTCGCCGGGGGCGAAGAAAACCTGTTCGCCGGGAGCCGCAAACGAGTACAAGAGCGTCAGGCTGTCGCCCCGGCAGGTATACAGCCGGGCCGGATTGCCAGAAGCCACCACGTAGTGGAGCGTTGGCGAAGGCCAGAGTTGGGTGGCTTTGAGGTTGAATGGCCAGAAATTAGGTCGGTTTGTGAGCGTGCCGATCTCCTGCAAAATCCGGCTGCTATCGGGGAAGTGCCGACGGGCGTGTTCGAGCAGGCGCATTGCCTGGGCAGGGTCGGCGTCGGTCAGGGCGCGGGCTTCGGCCAGCAAGCTTTGCAGTAAAATGTGGTTAAGGTTGCGTCGGCGGGCCTCCTCCATGCGCGGCACCATGCCCGGTGCGCCCAAACTCCGCGCCAACTGAAATGCGCTGTAGGCACTGGAAAACCAGCCACTCGCCATTAGTTTCCCTCCTTTTTCAGCCCAATACCGCGCTGACTCTGGCTTCGGCACGGTTTGCGCCTGGGCCAGATTCTGAACGGTTAGCAACAATAGTGAGAGGAGATAACGCATTGGATTTCCAATGGAAATAGGTTGTTAATGTAACCTTTAGGTAATTGTTGGCAGATTCAGGTTTGAAATGCGATTTGGTGTTTTTCAGCGAATTGAATAGGAGTCAGAAAGCCTAATGTCTTTCGGGGTCGGTGGTTAAGTTGATTTTCTATCGAAGATAGAAAGTCGCTG
>RDXN01000023.1 GCA_004292855.1 Cytophagales bacterium
GTAAGATGAGTTTAAAGCGCAAACGAAAAAAAGCGGCCCGTGATGATGTTTATCTAAAAACGCTCTTGGGCCAACTTAACGTTTGATGCAATCCCCCTGCTAAATTAATGACCATCATGGACATTCGCTATTTTATTGGTATCGACATTGCCAAAGCGACTTTGGATTGGGCCGTCTATGACGGCAAAAAAATGGTCTTGCAAACCAGCACCCCCAACACCATCGCTGGGATCAAGACCGCCTTGCGGCTCTTGAAAACGCTACCTGATTGGAACCCATCGGAGGCCATCTTCTGCATGGAGCATACGGGCATTTACAACGCCCATCTGCTTGATTTTCTTCATAAACTTCGCTTTCCCATTTGGTTAGAGTCATCGTTGCAAATCAAGAAAGCAGGTGGTTTGCAACCGCACCGGCGGACCGGGGGTAAGACCGACTCGATTGATGCCCAGCGGATCGCCGAGTATGCTTTCCGCTTTCGCGATCAGCTTCGACTCTGGGAACCACCGCGTCAGGTGGTTCAGAAATTAGCTTTCTTAAGTGCTGCCCGTCAGCGACTTATCAGTGTGTACAATCAACTGGCTGGTCCGCTGGCTGAACACCAGGGCTTTATTGATCCGGCTCTGCAAAAGCAACTTGATAAGACTTGCCAGGCATCGCTAACGGCCTTAGAGAAGGATCGCAAGGCGGTGGAGAAAGCCATTGATGCACTCATCGAAGCCGATCCACGCCTGAGCCAACTTTTTGAGTTGGTTATGTCGGTTCCGGGCATCGGCACGGCTACTGCTACCGAGATCGTCATCGCCACCAATGAAATGAAGACCATCACCGATCCCAAAAAGATGGCCTGCCACGCTGGGGTTGCTCCTTTCAATTATCAATCAGGTAGTAGTGTTCGCGGGCGACCGGGTGTGAGTCAACACGCTCGCAAGCGGCTTAAGTCGTTGTTCCACCTGGCCAGGTGGCCGGTGCCGAGCTATGTCGGCTATTCGAGCGAAGCCGGGCCGCCGTCGCGGGTGAATTGCAGGACTACTACCAGCGCAAAGTCAAGGAAGGCAAGAACAAAATGCTGGTTTTGAATGCCGTTCGCAACAAGCTTATCCATCGGGTGTACGCGGTGGTGGCGCGGGGCGAAAAATATGACAAAAACTATGTGTCACCCCTTGTATAAACCATAGAAATCGGCCCGGTTGCAAAAGTAGCTGTCTGGCCCAGACTGTCAGAGGCTTGTGGGTACGTAATTTATCCTCATAATACCGCTCAGAAGGAGCCAAGGCCGTCAAGAAGGGTAAGGCCCAGACTCGTTTAGCCCAGCTAATGGGTGTGAGCATCATCACGCTCACCCACCGCAGGCCACTACTTTTGGCAAAATGACTGCCACTACTGCGAACCGCGTCCCGATAGATGCCGCGCCCTTTGATCTTGGCTCCCCATCGCCGTTCCAGCCGGGCCGCCGTCGCGGTGTTCATCAATGCCCACTACCAACGGCCCATCACCCATAAAAACGCCTAGCAACTGGTTGAGCAAGATGCAACTCGCCTGTAAAGCTGACCAGTGGACTTGACTTAGTACCCGGTGGTACTTGTGAAAGGCTTTCTCCTGGCTGAGTCCTATGATCCGAAGCACCGACGTAACGGTTCGTTTACCTGGAGCCAGAATTGCGCCCGTCAGCAGAAGCTGCACATGCACGAAGACGCGGTAATATTAGGGTCAGAAACTCGTTGGGTAGCGTTGGCATCTGGATCGAAGTTTGGCGACCCAAATCTATTTACCAAAGCCCCAACGGGCTTCTAGCTAAATGCTAAAGTCAAGCTTAGGTCTGAACGGGGCCGCCCGCGCGGCTGGTATCTTTGAGCGATAGTCAGTTGGGTAAAGTGGGGCATTGGCTACTTGGATTTGACACCCAAAAGTAGGTCAGTACTACCTGTCCAGCTGACTTCTTTTTCATTTCGTTGCCGGGATATCTGCCCAATCAAATGCCCCGACAACGAAATAAAAAAGAAGATTAAGTGAATTGCAGTTCGAACTTGAATTCAAGGGCTTAGTCAGAGAGGTAACTAGTTGTAGGAATTTTTCTATATTGCTAAACCGTTTAATTCAGTTTCTATCAGTCATTTTTCACAATATGCTTGTACGCTCTACTCTATTCGGACTGTTTGTTAGCCTTTTTTTGATTTTTACCAATCTGGCGCAGGCTCAAGCCCAGCCTTCGTCGACAACCTGCCCAACGATTGGTGTGAGCTACACCATTAACGGCACCACACCAACCGCCATAACTAACAATGCCACCAGTACCACGGTGATTGTTGCCAATGGGGGCGGTATGCAGGTTAGCCCGTTGACAGCGAATGTACCCACAGCCAACTTACGCTTTTTAGCCGACTGGATCTCCAACGGCAACTTTGCTGATAATGGAAACCCGTTGCCTACCAGTCGCCCCAGAGCTGTTGTTGGCGTAGGATACTTTAACCAGATCTATGGCCCCTATTCATTGGTAAATCCCGCACTCACAGGGTTCACCAGTCAAACCATGACGCCATTTATTGATACGAATGGAAACTGGCAATATGATGCTGATACGGAGTGTTTGGGTATGCCAACGGTGGTTATTCACGTGATTGAATCAACAACAATCTGTCCACCGATAAGCTTCAGCTACACGGCAACGGGCAGCAGTGCCGTGCAGATTTCAAACACGGGGCTGGGCAGCGTAACCGTCCCGATTGGGAATGGCGGCTACCTGCTCTTTAGCGAGGGCGCAAGTAACACTCAGCAAACTAACCTGCGTTTCATCGAGCGGATTAGATTCAGCGGCCCGCTCAATACAGACATTGGCACTATCACCGACTCGGTGCTTGTTTTTCAGACAAGTGCCAACACCTCAACTAACCGGTATTTCAACCGAATCGTTGGGCCGTTTACCCTGCCAAACCCGAACGTTGCGGTAACAATGAGTGCTACCGTAACGCCCTATGTCGACCTCAACAACGACGGTCAGTTTACGCCAGCTACGGAGTGTTTGGGACCGCCCACCCAGATAACATACGTTATCAGCAGCACCAACAGCAACTGTATTCCTGTTACATTTAGCTACACGGCAACGGGCAGTGCTCCGGCTTTTGTGTCAAACACGAACACAAGTCCAGCCGTAATGCCTATGTGTAGCGGCTCATACATGAATGTGAGTGGACTCACAACCAATGTACCAACGGGCAATCTACGGTTTCGCGACGTTGTTCGGTTCAGCGGCCCAATTATCACTGAAATAGGGTTGTTAACCGCCCCGCAAATGACCTTCGATGTTAGTGTAACGCAGTACTTCAACCGGATTTACGGGCCTTATACCCTGCCCAATCCCGCCGTCTCGGTTACCCTGAGCGAAACCTTCACCCCTTACATTGACCTCAACGGGAACCAGCAGTATGACCCACAAACAGAATGCGCAGGTGCGCTCGCTGTGTTGATCTACGAAATCAGCAATGAGCTTCGCACAGTTCGGTCGGGGTCGTGGAATGACCCGGCAACACGGTCCTGCGGACGTGTACCAACAGTCACAGAACCGGTCCTGGTGAGCCATACCGTCACAGTGCCCACAAACTACGTTGCTCAGGCCAAGAAAGTAGGCTATACGGCAGGTGGGCGTATCGTTTTTCAGTCCAACGGACAACTTTTGCTTTGGGGGACCCCCTGCGACCCCGTTATGGCCGATCCACTCACACTTCTGACGCAACATCTCTGGAAAATTGATGAATTACGGGGCGTAACGGGCAACACCGCAGATTACTACAAGCGGGGGGGTAATACGAATACGGTCAATTTTGACAACAACTACGAAATCAAATTCAATGCCGACGGAACAGGTTATAATCAGGTCAACGGTCAAAATTCGCCCCTAAGCTGGTCGTACACTAACCCCGACCGGACGAGCCTCACCATCACGTTTCAAGGCTCAACAATTAATTGGGAAAACATAGCCGTACGAAACACCGTGCTTCAATACACCGAGTATTTTGTGAATGGTGGGGCCAACGCACTGGGGCAGATCAAACGCTCACCGAGGTAGGCAGACAAGTCTTTTACATCTTTTCCGGCACGTCGATTCCCAACAGTCGCATTGACTTTTTGATCGTTTGCCCGACCAACTCCGAGAGGGCAAGCCGCACGAGCAACAGGTTGCGGTTGGGTTCGCTTAGAATCGTGACCTCGGCGTAGAACTGGTTGAACGCCTTGGCCAGTTCGTACGCGTATTGAGCCACGTACGAGGGGGCGTAATCGGCACCGGCCTCGGCTACGCGCTGCGGGTACTGGGTCAGCAAAAACAACAATTGCTGCTCGGTTGGGTGAAACGACACGACGGGTAGCTCGGCGGGGACGCTCAGGCCCGCGTCGGCGGCCTTGCGCATCACCGAGCGCGTGCGGGCATAGGTGTACTGGATAAACGGCCCCGTGTGCCCATGCACGTCCACCGACTCTTCGGGGTTGAACAGCATCCGCTTTTGGGCGTCCACCTTGAGCAGGAAATACTTCAACGCACCGAGGCCAATCATCTGGAACAGGGTTTCTTGCTCGTCGGGCGAGAACTCGTCCATCTTGCCTTTGGTGGCTTCGTCGGCGGCTGTGCGGGCGGCTTCGGTCACGGTGTTTACCAGATCGTCGGCGTCGACAACGGTGCCCTCGCGCGATTTCATCTTGCCCGTTGGCAGGTCGACCATGCCGTAGGAAAGGTGGTAGCAGCCATCGGCGTAGGACCGACCCAGGCGTTTCATGATCTTGAACAAGACCTGAAAATGGTAGTCCTGCTCGTTGCCCACCACCCAGAGGGAGCGTTGATTATGGAAATCGTTGAACTTAAGATCGGTGGTGCCGAGGTCCTGCGTGATGTAGACCGACGTGCCATCGGAACGGAGTACGAGCTTGTGATCGAGGCTCTCATCGGTGAGGTCGATCCAAACAGAGTTATCGTCTTTACGGTAAAAAACACCGGTTTTGAGGCCTTCTTCAACCACCTCTTTACCCAGCAGATAGGTCTGCGACTCGTAGTAGGTCTTGTCGAACCGGGTGCCGATTTTCTGGTACGTTTTCTCAAAACCAGCGTAGACCCAGGTATTCATCCGCTTCCAGAGGGTCACCGTTTCGGCGTCGCCCTGCTCCCATCGGCGCAACATAGCCTGGGCTTCCAGAATGAGCGGGGCCTGCTTTTCGGCCTTCTCTTTTTCGATACCCTCCCCTACCAATTGCTCAATTTCGACCTTATACGCCTTGTCAAACAACACATAATATTTGCCAATCAGGTGGTCACCTTTTAAGCCCGACGATTCGGGCGTTTCCCAGGAGCCGTCGGGCTGCTGCCCGAATTTCTGGTAGGCCAGCATTGACTTGCAGATGTGAATCCCCCGGTCATTGACGATGCACGTCCTGACCACGTCGAACCCGTTGGCGTCGAGAATGCGGCTTACCGATTCGCCCAAAAAGTTGTTCCGCAAGTGGCCCAGGTGCAAGGGTTTGTTCGTGTTCGGCGACGAAAATTCGACCATCACTGATTGGCCTTTGGCGGCAACGGGCGCATCCGTCCGCAGGCTTGTGAACAGGTCGGTCCAGACCCGGTCGGCCACGCTCAGGTTCAGGAACCCCTGCACCACGTTGAAGCGGCTGACCAGATCAGAGTTCTGAACGAGCCATTGCCCGAGCTGCTGCCCAATTTCGGCAGGTGCTCTACGGAGCGATTTGGTGAGCGGAAACGTTACGAACGTATAAAGCCCCTCAAATTCTTTTTTGGTAGGCTGGAGCGTGGTATCAGAAACGGTTTCGCCATAAACGGTGGCGATAGCTTCGGTAATGGCGGTCTTAAGTTGCGCTTGTAAATCCATAATCACCTGCAAAAGTACAACCCGGACGTTGTATCTTTACTCCACTTCACGCACGAACTCGAAACCATGCGCTACCGAATCCTGCTTTCGACCTGTTGGCTTCTGCTAAGTACCCTGTCGGTTTATGGCCAAATGGAACGGGCCAACCGGCTCGAACTCCCTATCAACGCCGACAACAGCGAGTCATTCGACATCACGACGCTGGGCCTGCGTGGGGTGCTTGTAACCGTCCGCAAGGGTGGTTTTTATCCCAACGACCCCGCCGAGTTTCGGTTTTTGTTGCACAACACCGACCTGAAAGAATTTTGGTCGGCAGGGTTTAAGAGTGACGGTCGCTTTGAACCCCGGCTCTCGTACCACAACGACGATTTTCTGTACTGGCTCTTCAGCGAAGACAACACCGACAATATCCAGATTCTACGCGTGAACCTGCTCGACGGTACCACCGAGACCTTCGAGGGCGAACTGCTCGACGGGATGACGATGAGCCATTTCAAGGTGCTCGACAACCAGGCCTACATCGGTGGCACCCACAACACCCGACCCGTTGTGATGTCGTTTGCGTTTTTCGACAAGACCACCAAAGTCCTGCCCGGCCTATATGCTAACCACATAGAAATCAGCAGTATTGAGGTCGATCCGCTCCGGCGCGAGGTGCATGTACTGGTGCATACCCAGAAAAAGGGGTGTCAGTTTTCGGTTCGCTCCTACAGCTACGACGCCCGCCCGCTCCGCACACTCGAATTTGGGGGCGAAGATCACAAGCTCGTTTCGGGCAAGTTGCTGACTGTCACCGACGACGAACTACTCCTGATCGGCAACTACTCCACCGACTGCACACCTTACTCACAAGGTATTTACGTGACGCGTATTGGCCACGGTGAAACCGGCCCCGCCGATGCCGACCGGATTCAGTTTGTGGAGTTTTCAGCCCTGAAAAACTTTTTTAAGTACTTGAAACCGAAGCAGCAGGAAAAAATGCTGGCTAAAATCGACAAGCGCAAACAGGAAAACCGCGACACCAAGTTTCGGTATCGGCTGCTCGTTCATGATCCCATTGCCACCGACGAAGGTTTGATGCTTGTTGCCGAGGTGTTCTATCCGCAATACAAGGGAACGGCTCTGCCCTATGTGGTCAACGTGCCGCGCGTGGGTCCGGCTGCCGCCGACCGCTACTTCGATACTTATCGCTACACCCACGCCATCGTGTGCGGGTTCGACAAGCAAGGTAATCTTTTGTGGGACAACTGCTTACCTATTCCAGACCTCGAAAGTGCCGAACTGACCGAAATGGTGCAGGTTTCGCAGCAGCAGGATAAATTGGTAATGGCCTATCCGTATAAAGGCGAGATAAAAACCGAGGTGGTGCAGGGAAACAAGACCATCCGCGAGGGCGAGACGTTTTCGCTCAAAGTCGGCACGAACGACCGCCAGAAAATCACCGATAGCGAGAACGAGAACCTGGCAGCCTGGTACGGGCAATATTTCCTGGCTTGCGGCTTCCAGAAGATCGTCGATGATCCAAATCGGGGCTTCAACCCGCGCGAGGTGTTCTACCTGAACAAGCTGACCTACTCCATCGCGGATAAGCCTGTAGAGGAGAAAGTTGGAAATCGGTCAGGGAAGTGACCCTAGTTGTGCCGGATAGTATCCGGCATGGCCGTAAGACCAATTATATATTGGTGGTGGCTGTTGAAACCTAATCAACAATATTAGCCTTACGGCTATGCCGGATACTACCGTAGCGACGGACCGCCGACACTACAGATACTACGAAATCTCTAATCCTCGATACAACCGCTTGAGCGACAGGGGGCATTCATGCAACGCGTATAGAACGGCGGTGGCATCGTCGCCATCGTAATCGCGCAACAGCCACGAATTGTCGGGCTGACGGGTGTAAACGGTCACGTGTTTGTACTCCTGATTAATCAGCACATATTCCTGAAACGAAGGCAAGGTTCGATACCAGTCAAACTTACCACCCCGGTCATGCTTTTCGGTTGATTTGGAAAGCACTTCAACCACCAGGAGTGGGTTGGTAATGGTATCTTGGCGACCATGAAAAAAAATAGGCGTTTCGCATATCACAACAGCATCGGGATAAACCACCTTATCGAAGTGCTCAATTCGTATCTTGGTATCGCTGCCGTTTACGAAATAGGAATAATCATGCCCCTCAATAAAGTTATTAAGCAATGTGACTGCTTTGCTCGCCAGATTGTCGTGCTTGAAGGTGCCACCAGCCATCGGTTTGTAATATCCATTGTGAAATTCGTGTTTCTGAGTGGCCTTTTCTTCAGCGCGGAAATAGGCTTCCAGCGTCATGCGACGAGGTTGGCGGGCCATCCGGCGGGCAGGGGGCGTAATGAGTGCTTCGGCCATAGGACAAGGAGTTGAGCGGTACATCAAAGATAATGAAAAACCCAATTCCGAACCATTCCCCTATTTCCCGAAACTGAGCCGTATCTTTGCGGGTTCAAACGCAGAATGATGCAAACACCCCGCGAACTCAACCACCTGCTCCGACAGGGTAAACTGATTGGCCTGGCCGATGAAACCGGCTTTTCCGTCGCCTGCGACCCGCTCCACGACGAGGCCGTGGGTCGTCTGCTCCAACTCCAGTTCGATATGGGCCATATTTTGTTACCTACCATCCTGGTGCAGGATGCTTTTCAGGTAGGTGTGTACGTGCTCAAAATGCCCGAAGTAGGCCACGACCTCGTTGAATTTGCCCGGAAGCCCCTCACCGTGATTTTCGACGCGGGCAAAAATGTGTCGCAGGTGTTACTCGACAAATATCCCGAAATAGCTATTCGGAAGTCGCTCACGCCCGACATTCAGCATTTTATCGGCGGTTATGGTAAAGGCTTGCTCACGTTGCCGTTTGAGGTGTCGATGCCGCCAAAACAAACACAGGACCTAATCGAAGGGGGCATCGGGCAGGTGCTGAACACAATTAAAAAGCCCGAAATTATGCGGCTTGGCCTTCACGGTCAGGTCGAGTTTATTCGCCGATGAATTTTTCCGAAACGCTTCATACAAATCCTGTTTTTGACCAGATTGCGCGTCAGGCGGCAGCTTTATCTGTCGATGCCTACGTGATTGGTGGCTACGTGCGCGACCTGATTTTGAACCGCCCCTCCAAAGACATCGACGTGGTGTGTGTCGGCAGCGGCATCGCGTTGGCCGAGGCTGTGGGCAAGCAATTGGGCGTGCCGGTGAGCGTGTTCCAAAACTTTGGCACCGCCATGCTACGTACGCCCGATGGTCTCGAAGTGGAGTTTGTGGGTGCCCGGCGCGAATCGTACCGGGCCGACTCCCGCAAGCCCATCGTGGAAGATGGCTCCTTGCAGGACGACCAAAACCGGCGCGATTTTACCATCAACGCAATGGGGATCAGCCTATTGTCCCAAACCTACGGCGACTTGATTGACCCGTTCGACGGGGTAAAAGACCTCAAACGCAAAACCATCCGAACCCCACTAGGTCCAGACATCACCTTTTCCGACGATCCTCTGCGGATGATGCGGGCCATTCGGTTTGCAAGCCAATTGAGCTTCGACATCGAACCCGACACATTCGATGCTATCCTGCGGATGAAGGACCGCATCGGCATTGTGTCGATGGAGCGCGTCACCGACGAACTAAACAAGATCATTCTCTCGCCCACGCCCTCGTATGGGTTTAAGCTGCTGTATCACGCGGGCCTGCTCGACCTGATTTTCCCGGAGTTTGTGTTGCTGCGCGGGGCCGAGTTTGTGGAGGGCAAGGGCCACAAGGACAATTTTTACCACACGCTCCAGGTACTCGACAATGTGGCAAACCGGGCCAACCCCCAAAAAGCCGCTCCCGACCGCGACACCGAGCTTTGGCTCCGCTGGGCGGCCGTGTTGCACGACATTGCCAAACCGGCCACCAAACGTTTCGATCAACGTGTAGGCTGGACATTCCACGGGCACGAGGACCTGGGTGCCCGCATGGTGCCAACCATTTTCAAGCGGTTCAAACTACCCCTGAACGAGCGCATGAAATATGTGCAGAGCCTTGTCCGGCTGCACCTGCGCCCCATTGCCCTCGTGAAGGAAACCATCACCGACTCGGCCTTGCGCCGGTTGCTGGTCGATGCAGGCAACGACCTCGACGGACTCATGGCGCTGTGCCGCGCTGATATTACGTCAAAGAATTATGAGAAGGTGCAAAAACACCTGCGCAATTTTTCTAATGTGGAGCAAAAGTTGCACGATTTGGAAGAGCGCGATAAACTCCGCAACTTCCAGCCCATCATCACCGGCGAGTTAATCATGGAAACGTTTGGCTTACAGCCCTCACGCGAAGTAGGCGAGCTAAAAACGCTCATCCGTGAGGCTATTATTGAAGGAACCATTCCCAATACGCTTGAGGGGGCTATGCCGCTCTTACTGGAAGAAGGAAAGAAGCGGGGGCTTTTAAAATAGTTTCAATGCTTCGCTGTTTCATTGGCTGCGCCGTTTCAAGTTTCAAAACTTTGCGCACTAAAACCTGAAACGGCGTAGCCATTGAAACGCCCAGAGGGCATTGACACTTGAAACCATATTTTAGATGAATCAATAGTCCGAGCAGTTGTTTAGGTTAGTTAAGCCGCCCTAGCCGACCAGAACTGCCAACTGGCTGCGTCGGGCTTATTTATCAACACTCGGCTTT
>RDXN01000024.1 GCA_004292855.1 Cytophagales bacterium
ACTGGAGTCGAATCCGGGAGAGTAGGTAGCTGCCACCTCTACTATTTAAACGAGTCTTTTGAGCCTAGCTTGAGAGACTCGTTTTGTTTTATAGCTATTATATGAGCACAAAAAAACCGCCGTAAAAAGCGGTTTTTCATTTAAAGGCATTTAGACTAAAAACCTGTAACACGCATAACTAATGAGTTATTAGCACTAGTAATAACACCTTGTTGTATGTCGGTTTTCACAAGTTGTTGTTGGTTAAGTTCCTGACCAGGAGCAGCATAGACTGCCTGTAATCGGGAAACTCTATAACACAGGAAAAAGAGTATTCCACCAATGACTAGTAATAGCAAATTTTTCATAACTGTGGCGTCAACGTGAGTAAATAGAAAATGGCGTAGAGACTGATGTTGTCCCGTCTCGTGAGTACTAAGTACCGGGAGAGTTATTGGGTTCATATATTTGAGTAAACGGGCTAGTGTTCAGCAAACAAGAACTCGACAGCTAAGCACTTAAAAACTTGTTCCAATTCGGAGGGCTAGCCGATTATAAATCCTGCTCTCGTCTCGTATCAATTCGTTCCAGCGTAATGGCTTCTCTACTTGAGCAAGTTGACGCTTGTAGCCAACCGAAATTGTGAAGCCAGCCGCGTTTGGTTTACCAAGCCTGACACCAATACCCGGATTGAGCATCAGGCCCCCTTTTACAGCGTACCCGGTCGATGACTTATTGAGCCACGGTAGCCCGTAACCTGCATCGCCACTCAAAAAAACAGAAACGTTTTTGTTGTCAGGGCGAGTTACCTGATACCGAACACCTGCTCCAACGGGCATAAGCAGCGCAGCTTTATACCAGTCAACGCCGATCAACGCACCAACCGCCAGCCGTTTACTTAATTGCACCCCATTGAAGGTTTGTAACGTTAGACTCACTTTATTAGTCACTGTTTCATTGCCAACAACTCCCGATGCAACCCGCCCAAAAAGCCCCCCCAGTTCCGTGTGATTCACATAAGACACTTTTCTGCTGGTGGTTTGTGCTTCTGACGGACGACCCAGCAGTAAGACACACAAGAATAGCAAAAGTTTAACGTGGTTCATGATTTGATTTAGCTAATGGCGTTCGGACGTTCAACTGGTATCTTGCTCATTAAGCGAAGTTTACGTGGATTACTGTAATCGTATTGGTAAAAACCATCTTTCCCGATCAACAACAGCGATTTACCCAATGGAATAACGTCATATGCGTCAAGCTTTTCGATGTGCTCCTGTAGTTCAACATTTTGCGCGTCTTTAGCATTGAACGATTTTAAACCATAAGCACCTTCACAGATAAAGAGGTTTGGGAAATCGACGCCTAGACCGTGTGGGTTTCGCATGGGGTAACTTTTGATGAGCTTTGGACTTAATAGGTTCGAGATATCGACCACGTCGAGCTGATTGGTGAAACCGGCGCAGGTATTACCCGACCGGAGTGTCACATAAGCCTTATCGCCATGTACGACAACAGGATCGCAGACGCGGGCATGCTGGAATACCGATAGCCGCTCGGGCTTCTGGGGGTTCTTATTGTCGTAGATGTGCATGCCGGATTGAGAACCAATGAATAACTTGTCGCCGTAGGGAAAAATGGTTTCGATACCCCAACCCAGCGTGATTTTGTTACCTAGCTTCGGGTCAGCGGGGTTCTGAATATCAAAAAGCTGCATCTCCTGCGAGGTGACGGTATACAGATAGTTGTCGTACAGAGCAAAGCGAGCCATTGAACCAGCCGTTCCGTTGGCCGTTTGACCACCTGTCGATGGAGCCGCTGATTGAGCACTAGAGAAGCTACGATTATCGGCAGCCAGAAACATGCCCCCCCACCAAGTTGGTGAAACGTCCTCCTCGCAGTTAGTTTTCACTTCTTCCTTTACGTACTCAACACGTTGATCGCTAACGTCGCCTGTATTGGGGTTATACCACCAGTTGCCGCCATTGAACTGACCACTTGGGAACACGTTGTTGACGCGTTTAAGGGCGCGGACGTTTGTTACATCGCTGATGTCGAACGCAACGAGATCCATGTAGCTGTCGGCATACAGGATGTTGTTGCGAACAGCAATATCGCCATTACCTGGAATCCGAATAAACGACACCATGCGGGGCAACTCGGGGTTGCGGTTGTCGATGATGTGGATGCCCTGTTTGATTTCATTGATGAACAGGAAGCCATCTTTTGTGTAGATTTTGCCGGGATCTTGCAACGTCCGGGAGGCTTCCGTACCAACGCCTTGCCGAATCTGGGCTTGTGTGAACGTTATAGGGGTGAAACGCCGGAACACGCGTGTTTCAGTACATTGGTCGGTGCAGGCTGACTGAGTGAGTGCCAAGGCCAACACGGTTAGGAGGTAGACGATGTGTTTCATAGAGTTAGATCATTGCTGTATACTGGTAAAGACCCATCCAGATAGGGAAGGGTTGGAATGCTCACAAAAAAAATCGTTCGATAGCCTTTATGCCATCGAACGATCCTGTCTCACACAAAAAGTCGGGTAATCACTACTGTTTATTGTACACGAGTAAGCTCCAATTGGTATCAGACGAACGCAGGTGGAGATTGCCACCAACGATTTCGGCTTTTGTTGCCTTTTGTAGACTGTTGTAATAATTGGTTTCGGCATTCATCGCTTCGGGTGTACCCCCGCGCTTCGTAGAAATGATGCTACTTACATTGACCGTTCCATCAGGCTGAATGGTTGCATCGGCCCCGTATTGATTTACGGATGAAAGTCCCGTAATTTGATACACGTCTGAATTTGTTTGGCTTGGTTTAGTTTCGATGGTCAGCGTGAACGTATAATCCGTTTTTGGATTAACCAGTATATACTTTCCTGTGAAACTCAAGGGCTGGACTGGAGAGCAACCGCACAGAGGTTGGCAAGCACCAGCGAGTAACAAACTTAAAATCAATGCGATGAAGAGGATTTGTTTCATGGCTTGCTCTATTTACAATCAGTGAATGCTTCGCGCTGTGTTCTTAAACCTTTAACGAGGGCATCGAAACCCGGTATGGTCTTTCCATGCTCAAACTTTACCCGGTGGATTACCTCACTGACCTGAATCTCGACGTACTCGGCACCACCATCGGCACAATCGGGGCAGCCGATAACGGCAGGTAGTTTACGGAACTCATTTAGTTGTGCTGTCAGGTTGTACTCATTAGCTAGGTTGGACGAGAGCGTGCGGGTACAGGTACGCGCAGGATATTTGGTGTCGTCGCGGTGGCTTTTTTGGGTAAATTTGGCTTGCGTACCCGAAATTTCCAGGTCTTTCAGGCAATACCCCATACACATGCCGAACGAAGTTCCCGACCGAATTACGACGCCATCGGTTGCTGTTTCTTTCTCGACGGCAGTTGTGTCGTTGCAGCGAACAAGCCCGAATAGCAGTGAAAACATTAGGAAGAGCTTCATAAGTATTTGTTGTTAAAACGATTAGAAATGGTAATCGACACCTACACTCACCCCCATCGTTTGGGGGCGGGTGATAAGGTCGGTGCCTACACGAGTGCCTCGTTGAAGGGCTTGCTGAAAGATACCAGCCATTGAAGCCGACCAACGTCGGGTAGGTCGATACCGCATCCGAAGACCTGTAGAGGCCGATAGGGTGATGGGCCTATAAATTCCGTCGCTGTTGGTAACGCTCAACTGTTCATTAACGGTGTTGCGCACAAATAAGTTGGTAAGAAGGCCCCCTAATACTGTGAGGCCAAATCGTTTGTGAGGTCGAAGCTGATACCCAAGTTGTACGGGTAGCTGGACAAAGGTATAGTCGTTTGACAGAGTTTGCGACCGGCTTACGTTATATACATTCGTGTTGATTAATTGACCGTACTCTGGTGTGACACTCGGAACACCCCCCGGAGTTACTACCGTAGAGGGAGGTGGCGTTTGGTTTTCACTAGTCCGGCTGTTGTAAAGTGCGTCGGCATATAGGTTGGATAGGCGACCGGCTGGAAGCATGGACGATACAATACTCTGCACGGGACTATCGACTAACGAACGGGCTTCCAGATAGCCCACACCAGCCTCGACCGACCAGCGGTTGCCCAATTGAAGCCCGGTTGAAAGTTGGTAAGCAACAGACAACTGAGGTTGACTCACCAACGATGGACCAGCCTGACTTGATCTGTACGAAGATGCGTTCAGTTGATCGGCTGAATTACTGTAGGCAACACCAGAGGGCTGCAACCCAACCCCAGGGTTGAACGACGATGGCATGACGCTGACAGAGGCCCAATGCTCAGATTTATCTTTCCGGGTCTTCTCGGACGTAGGATCACTGGTAAGTTCGGTCTTTCCAAACCAAACAATCCGCTGAGTTCCGTACATGCTGGGTAAGCGCATGGGTAGGGTTTGCAGAGACGCAATACTTTGCCGGTCCGCCGGTGCGGTCTCACTCGCGTCAGCAATTTGTTGCGTCTCACTCGCGTCAGCAATTTGTTGTGTACCACTCGCGTCAGCAATTTGTTGTGTGTTTAATGGATTACTCTTTTGCTGTGCTAATCTGCCAGCAAGAGCTTGCGGTTTTTGTGCGTCTGCCTGCTTCATAGTCAAACCGGCAAGACTTTGCGGTTTTGACTCGTTGAATAAAGAACCAGAAGGCAAGTTGTTAGAATTTCCAACTTCGGGCTGACGCACGTGAGCCGCAAAGGGTTGCGGCTCTACAGATGCCTCATCACTGCTCGAAACTGCTGTCGATTTATCAGGGATTGACTGCGTGACGCGAGGAATATCTGTGCTCGCAACGGTTGGTTTCTCCTGCACGAGTAACTGTTTTGTAGCAAGTTGAGGGGAAGCAACCGGATCGGAAGGGCGCAGGCTCCACCAGCCGCCTAGCAGTAGGGCCAGTACGGCAGCCGCGCTCCAGACCCAGGTTGTGGGGCGACCCCAGAAGGGAATCACCAGAACGCGGTCGTCCTGTTTGTCGTTTAGCTCGCGCTCGATGGCATCCCAGACGCGGGGTGGGGGTGTCTCGGCGGCTTCGTCGAAAACACGTTGCCAGGCCGGGTTTCCCTTGCCTTGCGGAGATTGATGGGTATGTTCGTCAAATTGACTCATCTTAAATCTAGGTCTTCTGTTGGACGGGGTTCGATGCAGAATCCGACGAATGACCGTCCAGTTGTAATTTATGTTGGAGCAGAGCACGTGCTCTGGCATATTGCGACTTCGAGGTGCCTTCCGATACGGCGAGCATTTCGCCGATTTCGGGGTGACTGTACCCTTCAATGGCATACAAGTTGAAAACCGTCCGGCATCCGGGCGGCAATTCCTGTATGAGTGCCAACAGGTACTGATAATTAAGGTTCGGGAGGCTGTGGTCGTCCTGTGATAGGAGGGGAGCCATCTCGTCGATGTCAGCCGCCTGATCCCAGGGTTGTTGGGTTCGGATGTATTTCAACGCCGTATTGATCGCAATTCGCTTGATCCACGCTTCGAGTGGACAGTCGTATCGAAACTGATCGATGTGCCGATAGATTTTAATAAAGACTTCCTGCAACACATCTTCGGCCCCGGTCGCATCTTTCGTGTAGCGTTTACAAACGACAAAAAGTTTACCGGCAAACTGCTCGTAGAGCTGTCGCTGCGTTGTACGGTCCTGTTTTCGGCACCCTTCTACCAGTTCATAATCGCTCAGCATACTGACGTTGACGAAGTATAGACCCCACTCAAGCCCAAAGGGTTGGAATGAAGTAAAAAAAAACGCTAATTTTTTGGGGGATAATCCCTAGGCAAACACCTTTCCGATAGTATGAACCGCAGAACTCTTCTCCACCAGGCCTTGCTCTTTGCCGGAGCATCGGCACTGTCGCCTACTATCGGCGAGACGTTTGCAAAAGACAAGTTACAAAGAAAGCGAAACTTTCGTATTGGAGCTTGCGATTGGTCAATCAACGGGGGAGCTTCGATTGGGGCATTCGACATGGCCAAGCAGATCGGCCTTGATGGTATTCAGGTTAGCTTAAATTCATTAAAAGACGAAGTGCATCTGCGCGATGCAGCCATGCAACAACAATACAAAGAGGCCGCAAAACGCACTGGCGTGGCTATTGGCGGGCTTGCTATCGGTACATTAAACGATATCCCGTACAAGTCGGAGGCCCGCACAGAAGCATGGGTTCAGGACAGTGTCGATGTGGCAAAAGCATTAGGCGTGAAGACTATATTGCTCGCTTTTTTTAGCAAAAACGACCTAAAAAATGACCCAAAAGGAACACAGATAGTTATTGAACGGTTGAAGGCCGTGGCCCCAAAAGCCGAAAAAGCCGGGGTGGTTTTGGGCATCGAATCGTGGTTGTCGGCCCCCGAACACATGGCTATTATCGACGCTGTGGGGTCGCCCGCCGTGCAGGTGTATTACGACGTCTGTAATTCAAGCGTGATGGGATACGATATTTACCAGGAGATGCGCGACCTCGGCACGAAGCAGATTTGCGAAGTGCATATCAAAGAAAATGGCTACCTGATTGGGCAGGGGAAGGTGGATATGAAGCGGGTTCGGCAAACGCTCGACGAGATTGGCTACCGGGGTTGGCTGCAACTGGAAGGGGCCGTACCACAAGGAAAAGCGATGATCGACAGCTATTTAGAAAACATAAAAGCTGCACGAGGGCTTTTTGGTTAGGCGTATCGACACCAGTAAACTGACAATCCGTTACCAACTCTTATGAAACTCCTTCTTCCCTCCCTTCTTCTCTGGCTAATAGCCAATCCCCTGCACCTCGCGCCTGCCGAAGGCCCCGACAAACTATACCTGCCCGACGACCTCGAAGCTACGCTTTGGGCCGAGTCGCCGATGTTATACAACCCGACGAACCTCGATGTGGATGCGCGAGGGCGTATCTGGGTGACGGAGGCCGTGGACTATCGCGATTTTAACAACAAGCCCGACACCCACCTGACTCACCCCGAAGGCGAGCGGGTCATGATTTTGGACGATACCGACCGCGATGGCAAAGCCGATAAACAGACTGTGTTTGTGCAGGATAAAGAATTGGTGTCGCCCCTTGGTATTGCCGTGATTGGCAACAAGGTGTTCGTGTCGGCGGCCCCGCATCTGTTTGTCTACACCGACGAAAATGGCGACGATAAAGCCGACAAACGCGAAATTTTCCTGACTGGCTTTGGCGGCCTCGACCACGACCATTCGTTGCATGCGCTGGTGGCCGGGCCGGACGGGAAATACTACATCAATGTAGGCAATGCCGGGCCGCATCACGTAACCGACAAAAGTGGCTGGACGTTGCGGTCGGGGAGTTTGTATGTGGGCGGAACCCCCCATAACAAAGCTAACAAGGGCGGTCAGGTGAGCGACGATGGGCGCGTTTGGGTGGGTGGGCTTCAACTGCGCATCAATCCCGATGGCACTGGCATGAAGGTGATGGGCCACAACTTTCGCAACAATTACGAACTCTGCCTCGATTCGTACGGCAACATGTGGCAGAACGACAACGACGATCAGGTGGTTGCCTGCCGCACAAGCTGGCTTATGGAAGGAGCCGACGCGGGGTATTTCAGTAAAGACGGCACGCGTTACTGGCAGGGCGACCAACGCCCCGGCCAACCCATCCCGACTGCTCACTGGCACCAAGACGACCCCGGTGTGATGCCCGTAGGAGACATCACGGGGGCCGGTTCGCCCACGGGTACGGTGTTTTACGAGGGCGACGAACTAGGCGCGGCCTATCGGGGTATGCTGCTCAGTTGCGAAGCGGGCCGAAACGTGTTGTTCGGCTACAAGCCCCAACCGAAGGGAGCCGGGTTTCAACTCGACCGAACCGATTTTATCAGCACCTTTCCGAAGGTTGACGAAAACTACAAGTGGAACGACGTAGCCGATGACAAGAAGAAATGGTTCCGCCCGTCCGACGTGGCTGTGGGTACGGACGGTGCCCTGTACATTGCCGATTGGTACGATCCGATTGTGGGTGGGCACGCCATGCACGACAAAAAAGGGTACGGGCGTATCTACCGGGTGACCCCCAAAGGCAAAAACCTGCAAGCCCCGGTACTTGACCTGAAAACCACGAAGGGCCAACTTGCCGCCCTCACAAACCCCGCTACAAACGTCAGAATGCTTGGTTTCATGGCTTTGCAGGCGCAGGGCGACAAGGCGACGAAATCGGTGGAGAAACTACTCGAATCCCCCAACCCCTACGTGCGGGCGCGGGCCGTGTATCTGCTAGCCGTGCTGGGGCCGAAGGGGCGCGAGGTGGTGCAGGGTGTGCTGGCCGAGGGCGATGAGGCTATGCGCGTGGCGGCTTTCCGTGCGTTGAAAAGCGTAGGCGAGTTTGAGCCGAAAGTGCTGGCCAATAACCCGTCACCCGCGATTCGGCGGGAGGTGGCCATTGCCCTGCGCGACGTGCCGTTTGAGCAATGTAAAGAAGCTCTGAAAGCTCTTGTGCGTGGCTACGATGGGCGCGACCGTTACTACCTGACCGCCCTAGGCATTGCCGCCGACAAAAAGGAAGAGCAACTGTTCGAGATGCTCAAACCCTCGCTCCCCGCTGACCCAGCGGCCTGGGATCAAAAAACGGCCAATCTCATTTGGGAACTGCACCCGGCAAGTGCCATCGAACTGCTCCAACGCCGGGCCGAGACCCAAACGCTCACTGCCGATGCCCGCAAGCAGGCCATTACAGCACTGGGCTTCATTAAAAGCCCGGTGGCGGCTAAAGCGATGGTAGCCCTCTCGAAACTAACCGACTCGACCGTAGCGAAGCAGGCTACCTACTGGGTGAACTTCCGGCGTGGCAACGACTGGGCCAGCCTGCTGAACTGGGACGAGGTAATGCCCCCGAAGATGTCGGCGAGTGAGCAAAAGATGCTGAGCCTGCGCCAGAAACTGATGGATGAGTACGTATCGGAGGCTGATAAAACAAAGGTTGCCCTCGACATGGCCCGTGATCCTGAAGGCGGTAAAGTGTTAGTGGGCTTAGCAGCCGACAAAAAACTCTCCGACGCGCTTAGGAAGTCGGTAGGGGAGGTGATTTTCGGGAATCCTGACCAAAGCGTACGGACAATGGCAGGTGATTACTTCGTGCGGCCCGGCGTTGAGAAGACTGTCTCGCTCAAGCAAATAGCCGCCCTGACGGGTAACGCCCAATCAGGATTGGCGGTGTTCAAAACGAATTGTGCTAACTGCCACAAGCACGGCGCGTTGGGGGGCGAAATTGGGCCGGAGTTGACTAAGATTCACGAGAAATTTGATAAAAACGGTCTGCTCGATGCGATCATCAACCCCAGCGCGGGCCTGGCGTTTGGCTACGAACCCTGGTTGATTACGACCAAAACAGGGCAGACCTATTACGGTTTCCTGATTTCGGACAACGCGCAAGCTGTTGTGGTGAAGGATGCCGCCGGGCAAAAACACACAATTGCCACCGCCAAAATTGCCTCGCGCAGACAGTACACCACCAGCCTCATGCCCGACCCCGTGTCAATGGGGTTATCGGAAGGGCAACTGGCTGATTTAGTGGCCTATTTGATGAGGTGATTGAGCTGGCTTACCCCTCCAAAAGAGTCAAATCTGGTATATCCTGAAAATGCTTCCGATTCAGTGTATCGAATGGCAGATTATTTGCCAGCGCGGTTGCTGCTATGAAAAGGTCGGCAATGTCTGTACTTTTTCGGTTCCTTTTGAGGCCGTTCTTAATCTGAACGGCCACCCGAACCGTAGTGCTATTGAATGGCAAAATTTTGAACTCGGACAATAAGGCTGACCAATAAGCGTCTTGTTCAGATGTTGCGCCTGATAAAATCTCAAACTCGGTTACCGCAGATATGTATAATGGCGAATACTCTTTTGAAAGCTTGACCAGCCGGGAGTTTGCTTTGTTAGTCTTCCGAAAATGGTCGATCAGCAAACTGGTGTCGATCATGAGGGCTTTTTGCGCCATTGATTTATCGCCTTGCGTGTTTCCTGAATCGTATTCAACTGCTCATCGGTTAACTCCGGGCCGCTTATTAGTAACTGAGTTAACCGCTTATTTTTAGGTAAAGATGATTTCTTCACCGATTTATTTGAGGGGACTCTGACAATTGAAATTAATTGCAGGTCCACAAGGTCATGCAAAAGCTTGTCTGCCTTTGGATTAAGCACATTTACCTGATACGTTGTCATAGTTCAAATATACTGCTTTTCGAAAGAATGTGTTTTTGAAAGAATCTTGGTGGCCATGTAACATAAAAAGGTGCAGTGAGGGGCCTTGATTATCTCGAATGCTGAGACTGCTTTTTAAACTGTGTCAAGTTCGGGTTTGAATAGAAGGGAAGAAAAACAATTTCCTAATTTCACTCTCATGACTGACTATTTCGATTACGA
>RDXN01000070.1 GCA_004292855.1 Cytophagales bacterium
ATTACTCGGATAGTTCATCGAGGTAGTTTTTAAGTTCGCACCTCAAAACTACCTGACCGGCTCTCACTTTGCGTGAAACTTTAGACAACCTCTTAGACCAAACGCATTTAACTGCTTACAATCAGATTCCCCTCCATGACGACCACCGCGATCCATTCGACCGGATGATTCTGGCAATTGCACTGGCCGAAAATCTGACACTGATTTCTTCAGACACAAATTTTCCACGCTACAGCGATTTGATCAACGTCGGTTGGTAGCATCCGTTACTTCTTCTTTTTCACTTTCCCCTTCTTCTTGCCCGCCGTTTCTTCAAACTCGGCTACTTCCTTCATCAAAGCCTTGAGATCAATTTTCGATTCGGGGCTGAGGGCGCGGGTAATCTGCCGCTCGTCGTCGGAGAAGATGATCGACTCGATGGGGTCGCCGATGTAGGCCTCGATTTCGCGCAGGAGCTTTTCTTCTTCGGGGGCGCAAAACGACACGGCCTTGCCTTTCTTGTCGCCCCGCCCGGTCCGGCCAATCCGGTGAACGTAGTTTTCGGGCTGTTCGGGCATGTCGTAGTTCACCACATAATCCACGTTCGGCACATCGATACCCCGCGCACTTATATCGGTCGCAATCAGTACCTTAACCGTTCCGTTGCGGAATGACCGCATAGCCTGTTGGCGATCTTGTTGCTCCTTGTCGCCGTGAATCGTCATGGTCTCGATGCCCACCCGCTCCATCGCCAGCATCACGCGCTCGGCCCGGACTTTGGTACGGATAAACACGAGCAGTTTAGCCTCGGCGTTTTCCTTAATGAGCCGTTCCAGAAAAAACCGTTTGTCGTCCATTTCCATGAACGCGATGGCGTGGCTGATGTTCGTGTTGACCGGGTTACTGGGCGAAATCTGAATGCGAATCGGGTTGCGCACAAGCGAATAGGCCAATTTCTTGATCGTTTCGTCGATGGTGGCCGAGAAAAACAGGGTTTGGCGTTGTTTGGGCAAGTGCCGAATCAGGTCGCGGATGTCGTTCAGGAAACCCAGCGCGAGCATGTGGTCGGCCTCGTCCAGCACGAGCATTTCGACCCGGTCGAGCCGGAGGTGACCCTGATGCACGAGGTCGAATACGCGACCGGGAGTGGCCACCAGTATGTCGAATCCCTTTTCGAGTCGGGCAATTTGCGGATCTTGCTCCACGCCCCCCGTCACTGCATAAATGCGGACTTTGGTGTGCCGAGCTAACTCCTGAAACGCTTCAGCGATTTGAACAGCGAGTTCGCGGGTCGGCACCATCACCACACAACGGATGCCCAATGAGCGCGACGACGTTTTCCGAACGTGCAGTTGGCTGATAATCGGAATGGCAAACGCAGCCGTTTTTCCTGTACCGGTTTGAGCAATCGCCAGCACGTCTTCGCCCTTCAGAATATGCGGAATAGCCTTGTACTGGATGTCGGTTGGGCGTTTAAAACCCATCGTCTCCAGATTCTGCTTAACTTCGGGGGCTATGTTGTAATCGCTAAATTTCATAGCACAAAGGTACGCCTAGCAAACGGAATTAGGCTTTGCGTCAAGTCACGACTTTGTGGTGCGTATATTTGTTCATCACTATTCAAATCAAGACTATGTTGAGCGTTCAATACGTCACAGATAGTAAAGGGAAGCCGCTTTACGTCCAACTTCCGATTAAGGAATTTGAAAAACTATTGGCTGACGCCGAAGAACTAGCCGACATTGCGGCTTACAAGAAGGCAAAAAAGAAGCCCGGCAAAGCAATCTCGTTCAACGAAGCGTTTGCCCAGATTGATTATTTAATGAGGTAGTGATCGTTTCTCTTTCTTATAGCCCAATAAAATTCTATGATAGATTTAGATGAGGAATTGCGAGTATTGGAAAACTCCATCCGGGATATAATTTCATTTGTTTTGTTAAAAGTTTACGGTCCACAATGGGTTGATAAATTAAAAGTTTCAGAGGGCAGACTTGAACACTGGAAGGAAAATTATTCTAAAGAGCATGATCGACTCAAAGGAAGTCCCTTGGAATCACGACTCATATATTATTCAGAATTTTATGACTTGTGTAGTATCATTGATAAGCATTGGGACAATGGATTTTCTGAGGTGTTTCAGGATAAGAAGCCGGTTTTAGTGTTTCTCAAAGTAGCGGAGAAATTCAGAAATCCAGATGCTCATAGTCGTGAATTATTTGAATATCAAAAGCATTTAATCAAAGGCATTTCAGGAGAACTAAGAACACAAATAATGAAATACAGAGGCAAAAGAGAGAATCCAGATGATTATTTTCCGGTCATCGAAGCTGTGATAGATAGCTTAGGAAATTCCATTTCAAATCCTGTTTACGCCCAAATGATTCAAAGTAGTCAAGTATGCAAGGTGGGCGATATGGTAGAAATTATTGCTCACTCAATTGATCCGCTTGGCGGAGACTTAGATTACAGCATCGACAGAATTGGTAGAAAGAGTTGGGCTAAAAATAACAAATCGACCATTGTCTTCGAGAAGTCTGATATAGGAAAGTGTTGCGATATACAGATCATGATAAAAACTAAGCGGGATCATCATGCATATAGTTCTTTTGATGATTATGTTCAAATCAGGTATGTCGTTTTGCCTTCGTGAAACAACAAATACCAAGTGATTTACCCCTGCTAATAGAACCTAGTGATGCCAACACCTCCAATTGCCAATCACTTCGACGCCATTGTGGTCGGCTCCGGCATCAGCGGGGGCTGGGCCGCCAAAGAACTCACCGAAAAAGGGCTGCGCGTGCTGATGCTCGACCGGGGCCGCATGGTCGAACACGTCAAGGACTACCACACGGCCATGACGCCCCCCTGGGAACTTCCCCACCGCGACAGTATGCCACTCGATCTGCTGGAGAAGTACCCCGTGCAGAACCGGACGGGCTTTGCCGTTACCGAGGCTACGCACCATTTTTTCATCAACGACCTCGAACATCCGTACGTTGAGGAGAAGCCTTTCGATTGGATTCGGGGCAACCAGGTTGGCGGTAAATCGCTAACTTGGGGCCGGTATTCGTTCCGGTTCTCTGATCTCGATTTTGCCGCTAACGCACGCGAAGGCATCGCTGTCGACTGGCCCATCCGCTACAAAGACGTTGCCCCCTGGTACGACTACGTGGAGCGGTTTGCGGGGATTGCCGGTAACCGCGATGGCATCCCGCACCTGCCCGATGGCGTGTTCCAGCCCGCCATGCCTGACTCCTGCCTCGACGCCCACATCCGGCAGTCGATCAACGGTCAGTTCAAAGACCGGAAGGTGGTCTCGGCCCGGCTCGCCCACCTGACTGCCCCCACCGCAGAACAAACCGCGTTGGGTCGGGCTAAGTGTCAGTACCGCAACCTGTGTATGCGCGGCTGTCCGTACGGGGCCTATTTCAGTACGCAATCGGCCACGTTGCCAGCCGCCCGCAAGACCAACCGCCTGACGGTACGTCCTCACTCGCTCGTCAATTCGATTATTTATGATGAAAAGAGCAGGAAGGCAACGGGTGTACGCGTGATTGACGCCGAGACGGGAACGTGGCACGAGTTTTTCGCCAAGATTATCTTCCTGAATGCCTCCACGTTGGGATCAACGTTCGTGTTGCTCAACTCAACATCGGCGCGTTTTCCCAACGGCATGGACGACAGCGGGCAACTGGGCCATAACCTGATGGACCACCATTTTCACGTCGGGGCGTCGGGGCAATACGAAGGACTACAAGATAAAACCTACTTCGGGCGGCATCCGGGCGGCCTGTACATTCCCCGTTTTCGGAACGTGGGCACCGACAAACAGGCGTTCAAGCGCGGGTATGGCTTTGAGGTATATTCGGGCCGCAGCAACTGGGACCACATTTTTGAGGAAGACGGCTTTGGAGTTGACCTTAAAGAAAAAGCCGCGCAATTTGGCAACTGGAACGTGACCCTCGACGCATTCTGCGAGACCCTCCCCTACCACGATAACCGCGTGTACCTGACCGACGCCGTGAAAGATAAATGGGGCCAACCGGTACTGAAAATGGACGCTTCGTTCCGCGACAACGAGCAACTCATGCGCAAAGACGCCAAAGAACAGGCTGTTCTGATGCTCGAAAAAGCTGGTTTTACGGACATCGAACCGATGGACACGCCCACCAACCCCGGCCTCAGTATCCACGAAATGGGCACTGCCCGCATGGGGCGCGATCCCAAAACGTCGGTCTTCAACGGGCAGTGTCAGCATCACGCCGTGAAAAACGTGTTCTGCACCGACGGAGCCGTGATGACCTCGTCGCCCTGCCAAAACCCCTCCCTCACCTACATGGCCCTCACCGCCCGAGCCGCTGAGTATGCGGTGAAGGAGTTAAAGCGGGGTGGTATTTGATACTGACTATTTTTGTCATCCCGAAGAATGAGGGATCTAATTTCCCCAAGCTCAAGTGTCTATAAGGCAAGCAGATCCCTCATTCTTCGGGATGACAAAAACGAATCAGAAACCCTAAACTACAATTTCGGGTGCTTCTTGTGCCAGTCCGTGGCATCCTGATACGCCTTCGCTACAGCCAACACCTTGCCTTCGTTGAATAGTTGCCCCATAAAGGTAATGCTTGTGGGTAAACCTTTAGCCGTGAATCCGTTAGGCAGCACCACACACGGATGGCCAGTCAGGTTTGTGAGCGTGAGGTTTCCGCCCGCATAGGTCGGACTCATGTACACATCAACGCCCGCTTTCTGGAGGATTTCGTGCATCTCGTTGATGAGTTTGGTGCGAATCCGGTTGGCTTGCAAATACTCCACGGCGGGCACAAACCGGGCCGAGCGGAATGTAGACGGCCACGCGTTTTTGCCCTGCCGCACCATCAAATCGTCCTTGTTATTCCGGGTCAATTCGTCGAAAGCGGCCCCACCCTCCACGCCGATAATCAGGCGCAGGGCACCGTAATTAAAAGCGGGAAGCGTGATCGGCACGAGCGTCGCGCCGAGTTTGCGGAGGGTTTCGAGGGTAGCCGCGTCGTTGGCTTTGTTGGCGTAATCGCTTCCGAATGGCTTATCCAGACAGCCGATTTTCATACCCTTGAGCGACGTCATGGGGGCATATTGAAACGGGGCCGCAATTACCGTCGGGTCTTCGCCGTCGGGTCCGTAAATCGCGTTGAACACCAGCGCACAATCCTCCACCGAGCGCGTCATGGGGCCAATTTTATCCATCGACCACGATAACGCCATGGCCCCGTGCCGACTTACCCGCCCGAATGTGGGGCGCAGGCCCGTAATACCGTTGACCGTTGCGGGCGACACAATGGACCCCAGCGTTTCGGTGCCAATCGCAAACGGCAACAAACCCGCCGACACACTCGACCCCGACCCCGCCGACGACCCGCTCGACCCGGTTTCGATGTCCCACGGGTTGCGCGTCATACCCCCAAACCACACGTCGCCCATCGCCAGTTCGCCCATCGAGAGTTTGGCACACAGCACCGCCCCGGCATCTTCGAGTCGTTGAATCACGGTGGCATCGAGGTTTAGAACCTGATCTTTGTAGGGTACTGAACCCCAGGTAGTTTTGTAGCCCTTTTTGGCCAGCAAATCTTTGGCCCCGTACGGAATGCCGTGCAGCGGACCCCGATATTTACCCGCTTTCAATTCGGCATCAGCCCGGCGAGCCTGTTGCAGGGCGAGGTCTTCGGTGAGCGTAACGACGCAATGCAGTTTAGGGTCGTAGGTCTTGAGCCGATTCAGGAAAAACCGGGTTAACTCCTCCGACGAAACCTGCCGCGTCCGAATCAACTCGCTCAACTGCCCGACCGTATAAAACGCCAGTTCGTCGCGGTTGGCGGGCAGTTTCACCACCCCCGCTGCCGAGGCTTTGAAACTCGACGGGCCGGTGGGCATTTTGAAGTGAGCCGGTAATGGGTTGAAATACAGGGCCGGAGCCACATCGTTGGTCAGATCGACGGTGCGAATGGTGACGTAGTCGTTTCGTTTACTGGTCAGATCGCTCAACATCGAGTCGCGTTCGGCGGGTGAAAACTCCAGACCAAACACGCGGGCGGCTGCCTCGGCTACATCGGTTGTCAGGGGTTTCTTAGGGTCGTCGGTACGGGCAACGATGGCCCCGGCCAGGAAACAGGCCGAGCCGACAAGGGAAAGGAGAAGAGCTTTTTTCATGGAGTCAAATTTAGATGTCAGTTGAGCAACAATATAAAGACACCAAAACAATTCGTTTCTTGTTTTTACGTATATTGATGAAAATTTGGTACTTATGACAACGACGTTTCAACTGAACGAAACCGAAATGAATGAGCAATTTTTAGCCGCTATAAAATCGCTCTTTAAAGGTCAATATCTTACCGTAACTGTCGAAGCGGCTGAGGGTGTGGCAGATGAAACATCGCACCTCTTGTCTTCGCCAGCAAATCGGGATCGCCTGCTTCAATCGCTCCAGAACGTACGAGAAGGCCGAAACCTTATTGAAACGGATATCAATCAACTAACTGCGCTTCTAAAAAATGCGTAAGCTGATTGTGGAGCAAGCTGCTCAGGAGGATTTGTTCTTTTGGGCTAGAACAGACCCCAAGCTGTTACGTAAAATACTTCAACTCATTGAGGACGCTCAAAAGAATCCGTTCAGCGGCTTGGGCAAGCCAGAAGCCCTCAAGCATGATTTGAAAGGATTATGGTCACGTCGTATCTCCGACGAACACCGACTTGTTTACATGGTTAATGACGAAGCACTCTTCATTCTGCAATGTCGTTGGCACTACTCGCCTTGAAACGCTTTGTGAAGCCTGACAATCTCCGGCAACAATACCGTTTTTTCGTCATTAATCAACACATAATCAGCAAGTTTAGCGCGTTCCTCGTCACTAATCTGGTTCTGGATAATACCCCGTATTTCGGCTTCGGAGCGGTGGGGGTCGCGCAGGCGGATGCGGGCAATGCGCAGGTTTATGGGGGCCGTTACCACCACTACCTTGTCGAGGGTGTTGTGGTCGCCAGCGGCACGCATCAGGGCCGCTTCTTTTAGTACGTAGGGATGAGTTGAGTGTTGCGCGACCCAGCTTTGCGTGTCGGCCATCACACGCGGATGCACGAGCGCGTTGAGTTGCTGGAGTAATGAGGCATCCGCAAACACCTGACTCGCCACCCAGGGGCGGTTGTAGCGACCGTTGGGCAAGTAGGCATCCGGCCCCAACAGGCGTTTAATGTCGGCCTTCAAAATGGGGTCGTGGTCGGTGAGCCATTTGGCCCGGTCGTCGGCGGCATAGACCGGGACGCCCAACGCCCGGAACACCGCGCAAACTACGCTCTTGCCGGAACCGATCCCACCCGTTATGCCGATTTGCAAAGGTTTCATTATTGAGATGTTTCAATGCTACGCTGTTTCATTGGCTACGCCGTTTCAGGTTTCAACGCGAAGCAATGAAACTACAGAAACGGCGTAGCCAATGAAACAGCGTAGCATTGAAACAAATTTATTGCGGTGACAGCAACTCGCCTACCTCGAAACTCACCGACACCCGGTTGGCACTCGCCCGCAGCATAGGGTGCCGGAAGTTATTGATCAAAATTTCCTCGTCGTAGTTATCGGCGATGCGCTTGCCGGGAATTTTCACAAAAAGCGTGTCGGGAATACCTTGCACCAATCGGCGGGGACCTTCAACCGTGATGGTGCGCGGGCGAACGTTAATCAGGCTCGTCACCACAAATCGGGGGGCCATGTTCATGTGCAGGCTGTCCGGCACAAGCCGGATCGTGCGGACCATCCGCTGCTCAAAGCCGAGTTCAAGCGTATCGGCCACCACGAAATTCACCCGCAGGTTTTTTATTTGCTCAGCCAGCGAGACCGTCATGGCCGAGGTATTAATTACCGACTCGTGCAGGGGGTTGCGCACCAGGTAGTCGACTGAGGGTGTACGAAATGGCAACCACGAATGGCCCAATAAATTCCAGCCACTCCCCGACACATTGACCATCACCGTTTTGGGCAAGGCCGAAGTGGGCACATACAGCGAATCGTTGTACAGAAATCGGACGGGGTAATTGACGTTCAGCGAGTAACCATCTTTGTTCAGGGCATTGAGCAGCCAAAACAGGGCTGCTGCCAGTACACACCCCATCAACTTAATGGGTTGAAACGGAGTGGATTGAGCATTTGTCATTTGTCAATGACGCTTTAGGCGGTTTTCACGGTTGCCTCGCGTGAGATCGACGTCTTTTCAAACACCATCTTCACGCCCCGGTCAACCTCAAGTGTTACCGTTGTGTCGTCGACCGAAGCCACCCGGCCATGCAAGCCGCCGATGGTCACCACCTCCTGACCTTTCTTGAGGTTTTCAATGAATGTCTGTGTGTCTTTCCGCTTTTTTTGCTGCGGACGAATCATAAAAAACCAGAATACGCCGATAATACCGACATAGAGCAACACCGTAAACAGCGTCTGGGTGTTCATAGCCTGGAGAAAAATTGTGTACATGAAACGGTTATGATTTAGTCGAATTGGCTTCCGATTTGGGTTTTACCATGACCCGGAATTGCAAGTCCGACATGGCTGGTTCGGTGTTGGCAAAGATGGTGATCGTCTTGTTGTTCAAACCCACTTTACCTTTACTATTGAATCGCACTTTTATGGATGACTCCTGCCCCGGCGCAATAGGGTCGCGGGGCCATTCGGGCGTGGTGCAACCACAGGACGCTGTAATGTTGTTGATTACCAACGGAAACTCGCCCGCATTCGTAAATTGAAAGTTGTGTTCGACGGTGTCGCCCTCGGTAATCTCACCGAAGTCGAATACCTGCTTTTCTTTCAATTCGATCTTGGGCATCTTACCCGCCATAGCCTCTTTCGATGCCTCCCCCTGCCGACGGTTGTCGCAGGCGATTTGGCCGAGCGTGAGGCCCACCAATACCGTCAGATACGCCAGTTGTTTCATGCGTTTTGCTGCTTGATTTGCGCCATCAGCCGGTCAACATCTTCCAGCAAACGTTCGGCTTTCTCGCGGGCATCGTTCACTACGCGCTGTCCTTCGCTTTTCTGGAAGTTTTCGGGCAATTCGGCAGAGTTCAACAGGTCCGTTACAAGTTGTTGCAACTGATCGCGGTATTTGGTCAGTCGGTACGAGAGCCGGTCGCGGGTCACTTCGCCCTTGTCGGGGGCATACAAAAGGCCAATTACGGCACCGGTCAAAGCACCTGTCAGGAAAAAGGCTAAGTCGCGGCTTGTTCGATTCATAATTATTTATTGTCCAAAAGGCCCCGCCCACTCTTCCGAAGCTTGCCTTCGTTGGTGAGTTTAGCGGAGAGGTTATCTAAAACTCCGTTCACAAATTTACCGCTTTTCGGCGTACTGTACGTCTTGGCTAATTCAATATATTCATTGATTGTAACTTTAACCGGAATTCCGGGAAAGCTAAGCAACTCACAAACAGCCAGTTTCAGAATAATTCGGTCGAGCATAGCCACCCGCTCCACGTCCCAATTCTGAAGCTGATCGCCCAGCAATTGTTCATACTCGGCGTCGTTATTCAGTGCATTATTGAAGAGCGTATTCAGGAATCGCTCGTCTTCCTCCCAATCATCGGTGAGCGGTTCGAGCTTAAGCCCCTCCATATGCTGCGACGATTTGAGCGTTTTGATCGCCATACCCCGCACCACCTCGCTGTTTTCGGACCAACTCAGGTCGATTTCGGCCAGGAAATCACGAATGATCTCGTGCTTGAAAATGAGTGTCCGCAGTACGTACTGTACCAGAGCCTGATCCTCGTCGGCGGTGTGGGTTTCCTGTTGGCAGTAAGCCCGGTAGGTGTCGTCTTCTTTCAGTGCTTCTTTTAACGCTTTGCGCACAAAGGGGAGGTCGTCGGTCCAGCTAACGGCGTTTCGAATGGCGTCGTTCGTAAGGGGCTTGTGATTAGCCAAGGCCTTTACCACCGAGTTATCGTTGAGCGTAGAGTCAAACGGGAAGGGCTTCTCATCGACATCACGATACTGACGCTCTCGGTCAATTTGCGCCTGATGCCCCAACTCAACCAGCAACAGCAACACCCGCAGGTAATCGGCGTAGATGCTCTGCACCTTGCCAATCATCATTTGAGCGAGGTGGTTGCGATCTTTTTTGCCGCGCATTCGGTAGAACAACAAACCATCGTTGGCGGCCTTGAGCACTTTAGCGGGGGTACCTTCGTCGTCAGCGGGGGTATCGGTTTTAATGGCTTCGCCAAACAGCACCGAGGCCAATTTTCGGTAACCTTCGAGTTGCCGCTTGTCCTGCGGTTGCATCGAATTCAGGTCGGGTTGAAACGTCTCTTCTATGGCATCAATTGCGATTTGACTATTGGCCAGTTCGGCCTGCCGGAGGGCATATACCGCTTGCATTACTTTAACTCGGAGCAGTCGTCTATTAATCATTCCGCCTAAATCCTATTTACTCTACCGATATGAAAAAGAACATTCTTAAAAACGTTGCAAAAGTACGGCCCGTTGGCTAATTTTCCCAACGAAAACCGTCTAATCGACAATCTACCGTAAAACCTCTACTTGTACATGTTCTTTTCTCGTCTTCTCAATGGCCCCCGCCTGTGGGTGGTGCTGGTCTTACTTTTTGCACAATGCCGCTCGGCCCAGTTTGCCTATGTTCAGCGTTCGCATGTAGAGACGCAACCCTTTGCGTCTCCTGTGCGTCAGCAAATTTCCGACGTTGAAGCAATTGCTGACACCAATGAAACCAGTTTGTTGACGCAAACAATTGCTGACGCGAGTGAGACCGCACCGGCGGACCGGCAAAATTTTGCGTCTCTACATATACACAAACCCCGCCCCCACCACCTGGCAAACCCAGAATCAAAAACACAAAAATGGTATCATAAACTGACTGCCAACAACGATCCTAGCGTGCGGGAATATGCCTTCAGCCACGAGCCTGTTATGCCCTCGGGCAAGCGCAGAGTACCCGGTTTGGTGAAGGCTGCGGCTGCGGGCGGTATCGTTTCGCAGGTTCTGGTGTTATTGGGGGCAGCCTCAACGGGTCTGTGGCTGGTGGCGATTCTGGTGCCTATCGCGTCGATGCTCGTGGGGGTGGCGGGTCTTGCCAAAATTACGCGACAACGCGACGAGTACCGGGGCAAAGGTTGGGCCATGAGTGCCATTTTGCTGGCAACCGGTGCCCTGGGCCTGGCCCTGATGGCCGCGGCCGCGCTGGTTATGTCGGGCGTGGTTTGGAAGTAAACCACACTTTTTTCTAAAAAACTTGACAATCTAAAATCAACGCCGTATTGTTGCAGTGTACTATTTATCTAATACACTAAATCAGTACTGCACATGATTCAACTGGATTCGGTTCGGTTCGGCTACACCCGGCAACGAACCATTTATGACGGTCTCTCGCTGACGTTGCCGCCGGGAGCCATTTATGGCCTGTTGGGGCCAAACGGGGCCGGAAAATCGACCCTGCTCCGGCTGTTGTCGGGGTTGTTGTTTCCCAAAAAGGGTTCGGTACGGGTGGGGCCACACACACCGGGCGAGCGCAAACCGGCGTTTCTGGAAGATGTGTTTCTGGTGCCCGAAGAGTTTTATGTGCCGCCGGTGAGCATCCGGGCGTTTGTGCAATCGAACGCGCCGTTTTATCCGCGCTTCGATCACACACAGTTCACGGGTTACCTCGCGGAGTTTGGCCTGCCCGACACGCAGAAATTAAGCGAGATGTCGTACGGGCAGAAAAAGAAGGTGTTGATTGGCTTTGGGTTGGCCACCAATACGTCGCTGCTTATCATGGACGAGCCAACCAACGGACTGGATATTCCCTCGAAAAGTCAGTTCCGGCGACTGGTGGCAGGCGTTGCCGATGAACACCGAACGATCCTGATTTCGACGCACCAAGTCCGCGACCTCGAAACGCTCATCGACCCCGTTGTTATCCTGGGCGAGCAATCAAACGGCAGCATGGGCGTGGCACTTAACGCGAGTGTCGAGGCCATTACCGACCGGCTTTGGTTTGGCCTCGTGCCCGACCTTGCGGGCTTGCCGCCGGTTCTGCACAGCGAGCGGGTGGTTGGGGGCTATGCCGTTGTTACCGAAAACCACCCCGACTCACTGGCGGGTCAGCGTTCAAGCCGACTGGATCTCGAACGGCTCTACAACGCCGTTCAGGCCCACCCCGCCCGCATTCGGCAACTATTCGCTCAACAACCCCAAACCTACGCCCGATCATGAATCAGACCTTTTCATCGGCCCGTTTCGGGCGATTGCTGCGAAAATACTGGCAAGACAACCGAACCGAGCTATTAACGCAAGCAGCCACCTTGTTTGTGATTATGGCGGCAAGCATGCTTTTCTTGGGTTACAACGGCACTCCAGAATCGGCGGATCATAGTCGCGGAGTGGCTCTTTTCTTGATCTCATTAGTGGCTTGCCCGTTGTTTACGGTTCAGGTGGCCTCGGTTTATAACAAACGCGAACAGGGTATTTCGGCCTTTCTACTACCTGCTTCTCTGTTTGAGAAATGGTTTTTGCTATGGCTCATCACAGGGTTGGGATTCGTAGCTTGCTTTTTAGGCTCCTTTCACCTGATCGACGCTGTTGGCACGTACTATGTTAATCATCGCGAATGGCCAAAAGAAACCTTGCTGTTTTTCAAGAAGAACGCCATGCCCCTAACGATAGACTATTTTGCTTACAAGAATCTTCACCAATACCCAATCTGGGCGGTGTGGGTGCTACTCCATCCCTTTGCATTGATGGCGACCCTATTGTTTCGTCGGTATACGCTGGTTATTAGTGTGCTGGTGGGGGTTGGGTTATTTTTGGGAGCTTTGCTCATAAACCCGATTTTGGGCAAACTGCTTATAAATCAGAATATAGTGGTTAGGAACGCATTCCCATATACGGGCTTTGGTGTATTCAAAGAAGGCATAGATGGAACATCTCGTGACTTGCGCCTACCCCAACCCATAAGCGACATCATCCGCTGGACAACAGGCATTACAGCAGTTACACTGCTCTACGTTATCGCCTATTTCCGCTTAAAAGAACGAGAGATCTGATATGGAATTCCGTGATAGAGAAGCCATTTATCTGCAAATCGCCCAGTATGTGAGCGAGCAGATTCTGCTGGGTCGCTGGCCCGTGGGCGATAAAATCCCCTCGGTGCGCGAGTTAGCTGCCGAACTCGAAGTAAACCCCAACACTGTGATGCGGACCTACGATTTTCTGAGCCAAAAGGACATCATCGCCAACAAACGCGGCATCGGCTATTTCGCTGCCGACGATGCCCCCGACAAGATCAAAGGCTACCGACGCGAGCAATTTATCGAAACCGAACTGCCCGTGCTGTTTCGTAATCTCTATTTATTGGGCATCGACCTGCCCGAACTCGAAACCCGGTATAAAGCATTCATCACCCAAACCTTCACAAACGCATGAAAACGAGCATCAAACTCCTTTGCCTGCTGGCCGTTATCGCGCTTACGGGCATGGTGTCCATCGACCTGCTTTTGAAAGAGCAGTATGAAAAAATCGACTGGAGCAACCCCTATCAGAATTTTATACGGAAACCCCTGCCCGCGCTCCGGCACGTACGGATTATGGGCATACCCGACCATCAGGTTCTTATTCGGCAGAACCCGGAAAGTTTCCTGTTAATTGAACCGGATTCGCGTCAGGCTCAGCTCCAGACAAGCCAAAAGGGCGATACGCTTGTGGTTGATTTCAGCTCACCTAAATACAACTGGCAAAGCTCCATGTACGAGCCTTGGGGCGAGTGGGATAAGAATCAGGCAGACATTGTTCTCAACCTACCCGTGTTAAACAGCCTCGACGCCACCTTCGGCAAGGTGGTTCTTGATGGCTTTACCGCCGACACCATGACGTTAACGTGTCGCCGTGCGTTGTTGAAAACAAAACACATTCAGGTTCAGAGTACTCTTTTCGTGCAGATGCAGAGCGGGTCACGCGCCTGGCTCGACGCCGACCGTTGCGGCACCCTCGTTGTTACGGCCCGCGATTCGGCCATGGTGAGTTTGGAAGCGATTAAACCCGCCCGGCTCGTGCCCACCATTGCCCCAAAAGCCGAACTTCACCTACGGGGTGAGCAACTACAAGGCATCCGAGCGTTATGAAGTCTAAAATCCTGGTCCGAAGCAGCTTAGCGGTGGGTGGGTATCTGCTCTATCTTTTTCTCGGCTTTCCGCTAATTCACCTTGGCTACGTCGAGCGGTGGCTCGTCTTTCCAGATACCTACCTGAAATTCAACCAACCGGGGGCCTCGAAGCTCGACGATGACCAATCCGTTGCCAGCCCCGATGCACCGCACCTATTTTATCGGGCCGACTCGGTTATGATGCATCAGGTCCGGCTTGTGGATAGCACGTTGACGAACCAAACGAACGTTTTCCCGCTACGCGACCGCTCAAAACTGACGGTCGAATGCACGTTTGCGGAGCAACCTCACTGGCGTTTTTCGACCCAGTTAAAGGATTCGTTGCGGGTTGAACCAACCACCTACGCCCCCGCCGAGCAACTGCTGGTGCTGTCGGACATTGAGGGAAACTTTATGGCTCTGCGAGGCCTTCTCCTGACCAACGGCGTAATCGACACGGATTATAACTGGACGTTCGGGCAGGGGCATGTGGTGGTTCTGGGCGACGTTTTCGACCGGGGTGTTCACGTAACGGAGTGTCTTTGGCTGCTGTACAAACTGGAGCAAAACGCGGAGAAGCAGGGCGGCAAACTGCATTTTATCCTGGGCAATCACGACCTGATGAACCTGTCGGGCGATCTGCGGTATGTTCGCAAAAAGTACCTCCAAAACGATTCGCTAATGGGCGTCCCCTACGAACAATGGTACACACCACACACCGAGCTTGGGCGTTGGGTAGCCACCAAAAACAGTGTCGAGCGAATTGGCGATTGGCTCTTTGCCCACGGGGGCGTGTCGGCAGCCGTTGCGCGGCTGGGTCTCTCGCCCGAGGCCATCAACGACACCTGCCGACGCCATTATTTCGACGCGCTCGACGCCCGGAACCAATCGAAACGTATTGGACTCTTGTTTGGCCCCGACGGTCCGCACTGGTATCGGGGTTATGTGCAGGAAGAAGCGTCCGGTGCCGACGTTAGCAAGGTGTTGAAATGGGCAAAATGCACCCGCATGGTTGTGGCACACACGATAGTGCGGTCGGTGAGGAGTGGGTATGACAATCGCGTTTTTCTGGTTGATACACCCCATGCCCAGGGCATCTCCGAAGCACTGCTCATAACCAGTCAGGGCGTGTATCGAACCACCTCGACCGGAAAACGAACCCCGCTCTGAGTAATGGGGGCAGGATTCACCTACCAACCGCTAAAAGTGTTCCCATCATCATACGTTTGGTATAAATATTGTGCAATTTTGGGGGTAACTACCTCCCCGTATGACTCGACCTCTCCTGATTTTTTGCCTGCTTCTGTCAACGCTCGTTGCGGCTCAAAAAACCCCAGCGACACCCGCTTTTCAGTTCCCCATAAAAGCGAGCGAAAACAGGCGTCATTTTGTTGATCAGGCAGGTAAGCCATTCCTGTTTCAGGCCGATACCGGCTGGCTTTTGTTTGTCAATCTGACCCGTTCCGAAGCCCGCGAATACCTCATGGATCGCAAGAAACGAGGATTCACGACTCTACTCACCCAGTTTTCTGCCCACCCCGACAAACCAAACCGGGCTGGGCAGAAACCGTTCCTGGGGAACGACTTCGGGCAAACTAACGAGAACTATTTCACCCACATTGAAGACGTTCTGCGCATCGCCGACTCGTTGAATCTGCTGGTGGCAGTGGCTCCATTTTGGCATAGCTGTTGCCGCGACGGCTACGGCTCACCCGGTAAGTATTTCGATCAGAACGGCCCCGAAAAATCGCGTCAATTGGGGGAGTATTTGGGTCGTCGGTTTCGCAACCACAACAACCTTGTCTGGATCATGGGGGGCGACAATGACCCCGGCTCCGACCGGGGGCCTATCGACGCCCTCGCAACGGGCCTGCACCAGACCGCCCACCGGCAGATGATCACCTACCACGCGTCGGCCACGCACTCAAGCACCGACGTGTTCGACCCGGCAACGCCGTGGCTATCGTTCAGCATGGTCTACACCTACTGGCGCGGCAAACCCAACATTTGGCTCCCGCCCGATCAGGTGCCCGAAGTCTACGAGGTATGCCTGAATGAGTTCAACCGGTCCGACCGGATGCCGTTTATTCTGGGTGAGGCTCAGTACGAAGGATTTGAGGGCAATGACAAAAGCACTGCCGACCAACCCCGTCGGCAGGCTTGGTGGGCCATGTTGTCGGGGGCGGCAGGACACGCCTACGGAACACCCGTGTACGCCTTCCCGACCAACTGGCGCGAGTATAGTTCATTGCCCGGTTTAGGCAGTATGAGCTACTTATCTACACTTTTCGCGGCCCTGCCGTGGTGGCGGCTAGTGCCCGATCAGTGGCATCGCATTATTCCTGAAGGATACGGAACCTACGGCGATAAAGACTGGGCACCTACGGCCCTGCTCGACGATGGTAGCCTGGCCATTTCGTATTTGCCCACGGCCCGCACCGTCACCATTGACCTAACGCAGTTTAGCGGTTCGGGTGTGGAGGCCCGGTGGCTCAACCCCCGCACGGGAGAATACATCACCAAAGGGAAACTGCCCCGCACGCGCCAAAAAATAACCCCGCCGGGAGCGGGGGACTGGGTATTGATTTTACGAGCCGACAGTTTCCGCGACTGGTTGGCAGCCTTGCCAACGCCCCGCGATAAGTAATTAGTTTTCTAGGCGAGAACCAACGAAATGATGGCAACCATGTGAATCCAGAGCAGCATCAGGCAACAGTAGCGCGACCCAACAAACGACGATTGGGCCTTAACGGATTCAGTTGCGGACCAAATTAGACGCCCTTTGACAAAAACAACCAACCCCCACGATAACAGACTGATAGTCAGTAGAGCATAGGCGCGTAGGCTATCCAAGTGCATCAAGGGTGATTCAGACCAGCCGTCAACAAACGGGATCAGGAGGGTTCCGGTGCCGCCGAGCGTTCGGAACGTAAGCGACCCAACGGTTAGGGCAAGCAGCGTGTGCAGAAATAGAACGTAAAAGGCCCGTGACCTTGCCTGTAACGACAACGTACCGAAGCTTCCGAGAGCGGTGGTGGTTAAAACGAGGGTTTCCATGTGTTATGATGTGATTTCAGTTTTGCATAACGAGAAACCAAAAATCACAAACCCACTTTAAACCTATATTAAGTCGATGTTAAAAGCTGCTTAAAGTAATACAATGTCGTTTGCATGAGCCGCTTCCACGTTCTGCTGTTGCAACTGACTACTCAGCGCAACCGACGACAACCGGGCTTTGGCGACGGCCACCACCTGCTCATTCTGATCCAGAATTTCGATCACCTCGCCCGCTTCAAACTCGCCCCGAACCGCTTGTATGCCCACGGCCAGCAAACTCGTACGCCGTTGCAATGCCTGCACCGCCCCCGCGTCGATCTGTAGTTGGCCTACGGCCAAACCCCCACTGCCCAACCAGCGATTGCGGGCCGAGAGCGCGTTAGGCTGCGCATCGAACCGGGTGCCGGTCTCTCCCCGAACGGCCCGCCCGATGCTATCCGGCTCGTTCAGGCCAAAAATCGTGACGTGAATACCCATGCGCGTGGCCAGTTTGGCAAATGTTAGCTTCGACGACATGCCCCCCAACCCCAACGACGACTTGTCAGCTCGGACCACGCCAAACACCGACTCATCCAGTACAGGCACATGGCGTATAACCTGCCCGTTCGCGTCGAGGAGGCCCCCAACGGAGGTGCAAAGCAGTAGGGCCTCAGCTCCAAACCCAATGGCCAGCAGGGTGGCTAGTTCGTCGTTGTCGGAGAATTTCAGTTCGCGGCTGCTCACTACGTCGTTCTCATTGGCGATTGGGATAATGTTGTTCGCCCAAAGTTCGTCGTAGGTTTGTTTGAGTTGCAGGAACTGATCGCGGTGGGCAAAATGGTGGCGTTCGCACAGGCTTTGGGCAATCGGAACGCCGTACACACTGAAAAATCGGCTGTAGATGTTGAGCAGCAAGAGGTTCCCAACGGCGGCTGCGGCTTTGCGTTGGGTGATGTCGCCCTGATAATGTCGGATGTGCGCCTTACCAGCCCCCACCGCCCCCGATGACACCAGGACGATTCGGTATTGCGCCGTCAGAGCAGCTACCTGCCGGGCAATGTCGACCAACACGGGTTCGTTCAACTCGCCCGTCGGTTTGGTGATCGAGGCTGTTCCGAATTTAATAACAAGCACGGGTTTCATGCGGCAAAGTTAATCCTCAGCATGAAAGTTAAACAAATGCTCTACGAGGGGGTCGCTGAATCGGGCTTTACGCCGGAGGGCGTTTTTGAGTTGGCGCAGGTACTGGTTTTTTGATATTTCGATTGCGCCAAATCGCCGAACGTTGTCGTTGATAAATTGAGTGTCGAGCAATTCAAACTTTTGCTCGCGCAGGGTCATGATCAGGTAATGAAAGGCCACCTTCGAGGCATTGTCCACATGGTGGAACATCGACTCTCCAAAAAAAGCCGTGCCGAGGGCCACGCCATACAGGCCACCAACCAAACGATCATCTATATACGTTTCCACACTATGAGCCAATCCCATCTGGTGAAGAAGCGTGTACGCACTGATAATTTCTTCGGAAATCCAGGTATTGTCGTGCGTGGATCGGGGCACCGCGCAATTACGCATAACCTGCTCAAAATCAGCGTCTATCCGAACCTCAAACTGTTTCTTGTTCAGCACGGGACGCAACGAATGCGATGGCTTGTAGGTCTCGATAGGGATCACAGCCCGGGGGTCTGGCGAGTACCAATAGAGCGTACCGTCAGCGTCGGCCATCGGAAAGATACCGTTGATGTAGCCGTAGATTAGATCGTCGGCAGTCAGCTTACTCATTCCTACAGGGGCTGGTGATTGATTTTGACAAAGATATAGTTTTTGAACAAGGAAGAAAGATATTGGACGTTAGACATCAGACAATTTTTTGTGACAGTTGAAAGTAAGTCTACTGTCTAACTTCTTAAAGTCTAGCATCTAAAGGGAACCAAGCGCGAAAAAATCTGTTTAATGATTGCACAATGGTAGCATTTTCCCTAACATTGTCGGCATTTTCGAGCTAACAGAAGCTCATATATCTCAGCGATGACCAATCAGCACGACATAGTGGCTTTTCTGCATACGACGCCCTATCGAGTCAGGTCCGAAAGGACCATCTAATCGCGTGTGCCTACGTGGCAACACATCTCTCCTTGTTCTCATTTTTTTCAAATCAAACCAACACACGGGTCACAACGTCCCCGGTTGCGGTAAGCGTCACAACGTTTTTCGTTGCCCAATAAACGACGATGATTAACCACGAGATAGTCAACAACGAGTATATCGTTCAAATCGCCAGCGAGGACCACCTGCGTCTGGCCGATACCATCTGCAACGAGATGGAACAAAGTGCCAAGGCACGGGGCACGGGTATTGCCAAGCGTTCGCCCATATACGTTATGGAAAAGATGCTCGAAGGCAAAGCCATTGTGGCCACCACCCTCGCGGGGGCTTGGGTTGGGTTTTGTTACATCGAAACGTGGGAACACGGTAAGTTTGTGGCAAATTCCGGCCTGATTGTTCATCCCGACTACCGCAAAAGCGGTATTGCCACCCAGATTAAGGCTAAGGCATTTGAGTTGTCGCGGACGCGCTTCCCAAATGCCAAAATCATTGGCCTTACTACGAGCGAAGCCGTCCTGAAAATCAACTCCGAATTAGGCTATTTACCGGTCACGTTCAGCAAGTTACCTGCCGATGATGCGTTCTGGAAAGGATGTCAGACGTGTGTTAATTATGATATTCTGACCCGCACCAATCGCAAACATTGCCTGTGTGTGGGTATGCTCTACGATCCCGAAGAGCATAAGAAGGAAGAGAAGCCCGAAAAGTGGAACTTCCTGAAAGAGTCGAAACTGTATGGGCGTTGGCTGAAAATTAAGCAACGGATTTTGTTGCGGTTTCAGGAACGGCAGCGTGTGCGTCGGGATGAGCGTGAGCTGGAAGCTGCTTAGCTGATTTTGTTACTAGCCATACCGAAGCTCCGGTCCTACCCGACCGGGGTTTTTTCGTGTAAAAAAACAGCCCCGGTAGCATTTTTGTTAACAGAAGACCAACACCCAAACTAATCAACACTATGGAAAGCTACGCCCCCAACCCCGACGACATGATGAACCGCAACTCCAGTCACGTGCCAACGGGCATGGAACAGGATACCCGCGCCGACGAGGAGATCATCGACCAAACCGGCTCGGAACCAGCCAACGAGGAAACCGACGTCCAGCCTGCCCCCATCGAACAGCCCCGTGTTGGCGAAGAAACCCCTGTGGACGATTTGGCCAGTTCAATTGCCTACGCACTGGATGGTTCGGGGAAATCCGATCAGCAGTCTCGTTAGCCTTAGGGCTGTACCGCTTGGTAAGCGGTACTACAGCACTAGGCCATTTCTTTGTACTGCATCCGGTATAGGTTCGCATAGGCTCCCTCCTGTTGCAGGAGTTCTTCGTGGGTGCCCTGCTCAACAAGCTGCCCTTTATCAACCACAATAATGTTGTCGGCTTTTTGAATGGTGGAAAGCCGGTGAGCGATCACAATGGCGGTGCGGCCCTTCATGAGTTTTTCAATAGCCGCCTGAATCAACTCCTCCGTCTCGGTATCGACCGACGACGTTGCTTCATCGAGCACGATAATACGAGGGTTTTGCACCATCGCCCGCACAAACGAGATCAACTGCCGTTGCCCAACCGAGAGCGTAGCCCCGCGCTCCTGCACATTGTAGGCGTAGCCGCCCGGTAGTCGCTCAATGAAATCGTGAACCCCCACGAGTTTGGCAGCTTCGATCATTTTTTCGCGGTTGATGGTTGGATCGCCAAGGGTAATGTTGTTCTCGATGGTGTCGGAAAACAGAAACACGTCCTGCAACACCACCCCGATGTTCTGCCGGAGGGCACCCAGTTCGTACTCGTGCAGGTCGCGCCCGTCGATGCGGATATGCCCCCGGTTGATGTCGTAAAAGCGGCTCAGGAGGTTGATGATAGACGATTTCCCCGCGCCCGTTGCCCCTACAAACGCGACTGTCTGGCCTTCGGGTACGTTGAACGATATGTCGCGCAGCACCCAATTTTCGTCGTTGTAGGCAAACCAGACCTTGTCAAATTCCACTTGGCCGCGTAGTTTGGCGGGTACAAAGGCTCCGTTGTTTTGGGTGTAGTCGTCGCTGTCGAGCAGTTTCAGGATGCGGTCGGTGCTGACAATGCCCATCTGGAGGGTGTTGAACCGGTCGGCCAACATACGAATAGGTCGGAAAAACAGGCCAATAAACATCACAAAGGCCGTAACGGTCCCGAACGTGACGTTACTGTTCAGAATTTCACGGGCACCGTACCAGACCACCAGGCCCGTACCGGCTGCGGCCAGAATATCGGCCACGGGGAAGTAAATAGAGTAGTACCAGATAGACCGGATATTGGCCTTGCGGTGTTCGTCGTTGATAGCCCGAAACTTGTCGGCCTCGATCTTTTCGCTACCAAAAATCTGGACAATGTTCATGCCCGTAATGTGCTCCTGCACAAAGGCGTTGAGGTTGGCCACCGCCGTGCGGACCTCGTTGAACGAGTCTTTGATTTTCTCCTTGAACACGTATGTACTGAGCAACATAAACGGCACCATCGAGAGACTAATGGCCGCCAGTCGCCAGTCGGTGTAGAACATCACACCGATAATAAGCACGAGTTGAAGAATATCGCCCGCAATAGCTGCCATACCCTCGGTGAACACGTCGGCCAGGGTTTCAACATCGGAAATGGTGCGGGTCACGAGCCGCCCGATGGGCGTGTTATCGAAGAATTTGAGCCGAAGGTGCAGGATTTTTTGGTAGAGCTGCACCCGAATATCCCGAATGACGTGTTGCCCCAACCAGCCCGACAAATAGGTTGTTGAGAACTGCATGATGGCCTGAATAACCAGCACGCTCACCATCGCCGAGAGCATGAGTGTAAGGCCCCGATAGTCGCCCCCGGCAATCTCATTGTCGATGGTGTAGCGAATGAGCAGCGGGGTAACGGGGGCCAGCAGGGCCGCCAGCAGAATCAGGAAAACGAGCAGGTAAAACCGGCCCTGATAGGGTCGAATAAACGTGTATAGGCGTCGGAGGGTGGCAAAGTCAAATATCTTGCCGCTTTTTGATTCGTCGTTCACAGGGATTCGTAGCGCGTTCGGTCTGTTGAGCTAACAGCCAAATGAGTGCGAACGTTTCCTACAAATCCCGCGCTTTCACTTTCACAACCTTACCGTCGCGAGAGATCACCAACTCGCGGTCGTCGCGTTTGGCCTCATCAATTACTTTATTGACAGCCCGGCGCATCCCTTCAAGGATTTTTTCAGGACTTGGAATCGGTTTATTACTTGCTGCTTTCATATCCGTTTATGCTTTCCCAAATTTTCAAATTGAACACCTCCGTTGCGTTTTCTATTCCACCTAAAGCGACAAATTCTGGCGACTCCCCTGCGTTGCTGATCACAGTAAAATGGTCGCAGATTGGCACGTATAACTGTGTCAGATTGAAAAGACTCCGCCCGTACCGACGACAAGCAAGTTAGTCCATCTCTGGCGATAATTTGGTCATCAAAAAAGCCTCATCGTCGTCAATGAGGCTTTTTCCAGAAATAAGTTCCGTATCAGTTTGACTTCACTTCTCCCTCGACAACCCGCTCACAGCCGTTGGCCCCCAAAACCCGGATTGAGTAAGGGCCATAGTGGTCGATGGCGAATAACCCGTCCGTTGTTTGCCAGTACGCTTTGAGTTCGTACCCGTTGATGCGGTCGATCAGCACATGTCGACTATATAAAACGCCCCCCGTAAGCTGATACGAAAATCCACCCGACGGAGGTACTGTGACCGTCGCAAATCCATTGGCCGATTGCACCGACGCGCTGCTCGGGAACGTAATAACCACCGTGGGTTGCGGTTTTACCGTCAGGACAAACGCCGTGGAGGTGGCCGAGCCGCAGTCGCTAACTACGCCCAACACGTAACTACCCGCTTGTGGTCGCTGCACACCACCCAGCAACAACGGTGGAGCCACGTTGCTCACCAACTGACCATTACGATACCAACTATAGGTAGCTGAGCCGCTCACCGTGGCGGCTATCGTCACGTTGCCCCCCGCACATACCGCTGAGCCACCACCGATTAACAAAACCGCAGGAATAGTGCCCGTTGCGCTGCCCGTTACGGTGATCGTAGTGCTGCTAAAACAGCCCGTGCTGGTCACTGTGCCCGTTACGGAGTATATCCCCGACACACTCACTACGGCCGAGTTGGCTCCTGTCGATACAATACCCGGCCCGGCAAAAACATAACTGTCCCCGCCCAATGCTGTGAGCGTAACCGATGGCGAGAGACAAGTAATGGGGCCGCTAACCGTAACCCCAACAACCGGGGCCGCTGTGCTGCTGCTGACGGTGGTTGTGGTAGTACTCGTACAGCCGCTAGCTCCGGTAACGGTGACCGAGTACGTGCCAGCCGCATTGGCCGTGGCCGAGTTACCCGATGAAGTTACCAGGCCCGCTCCGGCAAAAACGTAACTAACTCCACCTGACGCGGTCAGCGTCACAACGGGCTGATTGCAGGTGATGGCCCCACTCGCCACCAAACCTGCTGTTGGTATAGCTCCCACGACAAGGGTGGCACTGCCCGAACCCGAAGCCCCAACAATTCCAATCGTTAGGGTGAACGTTTGTCCCGCAGGGCCGACCCCGCCCGCTCCGCTTGTGGTAATCGTTTGGCTAAAGGCTGTTCCGGTGCCCGTACCACTCACTGGGCTGCTGCCATTCGTGAGCGTGAAACTGTAGGTGCCGGGCACATTACCCAACGTGGCCGTAAAGGTGGCAACATCGCCCGCACAGACTGTACCATTTGTAGCGGCCAAACTATTAACTGTGGGGGCTGGCACTGTTACGGACACCGTGGCACTCGTGACGCTTGCGCAACCCGACGCATTGACGCCCGTAACCGAGTAGGCCGTTGTACTGGCGGGTGAAGCCGTGAAACTGGCTCCCGTGCTGCCATCTACCCACGTGTACGACGTGCCGCCCGATGCCGTTATTGTAACGGTTTGCCCGGTTGAAATAGTAAACGAGGGCGTAGCGGCTACCGCGAGCGTGGGTTGAGCCTCTACCGTTGCGGAGGTCGTTTGCGTAGCCGTACAACCGTTAGGTCCGCTGGCAAGTACCGTAAAGCTAGGATTACCAGCCGCTAATCCCGAAACGGTGGTCGTGTTGCCCGTACCAGAGCCAATCACCCCGCCCGCTCCCACGAACGTATAACTGTTCAGGCCCGCCGTTGCCGACAGTGTCAGCACGCTTCCCGCACAGATGTTGCTGGTCGAAAGAGCCACGGTTGGGGGGGTAGTATCCTGCGTTACGGTTACGAGCTGACTGGCCGTACTGGAACAGCCGCCTGCACTCGTAACCGTTACCGAATACGTGCCACTGGCGTTTATAGTCCGGCTGGCGGCAGTGCTGGCATTATCCCATAAATACGTCCCCCCGCCCGTAGCAGTTAGCGTACGTGTGGACGTTAAACAATTAATGATGAGGGGAGTCGGAAGGCTAATAGCGGCTGTGGGCAATGCTCCCACGTTGAGTGTAGTACTGCCCCAACCAGTGGTGCCGCTCACCCCAACCGTTAGCGTGAGGGTCTGCACCCCGCCCCCCCCGCTCGTGGTGAGCGTTTGGCTAAAGGCCGTGGCCGTGCCGGTGCCACTTATCGGGCTGCTGCCATTGGTAAGGGTGAAATCATACGTCCCTGATACGTTGACCAGCGTGGCCGTGAATGTAGCCACATTGCCCACACAAACCGTAGAGGTTGTTGCCGCCAGTCCCTGAACCGTTGGCAATGAATTCGGCGTAATATTGAGTTGATAATCTTCGGCTTCGCCATATGTGTAGCTACCGCAGGGTTCATCAGGCGAGGTTGTGCTACCTGATTTTACAATAATTCGGAGCCGGGCGATACCCACCGACGCACTGACCGGAATTGACAGCGTTCCCGATACAGGAGCCGTTGAGTTACTGCTCGACTGGAAGAGCATCTCGCCAGGATCAGCAAAGGAGCCATTCCGATTCAGGTCGACCCAGATTGAGTAGCGCATTCCGTTTACAGCGTTGATTGGTGCCACCGTAAACGGATAACCATTGCCTGCACTAACCGACGGTGTAACAGCCGTAAACTGTCCATACGACCCGACTGAGCAGCCTGTGTTTTGGCTCAATGTCTGCCCGTTGACTGTAAAGCTGCCTATCCCGGTTGTGTAGTCGCTACAGGCAAAGGCGAAAGACGGTACACAAAGGGGGATCTGCAACGTTGCCACCGCACTCAAATTGCCGGTACTGTTGGAGGGTCGAATCCGGTAGTAGGCCGTTACCGATGACAGTGCCTCTGTGTCGGTGTAGGAGGTGGCATTGGTCGCCACGCCCCCAATGGGCACGAATCCATCGGCAGATGATGTCAGGGAACGTTCGATAAAGTAGCCCATTTCGTTACCCGCATTGTCGGTCCAGGTAAGCACGGCACGCCCATTGACCAGCGTCGCGGTCAGGTTGCTCACTGGCGTTACGTTGGTCGATGGTGCCGTGAGCGAGTAGGCCGTGTGTGCCTGCCGGGCCGCCAACGCAGCCTGCGCCCGCGTGTTCTGACCAGCGGTAAATACCGTCTGACAGGCACTGACGTAATACGACATAATGTTATTAGGCAACGGGTTATACCGTAGTCCTGAGCCAGCCTCCAGAAAATTGCAGGTATAGACAGACGGACAACCCGATACGCAGGTTCCGGTCGAACCGGGAAAATCAGTCCATCCATACGGGTCGGCGGGCGTATCGCACACCAGGTCACCGGCCGTTGAGCAGTTGCTTCCATTGACCAGTTCGCGGCCATCGTCTTCCTCAAACGTGTGCGCCAGGTTGAAATTATGGCCGAGTTCGTGGGGAATCAGGCTGTTGCCGATATAGCTTTCGTTGCCACCCGTATTCTTGATGTACGACTCGGTGGTGGTTATGTCGTTGCCGGGGTAGTAAGCATAGCCAGCCGCCGTGCTACCCAGTATGACCGGAATATGGTACATGTTCATGGCGTTTGTGGCATTATTCACCCGAATCACTGCCTCGCTCGTACCCTTGGTGAATCCGGTGAAAAGGGCATCGTCGTTGATATAATTGGGAGTTGTCCCGGAGAAGAAAAACTGAATGCCGCTGGCAAACCATTTCTTGTTAGCCAGAGCCATCACGTTGTTCATCATCCGCAAATCGTACCCGCCGGTTCCATTGGTCCGGCGCAGGATGTGGGGCCGGATGGGGACATACGTAATCGTAGGAACAAGCCTTGCGGTAGCCATCGAGGCTTTTTTGAGCCGAAAGGCCAACGCAGCCTCCGCTTCAAGCGCACGCCGTTCGGTGGGCGATAGCGACGTGGTACCACATTGCAGCGTGGAGCGGGTGGGGCTTTGAGCGAGGCCGGGCACCGAAAAAATAAGCAATAACCCCAGCAATAGGAGTCGTTTCTGGAAGATAATGAGCATGTTACATGGTAGGTTAAGCGCATGCAATGGTTGATAGCATGCGAACAACCAAGACGCTCAGGCATGCAAAAAGTTACCGATGTTCAGCTAAAAACAACTAAGCAATTTTACTTAGCTAACCAAATGCACTAAAAATAGATCGTACGTATAGTTTTACCGCATGAAACCAATCCATCACTAGTGGGGTCTTATCTCGCCCTCAACCGTCCGTTCGCAGCCGTTAGCCCCCACAACCCGGATCGTATACGAACCATATTGGTCAATGGGAAATAATCCGTCTGTGGTTTGCATGTATTTCCTTAGCACATACCCGTTGATGCGGTCGACAAGCACGTATCGACTGTACAGAACACCGCCCGTTAGCTGGTACGACAACCCCGCCGAAGGTGGCACCGTCACCAGGGCAACCCCGTTGGTCGTTTGCACCGACGCGCTGCCGGGAAACGTGATAACCACCGTAGGGATAGCCCCCACATTGAGGACGGTACTGCCCCAGCCCGTGTTTCCACCCGCCCCAACCGTGAGCGTGACCGTTTGCCCCGGAGGGCTGGCCCCGCCCGTCCCGCTCGTAGTGAACAGTTGGCTGAAAGCCGTCCCGCTAGCCGTCCCACTGACCAAACCGCTGCCGTTGGTGAGCGTAAATGTATAAAGACCCGATACGTTCCCCAGGGTGGCGGTGAAGGTGGTGACCCCGCCCGCGCAGATTGTAGCACTCGAAGCCGCCAAGCCCTGTACGGTGGGAGACAGATTCAGATTTGGCGTTACGTTCAATTGATAATCCTCCACTTCGCCCTCGCCGTAACTTCCGCAGGGATCAGCCGGGGAGGTACTACCAAATCGGGAAACAACGCGAAGACGTGTTGTACCCATCGACGCACTGGCCGGAATCGACAGCACGCCCGACACGTTGGCCGTTGTTGAGGAGGGCGATTGGAAGAGCAACTCACCGGGGTCGGTAAAGGAACCGTTCTGGTTAAAATCGGCCCAAATCGAGTAGCGAATACCATTCCAGCGATTAATGGGTGCTACCGTAAACGGGTAGTTGTTACCGGCTTCGACCGTGGGTGTAACCGCCGTAAACTGCGAATACGAACCTGCCAAGCAACTTGATGTCTGACTCAACGCTTGCACATTCACGGTAAAACTGCCAATGCCAACAAAATTTGGCCCGCAACCCGTGGCATAAAACGGCAAACAAATACCCAACGGAATACTGACCACTGCACTGACACTGCCGGTGCTGTTCGAGGGGCGGATACGATAATAGGCAGTTACCAGGGAGGGCGGTTGCGTATCGGTGAACGACGCAGCATCCGTTGCCACGCCCCCAATGGGCACGAATCCATCCGTTGCCGAGATCGTGGAGCGTTCAATAAAATACCCCATCTCGTTGTTCGCATTGTCGGTCCAAGAGAGCACAACACGGGCGTTTACAACGGTTGCCGACAGGTTGCTAACGGGCGTTACGTTGGTCGAGAGAGCCGTGAGCGAGTAAGCCGTGTGCGTCTGCCGCAGGGCCAGTGCCGCCTGAACCCGCGAGAACTGACCGGGCGTAAACTCCGATTTACAGGTGCTGGGGTAATACGACATGATGTTGTTGGTCAACGGGTTATAGCGAAGCCCCGTACCAGCTTCCGTAAAATCACAACTAAAACCCAATGGGCAACCCGACACACAGGTTTCAGATGCGCCGGGGAATTCGGGCCACTTGTACGGATCAGCCGGGGTATCGCAAACTCGGTCGCCAGCCGTAGCGCAGTTGCTACCGTCTATTTTCTCGCGTGGGTTGGTGGCTTCAAACGTGTGAATCAGGTTGAAATTATGCCCGAACTCATGAGCGATCAAACTACCCAGAAACGTTTCGTTACCGGTGTATCGAATACATGATTCCGTCGAACTCAGATTATTACTCGGAAAGGAAGCATATCCCCCCGCTCTGGTGTGAGCAAAATCGTCTACGAAGTACTGATTCATAGCATCCGTTGCATTATTGTCATCCAGAAAAGGCCGGCTGGTAACGCCCGTGTAGTTGGTAAACAGGTCCGTATCGTCGATGTAGTTTGGTGCCGTTCCCGAAAAGAAGAACTGGATACCTTCCGATATATATCTGCTGTTTGCCAGTGCTATAATGTTGTTGATCTGGCGTAAGGTGAAGCGTGCGCCCGTTCCGTCGGTACGGCGGAGAATGTGGGGGCGAATGGGTACGTAGGAGATGACCCCAGCCATTCTGGCTTTACCCATCGACGCTTTTTTGAGTTGAAAAGCCAGGGCAGCTTCGGCCTCCAGGGCACGGCGTTCGGCGGGCGTCAGAGTCGGCGCATCACAGAACAGTGTGGCGGGGGCGGGAGCCAATTTCTGGGCAAAAACTGGCAACGTTATCAGGAAGAACAACCCCAGCAACTGAAGTCGAAGATCGTACAAAAAGCGCATGTTACGTAGGGAATGAGGTGAAGGTGACCCGTGGGTTGCCCACGGACTGACCCCAAATTACACCAAACTACGCGCTCCAGTTACTTCTGCTGCTGTAAAGCATTTATACTACTACGTAACTGTGTTTATACGGCATGAACGCCCCGGCCCGCGTCGTAGTCGATGCGGGCCGGGGCGTCTGTTAATCTTCGTCTTCCAACTGAAATACCTCCTCAACGGGTACGCCAAAGACCCGCGCCAGTTTGAGGGCCAGAATGGTAGAGGGCACATAGCGGGTTGTTTCGATGGAGTTGATGGTTTGGCGGCTCACGCCAATGCGGTCGGCGAGGTCGGCCTGGGAGAGGTTGTGTTCGGCGCGCTGCACCTTCAGGCGGTTTTTCATAGCGCGAGGAGTTGGTGATTATGTCGATACATAAGCCAGCGCATCCGGCCAATAAACACAAGCAGGAGCGTGAACATGTTGAACGAAATAACCATGAGAAAATCCAGTCCGTAAACTACCAAAATCAGAACAGCCAGAATGGCATAATTAGCCACTACACTCCACTGAAGGGCTTCCAGTCGCATACGACTAATAAACTCATCTTCAATTTGTTCACGTGCGAAACCAATTAAAAACAAACCTATAATACACCCTAGCATGGCAATTTCATTCGTCATGTTTACGGTGTTTGGAACTGTGGGTTTCTCCAGAAGAAAGTTGTCGTCAAAAAAGGATGGGACTGGCACATCCAGGAAATTGGATTCAAACTCGTAGAAGAAGGTTGCCAACCCCAACATGGCAGCGGGGATGAAAATAAGCCAGCCCACATAACGGGCGCGATACGGAAACAAAAGTGAGTGGAGCATAAAAAAATGACAAGTTTATTGGTTTTCATGTAAAACTAGCTTGTCATTATGAATATTTTACTTGTCCTGAAAAATAATTATCCGTTGGCTGAAGCCAACGGCAATGGGTGGAAAACCCCGCTGAGCGGCCCGCTGCGGGGTTGTAAACTCACCACCAGCGTTTTGTGAATTGCTCTAGTGCCTGTTGGAAACGGTTCCATTTCTTGTCTTGCTGGAACGTCCAGGCCACCTCGGCAGCAGCCGCCAGGCGGGGATGCAGTTGACTGAAAAGGCGTTCGGAGGTTGGGGGGACTTCGCTCAGAAAGGTATAGTTAACGCCCAACATGCGCGGGAGCAGGTCTTCGGGGAGTTGGTCGGGGATGGGTTCAAAGCGGTACACCCGGTCGAGGGGGAGTTGGGCAAGGGATGCGCTCAGATGTGTTTCCGAAGTGGTCGATACAACGGCGTCTTGCCCGGACTTTATTGTTTTCAGCAGGTCGGTCGTGTTGCCATTTGCCCAACTATATGCCGCTGAAGGAGAAGCAGGGCGAATGTCAACGTGAATATGACGCGCTCGACCGTACTGCTTTATTCGGTCAACCTCGTCCAACGTATAGATCGTTGGTGTATCGCGGGTTGCAGCCATACTCCATTGAAACCGGTTGAATTTGAGCAGAGCCAGTTCGTCCAACAACTTTTTTAGGGTCTCGATGCCCCCGGGGTATTGCCCCTCGTCGAGGGTAAACGACCGCCAACTGAATCGGGGTTTGTCGCGCACCAATATGGCAGGAACCACCGCGTCTACGCCCATCGTGGGCAACAGTTGCCGCAACGTTTGCAACCCATGAAACACCCCCGCCGACGATGCCCCCGCCACCACGATGCGCCGGGGCGACACCCTCAGTTCGTAGCCCTCGGTGCCCAGAGCCTCATAACGCGCCCCATCGACAAGCAGTTGAATATCAGAGGCTTTTGGCTTGGTTGCAGGGGTCAACGGGGGCAGTCCGGCTTGTTTCCAATAGTCGTCCAGCAACTGCCGCTCGTTGGCGCAGGCTGGTGATGCCCACACACGTAGGCCTGCCCGAAGGCTGAAATTACCCCGCTCGGGTTTCACAACAGCCGGATGGGGCAGTATAGCCAGTTGCGAGAATGCGGGAAATGAAAGAAGAAATAGAAGGAGAGTTTTTAGCATATTTTTTTGACCACAGAGTGAAGGGACTTTTGGCACAGAGTTTTTTGTCATCCCGAGGAACGAGGGATCTACCCTTGCAACTCTCAACTCGCCTGTAGACAATCTAGATCCCTCGTTCCTCGGGATGACAAAAAACTCTGTGGTTGTCTTTTTACCGCAACCGGAACGTCGCTATCACGGGGTAATGATCGGAGGTGCGGTTTTCTTCCAGAACCCGGTAGTTCGATTGAGTCAGTTCGCCGTTGGGGCGCGTGAGGAGGTAGTCGAAACGCGAGACGAGGTCGGGAAACGTGATTTGTTCGGTGTTAATACCGGCATACCGCCAATAGCGGGCCATTTGCCGAATAAGTGGGTCGTCGGTGTGGCTATGCAGGTCGACGGCCCAAACGACTGGCTGAATGCTGGACTTCAGTAGAGCCGTAACCGTTCCGGCCTGCGCCGTACGGTTGGCCACCGAATGCGGATCGAGTTTGGCCGTGCAAAACCGGAGGGTGTTGCCTTTGGGCGGCAACTCCACATACGCACACAATAGCACCCGCCGGGCACCCTCCCCAGACGTGGGTAGTTGCACCACCTGCGTGGCAATGATCGGATACCGCGACAAAATAGCCAGTCCATGCGAGCCTTGCCGTTCGGTAACGGCCCGCCCGTAGGCTGCTTTGAGGCCCGTGGCCTGCGCCAGATACCGCACCTGATTGCGTCCCAAACTCCGCACCGTTGCACTGTCGATCTCCTGAATGGCTACCAAGTCGACCTTGCTCTTTTTGATCAGATCGGCCACACGGCTCAAATTGCTCTGATTGGTGGTGGTGAGGCCATGCCGGATGTTGTAGGTCATGGTCGTGACCGTTTGCCCGTGGGCATAACTCGAACAAGAAACCACAAGAAGTAAATTGAGCAGGAGCCGATCCGTCATAGCGCAAAGATACGCTCCATACGCATCCACTTTTCGCCCGGTTTAGCCGTAGGTAACGCTTGTTGATATCTCCACATCAATGCTTCCCATTCTTCTACCCGTGGGTTGGCGGCATCAGCCTCGGCTTTGCGGTCGAAAGAGAATGTATCGTCGGTTTCCATAATCATGAACAACCGGTTTTCAATCCGGTAAATCTCCATACTCGTTATTCCCGAATCGCGAATACTAGCCTCAATTTGAGGCCAGATTCGTTCGTGATAGCGTTCGTACTCGGCAATCAGAGCCGGGTTGTTTATAAGATCGAGAGCGAGGCAGTAGCGCATTTCAATGAGCGAATGAGTGAATGAGTGATTGAGCGAATGAAGAAGGCAAATTGATTTTCTTGAATAAATTGGCACCAGCAATCGCTCAATCACTCATTCGCTCATTACCCGGTATCCCCGCCAGCCGAACCAGGCCACCACGGCGAAGCACAGTAAGGGGACAATGTAGGCGACTTGAATATTGATTTGGTCTGAAATCCACCCCATAAGCAAGGGCATGAAGGCCCCGCCCGCAATAGCCATCACAAGCAGCGAGGACCCCAGTTCGCGGTCGTCATCGAGTTTATCGATTCCTAACGCGAAGATCGTCGGGAACATAATTGACTGGAAAAACGGCACTGCAAACACAGCCCACACCGCCAACCCCGACTGCACCAGAATAGCCACGGCGAGCAGGCCCATACTCGCCAGGGAGTAGAGTGTTAGCAGGCGATTAGCCGCGATGTAGCGGGTCAGAAACGTGCCTACAAACCGGCCAATCATGAAACCCAACATGGCGTAGCCGAGCCAGTCGGCGGCTTGTTTTTCGGGCACGCCGTTGGCGAATTTGGCGAACCGAATAAAGAAACTTGTGACGCACACCTGCGCCCCCACATAGAAAAACTGCGCCCAAATGCCGTTGACCAGGTGCCGGTGCCGCAGAGCCGTTCGGAGCGATGAGACCCGCCCCTCCAGGCTCTTTTGCACCTCCGGCATTTTGGTAATCATAAACAGACCCATCACAGCGATCACCACCACGGCAATGACCACGTAGGGCAGTTTGACCGAATCGGCCTCAAATTGGAGGTAGCTGTTGAGTTGGGCGGGGGTCATGGCGGCCAACTCGCTCTCGCTGTGTTCGATACCGCTCAGGATAAATTTACCCCCAATAAACGGGGCCAGAAACGCGCCCAACCCGTTGAACGACTGGCTCAAATTCAGGCGGGTAGCCGCCGTTTCGGGCGGACCGAGAATGGTTACGTACGGGTTGGCGGCAGTCTCCAGAAACGCGCACCCCGACGCGATAATGAACAATGCCCCCAAAAACAACAGATACACGCGGGTGTTGGCGGCAGGCACGAACAGCAGCGCACCAAACGCATAAAGGGCCAAACCAACCAGAATACCGCGTTTGTAGCCGTACCGTTTCATGACCAATCCGGCGGGCACAGCCATCAGAAAATACCCCAGATACACCGCCGAGTCAATCATAGCCGACTGTAAATCAGTAAGTTGGCAGGCTTTCTTAAGGTGAGGAATCAGAATCGGTTCGAGGTTATGGACGAACGCCCACAAAAAAAACAAGCTCGTCACGAGCGCGAAGGCCACCGTGAAATTCCCAGTTGGGCTATTTGTTTTAACCGAAGTTGAAGGGATTGTCATCATTGTAGGGGCGGACCCACGTGTCCGCCCGTTTATGCGTTATATGTCTGCCTATTTATACATCACGTGTCCACCCCTTCAAGAGATCGCCCGATCCAAATGCGTATAGCCGCCATCGACATGAATCAGTTGACCCGTCGTGTGGCTCGACCGATCAGAGAGCAGAAACGCCACCATGTTGGCGATCTCTTCAGTGGTGGTCATTCGTTGTTCGAGCGGGATTTTGCTCACAATTTTTTGCAGCGTCTTCTCCGGCTCGGGCAGGGTCTTGATCCAGTTTTCGTACAAGGGCGTCCACGATTCGGCCACAATCACGCCGTTGACCCGGATGCCGTAGGGCAGCAGTTCAACGGCCCACTCGCGGGTGAGGGCGTTGCGGCCTCCGTTGGCGGCAGCGTAGGCCGAGGTATTCCCCTGCCCCGTTTCGGCCACTTTCGAGCCGATGTTCACGATGCTCCCGCGTGAGACCTTCAGGGCGGGCAACGCATGGTGCGCCATCAGGTAATAATGGACCAGATTCTTGTGCAACGAGGCCATAAAATCGTCGTAATTACCATGTTCCAGTCCTACTCCATCGTTCACGCCCGCGTTATTCACCAGCCCGTCGATCCGCCCGAATTTAGCCATCACCTGATCCACCGCCGACTGACAGGCTTCAGGTTGGGTCAGTTCGACCACGACGCCGATGGCCTTGCCCCCACCCTGCTCAATCTGACGAACGGCACCTTGATTATCGACCTCATTACGCCCCACAATCGCGACCGTCGCGCCTTCTGCGGCCAGCACCCGCGCGATGCCCTCGCCAATGCCCTTGGCCCCGCCGGTGACGATGATGATTTTGTTTTGAAGGTTTAGGTTCATTTTTTTCTTAACCACAGAGTAAAAGGAGTTTTGGCACAGAGTACACCAGTCTGCCGACGTGGGAGTTTTTTGTCATGGCACCGGCCACCCGGCCCGACGAAGGAGGGATCTATTTCTGGTACTTTCAATTTGTGAGTAGGTGAATTAGATCCCTCCTGCGTCGGGCCGGGTGGCCGGTGCCATGACAAAATCAACGCGCCATTGTGCTCAGTGGTTAAACTAAGTTATAAAAGCTAACCGCATTCCCCCCAAACACTTTCGCTCGCACTTCTTCCCCCCAGGGTTCCACGTAATTCTCGATGAGGGTTTTGACCTGCGTGTAGTCGGCAGCAACCAGGCACACGGGCCAGTCGGAGCCAAACATAAGCCGGTCGGGGCCAAACTGCTCGAAAGCTACGTCCAGATAGGGGAACAGGTCTTTTTTCGACCAGCCGTGCCAATCGGCCTCCGTCACCAGGCCCGACAGTTTGCAATGAACATTGGGCTGTTTTGCAATCTCGGTCATCCAGTTCGACCAGCGCGTGATCTCGCCTTTTTTCACGTAAGGCTTGGCCAAATGGTCGATCACAAACTTTACGTCGGGCAAGTCGCGGACCAGATGCAGAGCTGCCTTTAACTGGCTGGGATAGATCAGGATGTCATACGTAAAATCGAAGGCGGTCAGTTGTCGAATACCTCGGATCACATCGGGGCGCATCAGAAAATCGTCGGGTTCGGCCTGGGCCACGTGCCGAAAACCTTTGATCTCCTCATATTGCGAGTACGCTTCGAGCTTGTCGTACAGGTTAGCCGCCCGCAGATCGACCCAGCCCACCACACCCTTTATGAAATCGTAGGCACCGGCCAAACTGACTAACAACGTCGTTTCGGCTTCGGATTGGTCGGCCTGCACGGCCACGCATCCGTCGATGCCGTTGGCCTTTAAGACCGGCTCCAGATCGGCGGGCAGAAAATCGCGTTGGATCACGGCCATATCGTCCGTAATCCAGGTGTCGCGTTCGGGCGTATAGAACCAGAAATGTTGATGGCTATCGATTGTCATCTGAACTGTGATTACACTGATTACTTGATTAAACCTGATGAAAAATCACTAAAATCAGTGAATCAGCGTAATCACAGTTCAGAATACGAAATGGCCGTTTGCTGTTGCTCACCCAGGCCTTCAATGCCGAGCCGGACCACATCGCCGGGGGCGAGGAACCGGGGCGGTTTAAGACCCAGACCAACGCCTGCCGGGGTGCCGGTCGAGATCACATCGCCGGGGAGCAGGGTCATAAACTGGCTGATGTAGCTCACGAGCGTGGGCACATCGAAAATCATATCGTCGGTGTTGGAATCCTGTAGGCGTTGGCCGTTCAGGTCGAGCCACAGGTGGAGAGCGTTGGGGTTGGGGATTTCGTCTTTCGTGACCAGTACCGGACCCAACGGCGCAAATGTGTCGGCACTCTTGCCCTTCACCCACTGCCCCCCGCGCTCCAATTGAAACGCCCGCTCGGAATAGTCGTTGTGGAGCGCGTAACCGGCAATGTAGTCGAAGGCTTCATCGAGTTCCACATAACTGGCCCGCTTGCCAATGACAACGGCCAATTCGACCTCCCAATCCGTTTTCTCGGAGCGTTTCGGAATCACCACGTTGTCGTTAGGGCCGCAGAGAGCCGTGGTCGACTTGAAAAACAAGATCGGTTCTGCTGGCGGATTGGCTCCTGTTTCGGCAGCATGTTTGGCGTAGTTCAGGCCCACGCACACAATTTTAGAGGGGCGTTTGATGCACGAAGCCACTCGCTCGTCGGCACCCACTTCGGGGCAAGAATCGGCGTTGGTGTCGAGCCATTGGGCGAGTTGGTCGAGGCCCCCGGAGCCAAAAAATTGTTCGTCGTAATCGTGTCCGAACGCGGCCACGCTGATGCGTTTGCCAGAAGGAAGTTCAACACCGGGTTGTTCGTGGTTGGCGGGGCCAAAGCGAAAAAGTCGCATAAAGTGTGCGTAGGTTTGTAGTCTGCAATAGTACCCAAAAATGGGTAATTTGACCGTTTATCTACTGCTTTTCAACTATGAAATCCCTCGCAGTGCTTCTTTTCGTATGGATAACCCGTGAAGTGGGCGTATGATCTACCGAATCAGCGTGACCCAGCCTTTGAGCCGCCGATTCAGCACCGCACTGCTCAACTCGTAGTAGTACACCCCCGCCGGCAAACCGCCCCCGTCCCAATCATTGCCGTAGCGGGCGGCTTCATACACCCGCCCACCCCAGCGGTTGTAGACCACCAGCCCCCAGGGGCTTAGCTCGATGTGGGGCACCACGAAACGATCATTGCGCCCGTCGCCGTTGGGCGTAAACACGTTGGGTGCCTCGCCGGGGCAGTCCAGCACCTGCACCCGAATGGTGTCGCGCAGCAGGCAATAGGGCGAGGGCACCTCTACCCAGTACTGCCCCGACTCGCGCACGGTCAGCGTGGAGTCGCGCGAGGTGTCGCTCCAGATGAACGTGTTAAGAGGGTGAGTGGGGGCCAGGGTGAGCGTCTCGCCCCGGCAAAAAACCGTGTCGGCGGGCAGAGCAACGGGCGGGGGGATCGTTACCCGGATGCTGTCGGTGACGGAGTAGTTGCCGGTAGTGGCCGTGACATAGTAAAGCCCGGCCTTATCAACGGTTCGTGTCAGGGCGTTGCTGCCATTATCCCAGCGGTAGCGGGTTTGGGGCAGGTTGTCTACCCGCAGGGTAACCGACTGCCCCCGGCAAAGGGTGGTATCGCGGCCCACGTTGGGGATGGTCACTAAGTAGTTGACACCAGCATCGGTGACAGAGATGTCATCGTAGTAGTAGTAAGCACCGTTGGGAAACTCAGGTTTGGGGTTGGGATTGCGCCTGAGCAGGGTGTTTTTGTCATCAAAGAAGTTGCCGATGGTGAGATACTCGTAGGGGCCAGCGGCCACAAACTCCTGGGTGATGCGAACCCAGGTTTCGGTAGAATCGAACACCGTGGTTCGGTTGACCTGGGGGGTGGCCAGAATGGGTGAGTTGGTTGTGGACGTAACTGGGGTCAGGGAGAAGAGTATACCGATGTTGTTGGAATAGTAGGCTTCTCTGGTGGTGGTCATAACGTGCATCTCGGCTTTGTAGACCTTGCCGGTTACTAATTTCTCTTTCAGGCGGGTCTGAATGTATTCCCGAACGTTTACAGCGTTGTCTATCCCCACTTGGGGTCCGTTGTAGAGGGTGAAGGAACCCACGTAGAATATGCCGCTATGGGGGGCAATAAGATTATTATAATATATGTTATTATAGCATCTGTAATTTCCTAATGGGTGATATTGTGCGCTGGAGTCTGTTGAATATATATCAGGGGTAGATCGTGTAGGGGAGTACCAGTCGTTTAGATAATTGCCAATGTTGTCGGGTGGATTGATTCGCGGTGAGCAGGGTTTTTTTTTATACGAATCAAAGCTGGGATTAGGTACTAAGTTCTGGGCGGCTACTTGTTTTTGAAAAAGACTACACACGAGCAGGACTATAAAACACACAATGAATCTGGCTTTCATAAAGTGAGTAAATCAGGTGTTATCATCTTGTTATCAGTTGCACCCCGCACACATCACTGGCTGACAGTGCGCGGGGTGCAACCGATTTTCGCCTATTTCATTTTGACAAATTTCTCCGTCAAGTTCATATCCATTGTCTTCAGCCGGACAAGATAAACACCGGCTGGCAACTGACTGACATCCACAGTAGGGTGATTGCATCAAATGGTAAGTTGGCTTAGCAGCGTTTTGAGGTAGTCATTATCGCGGGCGGCTTTCTTGCGTTTACGCTTTAGACTCAGCTTACTGGGTTCCCGCCTTAACAAGCTCAAGGCTACTTTTCGGACTGTGGTCAGATTACGGGGAGCATAGTCCTTTCGTACCCGGCAGGCATCTTCTCCAAAGGTTACGTCCAGGTGCCAGTGCAACTCGTTTTCAATACTCCAATGCCGACGAATATAGTGTCCCATTGCAGAAGCACTCTGATCTAACAACGAACTGATATAGAATCGTTTGCTATATTCTTCTTTGCCATTCAGCCAACGAAGCGACTCCACACATACCACACTGTTGATGCCAATCCAGTCATGGGTAGCGTCCAACAAAGCCAAGGATTGACTCACCCAGACCGTCCGTTTCTCACCCCTACCATGAGCCAAATCGCGGCTCACGGCCCCAACTAAATTTGGCTTTACGCGCTCAAAGTGGTTCACAATCTGCTCATATAAACCGTCCTGATTGGCTTTCAAGCCTATTACGAACTGCGCTTTTTTGTCCTCAACAATTAGCCTGGTAATTTCTTTTTGACAACCAATCGCATCAATACTGACCACCGCGCCTTCTAAATTAAGCGGCTCTAGCAAGGTGGGAATTGCTTTAATTTCGTTTGTTTTATCCGCTATCTGACTCTGAGCCAGGCAGATTCGTTCTCCCTCGGCCCATACACTAACGATCTGAACCGAAGCCTGTTTACGACCTGACTTGATGGTTCCGCGGAGTTGCTTACCGTCAACAACGAGTTGTTTTTGGGTTAGAAACCCGACGATTTGTTTACCCCACTCGGTGAGTACGGTTTCAAGTTGACGGGGATCAATCAAGCGAAATACTCGGTTCAGCGTGTCATGAGATGGAATACCGCAGGGTAAGGCCAAAAAGTCGGCTAAGAATTTCTGTTTGTCACAAGCGTAGTCATAGATTCCCTCAAAGTCTTCACAGTCAGCCAAATACCCACACAATACAATCATGATAATATCGCTCAGTTCATGATAACACTTGCCGCTTTGGCGTGGGTCATCGACTTCAAAAAACAATTCGGCTATATCCATCAGGCAAAGTTCTCTAACTTAGCCTTTCATGCAATCACCCTACATCCACAGCGTACTTGCCGGGACTAATCCGTTGCTTGTTTCCTACTGCAACCCCAACCCGTTGCCCTTGCTGATTGACAACATCTATCTGAACGTCACGATCATCGGGAATCGTGTGTTCAACAATTAGTTGTTCAACGACTGGATTGGGAGAAAGTTTGAGTTGAGATCCGTAATTTTCGGCCTTTTCCAAAACCGACACGGCCATACGAGCGGTTCCTGCCGGGAGTGGCAAAGTAACTCTTTGGGACACCACATAATTACCCTCGGCTGTTTTAGCGTAGTAACGGTAACTGTTGCTACTAGTAACATTAGAATAAACGCGACCATTATGGATAACATTTCCACCCACCGGTCTATTATTATCATTGACCCACATCCAGGATGTGTACTGTGGACTCGAATCTCCGGTTAGGGTATATGAACCGTCTGGATTCTTGGTAACCTCAAGGTCGGGCATCTGATTGGCGCAGATGGGTGTTCCAATGGTAATGTTACTATTGCTCCAGGCATTGGCTAAGTCTGCCAGTTGTGTGCCGCCGAAATGCACACGGCCATCGGCACGGGGAATGCCAACGTTATCGGTTGAGGGGCCTTGACGATTGGCATTGGCAACGCTTGTTTGAGCAGTAACGACATCCTGCCACGTAGGGTCTCCATTGTGACCATCAAAATTTCTAAAAGCATAATCGTATGTTGCCTTCGATACATACCAACCTAAGGAAGGTTGCCCAAAATCTGATCTTGCTTTGTTAATCAAGTCTGTAAGCTTCGTTTGATAGTCAGCCGTAGTCGTACTTCGTTGACTATCTGTCTCACCTTGATGCCACAAAACCCCTCTCGTTCCAAAAAGTGAACCATAAAAGTTCATAATGTTTCTGAAAGCGGTGTAGGGTTGTCCCGGCTTCTGGCAGATAAATTGAGTGTCATTATTCAGATTTAGAGTGCCTCCGCCGTACATGCTTTCTGTCCAGTTGCCCACGTGCGTTCCCGACTGAGCACCATTGAAAAAGGCCACCGGTACGCCTGTCTGATCGACAATGTTGTTCCCCAACTTTGGGTAACACCAATTCGTTGCACCTTGTGTAGCGATGGGGTAGCCATACCATATGGGCATCAACGACGGATAAGTTGGGATTTCATCCGAACAGTCGGAGAAATACAGGTCGGACACAACGCCCTCGTAGGGTGATTGAGAGAGAGCAGACGTATTGGTGGCACCCTGTGCATTGGATTGCCCCGCGATCAGATAAACCTCACCCACCCCAACACGCACATTAGCAGTAGCATATGAAACGGCACCAACAGCCGCTCGTACCTCGATATTGAACAACCCTCCGGGTAGTTGCACGTATCGCTTAAACAGACCGCCAAACGGGGTCGATGAAACAAAGGTCGTCCAGTCCTGGTAAACGGATTTGGTGGAGCCATTGGTCGCAAACAACTCCGTGATTTTCATCTGTAGGGCGTATTGCTGGTTGCCGAGCATACATTGACCGGCAACGTAAAAGGAGGCTCGTGAACCACCCCACTCACACCGTTGGAAAACGGCGCGGTCCATCGGGTAGGAAATAGACATTTGTGCGTATCCTCGGTGAGCTATGCTCATGAACGCTATGACGATAGCGATCCAATAAAAGGATTTCATAATCGTATCATTTAGAGTGTGTTGTTCAGAAAAAAGAAGTTCCAGATCCAATTGCCTTTTTAGTTACGGATCGTTTGTTGGAAGCGTTTGGTAGAGATCAAAGGGATGCCTGTCTTGTAGTGACGGTTGATGGTCTTGATCCATTCGTTGGCAATCACTGCCTGACCAATAGCGGAGGGATAAAGCCCGTCGGATGAAAAGAAGTTTCCATTTGGGAACGAAGGGTCAAGTTGAAGGCCGTCTTCTGTAACATACTGCCCACTCAGTATTTTGGCGTAAAGCCCTTGTAAATCAACTACCGGAACATTGGCGCGGGCGGCCTGAAACCTGATTAGTGAGTTGAGGTTATCAATCTTTTTTAAGGCCGTAATTTCATCTGCCGACAACACATCACGGCTCCCTAACGGGCTGTTCGGGCTAAGTCCTTTTGACGCTTGCCGGGTGGTGGCTAAGGCTCTGACATCGATTGAAGGCAGCAGAATATCCGTGTCGCTAACTTCGGCAACATAGCGGGTTTTGTCGTCAACCAGATCGTAGCGGTCATCCACCACAGCGTATAATTTTTGCCCTCCGTTGTTCTTGCGTACCTGTGCAGTTGGGTAAAACGAGAAGAACGGGAATTGGAGAACGTCAGGGACGGTAGCAATAACAGCTCTACCCTGTTTTGCTTTACTGTCAGATAGAAGCGCAATGATTGGGCTACCTTCTGCCATAGCGGCTTGCGCGATGGCTCCACTCAGCCGATAACCGCCTGATGATGCATACCAGATGGCATCGTCCATGCCTAACTCGATGGTCATTATATCGGATTTCTGCCCCAAAATGTAGGGCACGTAGCCGGTAAGCCATTGCTGGTTATCATTCGGTAAGAGACGCCGGAAATACGGACGAAACGCTTGTTCATAGGGTACTCCCGGCCTTACTTTGTCATTCAATCGCCATTCTTCGTCAGCAAACGCAGTATGAACGCCAAGAAATGGCATGCCTAAATTATCAGCTTGACCAGCAAACGATGTCAGTGTCAAAGGGCCATCGCTCACAACGGCCCGTTCGTTGACTATATCCTGATACTGAGGGAAAGAAGTCCCCGGCAGTAATTGCTTATAGCCCGAACCGTTGCCCTGTTCAACCGAGAAAAGGGGTTGCCTGAAGTTGGTCAAGCCCATCTGACGGGCAATCAGATTGGGATAGGCCGTTAATTGCGCTTCCCGGTATAAACCGCCGTTGCGAAAGCCGGCCGTTAACGACCCGCCCACTGCTACGTATCGGGGTTCCGCACCTGCCAAAGGCAACAGCGAACCCAAACCCGATACCGTACCGGCAGGAAGCCGGTTCAGTTGAGCCAGAACATCCCGAACAGGCAAGGTTATTTGGCCGGTTGAGGGCCAACTCGGTAGCTGAGAAAACAGATTGATCGGCGGTTGGGTCGTCCCGCCAACCAACGGCTTGGGCGGGGCCATGATCGGTGTCAGGGCCGTTTGATTTGCGGACAAACACAAACCAATGAGCAGCAGCAAAAGTGGTTTCATGACGTGTTTTGTTTGGAAGATGGATGCGTGAAATTTGAAACAAAGCACGGACGTTGGTGGTCATAAGTCAATTCAAGAGTCGAATAAAAGTATATCAGTAACGAATAAAACTATTCGGATAAGCTTCACTCTTGGAATAAAACAAATTAGCGATAATCTATTGACAATCAACGATTTGTCATGATTTGATCTACTCTGGACAAATCACCTATCATACCGTTAAAAATTTAATATAATTATTAGTCGAATTTTATATTAGACTCATAGATTAGGAGATGCTTTTATCCTCAAACGACCATGAAAAACCCTAATTGTACGGACTTGATTACCAAGCTTCGCCTGTTGAGAGTGCAATGCGGTTATTCACAGGAAGCCGTGGCATTGGCCTGGCACACCTCACAAGCCGCCATCAGTAAATTAGAGTCGGGGAAGTCTATCGTCACCTTTGCGACTATTGCTCAAGCGGCCGCGTTTTACCTGTTGACCCTTGAAGAACTCACCCATGATGATATCCGAACGTTAAGCATCAAGGTGATTGATCGGCAATATGCAGCAAAGGCCAACCAGAAAACAAACCCGGTTTAAGTCTGTAAACGAGGTTGCACGTCTCATTTACCAACCGCACAGAGGCAGATTAGGCAATTCGTTCGTGCAATTCCCGCTAGAATGCCAGATATTTGCACCCAGTTCACTGATTACTGTTCACTGATGCAAAAAGTTGTTCTTGCGTTTAGCGGGGGTCTCGACACCTCGTTTTGTGTAAAATATCTGACCGAAGATCGGGGCCTTGAGGTCCATTCGGTGCTGGTCGATACGGGTGGCTTTTCCGATGCCGAACTTCAGGCCATTGAAGACAGGGCTTATTCACTGGGCGTAAAAAGCCACGTGACCATCGCCAAAACCGACGACTATTATACCCAATGCCTTAAATACTTGGTCTTTGGCAATGTTTTAAAGAACAACACGTATCCCCTTTGCGTCAGTGCCGAGCGGATTTTTCAGGCCGTAGCCGCCGGTGAGTACGCCCGCGAGATTGGCGCAACGGCCATTGCCCACGGCAGCACCGGCGCGGGCAACGATCAGGTCCGGTTCGACATGGCTTTTCGGATTCTGGCCCCCGACGCCGAGATCATCACCCCCATCCGCGACCTGCGGCTTTCACGCGAGGCCGAAATCGAGTATCTGAAAAATAAGGGCGTCGATCAGGAATGGCACAAAGCCGCCTATTCGATCAATAAGGGCCTGTGGGGCACCTCGGTGGGTGGCCGCGAGACGCTCACCTCCGACCAATACCTGCCTGAGTCGGCCTGGCCCACGCAGGTGACCGAGTCAGAACCCAAAACCATTACGCTCCACTTTGAGCAGGGCGAACTGACCGGCATCGACGGCGAAACCTACGATAATCCCGTTGGGGCCATTCAGCAGTTAACCGCGCTGGCGGGGCCGTATGGCATTGGTCGCGACATTCACGTGGGCGATACGATCATCGGCATCAAGGGGCGTGTTGGGTTCGAGGCTCCGGCCCCGCTCATCATCATCAAGGCGCATCATACCCTCGAAAAGCACGTCCTGACTAAGCATCAGCTTACGTGGAAAGACCAATTGGCTAATTTTTACGGCACCATGCTCCACGAGGGGCAGTTTATGGACCCCGTGATGCGCAACATCGAAACGTTCCTGACTGATACACAGGGCCACGTTACGGGCAAAGTCCATGTCCGGCTCGACCCGTACCGCTTCACCGTCCTGGGTATCGAATCGCCTTACGATCTGATGTCGGCCAAGTTTGGCTCGTACGGTGAGATGAACAACGCCTGGACCGGCGACGATGTGCGTGGCTTCTCGAAAATAGCCTCGAATCAGGTCATGATTTACGAACGGATAAAAGAGTAGCAGTTGGCAGTGGCAGTAAGCAGTTGCAAGCTCGTGTTTTTGCCAACTGCTTACTGCCTACTGCTACTGCCCACTGTATACCATTTTGAACCTCTTCCTCGACGCTAGCCCGCTGGGCATTGGATTGTATCATCCCCAGGCCAAAACCGGCGTAAGTCGGGTGGTTGAGGAGTTGGTACATGGTCTATGGGCGTCCGATGAGGTCCATTTATCGTTAGTGGCTCCTACACATGCTGCCGAAACGGAGCGGTATGCTCGTCTGGAGTTTGGCGCGAAGGGTCCGCAGTTAGCGAATAGTATCCCCGATTTGCGCTGGGCAAAGCTCGCCAATACACTGCTGGAGCCATTCGAGCCAACGGGTTCTCCGTCAAAAGTGATTCGGGCGGGGTTAGAGAAGTGGCGCGGACTAACGGGCCTGAAACCCGACCTACTGCCCGTGGCTTCGTGGGCAACGGGGTCGGTGTATCATTCGCCGTTTTTCCGAATTCCTCCCGAAGTAGCGGGTGCGAAACACATTCGCAAAGTTGTTACCGTCCATGATCTCATCCCGATTCAGCGGCCCGATTGGTTCCGCGACGGTGAGCAGACGGTTCGACAGGTGATCGACGCCCTTACCCCCGATACGCATGTGGTCTGCGTGAGCGAGGCTACCCGCACCGATTTTCTGAACTACACAAACTTCGCCCCCGACCACGTCACGACAATTCCGCTTGCCGCATCGCGCGAGTTATTTTACCCCGTTACCAACCCCGACCGCATTGCCGAGGTGCAACAGCGACTGGGTATTTCGGGGGGGGGCTACATTCTGAGTCTGGCCACGTTTGAACCGCGCAAGAACCTCGACCATCTGATTCGTAGCTTTGCCCGGCTCGTGGCCGAACGCAGCATTCCCGACGATTTCAATCTCGTGCTAGTGGGCACAAAAGGCTGGAAATTCGACCAGATTATTGCCGAACTGGGTCGGGCCGAACACCTGCAATCGCGGGTGATTCTGACCGGGTTCGTGGCCGACGAAGATCTTGCTCCGTTGTATTCTGGGGCATTGGCGTTTGTGTTTCCGTCGCTCTATGAGGGCTTTGGCCTGCCCCCGCTTGAGGCCATGCAGTGTGGTTTGCCAGTAATTACCTCCAATAATTCGTCGCTGCCCGAAGTGGTGGGTGATGGGGCCATCCTGGTTCCTCCTACTGATTCCGACGCACTTTGCCACGCCTTGCACACGCTCATCAACTCATCGGCGGTGCGAACGGACCTGGCCCAACGGGCGTTAGAACGAGCAAAATTGTTCTCCTGGCAACGGTTTATCCGGGAGCATGTTGAATTGTATAAAAATGACTATTAACGCAGGAATCATCGGCGGGGCCGGTTACACGGGGGGCGAGTTGCTCCGAATTTTATTGAACCACCCCTTCGCAACGGTGGCGTTCACGCACAGTCAAAGTCAGGCGGGCAAACCCGTTTGGGCTACCCATACGGATCTGCTCGGCGATACCGATCTAACGTTTTCGGGGGGCGATGTGGCCGAACTCCTGCAACAGGAGGACCTCGACGTGATCTTTTTGTGCTCGGGGCACGGGGCTTCTCGCAAATTTCTGGACGAAACCGAGGTGCCCGACCATGTATCGATCATTGACCTGAGTGCCGATTTTCGCGACGAATCCGACGATTTTGTGTACGGCCTGCCCGAACTTCAGCGCGACCGGATTCAGCAGTCGGAGCGGATTGCCAACCCCGGTTGTTTCGCCACAGCCATTCAATTGGCCTTGTTGCCGTTGGCCGACGCGGGCCTGATTCAGGACGCCATTCATGTGAGTGCGATCACGGGTAGCACGGGCGCGGGTCAGGCCCTCGTACCGACAACCGGCTTCACCTGGCGCAACAACAACGTATCAATTTACAAGGCCTTCGAGCATCAGCATCTCGCCGAGATCGGGCAGAGCCTGAACATGCTCCAGCCTGATTTGGAACACCCGATCCATTTTATACCCTATCGCGGCAACTTCACGCGGGGCATCATGGCGAACGTCTATACAAAGTTGGAGGGTACACTAAACGAAGCTAAAAACCTGTACGCCAACTACTACGCTTCGCACCCGTTCACGCACCTGAGCGACGCTCCCATCGACGTGAAGCAGGTCGTAAATACAAACAAAGCCTTGTTGCATCTGGAGAAACACGGCGACCAATTGCTCATTACGAGCGTTATTGACAACCTCACGAAGGGAGCTTCGGGGCAGGCCGTGCAGAATATGAACCTCGTATTTGGGTTGCCCGAAGACGCGGGTCTGCGGCTAAAATCAGTGGGGTTCTAAGCGACCACTGGCAGGTTACCCTACTTGAGTTTTTCCAGAACTTCTTTCAATCTATCTTGTTCGGAGGCTTCAACAACGGCAGCTACAATGCCGGTCCGGTCGATAACGATGTACGAGGTGAAGCCCATAATTGAAAACTTCTGATGAAATCCGCCCGAATCGGGAATGGGTATGAAGGGGAGGGTTTCTGCCTTCAAAACGTCTTTGATTTTCTCGGCAGATGTATTCGTGACGCCAAGCACAACCGGGTTGACAGTATCTCGAAAGGGACCGATTAACTGGGCGATCCGTTTGGACTGATTTGCGCCCCAAAATGGCTTATTTAGACCAAGCAAAAACGTCAGAATAACAACGCGACCTTTCAGATCGGTTGACCGATAGGTATTCTTGTCAACGTCCTGCATCACAAACAACGGCATGGGTTCGCCCACTTTGGGTTGTTTAGACAGCTCACGAGTCACAATCCTTCCTGTTTGCTTCTCTTCTGCCGTAGTGGGGCGCAAGATATAGCTACTCGCCTGACCGTATTCGTCAAAAATCGGCTCAAGGTAATAGCTGTTAGGGTTGGCATCTTCCAGGCGCAGGGCTTCGCGCAACGGGATTTGTTTACCCGTTTCTTTGTTCGTAATCCGCGTTGATTCGTCGAGTCTCCGGCGTGTGGTCGTCGAAAATGGTTCTTGTTGCGCCCAACCCGCTAGAGGTGCCAGAAACCAAGCAGTTAGTGTGAAGGCAAATACAATCCACGCTTGATATATCATGGTTTTTGGTTAGGAACTCAAGCAGCTTCAACCGGCTCCTGATAAATTTTTAGCATCTGATCTCCTGACAGAATGGGCATAGCGTACGGCACTCCATTGAGATCCGCAAACTCCACCAGAAACCTACCTCCGTCGAAAATTTCGACAATTGTACCTAAGCTCCCTTTTCGTATTCGTTCTTGGGGCCTGTCTTGCAGAGCTACAACCACATCAAGAATTTCAAGTTCTTTTTTCATAATCGTCTATTATTTCACGTAACAACTAACTAAACGCGGAAACGATTCTCCAAACAAAATGATCCATGCCGTTCGGACATTCGCGCTTTTGCTACGGTGAGTCATCACAAAGTCCACCGAATACATATCTCCCTGTTCGTTTCGCCCACCGTATAAGGCACCGTTCAATAGCACAGCCGTAGTTATTAGACTTTTTTAGCCTATTTTTTCTAACTTTTGTTCAAAATGCTTGCGCTTCGTCCAGCGATAGTTGTGTAAGCTACAGGCCGTTTGAAACACTA